>NZ_JBVAXK010000013.1:0-132282 GCF_055419285.1 Mycobacterium sp. IDUB_28 | reverse complement strand
TAGCGTGGCTGTCGACGCCGAACGTCACGCCAGCGTGGCCCACGCAGCCGTTTGCTCACCACAGATTTGCTCACCCCCGCCGAACGCCACCCTCTCACCCCCGCCGAGCGTCACCCCGCCGAGCGTCACGCTAGCGTGGCTGTCGACGCCGAACGTCACGCCAGCGTGGCCCACGCAGCCGTTTGCTCACCACAGATTTGCTCACCCCGCCGAACGTCACGCTAGCGTGACAGCCGCAGCCGGTCTGCGCACCCGCGACTGGCACGCGCCGCTGCGACACGCTTGATGATGTCGGCCGGACGATCCCCAGACAGCACCCGGATGTCAATCCATCCACGGGCCCTGATCTTCTCTTGCCGCGTGCGATCCCAGTTGTACTGCCAACTATTGACTCGGTGCTGTTCCCCGTCGTACTCCACAGCGACTTTCACTTCCTCCCAACCCATGTCGAGATAAGCGAAAGCCTCGCCCGCCTCGTCGCACACCGTTATCTGGGTGCCCGGCCGCGGAAAACCAGCCCGGATCAGCAGCAAGCGGAGCCACGTTTCCTTTCTCGATTGCGAGCCACCGTCGGCCAGCTCGAGCGCAGTCCGTGCCCGCCGGATACCGCGCCGAGTGGGGTAGCGCTGACAGAGCAATTCCACATCCGCATCCTTGATGTCGACCGCGGCGAACAACGCATCCAGAGCCTCAACGGCATCGTCGGTCGGATACCAGCAACCCATGTCCAAGGCAGTCCGGGCCGGAGTTGTCACCGGCATCCCGCGGACGTGAACAACCTCGTCATCTTCGATGCGATCACCCCGAACCTTCAGACCTGGCAACGGGTTCCGATTAGTATGCAGGATTTCCAAAGGCGCACAAGCGTCGACCCACTTCGCACCGTGCACCGCACTCGCCGTCATACCCGCGACGATGCCTCTCCGTCGCGACCACAGCCATGCCGCTCTGGCCCGCACCTCTGGTGTCAACTCGTCATGCGGACCGACGTATACGTCACGAAGTAGCTTCTTGTAGCGCGTTCGTAGTGCGCTCTTGACGATATCGCCGTTGGCGACGGCCTCACTGCCGACAAATAGTTCGGGCATGGAACCGTAGGGTTCCATGGCTGCGACAAGTCGTCAGCTCACCGACAGCGCGCGATCCACAACCCGTCACACTGGCTTGACACTCAACGACCGCCGCCACCCTGGCGTGACGCTCGGCGACCAACAGCGCCGCCGCACCCCCCCACCAATCCTGCCCCGCCACACTGGCATGACATTCAACGCCCGCCGCCACCCTGGCGTGACGCTCGGCGACCAACAGCGCCGCCGCAACCCCCACCAATCCTGCCCCGCCACACTGGCTTGACACTCAACGCCCGCCACCACCCTGGCGTGACGCTCAGCGTCCAACAGCGCCGCCGCAACCCCCCACCAACCTTACCGCGCCACACTGGCACGACACTCAACGCCCGCCGCCACCCTGGCGTGACGCTCGGCGACCAACAGCACCGCCGCAACCCCCCACCAATCCTGCCCCGCCACACTGGCATGACACTCAACGCCCTCCGCCACGCTGGCGTGACGCTCGGCGACCAACAGCGCCGCCGCGCCCCCCACCAACCTTGCCGCGCCACGCTGGCGTGACGCTCGGCGACCAAAGGCGCCGAGCTACGCCAGGGACGACATCTAACCCAGGATCAATCCCGACGTCGGCACCCCGGTACCCGCGGTGACCAGCACATGCCCGACGTCGGGCACCGGGTTCACCGAGGTGCCGCGCAACTGCCGCACCCCTTCGGCGATCCCGTTCATGCCGTGGATGTAGGCCTCACCGAGCTGCCCGCCGTGGGTGTTGATCGGCAACCGCCCACCGATCTCTACGGCGCCGTCGGCGATGAAGTCCTTGGCCTCGCCCCGGCCACAGAACCCCAACTCCTCCAACTGAATCAGCGTGAACGGCGTGAAGTGGTCGTAGATCACCGCGGTCTGGATATCCGACGGCGACAACCCCGACTGCGCCCACAGCTGTTGGCCGACCAGACCCATCTCGGGCAGTCCCAGTTCGGGCCGGTAGTAGCTGACCATCGTGTATTGATCAGGACTCGAGCCCTGTGCGGCACCGTCGATGACGGCCGGGCGCTGTTTGAGGTCCTTGGCACGTTCGACCGAGGTGATCACCAACGCCACCGCGCCGTCGGTCTCCTGGCAGCAGTCCAACAGGCGCAGCGGCTCGGCGATCCACCGCGAATTCTGGTGATCCTCAATGGTTATCGGCTTCTCGTAGAAGTACGCCTTGGGGTTCTTGGCGGCGTGCCGACGGTCGGCCACCGAGATGGCACCGAAGTCGCGACTGGTCGCCCCAGACCAGTGCATGTATCGCTGCGCGATCATCGCCACCTGCGCGGCCGGCGTGGAGAGCCCGTGCGGATACGAGAAGGAATTGTCGGCCGACGTCGAATCGGCTTCAGCCGCAGCGCTTCCCACCAAACGTGTCTGTACCTGCCCGAAACGCATCCCGGACCGCTCGTTGAACGCCCGGTAGGCCACCACGACGTCGGCCAGCCCGGTCGCCACAGCCATCGCGGCGTGGGCGACAGTGCCGCACGCAGCACCACCGCCATAGTGCACCTGCGAGAAGAACTTCAGGTCGCCCATACCGGTGGCGCGGGCGACGGCGATCTCCTTGTTGGTGTCCATTGTGAACGTTGTCAAGCCGTCGACATCGGCGGGCGATAACCCGGCGTCGTCCAACGCATCCCGGACCGCTTCGGCCGCCAGTCGCAGTTCGGACCGACCGGAGTTCTTGGAGAAGTCAGTGGCGCCGATGCCGACGATCGCAGCCTTACCCGAGAGCATTACGCATCCCCGATCGTCAGCGTGACGTTGGCAATCACGTGGTCGCCAAGGCTGTTGCGGCCGAACACCTTCAACGTGATCAGCCCCTCCTCGACCGCGGTAACCTCACCGGAGAAGGTCACCGTGTCGTAGGCGTACCACGGCACACCGAGCCGCAGCCCGATCGACTTGATCCGCGCCGACGGGCCGGCCCAGTCGGTGACGAAGCGTTGCACCAAGCCGGTGTCGGTGAGGATATTGACGAAGATGTCCTTGGACCCCTTGGCCTGGGCCAGGTCCCGGTCGTGGTGCACATCCTGAAAGTCTCTGGTGGCCAACGCCGTTGAAATAATGAATGTCGGCGTGCCCTCCAGCTTCAGTTCGGGCAGCTGCACGCCCACTTCCACCACCGGCGCGCTCATGTCGAAGGCTCCCAAGCGTGAAGCGTCCATTCCGGGCCGCTATCGCCGGCCGGAAAGTCGATATAGGTTGCGCGAACCGGCATTCCGATCTTCACCGCACCAGGATCGACACCCCGCAACTCGCCCAGCATGCGCACCCCCTCCTCAAGCTCCACCAGCGCGATCACGAAGGGCAGCGTGCGGCCCGGCACCTTCGGCGCGTGATGCACCACGAAGCTGAACACGGTGCCGCGGCCGCTGGCCACCGCGTAGTCGACCGGCTCGCCGGGCGGCTGCCAGACCGCCGGCACCGGAGGATGCACCAGGCTGCCGTCGCCGCGGCGCTGGATGCGCAACTCGTGGGCTTTGACGCCCTCCCAGAAGAACGCGGTGTCCCGCGACACCGCGGGCCGCATCATTGCATCGGCATCCAGGTCATCCGGCACCGCAGACACGGTTGCATCGGCCTCGCGCGGCTTGAACTTCAATATGCGCCAAGCCATCTCGGCGACGTCTTCGTCACCGACGCGCCAGGTGATGTGTTGGTTTATGAACCAGCCCTCGCCCAGTCCGGTCTGTTTGGGGCCGACCACGTCGCGCATCTCGGAGTGGATAGTGACCCGCTCGCCGGGGCGCAGATAGCGGTGGTAGGTCTGCTCACAGTTGGTGGCGACAACGCCGATGTATCCGGCGTCGTCGAAGAGTTGCATGATCGGGCCCATGGGGTCGTCGGTCGGGCGTTCGCCACCCTGCCCGAACATCGTCCACACCTGAATCATGGCCGGCGGTGCGACAATTCCCGGATGTCCGGCAGCCTTCGCTGCTTCCTCGTCCACGTAGATCGGGTTACGGTCGCCCAGTGCCTCGACCCAGTTGTTGACGATCGGCTGATTCACCGGGTCGCGGGACACGCGCGGTGCGGCGACGACGGTGGCGGTGATCTCCGCGACCGCTTCGCGAATATCCGTCATCGAGGGACCCTCGGCACCTTCAGCCCGGCGGCAGCGATCATCTCACGCATGACTTCGTTGACGCCCCCGCCGAAGGTGATGACCAGGTTGCGTTTGGTCTGCGAGTCCAGCCATTGCAGGAGTTCAGCGGTCTCCGGCTCCGCCGGGTTGCCGTATTTGCCGACGACCTCCTCGGCCAGCCGTCCGATGTACTGAATCTTCTCGGTACCGAAGACTTTGGTCGACGCGGCGTCGGCCACGTTGATGTCCTCACCGGCTGCGGCCACCTGCCAGTTCAGCAGCTCGTTGATCCGCCACATCGCATAGATCTCGCCCAGCGCCCGCTTGACGTCGTCGTGCTCGATGGGGGTGACACCGTCGCCACCGGGCTTGGATGCCCAGTCGTGCACGCGGTCGTAAATCCCCGCGGTCCGTCCAGCCGGACCCAGCATCACCCGCTCGTTGTTGAGCTGGGTGGTGATCAACCGCCAGCCGCCGTTTTCCTCGCCGACCAGCATGTCGGCCGGCACCCGGACATCGTTGAAGTAGGTGGCGTTGGTGTGGTGGGCACCGTCGGACAGGATGATCGGTGTCCAGGAGTAGCCGGGATCCTTGGTGTCGACAATCAGGATCGAAATGCCCTTGTGCTTAACGGCTTCCGGGTCGGTGCGGCAGGCCAGCCAGATGTAGTCGGCGTCGTGCGCGCCGGTGGTGAAGATCTTCTGCCCGTTGACGATGTACTCGTCGCCCTGGCGCACGGCGGTGGTGCGCAGCGACGCCAGGTCGGTGCCGGCGTCGGGTTCGGTGTAGCCGATCGCGAAATGGACCTCGCCGGCCAGGATCGCCGGCAGGAACTTCTTCTTCTGCAGATCGCTGCCGAATTGCTGCAGGACCGGACCGACCGTCTGCAGCGTCACCGCCGGCAGCGGCACGTCCGCCCGATGCGCCTCGTTGACGAAGATGGACTGTTCGATCGGCCCGAATCCCAAGCCGCCGAATTCTTTTGGCCACCCGACACCGAGCTTGCCGTCTTTCCCCATCCGGCGGATGACCGCGCGGTAGGCCTCGTTGTGCCGGTCGGACTCCATCGCCTTCGCCTCGTCCGACGAAATCAGATTGGAGAAGTATTCCCGCAACTCCGCCTGCAACTGGCGCTGCTCGGGGGTCAGGTCTATAAACATTGCGCTCCCACCAATTCCAGCCGATGAGACGACCCGCCCAGCAGCCGGGTCAGATCTTTGATCGACGAGTAGTACCGGTGCATCGGATAGGTGATGTCCATGCCCATGCCCCCGTGCAGGTGATGGCAGATCTGCATTGCCGGCGGCGCCTGAGCGGCCAGCCAGTACCCGAGGACATCCAAATCGGCGGTGGCGTCGAGCCCCTCGGACAACTTCCACAGCACCGTCTTGGCGGCCAAATCGATGGTGCGCGAAGCGATGTAGACCTCTGCTAATTGCGCAGCAACCGTTTGGAACGTCGACAACGGCTTGCCGAACTGTTTGCGTTCAGCCACGTAGTCGGCGGTCAGCCGCAGCGCGCCGGCCACCAGACCATCGGCGTAGGCGCCGATCATGGCCAGCGCCAACTGATTCACCCGCGCCGGTGCCGCACCGGCCAGCACCTCGGATTCCCCGACCGCAACATCGTCGAAGGTCACCGTGAACTCGTCAGCACCGGTCGACGTCGGCGTTTGGACCAGCCGGACGCCATCGGCCTTCGGCGACACCAACACCACGGCACTGTCGGTGGTCACCACGATCCAGTCGGCCGAATCGGCGTATCCGACACCGACTTTGGTGCCGGACAGCCGTCCGTCGACGAGACTCACCGAGGGCCGGTCCGGCAATGCGCGGCCAGGCTCATTCAACGCCGCCGTCAACACCCCGCCCTTGGCGACGCCGGCCAGAAAGCGGTCCTGCTGCTCGTCGGACGCCAACTCCACCAGGGGCACCACGCCAAATCCCAGGGTGGCCAGGGCCGGGGTGATGGCGCCGTGCCGGCCCACTTCGGTCAGCACGGTGCCCACCTCGGAGAGGCCGACACCGTCGCCACCGAGCCGGTCGGGAACCGCCAGCGCCGTGACGCCGCCGTCTGCCAAAGCGGCCCAGGTCGATTCGCGACTCAGAACCGAGGTGACGACATCGGCGACAGCCTCTTGTTCTGCGCTGAGGTCGAAATCCATCAGGAGGTCACCGGGGTCTTACCGGTGTAGTCCACCTGCCAGTGTTTGATGCCGTTGAGCCAGCCGGACCGCAGCCGTTCGGGTTCGGAGATGGGCTTGAGGTCGGGCATGTGGTCGGCGACGGCGTTGAAGATGAGATTGATCGTCATCCGCGCCAGGTTGGCGCCGATGCAGTAATGCGCCCCGGTGCCGCCGAAGCCGACGTGTGGATTCGGGTCGCGCAGGATGTTGAACGAATGCGGATCGTCGAAGACCTCTTCGTCGAAATTGGCTGAGCGGTAGGACATTACCAACCGCTGGCCCTTCTTGATCTGTACGCCGTTCAGCTCGGTGTCCGCATTGGCGGTGCGCTGGAACGCAGACACCGGCGTCGCCCAGCGGACGATCTCGTCGGCGGTCGTCGAGGGACGTTCCTTCTTGTACAGCTCCCATTGGTCGGGGTTGTTCGCGAACGCGATCATTCCGTGAGTGATCGAATTGCGGGTGGTCTCGTTGCCCGCCACGGCCAGCATGATGACGAAGAAACCGAATTCGTCGTCGGACAGTTTCTCACCGTCGATGTCGGCCTGGATCAAGGTCGTGACGATGTCGTCGGTGGGGTTCCTGCCCCGCTCGTCGGCCATCGCCATCGCGTACATGATCAGTTCCATCGACGACTGCGCGGGATCGATGTCCGCGTACTCCGGGTCCTCCCCGCCGGTCATCTCGTTGGACCAGCGGAACAGCTTGTCGCGGTCCTCCTGCGGCACACCCAGCAGACCGGCGATGGCCTGCAGCGGCAGCTCACACGACACCTGCTCGACGAAGTCGCCGCTGCCCGCTGCGGCCGCTTCCTTGGCGATGTTCTGCGCGCGCCGGGCCAGCTCGTCCTCCAGCCGGCCCACCGCCCGCGGGGTGAAGCCGCGGGAGATGATCTTGCGCAACCGGGTGTGGTGCGGGGCGTCCATGTTGAGCATGACGTTGCGCTGCAACTCGACGCTCTCCCGCGTCATCTCTTTGGGCCACGTGGGGATGGCCCCGTTCTGCCAGCTGGAGAACATGTCGCTGCGGCGCGACACTTCCTTGACGTCGGCGTGCTTGGTCAGCAGCCAGTAACCGTTGTCCTCGAAGCCCCCGCACCCGTCGGGCACCTCGACCCAGTGGATAGGTTCGGACGCGCGGAGTTGCGCAAGTTCGGCTACGGGCAGGCCGGCGAGGTTGATGTCGGGATCGAGGAAGTCGAAGTCAGCCGAAATATTTGCGGGTGCCATTCGAGTGTTCTCCTAAAATTGCAACGAGTTCTAGTTCCAGTAAAACACGCCTCCACCGCAGACAAAAGGCGGTCCGGCATCCTCGCTTGTCATAGTAATGAAACGTGTTCTAGCCTGGCTGCATGGGTAACCCGGTAATCGTCGAAGCCACCCGCAGCCCGATCGGCAAGCGCAACGGTTGGCTCTCTGGACTGCACGCCACCGAACTGCTCGGAGCTACGCAGAAGGCGCTGGTCGACAAGGCCGGAATCTCGTCTGAATTTCAAGCCGGCGAGGTCGAGCAGATCATCGGCGGCTGCGTGACACAGTTCGGCGAGCAGTCCAACAACATCACCCGGGTCAGCTGGCTCGTCGCCGGGTTGCCGGACCACGTGGGTGCGGTGACCGTGGACTGCCAGTGCGGCAGCGGCCAGCAGGCCAACGGTCTGGTCGCCGGCCTGATCGCCGCCGGCGCCATCGACATCGGTATCGCCTGCGGGATCGAGGCGATGAGCCGGGTGGGCCTCGGCGCCAACGCCGGCCCCGACCGCAGCATCCTGCGGCCCGCCTCGTGGGACATCGACCTGCCGGACCAGTTCACCGCCGCCGAGCGAATCGCCAAGCGGCGCGGCATCACCCGCGACGAAATCGACGAATTCGGCTACCAGTCGCAAGCGAAGGCCAAGCAGGCGTGGGCGGAGGGCCGCTTCGACCGCGAAATCTCGCCGATCGAAGCCCCCGCGCTCGACGAGAACAAGCAACCGACCGACGAACGCGTCACGATCAACCGCGACCAGGGCCTGCGGGAGACCTCGCTGTCGGGGCTGAGCGCGCTGAAGCCCGTGCTGGACGGCGGAATTCACACCGCAGGCACATCGTCACAGATCTCCGACGGTGCCGCGGCGGTGCTGTGGATGGACGAAGACAAAGCCAAGTCGCTCGGACTCAAGCCTCGCGCGCGAATCGTCAGCCAGGCACTCGTCGGCGCCGAACCCTACTACCACCTCGACGGTCCGGTGCAGTCAACGGCCAAGGTGCTGGAAAAGGCCGGCATGAAGATCGGTGACATCGACATCGTCGAGATCAACGAGGCGTTCGCATCCGTGGTGCTGTCCTGGGCGCGGGTGCACGAGCCCGACATGGACCGGGTCAACGTCAACGGCGGCGCGATCGCGCTGGGTCACCCGGTGGGCAGCACCGGCAGTCGGCTGATCACCACCGCGCTGCACGAGTTGGAACGCACCGACAAGAGCACCGCGCTGATCACGATGTGCGCGGGCGGCGCGCTGTCGACCGGGACCATCATCGAGCGCATCTGATCGGGCCGTGCCGGTTTCCGACGAGCACCGCATCGCGGCCGCGCAGAGCTATATCGACGCACTGGTGAGCCACGACGCGGACGCGGTGCCGTTCGCCGCCGGTTGCACTCGCATCGAGTTGGGTGTGAAGAACGGTTTCTCCGGAAATCACCTGCGGCGCAGCCTGAGTCGCAACCCGCAGTACCGGATCATCGCCGACGCAACACCCCCGCAATACCGCATCGAGGGCGACGAAGTGCACGCGGAGTACGACGTGCTGACCAAGGTGGCGTTCGCCGGCCGCCGGGTCGTCGGACGGGTCACCGAGACCTTCGTGATCCCGGCCGAAAGTCCCAGCGGCAAGGCCGAGATCCAGCACATCCGGGCACGGTTCGTGCCGTTCATCCAGCGCTAGGAACCAATGATGCCGAAAGCCCAACCGCGGTACCTGAATTCGCCGTTCACCGATTTCTTCATGAAGTGGATGGCCAAGCTCAATACGTGGATGTACCGCCGCAATGGCGGCGACGGTCTGGGCGGCACCTTCGGCAACAGCCCGGTGGCACTGCTGACCACCACCGGTCGCAAGACCGGTGAACCCCGGGTCAGCCCACTGCTTTTCCTGCGCGACGGCGACCGGGTCATCCTGGTGGCCTCCCGCGGCGGCTCCGACAAGCACCCGATGTGGTACCTGAACCTCAAGGCCAACCCGGAGGTGAAGGTGCAGATCAAAAAGGAAACGCTGGAACTGACCGCCCGCGACGCCACTGAGGACGAGCGCGAGCGGTACTGGCCGCAGCTGGTCGCGATGTATCCGTCGTTCGACGACTACCAGTCCTGGACAGACCGCAAAATACCGATCATCATCTGCGACCCCTAACATCTCTTGGCATGACCGACCGGCTGAACGACGTCGTCGCCAACCAGTACGAGAAGTGGACGTATCCCGAGCCGATACAAGATCTCGAGGTGTGGTTGCAGGACGGGTGGCAGTGGTTCGACCCCAGTCACGCGTCCATCCAGTTCTGGCCCGACCGGGACTACAAGCCGGACATGGACATCCTCATCGCGGGCTGCGGCAGCAATCAGGCGGCCATCGTCGCCTATAACAACCGCGCCTCCCGCGTGATAGGGATCGACGTCAGCCAGCGGTCGCTGGACCACGAGCAGTACCTCAAGGACCGGCACGGATTGTCCAATCTGGAGTTGCACCGCCTCGCGATCGAAGAGGTCTCGACGCTGGGCCGGGATTTCGACCTGATCATGTCAACCGGGGTGCTGCACCACCTGGCGGATCCCGAGCTGGGTATGAAGGCGCTGGCCGATTGCCTGCGCCCGGACGGCGCCGTCGGACTGATGCTCTACGCCAGGTACGGCCGCATCGGAGTGGAGCTGGTGCAGTCGGTCTTTCGCGATCTCGGGCTGCAACAGGACGACGAGGGCATCCGAAAGGTGAACGAGACCATCGCGATGCTCGATCCCAACCACCCCTTCCTGGTCTACCGCGATACGGCACCGGACCTGTATTACGAGGCGGGACTGGTCGATACCTGCCTGCACGGCCGCGACCGGAGTTTCACCACGGGGGACTGTCTGGACCTGCTCACCTCGGCTGGCCTGGAGTTCCAGCGCTGGTTCCACAACGCGCCGTACTACCCGCACGATGTCAACAGCCTGGCCAACCCGGCTACCGAGTTCTACGAGATCATCAGCGCACTGCCGCAGCGGCAGATGTGGTCGGTGATGGAGCGCCTGCGCACGGCCAACGCCTGCCACTTCTTCATCGCGACGCACCGCGACCGGCCCAAGGCCAGCTACACCATCGACTTCAGTGCGGCCGAGGCGCTGGACTTTGTTCCGCGAATGCGCCTGAGCTGCAACCTGTCCGGGGCTGTCATCCACCGACCGCACTGGGACATGACCCTCAACGCCACCGAACTGCCCTACGTCCAGTACATCAACGGTCAGCGCACCATCCGCGAAATCGCGGCCGCGGTCGCGCACAACGAAACGGACCCGTTCAAGCTCGGGCTGTATGAGAACTTCGGCCGCGGGCTGTTTCAGTCGCTGTGGCGACTGGACTTCATCGAGATGAGCCTGGAAGCGGTGCGCCGCTAGGGGGTCAGGAACCCGCCCCGTACACCGGAACCGGCGGCCGCGACTTGGCCAGCAGGTCGGTGACGACCGGCCCCAGTTCGGCCGGGTCCCACTTGGCTCCCTTGTCGATCTGCGGTCCGTGCGCCCAGCCTTCGGCGACCCGGATCAGGCCGGCCTCGACCTCGAACACCTTGCCGGTGACGTCCCGGGACTCCACGCTGCCCAGCCAAACCACAAGTGGGGAGACGTTTTCCGGCGCCATCGCGTCGAACCCGCCGTCTTCGGGTGCGGCCATGGTCTCGGCGAACACCGCCTCGGTCATCCGGGTGCGGGCGGCCGGCGCGATCGCGTTGACGGTGATGCCATAGCGTCCCAGTTCAGCGGCACCGACCAGGGTCAGCGCCGCGATGCCGGCCTTGGCCGCCGAGTAGTTGCCCTGCCCGACACTGCCCTGCAGGCCGGCCCCCGAGCTGGTGTTGATGATGCGAGCGTTGAGGTCGTCGGGACCGACGGTGCCGCCCTTGATCTGCCGGCGCCAGTAGCCCGCGGCGTGCCGCAGCGTCGCGAAGTGCCCCTTCAGGTGGACGCGAATCACCGCATCCCACTCGGATTCACTGGTATTGGCCAACATTCGGTCACGAATGAACCCGGCGTTGTTGACCAGCACATCCAGGCCGCCGAAGGTATCGACGGCGGTGTCGATCAGGTTCTGGGCACCCGTCCAGTCGGCGACGTCGTCACTGTTGACCACAGCCTCGCCGCCGGCGGCCTTGATCTCGTCGACCACCTGCTGCGCGGGGCTCTCGCCGGCGGACCCGTCCAGCCCGACGCCGATGTCGTTGACCACGACGCGCGCGCCCTCGGCGGCGAACGCCAAGGCATGCGCGCGGCCGATACCGCGGCCCGCTCCGGTGACGATGACAACCCGGCCGTCAACCACTCCCATGAGTTTCCCCTGTCCTCTACTTGACCGCGCTTGCGTTCGTTGTGGCTAGATAGTGCGGTGGTTCGCCGCCACCGTGTACCTCGAGCGTGGCACCGCTGATGTAGGACGCCGCGTCGGAGGCCAAAAATGCCGCGGCCCAACCGATATCGTCCGGGCGGGCCAGCCGGCCCAGCGGTACGTTCTTGGAGATCGCGGCGATCGACTCGGCGTCGCCGTAGAACAGATCGGCCTGCTCGGTCTCGACCATGCCGACCACACACGCGTTCACCCGGACCTTCGGCCCCCACTCCACGGCCAGCGTCTCGGTCAGACTCTCCAGGCCGGCCTTGGCCGCGCCGTAGGCCGCGGTGCCCGGACTGGGCCGCCGCCCGCTGAGGCTGCCGATGTTGACGATCGACCCGCCACTGGGCTGTGCCTGCATCTTGTCGTTGGCGTACTGCGAAACCAGCAGTCCGCCAATCAGATTGAGCTCGATGATCTTGCGGTTGAACTTCGGGCTGGATTCCGCGGTCAGCACGTACGGCGAACCGCCGGCATTGTTGACCACCACATCGAGGCGGCCGTGTTGTTGCACGATCGTCTCGATCAGGGCCTGGACGGCCGCTTCGTCACGGATGTCGCAGCTGTGAAACTCGTGCGGAAACCCCTCGACCGGACGACGGGCACAGGTCACCACCCTCGCGCCCTGCCCGGCGAAAACCGAGCTGATACCGGCCCCGACGCCGCGCACCCCGCCGGTCACCAGGACCACTCGCCCCGTCAGACCGAGGTTGATCCCACTCGCATTCGGGGGGGCTGCTTGCGGATTGGTCACTGTGCTAGCGTACCAAGCAAGTGCTTGCTTAGGTAGTTGACCCCAGCGGACCCAGCAGGAAGTGCCATGACGATCACCTCCACCACCCTCGAACCCGGAATAGTCGCGGTCACCGTCGACTACCCGCCGGTCAACGCCATTCCGTCCCAAGGATGGTTCGAACTCGGCGACGCCATCACCGCTGCGGGCCGGGACCCGGAAACCCACGCGGTGATCCTGCGGGCCGAAGGCCGCGGCTTCAATGCCGGCGTGGACATCAAGGAAATGCAGCGCACCGAAGGCTTCACCGCGCTCATCGACGCCAACCGCGGCTGCTTCCACGCGTTCCGCGCGGTCTACGAGTGCGCGGTGCCGGTGATCGCGGCGGTCAACGGTTTCTGCGTCGGGGGCGGCATCGGCCTGGTCGGCAACTCCGATGTCATCGTCGCCTCCGACGACGCGGTGTTCGGACTCCCGGAAGTGGAGCGCGGTGCACTCGGCGCGGCCACCCACCTGTCCCGGCTGGTGCCCCAACACCTGATGCGGCGGCTGTTCTTCACCGCCGCCACTGTCGACGCAGCCACCCTGCACCACTTCGGTTCGGTGCACGAGGTGGTGCCGCGGGGCGAGTTGGACGAGGCCGCGCTGAAGGTGGCCCGCGACATCGCCGCCAAGGACACCCGGGTGATCCGCGCCGCCAAAGAGGCGCTGAATCTCATCGACGTGCAACGGGTCAACGCGAGTTATCGCATGGAGCAGGGGTTCACCTTCGAGCTCAACCTCGCCGGCGTGGCCGACGAGCACCGCGACGCGTTCGCCGGCACGGCGAAGGGCAAGAAAGATGAGTGACAAGCGGACCACCCTGGACGACGCCGTCGCCCAGATCGAGAGCGGCATGACCATCGGCATCGCCGGCTGGGGTTCCCGACGCAAGCCGATGGCGTTCGTCCGCGCCCTGTTGCGCACCGACGTCACCGACCTCACCGTCGTCACCTACGGCGGACCAGATCTGGGTCTGCTGTGCTCGGCCGGCAAGGTGAAGCGGGTCTACTACGGGTTCGTCTCACTGGACTCGCCGCCCTTCTACGATCCCTGGTTCGCCAAGGCGCGCACGACCGGCGCCATCGAGGCCCGGGAGATGGACGAAGGCATGCTGCGCTGCGGGCTGCAGGCGGCGGCACAACGGTTGCCGTTCCTGCCGATCCGCGCGGGGCTGGGCAGCTCGGTGCCGGACTTCTGGGCGGGCGAACTGCAGACCGTCACCTCGCCGTACCCGACCGACGGCGGTTACGAGAAGTTGATCGCGATGCCGGCTCTGCGCCTGGACGCGGCCTTTGCCCACCTCAACCTCGGTGACGCCCAAGGCAACGCGGCCTACACCGGCATCGACCCCTACTTCGACGACCTGTTCCTGATGGCCGCCGACCGGCGGTTCCTGTCCGTGGAACGCGTGGTGCCCACCGAGGAGCTGGTCAAATCGGTTCCCCCGCAAGCGCTGTTGATCAACCGGATGATGGTCGACGGTGTGGTGGAGGCTCCCGGCGGCGCGCACTTCACCACCGCCGCACCGGATTACGGACGGGACGAGAAATTCCAGCGACACTATGCCGAGGCCGCCTCGACCGACGACGGCTGGCAGCAGTTCAAGGCGACCTATCTGTCCGGCAGCGAGGACGACTACCAGGCGGCGGTGCGCAAGTTCGGTGAGGAGGCTTCGAAATGAGCGCGACCAGAGCCGAAGTCTGCGCGATCGCCTGCGCTGAATTGTTCAGAGACGCCGGCGAAATCATGATCAGCCCGATGACGAATATGGCGTCGGTGGGTGCACGGTTGGCGCGACTCACCTTCTCGCCGGACATCCTGCTGACCGACGGGGAGGCCCAACTGCTGGCCGACACCCCAGCGCTGGGCAAGACCGGAGCCATCGAGGGCTGGATGCCGTTCGGCCGGGTGTTCGAGACGCTGGCCTGGGGCCGGCGGCACGTCGTCATGGGCGCCAATCAGGTTGACCGCTACGGCAATCAGAACATTTCGGCGTTCGGGCCCCTGCAACAGCCGACCCGGCAGATGTTCGGGGTGCGCGGCTCGCCGGGCAACACCATCAACCACGCGACCAGTTACTGGGTCGGCAACCACTCCAAGCGCGTCTTCACCGAAACCGTCGACGTGGTGTCCGGCATCGGCTACGACAAGGTGGACGCGGACAACCCGGCGTTCCGGTTCGTCAACGTCTACCGGGTGGTCTCCAATCTCGGCGTCTTCGACTTCGGCGGTCCGGACCGGACCATGCGGGCGTTGAGCCTGCACCCCGGCGTCGGGCCCGACGAGGTTCGCGAGGCGACCTCGTTCGAGGTGCACGGCCTCGACGAGGCCGGCGAATCCAGGGAGCCGACGGAGGACGAACTGCGCCTCATTCGGGACGTTATCGATCCGAAAGCGCTGCGCGACAGAGAGATCCGCCAGTGAAGCTGCGTACCCCGCTGACCGAGCTGGTCGGCATCGAGCATCCGGTGGTACAGACCGGGATGGGCTGGGTGGCCGGTGCCCGGTTGGTGTCGGCGACGGCCAACGCCGGCGGCCTCGGGATCCTGGCGTCGGCCACTATGACGCTGGACGAACTGGCAACAGCGATCGGCAAAGTCAAGGCCGCCACCGACAAGCCGTTCGGCGTCAACATCCGGGCCGACGCCGCCGACGCCGGCGACCGCGTCGAGTTGATGATCCGTGAGGGCGTCAAGGTGGCGTCGTTTGCGCTGGCGCCCAAGCCGGAACTGATCGCGCGGCTCAAAGAGGCCGGCGCCGTGGTCATTCCGTCGATCGGCGCCGCCAAACATGCCCGCAAGGTGGCCGGCTGGGGTGCGGACGCAATGATCGTGCAGGGCGGCGAGGGCGGCGGACACACCGGTCCCGTCGCAACCACGCTGTTGCTGCCCTCAGTGCTCGACGCCGTCGAGGGCAGCGGGATTCCGGTGATCGCCGCGGGTGGTTTCTTCGACGGACGGGGACTCGCCGCCGCACTTTCCTACGGCGCGGCCGGGGTGGCCATGGGCACCCGGTTCCTGCTCACCTCCGATTCCACCGTGCCCGACGCCGTCAAGCAGCGATACCTGGACGCCGCGCTGGACGGCACCGTGGTCACCACCCGTGTCGACGGCATGCCGCACCGGGTGCTGCGCACCGGTCTGGTGGAGAAACTCGAAGGCGGCTCTCGGGCAAGGGGTTTCACCGCAGCCGTGGGCAACGCGGCCAAGTTCAAGAAGATGTCACAGATGTCGTGGCGCTCGATGATCCAGGATGGTCTGGCCATGCGGCACGGCAAGGAACTGAGCTGGTCGCAGGTGGTGATGGCGGCCAACACGCCGATGCTGCTGAAGGCCGGTTTGGTCGAGGGCAACACCGAAGCGGGTGTGCTGGCGTCGGGCCAGGTAGCCGGAATTCTGGACGACCTGCCGTCCTGCGCGGAGTTGATCGAGTCCATCGTGGCGCAGGCGATCGAGCATTTACACAAGGCCGCCAACTTCGTGCAGTAGCCGCCCGTGTCAAGTGGGTTACGCTTTCGCATTTATGGCGACCGTCGAGATGGACCAAGCGGCTCCGGAGTCCGCTGCGCACCACGCGCTGCCCGATCCGGGTGAAGCGGTACCCAAGCTCGCGCTGCCGACGATCGGCATCTTCCTCGCATCCTTGACCGGCTTCGTCACAGCGACGCTCGGCTATGTCAACGGATGGTCGCCGTGGTGGGTGACGGTTCCGGTCAACGCCGCGGTGACGTTCGTGATGTTCACCGTGGTGCACGACGCGTCGCACTACTCGATCAGTTCGGCCCGCTGGGTCAACGCCCTGATGGGTCGGCTGGCCTGGACGTTCGTCGGTCCGGTGGTGGCCTTCCCGTCGTTCGGCTACATCCACATTCAGCATCACCGGCACTCCAACGACGACGACCAGGACCCGGATACCTTTGCCTCACACGGGAAGTGGTGGCAGCTGCCGTTGCGGTGGTCGCTGGTGGAATACTTCTACATCCGCTACTACCTGCCGCGCGTCCGCAGCCGGCCGGTCGGTGAGGTGGCCGAGACGCTGCTGATGTTGGCGCTGAGCATCGCCGGGGTGGTCGCGGCCATCGCCACCGGAAACTTCTGGACGCTGGCCGTGGTGTTCCTCATCCCCCAACGGATCGGCTTGACCGTCCTGGCCTGGTGGTTCGACTGGTTGCCGCATCACGGGCTGGCGGACACCCAGCGCACCAATCGATACCGGGCCACCCGCAATCGCGTTGGCGCAGAATGGCTTTTCACACCGTTGCTGCTGTCGCAGAACTACCACCTGGTGCATCACCTGCACCCGTCGGTGCCGTTCTACCGCTACATCCGCACCTGGAAGCGCAACGAGGAGGTGTACCTGGAGCGCAACCCCGCGATCAACACGGTCTTCGGGCAGCAGCTCAATCCCGACGAGTTCCGGGAGTGGAAGGAGCTCAACGGCAGGCTGGCCGCGGTGCTGCCAGTGCGGATGCCGACCAGGTCCAACTCGCCGCACGCGATGCTGCACCGGATCCCGGTCGCGTCGGTCGACCCGATCACCGCCGACAGCACGCTGGTGACCTTCGCGGTTCCCGAGCCGTTGCAGGATGCGTTTCGGTTCGAACCGGGCCAGCATGTGACGGTTGTCCGGGAGGGTGCGCGTCGCAACTACTCGATCTGTGCGCCCGCCACCCGGGCCCAGTTACGCATCGCGGTGAAACACATTGCCGGCGGAGTTTTTTCGACATATGTCGCCGAGCAGTTGCAGGCCGGCGATGTGCTGGAGCTGATGACGCCGTCCGGGCGGTTCGGCGCCCCGCTGCATCCGCTGCACCGGAAGCACTACGTGGGACTGGTGGCCGGCAGCGGCATCACCCCGGTGTTGTCGATTCTGGCAACCACGTTGGAGATCGAGACCGAAAGCCGGTTCACCTTGATCTACGGCAACCGCACCAAGGAGTCGACGATGTTCCGGGCCGAGCTCGACCGGTTGGAATCGCGCTATGCCGATCGTCTGGAGATCCTGCATGTGCTGTCCGGCGAGTCGATGCACACTCCCGAGCTCCGTGGCCGTATCGATCGTGCCAAGCTCGGCAACTGGCTGACGAGTTCGTTGCCCCCCGACAGCGTGGACGAGTGGTTCATCTGCGGCCCAATGGAAATGACGACGACAGTGCACGAGCTGCTGGTCGAGCATGGCGTGGACACCGAACGGATCCACCTCGAGCTCTTCCACGGCTTCGAGACGTCCACTGTCGCCGGCGGCCGCTACGAGACTGCGACGGTGACGTTCACGTTGTCCGGAACGCAGTACACCTGCGACCTGACCCCGGGCGACTCGGTGCTCGAAGGTGCGTTGCAGGTGCGTGACGACGCGCCGTACGCCTGCATGGGCGGCGCTTGTGGGACGTGCCGGGCCAAGCTGGTCGAGGGCGACGTGGAGATGGATCACAACTTTGCGCTGGGCCGCGCCGAACTCGATGCAGGATATGTGCTCACCTGTCAGTCCCGCCCGACCACGCCGTTCGTCGCCGTCGACTTCGACGCCTGACCGGCGCTCCCCGCCCTCCCGGCGCTCCCCGCCCTCACGGCGCTCCCCGCCCTCCCCGCTCCCCGCTCGGCCCTCCCCGCTCCCCGCGCGACTGTGCATCCGGCGACGCTTCACCTGGGGTTTGCGTCGGCGGTTTCACAGTCGGCATTCAGGTCCGCCAACCAGCGGCATGCATCGCGGCGAACACCCGCGAGATGAACGTGCCCTCTCGGTAACGCAGTAGGTCGTTGTGGACCCGAATGATCGTCCACCCCAGATCTGCCAACGCGACCTGCTTGTCGGCGTCCGCCGCGCGTACCGCGGGGTCGGTCCAGTGTTGCGACCCGTCGTATTCGACTCCGACAAGAAACTCCTTGTAGCCCATATCGATCCGGGCCACGAAGTCGCCGAACTCGTCCCGCACCACGATCTGCGTCTGAGGTGCCGGCAACCCGGCATCGATCATCGCTAACCGCGTCCGCGTTTCCGGTGGCGACTCGGCGGCACTGTCAACCAGCGGCAACACCCGCCGAAGTCTGGCCAGTCCCCGTGCGCCGGAATGCTCGGCGATAACTGCCTTGATGTCGGTGATCTTCAGATCAGTCGCATTCGCCAAAGCATCGATCCGCTCGATGGCCCGAAGTCTGTTCGGTGTTCGTCGGCCGATGTCGAAGGCGGTGCGTGCCGGGGTGGTCACGGCCATCGCTCCAATCAGCAGCGTTTCGTGGGGCGCCAGGACGTCGGAGTGGACGATGATGCGCTTTGGCGGTCTTCGGTTGTCGTGCACCAATTCTGCGTCGAGCTCGGGGCCGACCCACTTCGCACCGTGCAGCGCCGATGCGGACGTGCCGGCCAGTACACCGCGCCGACGCGACCAGAGCCACGCCGCGCGCGCGCTGGCGCCCACTGAGCCTGATACCGGAGGGGGCGTAGACGCCTGGGTACACCGGTTCATACAGCGCCCGCATGGTGCGCTCCGGGATAGCGCCTGCGGCGAGTGCTTCCGCGGCCCGAAACGGCCAGTCCATCGACGGATCGTGCGCCCGCCCTGCGGTCGCGGCCAGTCACTCATCCCCAACCCTGCCGACAGTGCGAATCGCGACGCAAAACCCAGGTGGAGGGTCGCCAGACGCACACTCGCGCGGGAGGGCGGGCACGCGGGCGGGCGGGCGCGGGAGGGCGCGCGGGAGGGCCACCGGGTCGGGCGCGCGAAACTACAGCCGTTCGATGATGGTGACGTTCGCGGTGCCGCCGCCCTCGCACATGGTCTGCAGGCCGTACCGACCGCCGGTGCGCTCCAACGTATTCAGCATGGTGGTGAACAGCTTGGCTCCGGTGGCACCCAGCGGATGCCCGAGCGCGATCGCGCCGCCGGACGGGTTGACCTTCTCCGGGTCCGCCTTGATCTCCTTGAGCCACGCCATGACCACCGGCGCGAACGCCTCGTTGATCTCGACCGTGTCGATGTCGTCAATGGAAAGCCCGGTCTTCTCCAACGCATAACGGGTGGCTGGGATGGGACCGGTGAGCATGAACACCGGGTCGGCGCCGCGGGTACTGATGTGGTGGATGCGCGCACGCGGGGTCAGGCCGTGCTCCTTGACGGCCTGCTCGGAAGCCAGCAGCACCGCCGAAGCGCCGTCGGATATCTGACTGGCCATCGCCGCCGTCAGCCGGCCGCCCTCGACCAATGTCTTCAGCCCCGCCATCTTCTCCAGCGACGACTCACGTGGTCCTTCGTCGACCCGGAACGACCCGGATTCGGTTTCCACGGTGAGGATTTCGTTGTCGAAGTTACCCCCGCGGATGGCCGCGAAGGCACGCTCGTGACTGGCCAGCGAATACTGCTCCATCTCCTCGCGCGAGAGGTTCCACTTCTCGGCGATCAGTTCGGAGCCGCGGAATTGGGAGATCTCCTGGTCGCCGTAGCGGTGCAGCCACTGCTTGGACTCGTTGGTCGGCGAGGTGAAACCGAACTGCTCGCCGACGGTCATCGCCGAGGAGATCGGGATCTGACTCATGTTCTGCATGCCGCCGGCCACGATCAGATCGGCGGTACCCGACAGGATCGCTTGTGCCCCAAAGGAAATAGCTTGTTGACTTGAGCCGCACTGCCGGTCGACGGTGACGCCGGGCACCTCTTCGGGATATCCCGCGGCCAACCACGACAACCGGGCGATGTTGCCGGCCTGACCGCCGACGGCGTCGACGCACCCGGCGATCACGTCGTCGACGGCGCCCGGGTCGACGTCGTTGCGGTCGAACAGTCCGCGCCAGCCCAGCGCGCCCAGGTCGACGGGATGCACCCCGGCCAATGCGCCCCCGCGCTTGCCAACCGCGGTACGCACAGCGTCGATGACATAGGCCTCCGGCATTTCAGACTCCTTCTTTTGCGATCCCGCCCAGCACAATGGCGAGGTATTTCCGACCGACTTGCTGGGCGGTGAGCGGTCCGCCCGGTTGGTACCAGCGCACCGACACCCAGGTCGTGTCGCGGATGAAGCGGTAGACCAGGTCGACGTCGAGATCGGGCCGGAAGTAACCCTCCTCGATGCCCTGGTGCAGCACGTCGACCCACATCTTGCGCTGCTGTTTGTTGCGGTCCTCGAGGTAGGAGAACCGCGGCTGCGACGACAGCCGTTGCGCTTCGTCCTGGTAGATGACCACCTGGGCGTGGCGGTGCTCGATCGCCTCGAAGGATGCCATGAACAGGCCCTTGAGCCGCTCCAGCGGGTTGGGTTCGCTGTCGACGATTTCCCGGTAGCGCAGAAAGAGCCAGTCCAGGAAGCCGCGCAGCAGTTCGTCGACCATTTCCTCTTTCGAGGCGAAGTGGTGATACAGGCTGCCGGACAGGATGCCCGCGCCGTCGGCGATGTCGCGCACCGTGGTGGCACGCAACCCGCGCTCGGCGAACATCACCGCAGCGAGTTCCAACAACTCGTCGCGGCGGCTGTTAGCCTGGCCGGCCACGCGCTCCACCCGGTCAGCGTATCAACCAAGCGCTTGCTCGGCCAACGGGCCTCCCCGCGAGGTGGTCAGCGCATCGTCACCACGGGTGGGCTCTGCGACACGTCAGCTTTCGCGCTCACGTAGGAGCGCACCTGACCTGACTTGGTCCCGCCGGCCTTGGTCTGGGCGGTCAACGGAAAGATGACGTCCCCGGAAACCCGTGCGTCCAAATGATATTGGTCGAAGAACGCTACGCTCAGACCACTCACGTCCGGCTTACCCCAGACCACGGTGCCGTCGACCAGGTCGTAATCGCGTGCCCGCTGTGGGCAGCCGGGCGGCGCCAATTGCGCGGACCGCGTGCACTGAGTCAATTGCGCCGATATGGCTGACATGATCGCCGACTGCCCGGAATCGCTCAGCTCGAAATCCAAGCTGCCGAAACTGCCGGTGGACAGACTGTCGAGCAGGTACGGCTTCTTCAGCTTGACTGCCACATTCGCGTTGGTGCTGCCCGCATTCACCCAGCCTGGGAACACATACGCCGGCGACTTGCCGACCGCGGTTCCGAAGAACGTCAAGGTCTCGAACGCCTTGTTGTCGACGGAACTGACCGTGTCGATCTTGATCGCCGCTTGATCGATCTTCCATTCCTTGCCGGACCTCTTGGTCGACAACGTCACATCGGACATGTTCTCGCCGAACTTCGCGCTCACGTGAACCTGGCCGAAACTCAGCGCACCGGAGTCGCCGAGGATCTTGATGTCGGTGATGGGCCAATGCGCGATCTGCTTCTTGAGGATTTCGTCGGTGAGGAATTCCTTCGACCCCGGCTGATCGCTGCCGTAGCTCAGGGCCGTCTCCGCGTCGCCCCGCGCCAGTGCCTCGAGGTATCCCTTCACCGCGTCCCCGGCGCTGCCCGATCTGCCGTCACTTCCGGACGACACCACCGCGATCACGACGAACACGACAACCACGACGACGGCGGCGGCGACAGTCAGGGCGATGATGAGCGGCTTTCGGTTGCGCGGGCCCGGTGGTCCGAACTGGCCGAAATGCTGGGGACCCGACGGCCACTGCTGGTAGCCCGACGGCGGCTGCCCCGGCCACGCCGGAGGGGCCGGCACCGGCGGCGCGGACCCGGGCTGCGGCAGCTGCCAACCGGCCTGGGTCGCACCGTCAGCGGGATTTGGGGCCTGGCCCCATGGACCCGTAGTCACCACAAACCTTCTTTCCCAGCGTTGCTCATCAGCTATGTGCATCCCCCGTTGAACGGCCCGTAACCGATGCCAGGCCTCGGCTGATCCTAAGTCGTCTCGTTGCGGTTATTCCGCGCTCGATCCGGCCGCCGGTGGCCGGCCGTCACGGTGCGCGGCGACGTTCGGTCGCGCATTGTCGACCGGGCGGCGCCAATTCCGCGAAACACCACACAATCCGTTCGTCGCGTCGTATGTTCTCCCGGGTCGAATTTTGCTCAGTCAGTCCACAGTTGCTCCGACACAGGAAGGGCCGGAATCGTGTTGTACCTGACGTTGCCGCCGGAGATCAATTCACTGCGGATGTTCGCCGGAGCGGGAGCGGCGCCGATGCTGGAAGCGGCCACCGCATGGTGCGGACTGGCCGACGAACTGGGCTCCGCCGCGGAATCTTTCGGCTCGGTGACCGCCAACCTGGCCGGACAGGTATGGCACGGTCCGGCAGCTATCGCCATGGCCGCCAAGGCGGCTCAGTACACGACGCTCCTGAACTCGGCATCGGCACAGGCGACCGTCGCGGCCGCCCAAGCTACCGCGGTGGCAAGTGCTTTCGAAGCGGCCAAGGCGGCCACCGTCGATCCCCAGCTGATCGCAGCAAATCGCAACACCATGCTGAACCTGTTCCGCTCCAACATCTTCGGGCTCAACGCTCCGGCTATCGCGGCAGTCGAGGGAATCTACCAGGAGTTCTGGGCCGCCGATGTCACCGCGATGCTCGGCTACCACGGCGCTGCGTCCGCGGCGGTCGCACAGCTGTCGTCCTGGCAGCAGACGCTGTCGGAACTGCCCGGTATCGGCCGGCTTGTGGCCAGTGCGCAGGATCTCAACCTGGGCGTCGGCAATCGAGGCAGCGGCAACGTCGGCAGCGGCAACACCGGTGCCGGCAACTTCGGCAACGGCAATCGAGGCAACTCGAACGTCGGCGGGGGCAACAACGGCAACGCGAACATCGGCGGCGGAAACTACAGCGACCGCAACGTCGGCTTCGGGAACACCGGCGCGGGCAATTTCGGACTCGGGAATCTCAGTGTCGGTTTTGACAAAGGCGGCAACGCCGGCGCCGGTAACTGGGGCAACTTCAATTTCGGTTTCGGCAACAACGGCACCGCCAACATCGGCGCCGGTAACAACGGCGAGTACAACATCGGTTTCGGCCTCGACGGCAACAGACTGATCGGCATCGGCAATGCGTACTACAACCTGTCCACCGGACAGTTCACCTTCCACGGCCTGAACTCCGGCAGCGGCAACATCGGCTTCGGCAACTCAGGATCCAACAACATCGGCTTCTTCAATTCCGGCAGCGGCAACGTCGGCCTGTTCAACACGGGCAGCAACCCTTACGCCCCGGGCAGTCTGAGCAACCTGGGCATCGGCAATTCCGGTTTCGGCAACATCGGTTTCGGAAACTCGGCGAGCGGAAACTTCGGCATCGGCAACTCAGGCGTGTTGAACACGGGCTTCGGTAACTCCGGCGGATTGAACACCGGTTTCGCGAACGCGGGCGTACTCAACACGGGGATGGACAATTCCGGCGACTACAACACCTTCGACGGAAACTCGGGCAACACCAACACCGGATTCTTCAATTCCGGCAACGCCAACACCGGCGTCGGGGTTATCACCGATAGTGGCGCAGCCACCTCGGGATTCGGTAATACGGGTCTGAACGTCAGTGGCTTCAACAACAGGGCCTCCGGCGGATTGGTGAACGGCAGCATATCGGGTTTCTTCAATTCGGCGGGCGGCGCAGACCCCACGCTGGGTGAGAACGGCCGCGTCTCCGGCTTCTTCAATGCCGCGGTGCCCGAACCGAACTCGGACCTCGTCAGCGGCTTCACCACCGGGTTATGGAATATGGGTTCGCAAATGGCGGGCCTGTTCAGCATCGCCGGACTGCTGAACACCCCGTTCTGACGACGCCCGAGAGCGGCGCCACGGTTCAGGGGTGCTGACTGGAGACCGAAATCACTTCCCCGGTCAGGTAACTCGAGTAGTCGCTGGCCAGGAATGCGATGGTGGCGGCCACCTCCCACGGCTCCGCGGCGCGCCCGAATGCCTCCCCGGCGGACAGCCGGTCCAGCAGTTCCACAGACGACGTCCTGTCCAGGAACTTGTGCCGCGCAATGCTGGGCGAGACCGCATTGATCCGCACTCCGTACTCGGCGGCTTCGATTGCGCTGCAACGGGTTAACGCCATGACACCGGCTTTCGCGGCGGCGTAGTGCGACTGCGAGTGCTGCGCCCGCCAGCCCAACACGCTGGCATTGTTGACGATCACGCCGCCGTGGTCCGCGTCGCGGAAGTACCGCAACGCCGCCCGGGTGGCGCGGAACACCGACGTCAGCGATACGTCCAGGACGCGGTCCCATTCCTCGTCGGTCATATCGGCCACCGGCGTCTGACCACCCAGTCCGGCGTTGTTCACCAGCACATCGAGCCGACCGAATCGCGCTGTCGCCGTGGTGATCAGCGCGTCGACCTGCGCGGTGGACGTCACGTCGCACACGACATGCTCGACCCGGCCCAGCCCCAGCGCCGTCAACTCGTCCGCTGTCTCACCCAGGCGCCGTTCGTGGTGATCGGAGACCAGCACGTCGGCGCCCTCGACGAGTGCCCGGCGCGCGGTGGACGATCCGATGCCGGTGCCGGCAGCGGCGGTCACCACCACGACCTTGCCGTCCAGCAGTCCGTGTCCGGCAATCTCTTTCGGCGCTTCGGCCAAGCTCACCCTTTAACCTCCCGAGGCAGGCCGAGCACCCGCTCGGCGATGATGTTGCGCTGGATCTCGTTGGATCCGCCGTAAATGGTGTCGGCGCGGGTGAACAGATACAACCGCTGCCACTCGTCGAAATCACCGTCGGCCAGGGTCAGTCCCGGCTTGCCCAGCACATCCATCGCCAGCTCACCCAGGCTGCGATGCCAGTTGGCCCACAACAACTTCGACACGTTGTCCTGACCGGGCTGCTCCACATCCATGGTGGCCAGGGCGTAGGAACGCATGGCCCGCAGCCCGGTCCAGGCCCGGGTCAGCCGTTCCCGGATGAACGGGTCGTCCACCGCACCGGTGCGCTGTGCGAGCTCCGCCACATTCGAAAGCTCTCGGGCATAGACGATCTGCTGACCCAGCGTGGAAACGCCACGCTCGAAAGTGAGCGTTCCCATCGCGACCCGCCACCCGTCGCCGGGCTGACCGACCACCAGCGACGCCTCGGTGCGGGCGTCGTCGAAGAACACCTCGTTGAACTCCGCGGTGCCGGTGATCTGGATGATTGGCCGCACCTCCACACCGGGCTGATCCAACGGCACCAGCAGATACGACAACCCGGCGTGGCGTTTGGAGCCTTTCTCGGTGCGGGCCACCACGAAACACCACTGCGACAAGTGCGCCAGTGAGGTCCAGACCTTCTGGCCGTTGATCACCCAGTGGTCGCCGTCCAGCTCGGCGGTGGTCGCGACGTTGGCGAGATCGCTGCCGGCGCCCGGCTCGGAGTAACCCTGACACCACAATTCGGTGACGTCGAGGATGCGCGGCAGGAAGCGTTGCTGCTGCTCGGGAGTGCCGAACGCGATCAGGGTCGGACCCAGCAGTTCCTCGCCGAAGTGATTGACCTTGTCCGGGGCGTTGGCCAGCGCGTATTCCTCGTAGAACGCCACCCGGTGCGCGGTCGACAGTCCCCGGCCCCCGTGTTCGACCGGCCAGCCCAGACATGTCAGGCCCGCCGCGGCCAGATGCTGGTTCCAGGCTCGGCGTTCCTCGAACGCTTCGTGTTCGCGTCCCGGACCGCCGAGTCCCTTCAGTGCTGCGAATTCGCCGACCAGATTGTCGGCGAGCCACTGCCGTACCTCGGCCCGGAACTCTTCGACGTCCTGCATAACCTGTAGGCTAACCTACCAAGCACTTGCTTTGTTAGCCTGGCGACGCAGCCCGCGATGCGGCCGTGTGCTGAGCAGGCGGGCAATCGATACAGGAGCGTCGATGACCAGCGATCCCCGGACCATACCGGCGGCGCTGGACGACCTTGCCCGCCGCTACCCCGATCACGACGCGCTGATCACCGACGACCGCAGCTTCACCGCGACCGCCCTGCGGGACGAAGTACGCCGGGCGGCCGCGGCACTGGTGACCCTGGGTGTGGCACCGAAGGACCGGGTAGCCATCTGGTCGCCCAATACCTGGCACTGGGTGGTGGCCTGCCTGGCCATTCACCACGTCGGCGCCGCGATGGTGCCGCTGAACACGCGCTACACCGCCGAGGAAGCCACCGACATACTGGCCCGCACCGACGCTCCGGTGTTGTTCGCCGCCGGCCGCTTCCTGGGCACTGACCGGACCGCGGATCTCGATCGCGCGGCACTGCCCGCGCTGCGTCACATCGTGCGCATCGGGATCGACGAGTCCGACGGCACCTGGGCGGAATTCGTCGCCCACGGTGACGACCCCGCGGCGGTCCGCGAGGCAGCCGGGCGCGCCTCGGCCGTCACACCCGACGACGTCAGCGACATCCTGTTCACCTCCGGGACCACCGGCCGCAGCAAAGGTGTGCTGTGCGCGCACCGGCAGTCGCTGGCGGCATCGGCAGCGTGGGCGGCCAACGGCAAGATCACCAGCGCGGACCGCTATCTGTGCATCAACCCGTTCTTCCACAACTTCGGCTACAAGGCGGGCATCCTGGCCTGTCTGCAGACCGGCGCGACGCTGATCCCGCACCTGACCTTCGATCCGCTGCGCACGCTGCAGGCCATCGAGCGGCACCGCATCACCGTATTGCCCGGGCCGCCGACCATCTATCAGGTGCTGCTCGACCACCCGGCCCGCGCCGACTACGACCTGAGTTCGCTGCGGTTCGCGGTGACCGGCGCGGCGACCGTTCCGGTGGTGCTGGTGGAACGCATGCAGTCCGAACTCGACATCGACATCGTGCTGACCGCGTACGGCCTGACCGAAGCCAACGGCATGGGCACCGCCTGCCGGCCTGAGGACGACGCGGTGACCGTGGCGACCACCTGTGGGCGCCCGTTCGCCGACTTCGAGCTACGCATCGACGACAGCGGTGAAGTGTTGCTGCGCGGTCCCAACGTGATGCTGGGCTACCTCGACGATCCGACGGCGACCGCGGCCGCGATCGACGCCGACGGCTGGCTGCACACCGGCGACATCGGCACCGTTGATGACGCCGGCAACCTGCGCATCACCGACCGGCTCAAGGACATGTACATCTGTGGCGGGTTCAACGTCTATCCGGCCGAAGTCGAACAGGTGTTGGCCCGCATGGATGGGATCGCCGACGCCGCCGTCATCGGGATCCCTGACCGGCGACTCGGTGAGGTGGGCCGCGCCTTCGTTGTGACGCGGCCCGGTGCCGATCTGAATGAGGAGTCGGTAATCGCCTACACCCGTGCGCATTTGGCGAATTTCAAAATACCGCGCTCGGTGCGGTTCGTCGACGCGTTGCCGCGCAACCCAGGCGGCAAGGTGGTCAAACCACAACTGCGAGAGATGACGTGATGGATCTAGAACTGGACGAACAGACCCAGGAGTTTCAGGCCGAGGTGCGCGATTTCCTGGCCGCCAACCGCGACTCGATCCCGACGAAGTCCTACGACAACGCCGAAGGCTTTGCCCAACATCGCATTTGGGACAAAGTGCTCTTCGATGCCGGTTTGTCGGTGATCACCTGGCCGGAGAAGTACGGCGGCCGCGACGCCCCACTGCTGCACTGGGTCGTCTATGAGGAAGAGTACTTCCGGGCCGGAGCACCCGGCCGGGCCAGCGCCAACGGCACCTCGATGCTGGCACCCACGCTTTTCTCGCACGGCACCGCAGCGCAGCTGGACCGCATTCTGCCGAAAATGGCCAGCGGCGAACAGATCTGGGCACAAGCCTGGTCCGAGCCCGAGTCCGGCAGCGACCTCGCGTCGTTGCGGTCGACCGCGACGCGGACCGACGGCGGCTGGTTGCTCAACGGGCAGAAGATCTGGAGCTCCCGCGCGCCGTTCGCCGAGATGGGATTCGGATTGTTCCGCTCCGATCCGCAATCCCAGCGCCATCAAGGGCTGACCTACTTCATGTTCGACCTCAAGGCCGCGGGGGTGACGGTACGCCCGATCGTCCAACTGGGTGGTGACACCGGATTCGGCGAGATCTTCCTCGACGACGTTTTCGTTGCCGACGAGGACGTGATCGGCACGCCCAACGACGGCTGGCGCGTCGCGATGAGCACCTCGAGCAACGAACGGGGCATGTCGCTGCGCAGCCCGGCCCGGTTCCTGGCCGCCGCCGAACGGCTGGTGCAGCTGTGGAAGGAGAGCGGCGCACCACCGGAGTTCGCCGACCGGGTCGCCGACGGCTGGATCAAGGCGCAGGCCTACCGGCTGCAGACTTTCGGCACCGTCACCCGGCTGGCCGCGGGAGGCGAACTGGGCGCGGAGTCGTCTGTCACCAAGGTGTTCTGGTCCGACCTGGACGTGCAACTGCACCAGACCGCACTCGATCTGCGCGCCGCCGACGGCGAACTGGCCGGCCCGTGGACCGAAGGCCTGCTGTTCGCCCTCGGCGGCCCGATCTACGCCGGCACCAACGAGATTCAGCGCAACATCATCTCCGAACGCCTGCTCGGCCTGCCTCGAGAAAAGAAGGGGTAGAAACGCCAATGGAATTCATCCTCGACGAACAGCAGCGTGACTTCGCCGCGAGCATCGACGCCGCCCTGGGCGCCGCGGACCTCCCGGGCGCGGTGCGCGCCTGGGCCGCAGGCGATGCCAAACCCGGCTTGAAGGTGTGGGAGCAGCTGGCCAACCTCGGCGTCACCGCGCTGATGGTGCCGGAGAAGTACGACGGCATCGACGCATCGCCGGTCGATCTGGTGGTGGCGTGTGAGCGCCTCGGACGCTGGTGTGTGCCCGGCCCGGTCACCGAATCCATCGCCGTCGCACCGGTATTGCTTGCCTGCGATGCTCAAGCCGAGCGCTCCGCCCGGCTGGCCGCCGGCGAGTTGATCGCCACCGTCGCGCTGCCGCCACAGGTGCCGCGGGCGGTCGACGCCGACGTCGCCGGGCTGGTGCTGATGGTGGACCAAGACGTCAGCGAAGCGACCCCCGGTGAACGCCACGAGTCCGTGGACCCCAGCCGTCGCCTGTTCGACGTCACGGCCACCGGGGACGCCTGGCCGGCGGATGTCGACCGGGCCTTCGAGTTCGGCGCACTGGCCACCGCGGCGCAGCTGGTCGGTGCGGCTGAGGCGTTGCTGGCCGGCAGCGTGGACTACGCCAAACAGCGGTCCCAGTTCGGCCGTGTGATCGGCTCGTATCAGGCGATCAAGCACAAGCTTGCCGACGTGCACATCGCGGTCGAACTGGCCCGGCCGCTGGTGTACGGCGCGGCGCTGTCGATGCAGCCCCGCGACGTCAGCGCGGCCAAAGCGGCAGCGGCCGAAGCTGGTCTGCTGGCCGCACGCTCGGCGTTGCAGACCCACGGTGCCATCGGTTTCACTCAGGAGCACGACCTATCGCTGTTGTTGTTGCGGGTGCAGGCGTTGCGATCGGCCTGGGGTACACCGCGATCGCACCGGCGACGAGTGCTGGAGGCGTTATGACCGAAGAACGCGAGATGTTGCGCGACACCGTCGCCGCACTGGTGGGCAAGCACGCCGGCCCGGCCGCCGTGCGGGCGGCGATCGAGTCCGAACGAGGTTACGACGAGTCGCTGTGGCAGTTGTTGTGCGAGCAGGTCGGCGCCGCCGCGCTGGTCGTCCCGGACGAACTCGGCGGCGCGGGCGGCGAACTGGCGGATGCCGCCACGGTGCTGCAGGAGCTGGGCCGCGCGCTGGTGCCGTCCCCGCTGTGGGGTACCACCCTGGCCGAGCTCGCGCTGCTGGCCGCGGCAGAACCCGATGCCGAGACGCTGGCGGCGCTGGCCGACGGCAGCTCGATCGGGGCGCTGGTGCTCGACCCGGACTACGTGGTCAACGGTGACGTCGCCGACGTCGTCGTGGCCGCCGCCGACGGCCGGGTGAGCAGGTGGACCGAGTTCAGCGCGGAACCGGTGACGACCATGGATTTGACTCGCCGACTGGCGCGCCTGACCCCCACGGACACCGCCGCCGACCTGGGTGCCGATCCGGGTCTGGCGGACTTCGCGGCCATTCTGCTGGCGGCCGAGCAGATCGGTGCTGCCGAACGGTGTCTGGACCTGACCGTCGAATATGCCAAGAGCCGCGTGCAATTCGGCCGCCCGATCGGCAGCTTCCAGGCGCTCAAGCACCGGATGGCGGACCTGTACGTCACCGTCGCCGCCGCGAAGGCCGTCGTCAACGAGGCATGCGACCAGCCCACACCCGTCAATGCCGCCACGGCCAGACTGGCCGCGACCGAGGCGCTGAACATGGTGGCGGCCGAGGCTATTCAGCTGCACGGTGGGATCGCGATCACCTGGGAACACGATATGCATCTGTACTTCAAACGCGCCCACGGCAGTGCGCAGTTGCTGAGCACTACGCGAGACATTCTGCGCGGCTTGGAATCCGAAGTTCTGCCGGCATCGTGACCCGGCACGTCGCGCTGCGCGCAGGCATCCCACCGTTCTACGTGATGGATGTCTGGCTGGCGGCCGCCGAGCGCCAGCGCACGCACGGCGACCTGGTGAATCTGTCGGCCGGCCAACCCAGCGTGGGTGCCCCGGAACCGGTGCGCGCCGCGGCCGCCGCGGCCTTGCATCGCAACCAGTTGGGTTACACCGTAGCGCTGGGCATTCCCGAGCTGCGGGCCGCGATAGCGGCAGATTATCAAGTGCGTCACGGTATTTCGGTTGAGCCGGATGCGGTGATCGTCACCACGGGATCCTCGGGTGGCTTCCTGCTGGCGTTTCTGGCCTGCTTCGACGTGGGCGACCGGGTCGCGATGGCCGGTCCCGGGTACCCTTGCTACCGAAACATCCTGTCGGCATTGGGATGTGAAGTGGTCGAGATCCCGTGCGGACCCGAGACCCGGTTCCAGCCCACTGCCCAGATGCTGGCCGCGCTGGACCCGCCGGTGCAGGGCGTCATCGTCGCCAGTCCGGCCAACCCGACCGGCACCGTGATCCCGCCGGAGGAACTCGCGGCGATCGCATCCTGGTGTGACGACACCGGCGTGCGGTTGATCAGTGACGAGGTCTACCACGGGTTGGTGTACGACGGGGCGCCGCAGACCAGTTCGGCCTGGCAGACCTCGCGAAATGCCGTGGTGGTCAACAGTTTCTCCAAGTACTACGCGATGACGGGCTGGCGGTTGGGCTGGCTGCTGGTGCCGGCCGAACTGCGCCGCGCAGTCGACTGTCTGACCGGCAACTTCAGCATCTGCCCGCCAGTGTTGTCGCAGATCGCCGCGGTGTCGGCGTTCACCCCGGAATCGACCGCTGAGGCCGAGACGAATCTGCAGCACTATGCGGTGAACCGCGCGCTGCTGCTCGACGGACTGCGCGGCATCGGCCTCGACCGGCTGGCCCCGACCGACGGTGCGTTCTACGTCTACGCCGACGTCTCCGACTTCACTGCCGACTCGCTGCGGTTCTGTTCGAAATTGTTGAGCGACACCGGTGTTGCGATCGCACCGGGTATCGACTTCGACCCGGCACGGGGCAGCTCCTTCGTCCGGCTGTCGTTCGCCGGACCGACCGGCGACGTCGAAGAGGCGTTACGCCGGCTCGGTTCGTGGCTCCCGCGCCAGTAGCGCGTCGATGCGGGCCTCGAGAGCGGCCCGGTCCAGGTCGCCGAGGTTGATCCCGAAATCGGCGGCGAGGGTGTCCACCACCGCTGCCGCGTCGTCGAGGTCGATCTTCTCGGTGCCGCCGGGCCGGTGGATGACCAGCGTGCGCCCGCCCAGGTTCATCCGCCCCTCCTCGGTGACTCGGGCCGCCATCAAGTCGGTGACGAAGTGCGACGACGGATGCGTCGAGACATACCAGCTTCCCACCGTCAGATCGATCGGCGGCCGGGTCTTCGTGGCGAACTCGTACAACGGCTGCCACTCGTCGCGCAGCCGGGCCGCCAGGACGAGTCCGTCGCCGCCGTCCTGCAGACGGTACGGCTCGTGCCTGGTCTGCTGCGCACCGCCGGTCAGCAACCGCAGCGGCGAGGTGGGCGTCTGGCCACCGAAGCCGACATCGACGAGGTAGGGGCCGGCGCAGCCGGGGAAGGTCACCGCCAGGACGGTGTGGGACTGCGCCGGGATCGGGGCGTCCGGAGCCCTCATCCAAATCACCCGTCCGGTCAGGCGGCGCACCTTGAAACCCAGGTCGGCCAACACATATCCCAGCAAGCCGTTGTGCTCGTAGCAGTAACCGCCGCGACGCCGGTGGACCAGCTTGTCAGCCAGTGCCGCGGGGCTCAGGTCGTCCACGGGCACACCCAGGAACGGATCCAGGTTCTCGAACGGGATTGCCCGGGTGTGGGAGGCGATCAACTGTTCGAGGACCTCCAGGGTCGGCTCAGCAGCGCCGCGGTAGTCGATGCGCTCGAAGTACGCGGTCAGATCCAGTGCCATGCCGCCATTGTGGCCCCCACGACCCTCCCGGGCGATAGTTGCCGGAACGGTACCTACGCAAGGAACTGGTTCGCTACTGTTGACCTCGCGCATCATCCAACGCCGCGAAGGGGAAACGCCGAGATATGCCTGAAGACTCCCCTACCGAGGGCGCGGCAGCCAGCGGGATCGTTGCGGAGTTGGCAGCGGCCGGCTTCGAAGACGCGCAGCAGGTCGGACGCGGCGGCGCCGGTGTCATCTACCGCTGTTCGGAGACGGCGTTGGGGAGAAGCGTTGCGGTCAAAGTGCTGCCGTCTTCCTTCGACCAGGAGAGTCAGGAACGCTTCCTGCGCGAGGGCTACGCGATGGGCGGATTGTCCGGCCACCCGAATATCGTCCACATCCTGCGGGTAGGGGTCACCACCAGCAACCGGCCCTACATCGTAATGCCCTATCACGCCGCGGATTCCCTGGCGGTGCGTTTGCACAACGAGGGTGCGACTCCGTGGCCCGAGGCGCTGCGGATCGGTGTAAAGCTCTGCGGGGCACTGGAAACCGCCCACCGCAACGGCACGTTGCACCGCGACATCAAGCCGGCGAACGTGCTGATCAACGATTACGGCGAACCGCAACTGAGCGATTTCGGCATCGCCCGTATCGAGGGTGGCTACGAGACCGCAACGGGGTTCTTCTCCGGCACCATCGACTACACCGCGCCAGAGGTGATGACCGGCAACCAGGCGACCGTCGTCTCCGATGTCTATTCGCTCGGCGCCACCATCTTCGCGCTGATCGCAGGCAATGCCGCACACGAGCGCAGGAAGGGCGAAGACCTCATCGCCCAGTATCTGCGCATCAGTTCCAGCGGCGTCCCGGATCTGCGCCCCGAAGGAATCCCCGACTCGGTGTGCGCGGCGATAGAGCACGCAATGTCGATCGAGCCCGCGAAACGCCCGTCGTCGGCGGAGGCGTTCGGACGCGAGTTGCAAGCCGCGCAGCGCGCCAACGGCCTGAAGCCCGACGCGATGGCCATCACCAGCGCGCCGGACGGTACCGGGCGCACCGCAATACTGACCCCGGGCGTGTCGGTGACCCCGCCGGGCGCGACCGGCGATACCCGGCAGACTCCGCCGCCCAGCCCGGACACGTCGAACATGCATTCGCCGACCCGGCAGATCCCACGCCAGGACGGGCCGACGTCGTTCATCGGTCAGCCCCCCACCTCCCAGGGCGACCCTGGCCGGGACGAGTTTTCCGAGGCCGCGCAGGTGCTGCGGACCGCGAACGCCGCACCTGCCCAACCGCCGGCCGGCACCGGCGGCACGCCGCCACCACACCGCCCTGAACCGGCCGGCACGGCGGGACGATTCGGGCCGCCGGGTTCCAACAGGCGCCGCCTGCTGATAGCGGCCGCGGTTGCCGCGGCGTTGCTGTTGGTCGCCGGCATCGTCCTGATCGCGCTTCCCCAGGCCGAGAAACACGAGAACGCGTCGTCCCACCCGCCGACCCAGGCGCCGGTGCAGTGGAAATCGATCACCAATGCGCGCATCGCGCGCGATGCCGCAGCGACCACGCAGTCCGACGGCACGATATGGATCTTCGGCGGCGTCGGCAGCAACGGCACGGTCACCGCCCGGCACGAGGGTTACGACCCGGCCGTCGACGAATGGAAGGGTGGCGACGACCTTCCCGTCCCGATTCAGCGTGCCTCGGCAGTGACCTGGCAGGGCAATCCGGTGATACTTGGCGGCTGGAAGACGACGGGCGCGAAACCCGTTGCCAGCGACCAGGTTTGGCGTGTAGTCAACAGCCACTGGGTGGAGCTGCCGCGGATGTTGCAACCCAGGGCGGCCGCGGCCGCGGTAGTGATCGGCGACCGCATCATCGTCGCCGGCGGTGTGGACGCCAACGGCGCACTGGTGAGCACCACCGAGATTTTCGACGGCAACTCCTGGATCCTGGGCGCCCCCCTTCCGACGCCGCGGCAGCTGCCCGCCGCCGCCTCGGACGGCAAGCTGATGTACGTGGTCGGCGGAGCCAGTGCAGGCACCGATTCGGCCGCCGTCGAGGCCTACGACCCGGATGCCAAGACCTGGACCACGCTGCCGTCGCTGCCGCAGCCGCGGAGTGACCTGGGGGTGGCCATCGCCGATGGACGTCTGGTGGCCGCCGGCGGTTTGTCCGGTGGTCAGGTGCTCAAGAGCGTGTCCGTGTTCGACCTGACCGCCAAGTCTTGGGACAACCTGCCCGACATGGCGTCGGCCCGGCACGGCATGGCGGTCGCGGCGGTGGCCAAGACGGTGTACGCGATCGGCGGGTCGACCGACGCCACAGATCAGCAGGTGGTTTCCACGGCGGAGTCGCTGACCTTGCCGGCTCGCAAGACGCAACCCGCGGCCCAATGGCGCACCCTGCCCCCGGCCAAGAGCCCCCGGCTGATGATGGCGTGGACGGTGCTCAACGACAAGATCTGGCTGATGGGCGGCCTGTACAACGGCGGCGTGCTGACCACCGTCGAGAGTTACCAACCGAGCACCGGCGTCTGGGAAACCGGACCTCCGTTGCCGATACCGCTGCACCATGCGGCTGCGGCCACGTATCGGGGTGAGGTGATCGTGCTGGGCGGCGCGAGCGACAACATCGCGGACGCATCCAATAAGGTCTTCGCGTTGCGCGGCAACAACTGGGTCGAGTTACCCAGCCTGACCCATTCGCGGGCGGCACCGGCGGCCGCGGTGGTCGGCGACAAGCTCGTCGTGATGGGCGGGCAGAGCGCCAAGCAGTTGGTGCCCCAGACCGAGGTCTTCGACGGTACGTCGTGGAAAGACTCCGCCAACATGCTGACCCCGCGCGAGCACCTGGCCGCGGTGTCGGACGGCACCTACGTCTACGCCGTCGGTGGGCGGTTCCTGTCTGCCGACAAAAATTCCGCGGCGTTGGAGCGGTTCGACCCGGCAGCCGGGAGCTGGGCCAAGCTGGTCGAGATGCCGACACCGCGCGGAAGCTACGGCGCCACGTTCATCGACGGGCGGGTGGTCGCCGTGGGCGGCGAAGAACCGACCCAGGTGCTGGCCGTCGTCGAGGCCTATGACGTGGCCGAGGCGAAATGGTCGACGCTGACCCCGATGCCGACCCCGCGGCACGGTGAGGCGGTGGCCGCGGTGGGCCACACCATCTACGTCATCGGTGGGGCGAATCGCCCCTCCCACGAAGGCGGCACCGCGACCGTCGAGGCCCTCGACTTCAATTAGCACCATTCCGGGTGCGGCGTTCGCTTGTTTTAGCTCTGTGGAATATGGGGACTCGTTACAGACGTTCGCCCACACCACCGCAGATCGATCGAGCAACGGAGCTGATCATGAGTGACAACACCGTCCGGATTGTGATCGCCGCACTGGTAATCATCGCTTTGATCGCGCTGATCGCCGCCCTCGCGGCCAGGGCCAGACGCCGCCGCCGCGTGCAGCAGGCCGAGGAGATCCGCGAGCAGGCCCGGGTGGAGACTTCCCGGGTGGAGCGGCGCGAGGCGCTCGCCGAAGAGACTGCGGCCAAGGCGCGCGCGGCGCAGGCCGAGGCGGAGGCGAAAGCCGCCGAGGCGGCCCGACTGCAGGACCGCGCCGCCGCCCACCAGAGCGAAGCGGCCACCTCGCGCGAGAAACTCGACGAGCAGTGGCAGCGCGCCGAGCAGCTGCACCCGACCGGCGGCGTAGAGCAGCCGGACGCAGCCCGCACCGATCGCACCGCGGCGACCGGTGCAGAGGCGTGGGCCGGCGAATCCGGAAATTACCAGGACGACGAGCATTTCCGTGGGGCCCGCAACTGAACTCCCCGGTCAAGTAACGCTGCTGCGAAAACTCCCTCCAAACTCCTTTCGCAGCAGCGTTACCCATGCGGCCTAGAGCTGCTTGACCGCCCGCCGGGACTCGGCGGCGACCTGCCGCTCGCGCGCGTACAACAACCCGTAGGTGAAGCCGTTCTCGCCGGCGGTGGTCCCTGCCGAGACCGCCATTCGACGCAGCACCCCGGTGGCCACCTCCGCGTCCTGATGATCGCCCAGTATCGACTGAATGCGCTTGTAGCGCTTGACGGTGCGCTTCGCCGACTTGTCCAACGGCCGGCACAGTTCAGCGGCGTACCGGGCCCGCTTGGCGGCCTTGCGCGCTCGGTGCAACGACTCCCCCGACCCCTGTCGCACCGCAGATGCCAGCCGGCGGTTCGCTTTACGCTGTGCCCGGCGCGCCCGCTGCTGCAGCGTCTTTGATGAAATATCTTGTGCTAGAGGTGGTTTGGCCCGCATATCGAGCAACGCCGACAGCAGGGCCGCATACCGGTCGGATTCCATCGCCTCGCCCACCCGGGTGCGGGCGGGTAGCTCGACGGCCTTGAGGTCATTGCGGATCCGTGACTTGACCGGACCCAGCACCAGCTCTGCGGGAAGCTCGTCGATTGCCGCGGCAAACCGGCCGAGCTGAACCTGGCAGTCGCGGACCTCGCCGAGCAGGCCCGCGAACCACTTCAGTTCCCCGTCCAGCTCGCCGATCGCGGAACCGTCCAGCACCTTGCTGAAGACGCGCAACGTGCTGCGCAGCCGCCGGATCGCCACCCGGGTGTCGTGGATGGGATCTGCCCCGCTGCGCAGACCGGTGTCACCGGCCAGCACCGCGTCGATCTGGGTGCTCAGATATCCGACAAGGGCGTTGGTGGCATGTTTTCCGGGCATACCCCACCGCATTTCCAGTCGCGCACCGGTCAAACCTGCGGCCGGACCGACCTCACCGACCCGGCATCGGACCCGGACCCGGACCCGGACCCACCGGACCCGCCGGGTCAGCGGCAAGGTGAGTGCCGGTCTTCGGGCCGATATCGGATACCTGCCACTTGTCGCCGGCTTTGTTGACCGTGACCTGCAGCAGGATGACCGATACCCGCGCCTTCGGATTCTGCACGTTGCGGGTGGTCTGCGCAGCGGACACCACCACCTGGTAGACCTGCCCGGGCTGGGCCACGGCGTCGGTGGCGAGTACCTCGCCGGACGATGTGACCTGCGCCTGCGTCATGATCCCCCTGAGCAGTTCGCTCGCGTTGACGTACTTGTCCTTCAACGACTGCGACACCCCATCCTCGACCGAGCGGAAGAAGGCGTCGGGGTCCTCGAAGGTGTACGTCAGCGATTTCAGCGCATAGTCCCGGGCCAGGTTGGCCGCGGCATCCCGATCGGCCGCGCTGTGCCGCATCCCGGCCAGCTGAGCGGACACCGCTCGGTACTTGTCGAAGCAGAGCCATCCGGCCACCGCCACCGCAGCGACCGCGACGACCAGCATCCACCTGCGCACTCTTCTCTGCTGCGGCTGCGGCCGCGGCCGCGCGGCGGGCACCCCCGACTCCTCGACCTCATCGGCCGTGGTGTCAGCGACGTCCTCGACGATCTCCTCGGTCACGGTACTCATCGGTGTCCTTCCGGGACGGTCACCTGAACGCGGACCGCGCCCGCATCGGTGAAAGTGGATTCCCAAATGTCGACGAAATGCCCAGCGTCGACCTTGAATCCGCGCAACGGCGCGGTCGCCGGCTCCAATGCCGCAGCGAAGGTACTCAACGGCCCCGACAACATCTCGAGGTACTGCTTGAGGTTGGCCACCAGGGTGGGAATGGGAGCGCCCGGGGCGAAGGCACCGTCCCCGGTGTGGGCGTAGGCGTCCACATCTCGGGTCAGCCGCGCCAGTGCGAGCAACGAACCGGGCAGCAACCTGCCGCTGCGACTCAGCACGCCGCCGACATCCTGATCCCTGAGGTTGTCGGTCAGCGTCGCAAGATTGCCGAACAGCGTGGACAGCTCCTGCTTGTTCGCGCTCTCCATGTTGGCGGCCGCAGCCGCGGTGGCCGCCAGCGAGTCGACGGCGGCATCGTTACCGGCGAACGCCTCCGACACGTTGCTGACGATGGTGTTGACGTAAGTCGGATTGAGCACCGAGAGCAGCGCATTGGCCTTGTTGAGCAGATCACTGACCGTAACCGCGGCGGCCACCCGGCCGGGTGGGATCACCGTACCGTCGCTGAAGTACGGCGGGGCGAGGCGCTTGGGTGTGAAGTCGATGTACTGTTCGCCGACCAGCGACAGGTTTTGGATACTGATCCCACTGTCGGCCGGAATCGGATGATGGCGATCCAGATCAATTGACACCGTCAATCCGCTTGCGGTGGTGTGGATTCCGGCCACCCTGCCGACCCGGATGCCACGCATGGTCACCTGCGAGGTGGGCATCAGGCCACCGGAGTTGTCCAGCAACAGGGTGAGCCGGCACGGCTGGGCCGTCGGATCGGCGCCGAGCACACCGAACGTCAAATACCCCGCACCCAGCAGCGTCGCGACCGCGAGGATCGCTGAGGTGACAACGGCGTTGAACTTCATGGCAGCATCCCCATCGACTGCAGCACTGAGATCGCCTCGTCCGCACGAGTTCTGGGGGTGACCGACACGCTGAGCCTGGGCCCACCACTGCTGTAGAACGGGATCAGGCGGTCGCGGATCAGAGCGATCATCTTGTCGGCCATGGCAGGCAAGGTGATATCGGCCGAGGCGATGGTCCGCACCGTCGGGGTGATGTAGGACAGCATCTGCAGGAGGTCGGGGGTGTTGGGGACCAACAACTGTCCCCCGTAGCGACCGAGATCCTGGGCGCAGACCAGCAGCGCAACGATGCCGGGCAACACCGCCGACATCGCTCGCAGTCGTACCGGTCCTTCGTTGATCAACCGGTCGAATGCCCCGGTGTCGGCCAGTAGTTCGGCGCTGACCCGCTGCGTCCCGGTCAGGATTTCGTCGATAGTGCCCTGGTTGGTTGCCAGGTCGTGCAGCATTGCGGCGAGCTTGTCGCGCATCCGGTCCAACTCGGCCGGGTCCTTGGAGAACGCCGCGTTGAAGTTGACGACGGATTCTTCGAGCGTGCCGAGCGAGCCGCCGGAGACCAGGGTGGACACCGATCGCAACACGTCCTCGATATTGTCGGCGGGGACGGTGTTGCGCAGCGGTATGGTGTCGCCATCGCGCAGTGCGGCAGCGGCCGGATTCTGCTCCGGTAGCAGCGCAATGTAGATGTCTCCCAACACCGTTGCCTGACGCAACTCGGCCCGGGTGTTCTTCGGCACCCTGATGTTCTTGTCGAGTTCGACGTAGGCCACCGCGGTGCGGCCCACCAACCGGACCCGGTCCAGGACTCCCACCTGTACTCCGCCCAGATCGACTTTGGCCCTGGCCGGCAGATTCAGCACGCTGGAGAACTCGATCTTGATGGTGTACTTGTCCTCCGGCACAAAGGCGCCGGGCACCGGCAATCGGCTCGGGTCCAGCGAGCAACCTGGCAACAGGCCGATCACCGTGCACGCCAACACCGTCAGGATCCGCAGCTTCACGAGACCGCCGCCCCGAGCAGCAGATCGGTCAGCCCCAGGGCGGCCGCCTCGGAGGTGGCGCCGGGCGCACAGGCCACCTCAGCGCCCGGTGTCCTGCGCTGCTGCAACACGCTGCAAATGGCGTCGGCCTGTGCCGGCGACACCGACATCTGTGGTGGCAGGTAGGTGACATTGTGGGTTCCCCAGGCCGGCTGGTACTGCGTCGCAATCCAATTGGTGATCGGCGGCAGAGCGTTGATGAGACCGACGATCTGCGGGGTGTAGGCGGTGAGCACATCACGCAGCCACGGGATCAGCTTGTCTCCGATGTTGTTGTAGGCCCTGGGGCCGAACCGATTCAGCGCATCGACCAATAACGGCAACGAATGCGCAAGGTGGGCCAGCGCCGTACCGAACCCGGTCGACAGACCTTCGATCATCCGCAGGCTCTCCGGCAGTGTCTGCAGCACACCGGCCAAGGTGTCCCAGTGCTGCAGCAGGTCGGAGGTGAGAACCTCGCTGTTGGACAGCAATTGGCGATATTCGGCATCGGCGTGGTTGGGGTCGCCGATCAGAGTGACCAGATCGCGCAAGGTCTGGTTGATTCCCGGCCCGGTGCCCTCCAACGAGCGACTCAGCGCACCCAGACTCTCGTTGATCGCCTCAGCACCCGGTGCATGCATCGGATCCTGGCCCGGGGACGTTCCCAACACCGCACCGGCGAGTTTGTCCACGGCAGAGAAGGTTTGGCTCACGCTGATCGGTGTTTTAGTGGACTCTAGCCGGATGCACTGCGAGCCGGCGAATTTCGGCCCGGCAGCGTACGGTTTGGTGAGTTCGACGTGCCGGTCGGCGACGATCGACTGAGAATAGGTGAGCGCGCCGACGTCGGCCGGCAGGTCGAGGTCGCCCGGTACGGTGAAGTCGACCTGGACGTGGTCGGTTGTGTTGGTGATCCTGGTCACCGAACCCACATCGATGCCCAGCAGTTGCACCTTGTTCCCCAGGTAAAGCCCCACGGCATCAGTGAATTCCGCGCACAACGTCCTGGTGGTGGGCGCCACCATCGTGGCGCCGGTGACGACGGCGACAACGGCCACCAGGACTACAGCGGCGGCCCCGATCCAGGCGGACTTCTTCGTCATATCAGCACCGCTTCGCCATGCTCGGCAGGCAGATGTCCGGTGCCCGCGCCACCCGGTTGCTCTGGTCCACGACGAGAGTCTTTCCTTGCAGCATCGGCAACAGGACGTTGGCGATCTGCGTCAGTCCTTCGCTGGCCTTGCCGACCCGCTCCGGGTGGCCGACCAGCGCGGTGACGATGTCGTCGATGCCGTTGACCGAGGGGGCCAGCTCGCGGTGGTAGAACACCATGACGCGGTCGATGATGCGGGTAAGTTCACCCAACAGCGTGAAGAACTCGATGATGTCGACGGACTTCGAGGTGTAGCGCTGCCCGACCAACGCGAACTGCTCGATCAGTTCGGTGAGCTGGTTCCGGCCCGCCGCGAAGGCACTGCTGGCGTCGTTGATGAAATCCATGCCGCGGTGGAAGTCACCGCTCATCTTGCTCATCGAACGGGTCAGTTCGTTGGCGGACTGCAGGATTTCCCGCAAGGCGTTGGGGTATTTGTTGGTGGCGTCGGCGAGCTCGGTGAAGGTGTCGTGGATGACCCGGCCGTTGACATCCCTGATGAAGGGGGTGACGGCCTGGATGATGTCATTTCCCTGGAACGGCGTCTTGACATGATGCGGGGGAATCACGTTGTCCCCCAACGGTTTGCTGCCCTGCGGGTCGAGAGCCACGTAGTGGCCACCCAGTGGGGTCAGCAGCCGGATGTCCAGGGTGGAGTCCGAACCGATGGCCACCGAGCGCTTGATGTCGAACTTCACCTCGACCAGCGCCCGGTTCAATGCGACACTGGTGACCTTTCCGACCGGAACCCCGGCGATGCGAACCTCGTCGCCGGGCCGCACCCCGCCGGAGGTGCTGGAATGCGCCGTGTACCCGGCTTGCCCGGTCGGATTGACGTAAGCCAGGCCGGTGGTGACCAGTGCCACCAGGATCGCGCAGAGGCCGACGACTCCCAGCCGTCGGGTGCGGGCTGCTTCGGCGCGATCGTCAAGCGCGCGCCGGTGACGGAACCAGAGTGCCACTATCTGCACACCACCAAATCCTGTTGCGCGAAGGACACTTCGCCGATGCCGGGGAGGTGGACCTCGCCGTTGGAGCAGGAGTAGGCGGGCCGCTGGTCGTCGACCAGGGAGTCACGCAGGCCCTGGATCGGGGTGGGCGTCAGGGACAGGCCGGCGATCACCGTCGGGGTCTGCGGGAACAACCGGGTGGCGAGCCCGTACAGCGGCGATGTCGACGCGTCGAAACCTTGTTCGGCGCTCTGCAACAGGTGCACGAGGCTGCGCATCATGGGTAGTTCGATGTCGATCGAAGTGCGGAACGCCTCGGCTTTGGCAGTGAAGGTGGTCAGCGCATCGTTGAGCGCGTCAATGAGATTGAACAGCTGCTGCGACTTGCCGCCGAGGTCCCGGGACAATTCGCTGAGGTTGCGCAGCAGCACGGTGATCACGGCCTGGCGGTTGACCGCGTACTTGGAGATGGTGTCGAGATCACGCAACACCGGCCCGATTCCGGTCTCGTCACCCTGGATCAACCGCAGCAGATTCTCCCCGAACTGATTGAGTTGCGCGGCGTCGAGGGTCTGGAAGACGGGGCGAAACCCGTTGAACAGCTTGGTGATGTCGAACGACGGCACGGTCTGTCCCACCGGAATGGTGGAGCCGTCGGGTAGCCGGTCGCCGGGCGTCACACCCCCCGGTGACGTCTGGACCAGTTCCACGTAACGCTGGCCCAGCAGGTTCTGGTAGCGCACCGCCGCAATGGTGTTGCGGTATAACGGGTGTTCGTCGAGTGAGCTGAAGGAGACCTGGGCATTGCGGCCGTCGAGCCGGATGGTCTCGACTTTTCCGACCTGGACCCCCGAGATGCGGACGTCGTTGCCGACGTCGAGTCCGGAGACGTCGGTGAACGTCGCCGTATAGTGCGATACCGGTCCAGTGACCGGGTTGCGCAGCGCGCTGAGCAACAGGATGGCACACACCGTGGCCACTGCGGTGAACAGCGTCACCCAGAATGCGGGTCTGGCAAGGTTTCTCATCGGCCCGGCGCCACACTGACTTCGGTGCGCAGCTTCACCTGTCCGTCGTCGATTACGAATGCGCCACCGAAGCGGTCGAGCAGCCCGGAAAGCCGGTCATAGGCGGGCGCCAGGCTGCCGGCGGCGAACGAGGCCGGGATTCCGACATTCATGATCGCGTTGACCAGCGCAGCGATCCAGGTGTTGTGTCGCGCCGACAGTTGACCGACGTCGATCAACAGCTGACCGGTCTGGGTGAAGACCCGGTTGGTGCGATCGACACCGCCGGCCGCTACCAGCGGCGTGAGCCCGTCGAGCAGGCCGGTCGTCTGACCGACCGCGGGCAGCGTGTCGTTGAGACCGCTGACGAACGACGCCAGTACCGAAAGTGATTGTGCGACAGGCATGGTCTTGGTATCGGAGATGATCCTGGCCAGGTCTGAGCCGGCCCTGGCGACCGGTTCGATGATGCCGGCGTGCCGGCGCAGCACCTCGACGACGTGCTCGAATTCGGGGGTGTCGAAGCTTCGACTCAGTTTCTGACCCTGCCGCAACAGCCCGGTGATGGAGGCAGCCTGCGCATCGACGCTCATCACCAGGGTTTGATCGGGCCGTAGCGGGGGACCATTGCCGTCGCTGACGAGTTCGACCGCTGCGGTGCCGAACACGTTCGACGAGGTGAACCTGGCTTTGGTGGCGGTGGTCAGCGCCCGGGCCTGTTGCGGGTCCAACAGCACCGTCATGCGTTGCCGGTTGTAACCGGCCGATTCCAGTTCCTTGACCGACCCGATGGCCAGGCCGTGGAACTTCACCTCGGCGCCGGGCGCCAGGCCCTCACCGATCGTGTCGGCGACAACGGTCAGCCGGAAGGTGTTGTCGTAGGCCCCATCTGCGGTCTGGTAGAGCAGGACGCCAATGCCGGTGAGCACGGCGGCGACCGCCACACCGCGGATTCGCAACGTCCGCGCAGTTGCTCCCAGCGCGATCAGTTCTCGAAATGTCATGTGCTACCCCGACAACCGTAGGCCCGGGTTGTTGCCCCAGAAGACCAGCGTCAGCACCATGTCAGCGATAACGACGGAGATCAGGCTGGCCCGGATGGCGCGACCGGATGCCTGCCCGACGCCTTCGGGCCCACCGCCGGCGTAATAGCCTTCATAGCAGTGGATGGCGACGATGAGCAGGACGAAGATCGCCGCCTTGAGCACCGACAACAGCACATCCGACGGTTGGATGAACGCGTCGAAGTAGTGGGAGTAGGTGCCCGTGGATTGGTGGTGCACGACGTTGACGACCAGCGCGCAGCACAGGTAGCTGAGCACCAGCGCCATCAGATACAGCGGAACGATGGTGATCACGCTGGCGATGACGCGTGGAGTGACCACAAACGGAATCGACTGAATGCCCTGTACCTCCAGGGCATCGATCTCCTCGGAGACCCGCATCGCGCCGATCTCGGCGGTCATCCGGGTGCCGGCCTGCGCACCGAAACCGATGGCCGCGATCATCGGCGCCATCTCCCGCGTGTTGGCGTAGGCGGAGATGAAGCCGGTCAGCGGCCCCATGCCGACCATGTCGAGCGCCGCGTAACCCTCGATCCCGACCGACGCCCCGATCGCGGCGCCCATGAAGACCAGCACCCCGACCGTTCCGCCTCCGACGATGAATGATCCGTTCCCCCAGATCATGTCGACCAGCACAACCCCGATGTGTCGGCGGTAGCGGGTGAGGGTCCGCGGGATGGCAGCCAGCGCAAGCACCACGAAGCTGGCCTGATGCCCGAGGCGCTCGAACACCGACATACTTCTGGTCGCGGCGGCCAGGGGCAACCGGACCGCGGTCGCCAATCCGTGCGGCAGGTATCTCGACGGGGTAGCCATCAGCCCACCTTCGTCGGCATGAACATGGTGACGAATTCGGTGATCACCAGATTGAGCAGGAAGACGGTGACTACGCCGAGCACCACCGCTGCGTTGACCGCGTCGGCCACCCCGCGCGGGCCACCGCTGGCCTCCAGGCCGCGCTGGCAGGAGATCAGCGTGACGATCACCCCGAAGAGCCAGGTCTTGAGCAGCGCCACCACGAGATCGGCTGTGCTGGCGAAGGATCCGAACGAAGCGATATAACTGCCCGGGGTGCCGGACTGGTACCCGACGTTGATGACGTAACCGGCCGACAGGCCCATGAAGATGATGAAGACACACAACAACGGCGCCACCAGGATCATCGCTGCCAGCCGGGGCGTGACGAGGCGCTGCACCGGGTCGATGCCCATCACCCGCAGCGCGTCCACCTCGTCGCGGATGCTGCGCGCGCCCAGGTCGGTGGTCACCGCTGCGCCGGCCGCTCCACCGAGCAGCAGCGCCGCCACGATCGGCGCGGCCTGCCGGATGACACCCAGACAGCCGGCCGCCCCGCAGATCGACGTCGCACCGACCTGCTGGATCAGGCTGCCCACCTGCACCGCGACGATGACCCCGAACGGAACCGAGATCAGCAGCGCCGGAACGGCGGTGACACTGACGATGAATGCCGCCTGCTGCAGGGTGTCTCGCCACGGGTGGCGCAGCCGGCACAGGTCGGTGAGCAGGTACCCGACGGCCTGCGCCGCCAGCTCGAAGAACCGGCCCAGGGACTGCACCGAGCCGTCAGCCTTGCCCACCACGCGGCGGGCGCCCCTGGCGAACGTGCCGAACACCGGCGAGCGACGGCGCAGCGGGGACGCCGGGGGCCGGGGCGGCACCGTCAGCACTTGCGCACTAGCGACCACCGGCCGTCTCCTTCCGCACGCCGGCCCGGGTAGTCCGGCAGGCAGCTGAAAAAGGCATGACAAATCCCCGATCACATGGATGCATTGGGAGGGCTGGACGATTGTTGTTGAGTTCGCAGAGTACACACCAGGCATTACTAATGCGAGCCTTCTTTTCAATTTTTTTGCGGTGTAAAGCAGCTCGACAAGCACCGCGCGAATGCGGCTGTCAAACTTCTTTACAAAAGCCGCAGTCGGCGCCGGTGAACACCGCTGAGTCAACACGGAAAGATTGGTCGATTAATTTGCTTCGAACCATGGTGGAGAGGTGGTAGCGGGGTTTACGCTGCGCTACACATTTAGCGGTCCCCGAAATTGGAGGTTGTCGTCATGGTGGATCCGGCCCCGCTCACCGCTGCCCGTCTGGCGACACCGCCGGAAGCGATGCGCAGCGAGTACGACGTGGTGATCCTCGGTTCGGGCTACGGAGGCGCGATCACCGCCGCGCGCCTGGGTGTGGCGAATGCGCGCGCCGGCCGCAAGCTCGACATCGCCGTCTTCGAGCGTGGGTCGGAGCGGCCGACCGGCACATTTCCGGAGTCGGAGAAAGCGGCGGCGGCCGAGCTGCGGTCGCCGCTGAACCCGCTCGGTCTGATCGAGCTCGAACGTTTCAAGACCATCGACGTCATTCACGCCAACGGCCTTGGCGGTACCTCACTGATCAACTTCAATGTGGCGATCGTGCCCGACCGGGAGGTCTTCCTGGCGTCGTGGCCGAAAGAGTTCCAGCGGTTGGTCGAGCGGCAGCGAGCTGGCGTGGGCGGCCTCGAAACGTATTACGGTCGGGCCCGCAAGATGCTCGGCGCCTTCCCCTACGCCGAGAATGTGCCGCTGCGCCGCGTCGAGGCGTTCACCCAGATCGCCAAGAACGCCGGCGCCCAACTGGAGCTGCTCAACATCACGGTCAGCACCGAGGACCGGGTCACCAAGTACGGCGTGCAACGCCGGCGGTGCCCCAACCACGGCGGCGACGGGACCGGTGACAACACCGGTTCGAAGAACACGTTGATGACCAACTACCTGCCAATGGCGGCCCACTACGGCGTCGAGCTGTTCGCCGGTGTCGAGGCACAGCGCATCGAGGCAACCGACGACGGACGGTGGCGGGTGATCACGCGCCACACCGGCAACAAGGGTGCCGGTGGCGTCACCGCCGTCGTCGCGCGTCGCGTAGTGGTCTCGGCAGGCACCCTCGGCAGTAACGGAATCCTGCTCAGGTCCGCTCAGGCCGGGTTGCAGCTCTCGACGCGGGTGGGCAAGAACTTCAGTGGCAATGGCGACAACTTCGGTATCGCCTACAACACCGACATGCAGACCGACACCCAGACCTGGGCCACCACCGACGGACCACCACGCTCACTGCTGGCGTGCGGACCCAGCATCACCGCGGCGATGCGCTTCGGCGCCGACCAGTCGGACCTGCGCAAACGTTTCACCGTCCAGGACCTTTCGCTGCCGCGCGCCCTGATCGACAGCTTCCGGTTCGGGCTGATGGGGCTGGCCGCGACCAGCTACCGCGACTACCGCAAGGCCAAGCTGGAGCGGTGGCGCCGCGACATCGCGTTCAACACCGACGGGGCGATGAACCATTCGCTCGGCTTCCTGATCATGGTGCACGACAACTCCGACGGAGAGCTGGTGCTGCGCAAGAACGGCACCGTCAAGGTCGACTGGCCGGGTGCCCCCACCGAGCGCGTCTACAAGGACGTGGACGCCGTGCTGCAGCCGGCGGTGGAGGCCATCGGCGGCACCTACATCAAGAACCCGCGCTGGGACACGCGCTTTCTGGGCAAGCACCTGATCACCGCGCACCCGATGGGCGGCTGCACCACCGCCGACAACGTCGACGCCGGCGTGGTCGACCACGCCGGACGGGTGTTCCGGCCCGACGGCGGCACCTACGACGGGCTCTACGTCTGCGACGCATCGGTGATCCCGCGGGCTATCGGCGTCAACCCGTTCCTGACCATTTCGATGTTCGCCGAACGCACCGCCGAACTCATGCGCGAGGAGCTGGGCCTGCCCGGCTACGACCCGGCCGTCGAAGCCGACGACCGGGCCTGAGCCGGCCGAGGGCTAGGTCCGCAGGGCGAAGAAGCCGATCATCTCGTACCGCTCGCGGGGCAGCCGGTACAAGATCTTGCCCAGATAGGTACCGGGCACCACCTCGACCAGCTCGTCGCGGATGCTGCGGATGATGACGTAGGGGTTCTCCTTGACGTCGGCGTAGTCGATGACCATGACCTGCACGTCCGGGTCCAGCTTGCCGGCGTCCTGGTAGGTCTTGAAGTCGAAGGCGAGCTTGCCGCCGGCCGTGTCCTTCATCTTGTACAGCGGCCACAACAGCTTGGACGGCAGCTTGGCGTTGTTGGTCATGCGGTTGTCGCCGGTGCCTGCGGACAGGTCGAACCGTTTACCCTGCCACGGCATCCACAGGCTGGTCACCAACCGGGCGGCCGCATCGACGACGGCGTTGGTGGTGGTCATCACCAGGATCCCGTCGGTGGGTCCGTCCAGGTCACCGGGCGCGGTGCCGTGGCGGAAAATCGCGTCGAGTTCGGCTTCGGCGGCGGCACTGTCTGTTTTCGCCCGCTCTTTGAGGTCGACGATCCAATCCCACGCCTCCTGCGCGGCCTCCCGTTCTCGGAGTTCGCTGACGCGGCTTTCAGTTGCTTCGATTGACATGTCATACCTTTTCTGGATCGGACCTGTGGGGTCGGTTAATGCGACGTTCCGGACACCATGAACGCCGCACCACGAAAATTAAAACCCGATTTCAAAAAAGGCAATGGTGAATATTTTCTTGTCGAATACTACTGAGGAAAAGTCCAATCATTTGACACCGTATTTGATTTTCCCAAGTTTTGGGAATGGCCCGACAGGGTCTGTCAGAGCCAGGTGTCGTCGGTGGTGGTGGTGAGGAACGCTTCCAGGTCGTCACGCCATTGGGCCGGTGTGGTCTTGTCCGGTTCGATGCCGGTGTAATCGCCGCGATAGAACAACAACGGCCGCGGCTTGATCTCGGGGACCTCAGACAGCGAGTTGACCGCACCGAACACCACGAAATGGTCACCGCCGTCGTGCACGGACGCGACAGCACAATCGATGTAGGCCAGCGACCCTTCGATGATCGGAGACCCGAGCTCTGATGGGCGCCAGTCGATTCCGGCGAACTTGTCCGGCTCTTTGGAGCCGAACCGTGCCGACACGTGCTGCTGGCCCTCGGTCAGCACGTTGACGCAGAACCGTCCGCTGGCCTCGATTGCCTGCCAGGAACGCGACACCTTGGTCGGACAGAACAACACCAGCGGCGGGTCCAGCGACAGCGCCGCGAAGGACTGGCAGGCGAAGCCGATCGGCACGTCGTCGTGCACGGTGGTGATGATGGTGATGCCGGTGCAGAACTGACCCAGCACGCTGCGGAACGTTCGCGGGTCGATCGGCGCAGCGCTCACGGCTAGCTCTTGAACCCGACCGAGAAGTCGTGACCCCACAGACTCACCGCGGTGCTCTCCCGCGCGATCCAGTCGTGATCCTCGACTTGTCTTCCCTCACAACCGAATTCGACATCGAAGCCACCGGGTGTCTTCATGTAGAAGGACAGCATCAGGTCGTTGACGTGGCGGCCCAGCGTCGCCGACATCGGCACCTTTCTGCGCAATGCCCGATCCAGGCACAGCCCGACGTCGTCGGCTTCGCCCACCTCGACCATCAGGTGCACGATGCCGCTGGGGGTCTGTCCCGGCATGAACGCCAGGCTGTGATGACGGGGGTTGCAGCCCAGGAACCGCAACCACGCCGGCGGGCCGTCGGCCGGCCGGCCGACCAGCTGTGGCGGCAGCCGCATCGAGTCGCGCAGCTTGAAGTCCAGCACATCCCGGTAGAAGTGCAACGTCTCTTCGTCGTCGCGGGTGGTCAGCACCACATGCCCCAGACCCTGCTCCGCGGTGACGAACGTGTGCCCGTACGGGCTGACCACCCGACGGTGCTCCAGGGCGGCGCCGTGGAAAACCTCCAGGCAGTTGCCGGACGGGTCGGCGAACCGGATCAACTCGTCGACCCGGCGATCGGCCAGTTCGGCGGCGGTCGCTTCCTTATAGGGCGTGCCCTCGATGTCGAGCCGGTTCCGGATCTCCTGCAGCCCAGCGGCATTCGCGCATTCCCAGCCGGCTTCGATGAGCCGGTCCTGCTCGCCCGGGACGATCACCAACCGGGCCGGGAAGTCGTCCATCCGCAGGTAGAGGGCGCCCTCGGTAGCCCCTTTGCCCTCGATCATGCCGAGGACCTTCAGCCCGAACTCGCGCCAGGCGGCCATGTCGGTGGCCTCGATGCGCAGATAGCCCAGTGACCGGATGCTCATCTCGCACCTCCCAGGAAATCGATTGTCAGCTTGTTGAATTCGTCGAACTTCTCCACCTGGGCCCAGTGTCCGCACTGCCCGAACACGTGCAGCTGAGCCCGCGGGATCGTCTTGAGTGCCACCAGTGCGCCGTCCAACGGGTTGACCCGGTCCTCGCGGCCCCAGATGAGCAGTACCGGCTGACGCAGTTTGTACACCTCGCGCCACATCATGCCGAGCTCGAAATCCGCGCCGGAGAACGACATTCCCATCGCCCGGGTCGCCGTCAGCGACTCCGGGGTGCTGGCCAGTTCGAAACGCTGGTCGATCAGTTCGGGGGTGATCAGCTTCTGGTCGTAGACCATGACGCGCAGAAATGCTTCGAGGTTGTCCCGGGTCGGCTCGACGGAGAATTTGCCCAGCCGCCTGACGCCCTCGGTGGGGTCGGGCGCGAACAGGTTCACGCTCAGACCGCCCGGACCCATCAGCACCAACCGTCCGGCCAACTCCGGATAGTCCAGCGCGAACCGCACCGCAGTGCCGCCGCCCAGCGAATTGCCAACCAGCGGAACGCGTTTCAAGTCAAGTTGCTCGAACAGTCCGTGGAGCGCCCGGGCCGCATAGCGGTTGAACTGGCCGTGCTCGGCACGCTTGTCGGAGTGCCCGTACCCCGGCTGATCGACCGCCAGCACGTGGAACTGCTCGGCCAGCACCGCGATATTGCAAGAGAAGTTCGTCCAACTCGACGCACCGGGCCCGCCGCCGTGCAACAGCACCACCGTCTGCCCGTTGCCGACCCCCGCCTCGTGGTAGTGCAGCCGCAGCGGACCGTCGACGTCGACTTCGGCAAACCGCGAGGTGGACTCGAAGGTGAGCTCGTCCGTTGTGCTCATACCATCGTGTCGCCGGGCGGCAACCCGAACGCGTGGTTACCGAAGATCTGGTAGGCCCGCTCCGGGTCGTTCGCCGCGTGCACCCGGCCGGCGTGCGCGTCGCGCCAGAAGCGTTGCACGGGTTGCTCAATTCCCAGCGCGGTCGCACCGGAGGCCTCGAACAGCCGGTCGATCGACGCGATCGCGCGACCGGTGGCACGCACCTGGTCCCGCCGCGCGCGGGCCCGCAGGTCGAACGGAATCTCCTTGCCGGCGGACAGCAGCGCGTACTCGTCGGCAACGTTGCCGCTGAGCTGACGCCAGGCCGCGTCGATGTCACTGGCCGCCTCGGCGATCCGCACCTTGGCGAACGGGTCGTCCTTGGCCTTCTCGCCGGCGAACGCGGCACGTACCCGCTTGCCCTGGTGCTCGACGTGCGCCTGGTAGGCGCCGTAGGCCATACCGACGATCGGCGCCGAAATGGTGGTGGGATGCATGGTGCCCCACGGCATCTTGTAGACCGGGGCGGTGTTGCGCTCATACCCGCCGGCGGTGCCGTCGTTCATCGCCTTGTACGACAGGAACCGGTGCCGGGGCACGAAGACGTCTTTGACCACGACGGTGTTGCTGCCGGTGCCCTTCAAACCGACCACGTGCCAGACGTCGTCGATGCGGTACTCGCTGCGCGGGATCAGGAAGCTGCCGAAGTCGACCGGACGGCCGTCCTTGATGACCGGCCCGCCCAGGAATGCCCACGTGGCGTGGTCGCAACCGGACGACCAGTTCCATGAACCGTTGACCAGGTAGCCGCCGTCGGCGACGACGCCGGCGCCCATCGGGGCGTAGGACGACGAGATCCGCGTCGCGGTGTCCTCGCCCCACACCTCTTCCTGGGCCTGCTGATCGAACAGCGCCAGGTGCCAGTTGTGCACCCCGAGGATCGAACTCACCCAGCCGGTGGAGCCGCAGGCGCTGGCGATCCGGCGCACCGCCTCGTAGAACAGGGCGGGGTCGCACTGCAGGCCGCCCCACTGCTCGGGCTGCAACAACGTGAAGAAGCCAACCTCGGCGAGTTCCTGCACCGTCTCGTCCGGCAGCCGGCGCAGATCCTCGGTCGCCTGAGCGCGTTCGCGGATCCGCGGCAGCAGATCGTCGATGGCAGCTAACACCTGCTGCGCATCACGCTGTTGAATGGTGGTCACTTACGTTTGCCTCCTGTGGGAGCGCGGGCTGAGTCGCACGTAGAGAAAAGACTAGAACACGTTCCGATTTGTGTCGAGCAGGGTATTCCTGCGGCTGGTAGAGATGCGAATCGGGTTTTCTATAACATGTTCTAGTTGACCGAAGAGAGGGCGCGCCTTGACCCAGGCGGATCTGGACCGAGTACCCGACGAGCCGCTCGGCGACCATGTCCTGGAGCTGCAGATCGCCGATGTCGTCGCCGAGACCGACGACGCGCGATCGCTGGTATTCGCCGTTCCCGACGACGCCGCCATCCCGGCCGAGCGGCTGCGCTACGCGCCCGGCCAGTTTCTGACCCTGCGGGTACCCAGCGACCGCACCGGGTCGGTGGCCCGCTGCTACTCCCTGTGCAGCTCGCCGTTCACCGACGACGCGCTGACGGTGACGGTCAAACGCACCGCCGACGGCTACGCATCCAACTGGCTCTGCGACAACGCCCACAAAGGCATGCGCATCCACCTGCTGGCCCCGTCGGGCACCTTCGTGCCCACAACCCTGGACGACGACTTCCTGCTGCTGGCCGCCGGCAGCGGGATCACCCCGATCATGTCCATCTGCAAGTCGGCACTGTCCGAAGGCAGCGGTCAGGTGACCCTGATCTATGCCAACCGGGACGAGAACTCGGTGATCTTCGGTGCCACGCTGCGCGACCTGGCGGCGAAGTATCCGGATCGGCTCACGGTGCTGCACTGGCTGGAGTCCCTGCAGGGACTGCCGGGTGCCGCCGCGCTGGCCCGGCTGGCCACCCCCTTCACCAGCCGGCCGGTCTTCATCTGCGGGCCGGGCCCGTTCATGGAGGCGGCGCGCCTGGCCCTGGAATCGTTGAATGTCCCTGCGCGGCAAGTGCATATCGAGGTGTTCAAGTCGCTGGAATCCGACCCCTTCGCGGCGGTCACCCTGGACGACAGCGCCGACGACGACGCCGGACCGGCGACCGCGGTGGTCGAACTGGACGGCGAAACCCACACGGTGTCGTGGCCGCGCAGCGCCAAACTGCTCGATGTGCTGCTTGCCCGGGGGCTCGACGCCCCGTTCTCCTGCCGGGAAGGGCACTGCGGTGCCTGCGCGACCACCCTGCGCACCGGCAACGTCACGATGGAAGTCAACGACGTGCTCGAACAGCAGGATCTCGACGAGGGGCTGATCCTGGCGTGTCAGGCCCACCCGGCTTCGGACTCGGTGGAAGTCACCTACGACGAGTGATCGCGCCCTGTCAATCTCACCCCAAATCTGCTTCGGTAGACGAGACTGTGCTGGACCGGGAAGGGGAAGCGGGATGAAGCGTCTGGTACCGGCTCTGGCGACCGCAGGCGTGCTGCTGACGTGGTCGCCCGTTCCCGTCGCGGCGGCCGGCGACAACGCCGCCACCACCCTGTTCCCCGTCGACGAGGCGAGCCAGATCGAGACACATTCCTACGTCAATTGCCACGGTGGCGGCACCTGCGACTTCGTCGCCGGGGCCAACCTGCGCACACCCGACGGCCCGGCCGGGTTCCCCTCCGGCCTGTGGGCCCGCCAGACCACCGAGATCCGGTCGAACAACCGCCTGGCGTATCTGGACGTGCACGCCACCAGCCAGTTCGAGCGGGTGTTCAAAGAGGGCGGAATCGACACGATCACCACGCAGTACTTCGGTGACGGCCCGCCCGACAAGTACCAGACGACCGGCGTGATCAACTCGACGAGCTGGTCGACGGGAAAGCCGATGTCGGCGAACACGCTGGTGTACGTGTGCACGCACATCCAGGTCGTCTATCCCGGCGTCAACCTCACCTCGCCCAGCACCTGCGCGCAGACGCCGATCACCTGACGGTCCGCCCCCGCCTCAGCGCGGCAGACCCAGCAGCCGCTCGGCAGCGACGGTCAGCAAAATCTGCTCCGTGCCGCCCGCGATCGTCAGACACCGGGTGTTCAGGAAGTCAAAGACCGCCCGGTTGTGCACCAGCCCACCACCCTCGGACACATCCATCATGAATTCGGCCAGCTCCTGGCGGTAGCGCACACCGATCAGCTTGCGCACGCTGGACTGCGCCCCCGGATCCTGGCCACCCACTGCCAGCACCGCGATGCGCTGATCCAGCAACGCCCCGGACTGGGCCAACAGGATCAGGCCGGCGAGCCGGTCCTGCTGGGCGACGTCGAGGTCGATCTCGGCCAGGACCCGCAGCAGCTCTTCCATCGGGTTGCCCAGTGCGGTTCCGCTGGCCATCGCTATCCGCTCGTTGGCCAAGGTGGTGCGGGCCAGCCGCCAACCGTCGTTGACCTTGCCGACCACCATCTCGTCGGGAACGAACACGTTGTCCAGGAACACCTCGTTGAACAGCGAGTCACCGGTGATCTCGCGCAGCGGCCGGATCTCGATGCCCGGCGCCTTCATGTCCACCAGGAAGTACGTGATGCCCTTGTGCTTGGGGACGTCCGGGTCCGTCCTGGCCAGACACACCCCCCAGGCGGCTTTGTGGGCGGCCGATGTCCACACCTTCTGTCCGGTGAGCAGCCAACCGCCGTCACCGCGCACCGCCTTGGTGCGCAGCGACGCGAGGTCGGAACCGGCTCCCGGCTCGGAAAACAGCTGGCACCAGAGGAAGTCGCCGCGCAGGGTGGACGGCACGAACCGTTCGATCTGTTCCGGGGTGCCGTGCTCGAGGATGGTCGGCGCGGCCCACCAGCCGATCACCAGGTCCGGACGCTCGACGCCTGCCGCTGCCAGCTCCTGATCGATCAGCAGCTGTTCGGCCGGGCCGGCCCCACGCCCGTGCGGCGCCGGCCAGTGCGGCGCCTGCAGGCCGGCCTCGGCCAGCGCGGCCTGCCGCTGCTCCACCGGCAGTTGCGCCACTTCGGCCACCGCCGCGGCGATCTCGGCCCGCCGACCTTCTACCTCGGTCAGGTCGATGGACAGTTGCCGGCGGACCCCGTCCTGGGTCAGCGCCGCGACCCGGCGCAACCAGCGCTGCGCACCGCCGAGGAACCGGCCGATGCTGTGCGCCCGCCGCAGGTAGAGGTGCGCGTCGTGCTCCCAGGTGCAGCCGATGCCGCCGAGTACCTGAATGCAGTCCTTGACGTTGGCCTTCGCGGCGTCGATGGTCAGACCGGCCGCCAGGGCTGCGGCGATGGCGAATTGCCGGTGGTCCGGATCGGAGGCCGCGCGGGCTGCGTCACCGGCGGCCACCTCGGCCTGCTCGGCGCGGCACAGCATCTGCGCGCACAGGTGTTTGACCGCTTGAAAGCTGCCGATCGGCTTGCCGAACTGCTCCCGCACCTTGGCATAGGCGACGGCAGTTTCCAGGGCGTATCGGGTGATGCCCGCGGCTTCGGCGGCCAGCAGCGTCGCTGCCAGGTCCTCGACCCGCCCGCGCGGGGCTTCGAGCGGGACGGCCCGGGCGGACGTCAGCTTCACCCGGGCCAACGGGCGGGAGAAGTCCGCGGCGCGCAGCGGCTCCAGCGTCACCCCGTCGGCGTCGGAATCGACGAGCACCCACTGGCCGTCAGCCGGCACCAACAACAACCCGCCCGACGCACCGCCGAGCACCCACGGCAGCATGCCGGAGGCCGCCTCGCCGTCGAACTGCACGTCACCGTCCAGCGCCAGCCCGGCGAAACGTTCACCAGACATCAACGCACCCAACAGTTCCGGGTCGGCGACCAGCAGGGTCGCCAACGCGGTCGTGGCGACCGGACCCGGCACCAGCGCCTTGGCGGCCTCCTCGACCATGGCGCACAGATCCTCGATGCCCGCCCCGGCGCCCCCGGCCTCCTCGGACACGGCGACCCCGAACAAGCCGAGGTCGGCCAGGCCCGAAAAAACCGGCCGCCAGGCGTCGGGATCCCCCTGCTCCACCGCTCGGGCCGGGACGACGGCGGGCTCCCCCGCGGCCGCGCTGCGGGCCCAGTCGCGCACCAGCTCGCGCGCGGCGAACTGTTCGTCGGTGACGGTCGCTACCACGAGCACTCCTCAGCGTCATCAAGTTCACCGGGCACACAGTCTTTCATGCCCACTAGAACGTGTTCTAATAGTGGAAACGATCAACCGTCAAGTCGACGGTAATCAGGCCAGGACACGTCGCTGTCCCGACTGCGGGGAGGTGGGAGATGCACGCCGAGAATGCGTATCGTTTGCGAACAGATCGCCCACACCAGGAGTCGCCAGCCACATGTCGCCAGCGAATGCCAGCGGTTCCGTCAACCAACCTCGCGAGGTGCTGAACGTGGCGGTACTTGCTGAGTCGGAACTGGGTTCGGAAGCGCAACGCGAACGGCGCAAACGCATCCTGGACGCCACCATGGCCATCGCGTCGAAAGGCGGGTACGAGGCCGTGCAGATGCGCGCGGTGGCGGATCGTGCCGACGTCGCGGTCGGCACCCTGTACCGGTACTTCCCGTCCAAGGTGCACCTGTTGGTGTCGGCCCTGGGCCGCGAATTCAGCCGCATCGATGCCAAGACCGATCGCTCCGCGGTGGCGGGCGGGACCCCGTTCCAGCGACTCAACTTCATGGTCGGCAAGCTCAATCGCGCGATGCAGCGCAATCCGCTGCTCACCGAGGCGATGACGCGTGCCTACGTGTTCGCCGACGCCTCGGCGGCCAGCGAAGTCGACCAGGTGGAGAAGCTGATCGACTCCATGTTCGCCCGGGCGATGAGCGACGGTGAGCCGACCGAGGACCAGTACCACATTGCCCGGGTGATCTCCGATGTGTGGCTGTCCAACCTGCTGGCGTGGCTCACCCGCCGCGCGTCGGCCACCGACGTGAGCAAGCGCCTCGACCTCGCGGTCCGACTTCTGATCGGCGATCACGAGAACTGCTAGTCGGGCCGTCCGGTCGGCTAGGCCGGCGGACCCGAGGTACGTCCCCGGATCAACTCGGTAGCAAGCAGTTCCACCACCGGCAGGCCCGAGCGCGGCGGCTGCAGCACCAATTCGCCTGCGCGCCGGCCCTTGTGCAAACTCGGCTGCGCCACCGTCGTCAGCCCCCGGCCGATCGCCTCGTCGACCCCGTCAAAGCCGGTGACCGTCATCTGACCCGGCACATAAATGCCATGTGCGCGAAGGTAATCCATGGCCGAGAGGGCCAGGATGTCGGCGGTGCACAGCAGCGCGGTGATGCGCGGATTGGCCTGCAGCGCCACGCTGGCCGCGTCGCCGCCGGAAGAGGGCAGGTGCTCGTAGCTTTCCACCACGGTCAGCGACTCCCGGTCGATGCCGGCGGCCGTCATCGCCTCCCACACCCCGATGATGCGTTCCCGCTGCACGTCGAAGATCGGCGACTGCAACCGGTCGGCAGTCACCAGGCCCCGGCGCCGGTCGCGGCCCAGCCGCATGGTCAGCAGGCCGATCTCACGGTGACCCAGGCCCAGTACGTATTCGGCGAGCTCGCGCATAGCCGCGCGGTCGTCGATACCCACCCGGCAGACCGACGGCAACCCGATCGGCTGGTCGACCACCACCACCGGCAACCGGCGCTGCAGCACCACCTGCAGATAGGGATCGTCGTCGCGCACCGAATAGACCACGAACCCGTCCACCCCGGCACCCAGCACCGCCGTGGTGCCGTCCTCGATGCTGCGTCCCGGCCCGACAGCCACCAGCAACAACCCCTGACCCAGTTCCTCGCACGACTGGGCCAGTCCCGCAACGAAATCCCGGGCCGCCGGGTCGCTGAACGAGTAGGTCAGCGCTTCGGTCATCACCAGTCCGACGGCGCCGGCCTTGCGGGTGCGCAACGATCTGGCCACCGGGTCCGGCCCCGCGTAACCGATCCGCTTCGCCGTGGCCAGCACCCGCTCCCGGAGTTCAGGGGAGAGCTGGTCCGGTCGGTTGAAGGCGTTGGAGATCGTGGTGCGAGATACCTTGAGCTCGGCCGCCAACGACGCCAGAGTCGCCCGCCTGCGCGGTGTTGGACTCACATTCGGTGACGCTACCGCGCCGTCCCGACCGCCGCTGCGGGACAGTGCCGCTCAACTTTCTGATGGAGACGATTTTCACTTATGTCTCTGTGTGGGAATGACCCGCCGCAGCGCGTTGGCCGCGGCACTGTCCGGTGGGTCCGCGCCGGCCCGCGGGCGTTTGCCGAGACTGCCACCGTCGGGGGAATCGTGCTGTCCCTGGCGCCAGGAGTGCCTGTTTCGGTGTTCCTGGCCGGCATCTCTTGCGTCATCCATCTTTTTTGCTGGCTACGCGGGCGACATCGGCACCAGCACCGCATAAGCTGATTACGCGCCGGCCCCGTGCGGCCGGCGAGGCGGGAAGGGGGAACAGTGCGTCAGCAGATCGTCGCGGTGGCCGCGCTGGTAGGAGCATGCACCCTCGTCAGTGGTTGCACCGACGTCGTCGACGGTAAGGCCCTGGCAGGTGACAAGGCCGGTCTGGCAAATCAGACTCCGATATCGGTGAGCGCGCTGGACAACCTGCTGCTCGACCCGAGCCAGATCAACAGCGCCCTGGGCGCGACCTCGATGAAGGTGTGGTTCAGCGCCAAGTCCATGTGGGACTGGAGCAAGAACGTGACCGACACGAACTGCCTGGCAGTCGACAGTGCCGCGCAGGACAAGGTGTATGCCGGCACCGGGTGGACCGCGATGCGGGGACAGCGGCTCGACGACAGCGTCGACGACACCGGCGACCGCAAGTTCTACACGCTGCAGGCGGTCGTGGCGTTCCCCAACGCCCAGGACGCCAGCAACTTCTACAACTCCTCGGTGCAGAGCTGGAAATCGTGCGCCAACCGGCGCTTCAACGACGTCAGCCCCAACCAGTCCGACATCACCTGGACCGTCGGCGACGTGAACAACGAGAACAGCATGTTGAGCACCACCAAGGTCCAGGAACGCGGGGACGGCTGGACCTGCCAGCACGCCCTGACCGTGCGCAACAACATCGCCATAGACATCGTGACGTGCGCCTTCAACCAGACCGGCACCGCGGCCGTGGACATCGCCAACAAGATCGCGGGCAACATCGCCAAGCTGTAGGAACGCCGCGCCTAAGCTGAGCCCGTGGCCAGCATCGACCTCAACGCCGACCTGGGGGAAGGATTCGGCATCTGGCGATTGGGTGACGACGACGCCATGCTCGGAATCGTCACCAGTGCCAACGTCGCGTGCGGCTTCCACGCCGGCGACCCGGCCGGGCTGCTGCGGGTGTGCCGCACGGCCGCCGAGCGCGGTGTGCGCATCGGTGCTCAGGTGAGTTACCGCGACCTCGCCGGGTTCGGCAGACGCTTCATCGACGTCGCCGCCGAAGACCTGCGCGCGGACGTGATCTATCAGATCGGCGCCTTGCAGGCGCTGGCGCGGGCAGCCGGCTCGACGGTGTCCTACGTCAAACCCCATGGCGCGCTGTACAACACCATCGTCACCCACCGCGAGCAGGCCGCTGCGGTGGCGGACGCGGTTCAGCGCGTGGACGCCGCGCTACCGGTGCTGGGCATGACGGGTTCGGCGTTCTTCGAGGAAGCCGAACGCCGCGGGCTGCGCACGGTCGCCGAGGCTTTCGCCGATCGCGCCTATACCCCGGATGGCCGGTTGGTGCCCCGCCGCGAACCGGGTGCGGTGCTGCACGACCCGACGGCGATCGCGCGGCGGGTCGCGGCGATGGTGACCTCGGGTGAGGTGCCGGCCGTCGACGGCACCCCGATCGCGGTAACGGTGGAATCGGTTTGTGTGCATGGCGATTCGCCGGGCGCGGTGCAGATCGCGACCGCGGTGCGCGAGGCGCTGATCGCCGCCGGCGTCGAGTTGAAGGCCTGCTGCTAGTGCGGCTCAAACTGGGGCGTCCCGACCTCAGCCGATATTCACATCGGTTCGATGTGCCTGTCGCAGCACCTGACTCGCCACTGTCAGCGATGTGGATGGGGGTGGCGACCCTGCTCCTGGACGACGGATCGTCGGCATTGCTGACCGACGGTTATTTCTCCCGCCCCGGACTGGCGCGGGTGGTGGCCGGCAAGGTGGCGCCTTCGCCTGCGCGCGTTGACGGTTGCCTGGCGCGGGCCAAGATCACCCGACTCGCCGCCGTCATACCGGTGCACACCCACATCGACCACGTCATGGATTCCGCGCTGGTCGCCGAGCGCACCGGTGCCCGGTTGGTCGGCGGTGAATCGGCGGCCAATGTGGGCCGCGGGCACGGGTTGGCCGACGACCGCCTGACGGTGGCGGTTTCCGGTGAGCCGATCATGTTGGGCGCCTTCGAAGTAACGCTGATCGAGTCGCATCACTGCCCGCCCGACCGGTTCCCGGGAGTGATCGATGCCCCGGTGGTGCCGCCGGTGCAGGCGTCGGCCTACCGGTGCGGCGAAGCCTGGTCCGCGCTCATTCACCATCTGCCGTCCGGCCGGCGACTGCTGATCCAGGGCAGCGCCGGTTACGTCGCCGGTGCGCTGCACAACCGACCGGCCGACGTTGCCTATCTGAGCGTCGGCCAGCTGGGTCTGCAGCCGCGGTCCTATCTCGTCGAGTACTGGAACCAGACCGTGCGGGCGGTCGGGGCACGACGGGTCGTCCTGATCCACTGGGACGACTTCTTCCGTCCGCTGTCGAAACCGTTGCGCGCCTTGCCCTATGCGGGCGACGACCTGGATGTGTCGATCCGCGTCCTCGACGAGCTGGCCGCCGAGGACGGCGTTGCCGTGCAGATGCCCACGCTGTGGCGGCGCGAAGATCCCTGGGTCTAGACCGTTGACCCTGACCCTCTCGCTGGTGCTGCTGGTTGTCGTGCTCGCGTGCGCGGTGGCACGCCCCCGGGGCCTGCCCGAGGCGGTGGCGGCCGTACCGGCGGCAGCGATTCTGGTGGCGGTCGGCGCGATCTCACCACACCAGGCGGGCGCCCAGGTGTCCGGCCTCGGCCGGGTGGTCGCCTTCCTGGGCGCGGTGTTGGTGCTGGCCAAGCTGTGTGACGACGAAGGGCTGTTCGAAGCAGCGGGTGCGGCGATGGCGCGCACCGGTTCGGGGTCCTACGGGCTGTTGCGGCAGGTATTCGTCATCTCGGCGATCATCACCGCGGTGCTCAGCCTCGACGCCACCGTCGTGCTGTTGACCCCGGTGGTGCTGGCCACCGTGCGCCGGTTGCGGACCCCGGTCCTGCCGTATACCTACGCCACCGCGCACCTGGCCAATACGGCCTCGCTGCTGCTTCCGGTGTCCAACCTGACCAACCTGCTCGCCTACCGCGGTGCCCACCTTTCGTTCGTCAAGTTCACCGAACTGATGGCGTTGCCGTGGCTGGCCGCGACGGGCACGGTGTACGTGGCGTTCCGGCTGTTCTTCGTCCGCGACCTGCGCACCCAACCCGACCGCGCGGATCTCGGACCGCCACCGCGTCCACCGGTGTTCGTGCTGCTGGTGGTGGGTGCGACGCTGGCCGGTTTCGCGGTGGCCGAGTACCTGGACATCCCGCCGGCATGGGCTGCGCTGTGCGGTGCCGCGGTGCTGGCTACCCGCAGTCTGCGGCACCGGCGCACGACGGTCACCGAGATACTGCACTCGCTCAACATTCCGTTTCTCGTGTTCGTGCCCGCGCTGGGCATCGTGGTGCAAGCCGTCATGCTCAACGGCGTGGCCGCCACGATGTCGGCCCTGGTCCCGGCCGGTTCCGGGTTGGCGGCCCTGCTCGGCGTCGCGGCCCTGGCGGCCGTGCTGGCCAATGTGGTCAACAACCTGCCGGCAACGCTGGTGTTGGTGCCGCTGGTCGCCGCCGGCGGACCTGCGGCCGTACTGGCCGTGTTGATCGGCGTCAACATCGGACCAAACCTGACCTACGTGGGTTCGCTGTCCAACCTGTTGTGGCGACGGGTGCTGCGCCAGTACCGGGTCGAGCCCGGTGTCGGGGAGTACACCCTCCTGGGGTTGTGCACAGTGCCGGCCGCATTGCTGGTGGCGGTGCTGGCGTTGTGGGCAGGCGTGCGGGTACTGGGTGTCTAGCCGCCGCGGTGTGGCCCGCCCGGGCCGGATCGGATGATCGCCGCCAGTTCCTCGCGGGACTGTGCCCCCACCCGCTGACAGGCGCGGTAGATGTGGCCTTCCACGGTGCGTATCGACATGACCAGCTTCTCGGCGATCTGCCGGTTGGACAGACCGGCCGCGACGAGTTCGGTGACATCGCGCTGCCGACCGGACAGCTTGAGCCCGGCCGGAGTTCGCAGCGCCGGCGTGTGCAGTCCGCCGCACTCGACCGCCAGTTCCTTGGCCAGTGCCGCCGCATAGAGCCCGCGTCGCTGTTGCTGACTGCCGGTGAATGCTACGGAAGCCTGCGCCGCGGTATCGGCGGCGGCGGCCCGGTCACCAATGGCGCGGTAGGCCGCCGACGCCGCCAGCAGAGCCGTACCGTCACCGGCCGCCAACGCCGCCGTGTGCGCCGCGACCGCATCCGCCAGTGGCAGCGACAACGTCTTGGCCAACTCGCGGGCGCGCCCCGCACCCGCGGTGTCGCCCCACTGCGCCGCAGCCTGGATACAGGCCAGTTCATGGGTGGGTTGCCCGCGGTCGCGGGCAATTTCCGCAGCCCGCCGCACCTCGGTCACGGCTGCGCGCAACTGCCCGTCGGCAGCCAGCCCCCAGCCGACCGCCACCGCCAGCCCGGTGTGCATGAACAGGAAGTCCGGCGGTACGCAGGACCGCGCCGAAGCGACCGCTTCGGCGGCGTCAGCTGCCTGACCCAGTTTGGCGTGCGCCTCGGCCAACGCGAAAAAGGTGGCCGGCCGCAGACCGGTGGTGACGGCATGCTTATGCACTCCGGCAAGTGCTTCGTGACCCAGCCGGGCGGCGTCGGCGACCGCTCCGCGGGCCAACTCGACGTTACTCAACAGGCACGCCAGATTTGCATAGGCCAGGCCGGGAACATCGCGCGCCGAATCAGCCAATGTCGTTGCCATGTCGGCGAATTCGGCGATCCGACCGGTCAGCCGGCACGCCCGGCCGTACACCGCTCCGAACCAGAACCTCATGTGCGAGGCCTCGAACGACGTCGTCGCACGCCGCAACGCCTGATCGGCCAGCACGGTGAGGTCGTCGACCTCACCCAGCGCTCCCCTGGCCATGATCAACGCCAGCGCCGCCATCATCGCGTGGAAGTCCGGCAGTTCGGTGGATTCCAAGGCGGCGCAAGCATTTTGGGCAGCATCCCGGCAGCGCGCCGATACCGCATCCAGACAGGCCTGCACCGCCAGGCGCTCGGCTGACTGAGCCGGCGTTTCGGACCCGGCCGCCAGGCCGTCCAGGACGGCGGCCGCCTCCGCAGGCCGGCCCAGCATCCAGACCAGGTTGGCTGCGCGCACGGTCGCCCAGTGCTGACCGTCGGGCAGGTCGGCGAGCTGACGCAGCGCCTCCTCCGCCTGATCGCCACGGCCCAGCAGAACCAGGTTCATCGCCCGCACCGCCGCCGCACCGGGTGCGCCTGCCCGGGTCGCCGCGGCGGCGAACCGGTCGGCCAGATCGAGGTCCAGCAGCGTCATGGCGTGACGCGCCGATTCCAGATAGAGCACGGGATCCGGACCGAGATCGGACTCGAGGCGCAGCAGCGCCCGGCGCACGGTGGCCTGCATGTCGGCGTCGCCGTCGTCGGCCAGCCGCGTCGCGAGCCGGCCGCGGATCGCCGACAGGTGCATCTCGCCTGCGACGGCACGGCGCAGTTCGCCGAACAACGGGTGCGCCAGCCGGACCGTCAATGCGGCACCGGTGCGCTCGACGGTGACCAGTCCCATCCGCTCGGCGGCGTGCAGATCAGCGCGGCTCACCAGGTCGCACAACACGTCGACGGGCAACGGCTCGCATTGCGACAGGACGTCGACCACCATCGCCATCGGCGGATCCAGCCGGCCCATCTGGCGCATCACGGTGTCGGACAGGCTCGCCGACACCGCAACATCGTCGTCCCAGATCCAGACCCCGGCCAGGTTCCGCATCCGACCGGCCGCCAGCTGGTCGGCGAGCAACTGCCGCAGGAACAGGCTGTTGCCGCCGGTGAGCTGCCGGAACCGGGCGGCACTGCGGGCGTCCACGGGGCCGCCGAGCGTGGTCTCGATCACCTCGCGGGTCGCCTCGGCCGAGAGCGGCTCCAGATCCAGGCGGGTCAGCAGGCCGTCTTTCCACAACGCCGTGACGGCGTCGGGTTCCGCGCCGCCGGTACGCATGGTGACCACCAGCCGCGCCCCGCCGGACTGGGCCAGCTGGTGGACAACCAGGGCCGACAACCCGTCGAGCAGGTGCGCGTCATCGACACCCACCAATACTCGGCCTCGATCCTGTTGCAGCACAAAGGAATCGATTACCCGTCGCACGCTCTGCCACGGGTCGACCGGCTCACTCAGCACACCGATGAACGCGCCGAGCGGCAGCGCCCGCGCCGACTCGGTGCCTACGATCCACTGGGTACGCCCACCCGCGATCTTGGCCTGTCGCAACACTTCGCGCGCCAGCCAGGTTTTCCCCACCCCCGCCGCCCCGGCGATCAGCACGCCCGCCTGCGCACCGGTCCCGCTGAGGGCACGGCGGATGGCTGCCAATTCGCTGGCACGCCCGGTCAACGGCGCGGCGCCGATCACCCCGCGACTATAACGTTCGTCAGCGCTGTCGGATGGTGGCGCGGCCCGCCTTCGGTGGCACGACGGCCGGCCTGCCCAGCAAAGTGACCTCCATCAACCGACGGACCGTGAGGCGTGCGGCTTGGTCGGTGTCGAAGTGTATGAGCCGGCCGATGTCGACGGCGAGTGCGAACGCGGCGTGCACGGCGTATCGCGCCCGCCCGATCTTGAGCTCCGGTCGCGCCTCCACCGCGAGGCGCGCCCAGGATTCGACGGTGGACCGCTGAATGTTGTACAGCAGGATCGCATCGGTCTCGGGCAGGTTGTGTCGCTCGGTGTAGTACACGCACGCCAGTTCGGGATTGGCCAGCGACCGCGCCACGTAGGCGTCGACCAGCTGTGCAAGCGCCTGTTCCGGGTCGCTGTTAGCGGCCAGGCTGGTGGACAGATCGGCGAGCAACTGATCGGCCATCCGCCGATACGACACGGCGAGGATGTCGGCTTTGCCGGGGAAGTAACGGTAGATGCTGCCCACCGGCAAGCCGACCGCGGAGGCGATGTCGTCCATCCCGGTTTCCCGGTAGCCACGCTCGTAGAACAACCGCATCGATTCGCGCAACAGCAGTTCGTACTCCCCGCCCGTGCCCGAGAACGGGGCCGGCGGCGCCGTGCGGGGCGCAGTCCCGCGCCGGGTCGGCAGGTCGGTCAGCAGCACCGCGGCACAGATGTCGATCAGGGTCTCCCGAATCTCGCCGTTGCTGAGGCGGGAACGGTGGTCGGTGATGCTGCCGATCACGCTCAGAATCGCGGCCGACAAGCTCCAGCGTTGGTGCGAGGTGAGTTTCGGCCGCAGCTCCATCAGGGGTCGCTGCAGGCGGCGGTTGACCAACTTGAGTTGATCGGCAAGTGCGCTCTGGTCGGCGCCGTGCAGGTAGCGGCCTTCCCAGCGGTACAACCCCCCGGCGGTGCGGTTGGCGATGGTGGTTTCGATCAGCGCGCCGATCAACAGCCGGACGGTCTCGCCGGGATCGGCGTCGTCGGACAGGTTCTCCGCGAAATCGGTTGCGTCGACCAGGTGCTGCCCGAGTGCCAGCACAGCATCCCGGAACAGGTCGTACTTGCCTTGGGAGTGCCGGTAGAGAGCCGCCGCGGAAATCCCCACCCGGGCGGCGATGTTTTCCATACTCACCGCGTGATAGCCCAATTCGCTGAACGCGTCGGAGGCAGCGCGGGCTATCTGCTCCTTGCGGTCCTTCGGACGCCGCTTGACTTCCTTGGCGGAGGTGCGGCGCGCCTGGGGCATGTAGATCACCGTAGCCGCGCGGCCTGGGTACGGAGGGACGAACGTGCTCATTCGGCTCCGGGCGCCTCGATCAGGAACCGCGGGGTGCGCGGTCGCGCCACATCACCGGCAGTGCGAGATCGGCCAGGACGGTACGCAACAGCGTCGGATAGTTGGTGATGAGCCCGTCCACCCCGGCGCCGATCTGCTCGCGCATCGCCTCGGCGTCGTCGACGGTCCAGGGAATCACCTTGAGTCCCAACGCGTGCGCTCGAGCAACGAAGGCGGTGTCAACCAGACGGTAGTCCGGCGACAGGATGTCCGCCCCGACCATCGCGGCGCCGAGCATCGGGTCACCCACGATCCCCGGATCGATGTGAGCGGTCCACGGTGAACCCGGCACCCAGGTTTGCGCACTCCACAACGCCACCAACGGAATCGACGGCTCGGCCTGGCGCACCAGCGGCAGCGTGCGCCAGTCGAAGCTCTGGATCTGCACCCGGTCCGTGGTGCCGGCGGCCCGGACCGCGGCCAGCACGGCGTCGACGAACTCCTGCGGGCCGGCGGTGGCCCCCGGCCGATCCGCCTGCACTTTGGTTTCGATGTTGTACCCGACACCGGCCGACCCGGTGTCGGCGAACACTTCGGACAAGGTGGCGATCTTGTTGCCCCACACCACTTCTGCTGCGGGAAACTGCGGGTCGGGCCGGCCGCAGTCCAAGGTGCGGAGCTGCGCCAGGGTCAGCTCGTGCACCTGGCTGCCCACGTACGGATAGGCCGGGTCACCGGTGAACGCCGGCGCGGTGTCGGCACAGGCAGTGGCCTCGATGACCGTGTCGTGCCACACCACAGGTTGGCCGTCCTTGGTGATCCCGACATCCAATTCGATTGTGCTGACCCCTGTTTCGACCGCCTTGCGGAAGGCACGCAGCGACTCGCCGGTGGTCTCACCGCGGCCCCCCGCGTGGGCCTGCACATCGAAGCCGACCGGTTGCGCCGACGCCACCGGCACCCACGCCGCCCCCGCTATTGCCGAGCAGACGCAAAAGCCCGCGACACGCCGAAGATTCCGGAGCTTTTGCGTCTGCTCGGCCAGGGAAAGTCACCCCCGGCGCTGGCGAGCAATCTCGGCGAGCACCACCCCGGCGGCGACCGCGGCGTTCAGCGATTCGGTCTGACCCGCCATCGGGATGGACACCACCTGATCGCAGTTCTGCCGCACCAGCCGCGAGAGTCCCTTGCCCTCGGAACCGACGACGACCACCATCGGATCGGTGCCGTCCAGATCGTCGAGCACTGTGTCGCCCCCGGCGTCCAGACCCACCACCCGCAGGCCCCGTCCGGCCCAATCCTTCAGCGTCCTGGTCAGATTGGTCGCCCGGGCCACCCGTATCCGGGCCGCCGCCCCGGCGCTGGTGCGCCACGCGACCGCGGTCACCGAGGCGGAGCGGCGCTGCGGGATCAGCACACCGTGGCCGCCGAACGCCGCCACCGAACGCACGATCGCGCCGAGGTTGCGCGGGTCGGAGATATTGTCCAGCGCCACCAGCATTGCCGGTGGCGTGGCGAGTGCGGTGGCGACCAGATCGTCGGGATGGGCGTAGTCATAGGGCGGCACCTGCAACGCGATGCCCTGGTGCAGGTGGTTGGCCGTCATGCGGTCCAGGTCGGTGCGCGGCACCTCGAGAATCGCGATGCCCGAATCGGCCGCGCGGGAGACGGATTCGGTCAGTCGCTCGTCGGCCTCCGAACCCAGTGCGACATAGAGCGCCGTCGCCGGGACCCCCGCACGCAGGCATTCCAGGACCGGATTGCGGCCCAATACCGTTTCGGTCTCGTCGACCTTGCGGGCCGGGCGCTGGGCTTGCGGCTTGGCCCGCTTGGCCGCCGGATGGTGCGGGCGCAGATGCGCCGGGGGCGTGGGTCCGCGCCCCTCCAGTCCGCGGCGACGCTGGCCACCCGAGCCGACGGTCGGCCCTTTCTTGGAGCCGGATTTGCGGATCGCCCCGCGGCGCTGCGAGTTGCCGGCCACTACTTGCCGCTACCGCTCAGCGTCCACTGCGGACCGTCGGCGGTGTCGGTGACCTCGATACCGGCCATCTTGAGCCGGTCCCGGATCTCGTCGGCCAGTGCCCAGTTGCGCTCCTCGCGCGCTTTCTGCCGATTCTTCAATTCGGACTGGACCAGCACGTCCACCGCCGCCAGCGCGGCCGATGTCTCGTCTTTGGATTCCCAGCGCTCGTCGAGCGGATCGCAACCCAGGATGCCCATCATCGCGCGGATCGAGGACGCGCTGCGCAGCGCGCCCTCGTGGTCACCGGCGTCCAGCGCACGGTTGCCGTCGGCACGGGTCTGGTGGATCTCGGCCAGCGCCATCGGCACGGACAGGTTGTCGTCGAGCGCGGCGGCGAAGCGCGGGGTCCATTCGCCGGGTACGACGGCGCCGACTCGGCTGCGGACCCGGTGCAGGAAGTCCTCCAACCCGACATAAGCGCTGACCGCGTCCTGCAGTGCGGTCTCGGTGTATTCCAGCATCGAGCGGAAATGCGCGCTGCCCAGGTAGTAACGCAGTTCGGCGGGTCGCACCCGTTGCAGCATCGCCGGGATGGCCACCACGTTGCCCAGCGACTTGCTCATCTTCTCGCCACCCATGGTCAGCCAGCCGTTGTGCAGCCAGTAACGAGCGAACCCGTCGCCGGCGCTGCGGCTCTGCGCGATCTCGTTCTCGTGGTGCGGGAAGATCAAATCCATTCCACCGCAATGGATGTCGAATTCCGGTCCGAAATAGGTGCGGGCCATCGCCGAACATTCCAGGTGCCAGCCGGGACGCCCGCGCCCCCACGGCGAAGGCCACGACGGCTCGCCCGGCTTCTCCCCCTTCCACAGGGTGAAATCGCGCTGATCGCGCTTGCCGGTGGCCACGCCCTCGCCTTGGTGCACGTCGTCGATCCGGTGCCCGGAGAGCTGGCCGTACTCGGGGTAGCTGAGGACGTCGAAGTACACATCGCCGGCGGCGGCGTACGCATGACCGGTTTCGATCAGGCGTTCCATTAATTCGACCATCTGCGTGATGTGACCGGTGGCCCGGGGCTCCGCCGACGGCGGCAGCACACCGAGCGCGTCGTAGGCGGCGGTGAAGGCTCGCTCATAGGTGGCCACCCACTCCCACCAGGGCCGGCCCGCCGCGGCGGCCTTGGTCAGGATCTTGTCCTCGATGTCGGTCACGTTGCGGATGAACGAGACCTCGTAGCCGCGAGCGATCAACCAGCGGCGCAGGATGTCGAAGGCCACACCGCTGCGGACGTGCCCGATGTGCGGCAGCGTGTCCGGAGTCGCGCCACACAGGTAGATGGAGACGTGGCCGGGCCGGATCGGCACGAAATCACGCACGGCACCTGTTGCCGTGTCATGGAGCCGCAGGACGGCACGATCGGTCACGACGTGCCAGCTTACTGCCTGCACCGCGGCCGGGGCGCCGCGCGGCCTAGCGGAGCGGAATGACCATCGCGGTCGCGATGGCGGCCAGACCCTCGCCGCGTCCGGTGAGACCGAGCCCGTCGGTAGTCGTGGCCGACACCGATACCGGCGCGTTGAGCAACCGCGACAACACCGCCTGCGCCTCGGAACGGCGCGGGCCGATTTTCGGCCGGTTGCCGATCACCTGGACCGCCGCATTGCCCACCCGGTAGCCCTCCGCGGCGAGCAGCTGGACGACGTGCCTGAGCATGTCGGCGCCGCTGACGCCCTGCCAGCGGGGATCGTCGACGCCGAAGACGCCACCGATGTCACCCAGCCCGGCGGCAGACAGTACCGCGTCACACAGCGCATGCGCCGCGACGTCGCCGTCGGAGTGTCCGGCGCAGCCGTCCACGCTGGGGAACAGCAGGCCGACCAGCCAGCACGGCCGCCCGGGTTCGATGGGGTGCACGTCGACACCCAACCCGACGCGTGGCTGCTGAATCACGTCCGCACCACCGACCTGGCCAGCTGCAGATCCAGCTGGGTGGTGATCTTGAAGGCCAGCGGGTCGCCGTCGACCACCTGGATCCGGCCGCCGATCTGCTCCACCAGCGACGCATCGTCGGTGAAGCCGGCAGTGCCGGCGTGCTGGTAGGCGCGCACCAGCAACTCGGTGGCGAAACCTTGCGGCGTCTGCACCGCGCGCAGACCGGCCCGCTCCGGCGTCCCCAGCACCACGCCGTTGGCGTCGACGGCCTTGATGGTGTCCGCCAACGGCAGGCCGGGTACCACCGCCTGGTGACCCGCCCGCAGCGCTTCGACGACCCGCGCGATCAGCGACGGCGGTGTCAACGGCCGCGCCGCATCGTGCACCAGGACGAACTCCGGCGGTTGGCCGAGCGCCGACAACGCCAACTGCACGGTCTCGGTGCGGGTCGGCCCCCCGGGCACGATCGTGGCGAGGTGTCCCAGGATCAGCTTGGCCTCGTCGGTGCGATCGGGCGGGACCGCGACGATCACGGAGTCCACCACGCCGGAGGCCCGCAGACCCTCGAGGGTGCGCTCGACCAGCGAACGGCCTTCGAGTTGATAGAACGCCTTAGCGACGCCGGCAGCCAGACGCTGCCCGGACCCAGCGGCCGGGACTATCGCGACGACCTTTCCCGCGCTCACCTACGAGCTCCGGGGAATTCAGGAGGCGGCGGCCAGGACCTCGTCGAGAATGGTGTCCGCCTTGGCCTCGTCGGTGCTTTCAGCCAGGGCCAATTCGCCGACCAGGATCTGGCGCGCCTTGGCTAGCATCCGCTTCTCGCCCGCCGAGAGACCGCGCTCCTGATCGCGCCGCCACAGGTCGCGCACGACCTCGGCCACCTTGTTGACATCGCCGGAGGCGAGCTTCTCGAGGTTGGCCTTGTACCGGCGGGACCAGTTGGTGGGCTCTTCGGTGTGCGGAGCACGCAGCACCTGGAAAACTTTGTCGAGGCCTTCCTGGCCCACGACATCACGGACACCGACGTACTCGGCGTTGTCCGCCGGGACTCGAACGGTCAGGTCGCCCTGCGCGACTTTCAAGACGAGATACTCTTTTTGCTCCCCTTTGATGGTTCGAGTTTCGATCGCCTCGACTAACGCAGCACCGTGGTGTGGATAGACAACGGTGTCACCGACCTTGAAGATCATCTGATTCGAGCCCCTTTCGTTAGTTGAGTCTAACACGCGGGCCCGACGCGTGGGGAACAACGGTGCAGGTCAGAGGCACGCCGGGTGCATATTAGGTCTTGACAGGCGGGCCAGGACGTGCAGGGGGACCATCTTCGGTGGCGCATTCAGTCCCTTGGGCACGGGCCCGAATCCGCCCTCCGAGAATATCTGGCCGGCCCCTGCCGGAGTTCAGCGGGCACCGGGCACAAGCTGGCCGGCACTCGATATCGGGTGTCCCCGCTACCGCCGACGATGCGTTGCTACTACTGTCCATAGTTGAAATCCGGGACCAGGAGGCATTGAGTGAACCGCTTCAACATCCGACTGCCGCTGCGCCTGGCCAAGCTGACCACCTGGGTGGCAACCGCTGGTGTGGCGGCGGCCGTGCTCAGTGGTTGTGGGACCGGCCAGATCTCGCAGACCGCCGCCCAGGAACCCGCCGTCAACGGCAACCGGCTCACCATCGGCAACGTGGCGCTGCGCGACATCCGGATCCAGGCCGCGCAGACCAGTGACTTCCTGCAGCCCGGCCGCACCGTGGAGCTGGTGCTGGTGGCCGTCAACAGCTCGCCGTACGAGGCCGACCGGTTGACCGGCATCACCAGTGACATCGGGCAGGTGACGTTGTCCGGGGACCCCAAGCTGCCGGCCGCCGGGATGCTGTTCGTCGGGACACCGGACGGTCAGACCGTGGCGCCGGGGCCCCCGGGAGCCAACGGCGTCGCGAAAGCGACCGTGAACCTGTCCAAGCCGATCACGAACGGCCTCACCTACCAGTTCAGCTTCAAGTTCGAAAAGGCCGGCGAGCGCAGCGTCCAGGTACCGATTTCGGCCGGTGTGGAGCAGGCGCAGGAACGCGCGCCGCACCACTCCTGAACCAGCCTGTCGATACCGGGATCTGTCACCCCCCGGCGATAGCGTCACGGCGTGGCCAATGCGCGTTCGCAATACCGCTGCTCGGAATGCAGTCATGTCAGCGCCAAGTGGGTGGGCCGCTGCCTGGACTGCGGCAGCTGGGGCACCGTTGAAGAATCCGCTGTCCTGACTGCGGTCGGCAGTGGCCGGCGCTCGCCCCCGTCGTCGTCGCGTGCCGTGCCGATCAGTTCGGTCGAGCCCGACAGCAGCCGGCATCGTCGCACCGGGGTCGGCGAACTGGACCGGGTGCTGGGTGGCGGTGTCGTGCCCGGCTCGGTGACGCTGCTGGCCGGGGACCCCGGGGTGGGCAAGTCCACCCTGCTGCTCGAGGTGGCCCACCGCTGGGCGCAGCGCGGGCAACGCGCGTTGTACATCTCCGGCGAGGAGTCCGCCGGGCAGATACGGCTGCGCGCCGACCGGATCGGCGGCGGCGGGACGTTCGACGAGGTCTATCTGGCCGCCGAGTCCGACCTGCACGCCGTCCTGGCCCATATCGAGACGGTGCGGCCGGCGCTGGTCATCGTCGATTCGGTACAGACGATGTCGACCAGCGAGGCCGACGGCGTGGCCGGCGGGGTCACCCAGGTGCGTGCCGTGACGGCCGCGCTGACCGCCGTCGCCAAGACCAGTGGCGTGGCGATGATTCTGGTCGGTCACGTCACCAAGGAAGGGGCGATCGCCGGGCCGCGCTCGCTCGAGCACCTGGTGGACGTGGTGCTGCACTTCGAAGGCGACCGCAACGGATCGTTGCGGATGGTCAGAGGGATCAAGAACCGGTTCGGTTCTGCCGATGAGGTCGGCTGCTTTTTGATGCACGACAACGGCATCGAAGGCGTCTCCGATCCCTCACACCTCTTCCTGGACCAGCGGCCGACCCCGGTGCCCGGCACCGCGATCACGGTGACCTTGGACGGGAAGCGTCCGCTGATCGGGGAAGTCCAGACCTTGCTGGCCGTCCCGAACGGCGGTTCGCCGCGGCGGGCGGTCAGCGGTATCGACCATTCCCGGGCCGCGATGATCACCGCGGTGCTGGAAAAGCACGCCGATTTGAAGCTGGGCGTCACCGAGATCTATCTGTCGACGGTGGGCGGCATGCGGTTGACCGAACCGTCGGCGGACCTGGCGATCGCCACGGCGCTGGCCTCGGCGTACCACAGCCTGCCGCTGCCCACCACCGCGGTGATGATCGGCGAAGTGGGCCTGGCGGGCGACCTGCGCCGGGTCCACGGCATGGAGCGGCGGCTGACCGAGGCTGCCCGGCAGGGCTTCACCGTGGCGCTGATTCCACCGGGTTGTGCTGCCGTCCCGACGGGGATGCGGGCGCTGAGTGCGGCCACCATCGGCGAGGCGATGCACCACATCGTCGCCATCGCCGATCACCGTGCCGCCCGGCCGCGACCGAACCCGCCGACGGGCGGCTCGGCATAAGGGTCCCGCCGGACCGCGCGGCATAGCAGAATGCACGCTGTGACCCGTCCGACCCTGCGTGAAGCTGTCGCCCGTCTAGCCCCCGGCACCGGGCTGCGCGACGGCCTGGAACGCATTTTGCGTGGCCGCACCGGCGCCCTGATCGTGCTCGGCCACGACGAGAGCGTCGAAGCCATCTGCGACGGCGGCTTCTCGCTCGACGTGCGCTACGCACCTACCCGGCTGCGCGAACTGTGCAAGATGGACGGCGCCGTCGTGCTCTCGACCGACGGCAGCCGCATCGTGCGGGCCAACGTCCAGCTGGTCCCGGACCCGTCGATACCCACCGACGAGTCGGGGACCCGGCACCGCTCGGCGGAACGGTCCGCGATCCAGACCGGCTACCCGGTGATCTCGGTCAGCCACTCGATGAACATCGTGACGGTGTACGTCGGCGGCGAACGCCACGTCCTGGCCGATTCCGCGACCATTTTGTCCCGGGCCAACCAGGCCATCGCAACCCTGGAACGGTACAAGACACGCCTGGACGAGGTCAGCCGGCAGCTCTCACGGGCCGAGATCGAAGATTTCGTGACACTGCGCGACGTGATGACGGTGGTGCAGCGGCTCGAGCTGGTCCGCCGCATCGGCCTGGCCATCGACTCCGACGCTGTGGAGCTGGGCACCGACGGCCGCCAACTGCGCCTACAGCTGGAGGAACTGCTGGGCGGCAACGACACCGCCCGCGATTTGATCGTGCGCGACTACCACGCCAACCCTGAACCGCCGACCACGGCACAGATCGCCGCCACGCTCAACGAGCTGGACGCGCTGTCGGACACCGACCTGCTCGAACTCACCGCACTGGCCAAGGTCTTCGGATATCCGACGAGCGCCGAGGCACAGGATTCGGCGCTGAGCCCGCGCGGCTACCGCGCCATGGACGGCATCCCCCGGCTGCAGTTCGCCCACGTCGACCTGCTGGTGCGGTCATTCGGAACGTTGCAGGGGCTGCTGGCGGCCAGCGCCAACGATTTGCAGTCCGTCGACGGCATCGGGGCGATGTGGGCCCGACACGTGCGCGAAGGACTCTCGCAACTGGCCGAGTCCACGATCGCGGATCACTGAGAAGTCAGTGATCCCCGGCGGCTATCCGCCCGACGGCGGCGCCTCGGGTTGCGGTGCCTGGGCGGGTCCCGGTGCGGGGGCAGGCCCGGGTGGTTGCGGTGGCTGGTTCAGCACGAACGGAACCGGTTGTGAGCGCAGATTTCCGAGCTGGACGACCAGGTTGTAGGTGCCGGGTCCGATCGCCGGTCGTGGCAGCGGGCAGTGCTGCGCGGACCCCATGCCGGTCCAGGTCACCGCGGTGGTCACCTGCTCGCCCGGGGTGAACGTCTTGACCAGGGTCTCGTTGGACGGCGCGCAGTCCAGGTTGGACCACAGCCGCTTGTTGTCCAGCGAGTACACGTAGGCGGCCAGCACGGCGGCTCCGACATCGCGTTTGCAGGACACCAGCCCGATGTTGGTGACCACCATCGTGAATTTCGGCTGGTCGCCGATGAAGTACTGCGGCGCGTTGGTCAGTCCTTTGACCGCCAGCGTCGAGTCCGGGCAGTCGTCACCCTCTTTGAGCACCGGTGGCGGCTGCACCGCAGCCGTCGGCGTGGGCGACTCGGGGTTGATCGTTCCCGGCGGCGCGCCGGCCGGGGCCTGCGTCTGTCCGGCCGGCTGCGGCGACTGCGCCCCCGGCGCCTGGGGTGCGTCCGACCCCGGGTGTCCCTGAGCCGAGGTCGGCTTGTCAGCAGGCTTCGCTCCGGCGCTACTACTGACGAATGCGATGACGATGGCTACGGCGATCCCGACCGCGACGACCGCGATGCCCAGGGCAAGTCCCCTGCGCCGCCAGTAGATCTCGGTAGGTAGCGGGCCTCGTGGTTCCAGATCCAGCACATTCCCACGGTAGGGCCAGGTCACGCCGACTCGCTTGACCTGCCTCGGCGTGTCGCCGAGTTAGCTGGCCGATTGCCGTGTAGTGGCGGCCAGCGCATCGAGCGATCAGCTCTGCGGCTCGGCTCCGATGTCGCCCTCGTGATGCACCAGCACCGCCCGTCCCTCGGCCAGGCGATAGGTCACACCGGCTATCCCCACCGTGCCGGCCGCCACACGGTCCGAGATGACGGTCGAACGCTCCATCAGCTGCGCAGCCGTTTCACGTACATGGCGCGCCTCGAACTCGTCGACCCGGGACAGCCCGTCACGACGGCCCATCAGAATCGTCGTCACGACCCGCTCCACCAGATCCCGCACGAAACCGACCGGTATGTCACCGTCGTCGAGGGCGCTCAATGCGGCCTTGATCGCGCCACAACTGTCATGGCCGAGGATGACGACCAACGGCACTTCCAGAACTGCCACCGCGTACTCGATCGATCCCAGCACTGCCGCGTCGATCGCCTGCCCAGCCGTACGGACCACGAACACGTCGCCCAAGCCCTGGTCGAAGATCAGCTCGGCGGCCACCCGACTATCCGAGCAACCGAAGATGACCGCGGTCGGCTTCTGGCCGGTCGCCAGGCTGGCGCGGTGATCGACGCTTTGGCTGGGGTGCAGAGGCTTACCGGCGACGAATCGCTCGTTACCCTCACAGAGTGCTTTCCATGCGGAGATCGGGTTGCTGTTGGGCATGTCTGACATTGTGCCGCACCGCCCGGTGATTGACTCCGCGTACATATCAGTCGCCAATCTTTTGAGCTGGTATGAGAAAACCCAGCGTGACCTGCCGTGGCGGCAGCCCGACGTCAGCGCCTGGCAGATCCTGGTCAGCGAATTCATGCTGCAGCAGACACCGGTGGCCCGGGTGCTGCCGATCTGGACCGAATGGGTGCAGCGCTGGCCCACGCCGTCGGCGACGGCCGCCGCCACCGCTGCGGACGTGCTGCGGGCGTGGGGCAAGTTGGGTTACCCGAGGCGGGCCAAGCGCCTGCACGAGTGTGCGATTGTCATCGCACGCGACCACGGGGATGTGGTCCCCGACGACGTCGAGGTCCTGTTGACGCTGCCGGGTGTCGGCAGCTACACCGCGCGGGCGGTGGCGTGCTTCGCTTATCGCCGGCGGGTGCCGGTGGTGGACACCAACGTGCGCCGGGTAGTGGCCCGTGCCGTGCACGGGCGCGCCGATGCGGGGACGCCGTCGGCCGTCCGTGACCACGCCGACGTGAGTGCATTGCTGCCCGATGACGAACGCGCGCCCAGGTTTTCGGTGGCACTGATGGAACTGGGCGCCCTGGTGTGCACGGCCCGCGCCCCGAAATGCGGGGTGTGCCCGCTCGACGACTGCAGTTGGCGACGGGCCGGCTTCCCGGCTGCGACCGGGCCGGCGCGGCGCGTGCAGAGCTACGCCGGGACCGATCGTCAGGTCCGGGGTCGGCTGATGGATGTGTTGCGCGACAACGACTCTCCAGTCACCCGCGCGCAGTTGGATCTCGCTTGGCAGAGCGACCCCGCGCAACGAGACCGGGCACTGTATTCGTTATTGGACGACGGCCTGGTGACCCAGACCGCCGACGGCCGCTTCGCGTTGGCCGGCGAGGAGTGAGTTTTCAGGCCACACCGGTCACGAATGTTTCGACCGCACGCCGGTACACTTCCGGCGCCTCGTCGTGCACCAGGTGGCCGGCTGCGGGGACATTCACATACGTTGTCGGCACGTCACTTTCGTGCATTTTCCGCATCTGTCCCGGCGGGGTCACGGAGTTGCCGGCCTCGATCAGCACGCTCGGCGCGCGCACCGCCCGCCACTGCGCCCAGTAGTCGCGCAGTCCCCACTGCGCGGCGATCTCGATCCACCGTGCCGTGTGACCGTGCAACCGCCAACCCGTCTCGGTGCGGTCGAACGCTTCCAGGAAGTACTGTCCGGCAACAGGACCGAATTCGGCGAATACCCGCTCCGCAGAGTCGAATTCGACCGGTAGGGCGTGCAACCACGGCTCCCAGGGACCGGTGGTACGCCCGACGAAGTCCGGTGCCATGTCTTCCACCACCAGCGCCGCGACCAACTCGGGGCGCTCGGCCGCCAGACACCACGAATGCAGGGCGCCCATCGAATGCCCGACGAGCGTGACCGGTACACCTAAACCGTGCACCGCGTCGCCGAGGTCGGCCACGAAACGTTCGGTGCTGATCGGCTGGGGATCGTCGACGTCACGACCGCGGTGCCAGGGCGCATCGTAGGTGTAGACCGCGCCCAGCCGGGTGAGCCACGGCAACTGGCGGGACCAGGTGGTCCCGCGGCCCATCAGGCCGTGCACCAGGACCAGTGGCCTGCCCTGTCCGCCGCGGTGGGTCAACAGATCGGGGGCCATGCCGGGCACGGTAACCTAACGGAATGCCAGTGGTGAAGATCAACGCAATCGAGGTGCCTGCCGACGCTGGTCCGGAGCTGGAGAAGCGGTTTGCTCATCGCGCCCACGCGGTGGAGAACTCGCCGGGTTTCCTCGGCTTTCAGCTGCTGCGTCCGGTCAAGGGTGAAGACCGCTACTTCGTCGTGACGCACTGGGAATCCGATGAAGCGTTCCAGGCGTGGGCCAGTGGGCCGGCCATCCAGGCCCACGCCGGGATGAACAAGAACCCGGTGGCCACCGGCGCTTCGCTGCTGGAATTCGAGGTCGTGCTCGACGTTGCAGGCAACGCGCCCGCTGAGTAACCGGCGCCGCGTCGCGGCGCTGGCCGCGACCGCCGCGCTGGTGGTGACGCTGACCCCCGGGTGCGCGTCGTCCCCGACGCCCTCGGCGAACGCGGCGAACCCGGGGCGCCGGATCGAAACCACCACTCCCCCAGGTCTGCGGGCCCAGCAGACGCTGGACATGCTCAACTCCGACTGGCCGATCGGACCGGTGGGCGTCGGCACCCTGGCCACCCCGGACAAGGTCGACTCGGTGCAAGCCACCATGGAAAGCCTCTGGTGGGACCGGCCGTTCGACCTCAACAGCGTGGACATCGGCGCCAACGTGGCCACCCTGCACCTGATCTCGTCCTACGGTGCGCGACAGGACATCCGGATACACACCGACGACACCGGCCAGGTCGACCGGTTCGATCTCGACACCCAACCACCCCCGCCGATCACCGCGTGGCGTGATGTCGACGCTGTGCTGAGCAAGACCGGCGCCCGCTACTCCTACCAGGTGGCCAAGATCGACAACGGCCAATGTGCCCGGGTGGCCGGCGCCAACACCGAGACAGCGCTGCCGCTGGCGTCGATCTTCAAGCTGTACGTGCTGCATGCTCTCGCCACCGCGGTCACGCGCGGCACGGTGTCCTGGGAGGACCAGCTGACCGTGACCACCAAGAGCAAAGCCGTCGGGTCCTCCGGGCTGGAACTGGCCCCCGGCGATCACGTTTCGGTGCGCACGGCGGCGGAGAAGATGATCGCCAACAGCGACAACATGGCGACCGATCTGCTGATCGACAGGTTGGGCACCCACGCTGTCGAGGAAGCCCTGGCCACCGCCGGCCACCACGATCCGGCCAGCATGACGCCCTTCCCCACCATGTACGAGCTGTTCTCGGTTGGCTGGGGACAGCCCGATCTGCGGGAGCGGTGGCAGCACGCCTCCCAGCAGGAGCGCGCCGCGCTGCTCGCGCAGGCGAATTCCACTGTCTATCAACCTGATCCGACTCGTGCGCACACTCCGGCCTCGGCGTTCGGCGCCGAATGGTACGGCACCGCTGAGGACATCTGCCGGGTGCATCTGGCGCTGCAGGCCGACGCGGTCGGTCCCGCCGCACCTGTGCGGAAGATCCTGTCCGCCGTTGCCGGCATCCAGCTGGACCGCAATGTGTGGCCGTACATCGGCGCGAAAGCCGGCGGCCTGCCCGGAGATCTGACGTTCAGCTGGTACGCCGTCGACAAGACCGGCCAACCCTGGGTGGTCAGCTTCCAGCTGAACTGGCCGCGCGATCACGGGCCGACGGTGACCAGCTGGATGCTCAAGGTCGCCAAGCAGGCCTTCGCGCTGATCGAACCGCGCTGACCCCGAGGACCTGGTCGCCGGCCGATAGTTTTACGAGCGGCGCCGGGCCAGCGGAGCAGCCGTCGTCAGACGACTCCTGCTACTGGGCCTCGTGCGCCCCGGCCTTGGCCAAGTCCGGCTCGGTCGGCTTACGCGCACCGGTGAAGGTGAACTTCGCTTCCTCGCCCGAGCCTTCGCCGTCCCAGTTCTCGACGTCGACGGTGACGACCTGCCCCGGACCGACCTCTTCGAACAGGATCTTCTCCGAGAGCTGGTCCTCGATCTCGCGCTGGATGGTGCGCCGCAGCGGACGGGCACCCAGCACCGGGTCGAAGCCGCGCTTGGCCAGCAGTGCCTTGGCCTTGTCGGTGAGCTCCATCGACATGTCCTTGGTCTTGAGCTGCTTGCCGACCCGCTCGATCATCAGGTCGACCATCTGGATGATCTCTTCGCGAGTCAACTGGTGGAAGACGATGATGTCGTCGATGCGGTTCAGGAACTCCGGGCGGAAGTGCTTCTTCAGCTCGTCGTTGACCTTCTGCTTCATCCGCTCGTAGTTGTTGTCCCCGCCACTCTGGCTGAACCCGAGGCCGACCGGCTTGGAGATGTCGGAGGTGCCCAGGTTCGACGTGAAGATCAGCACGGTGTTCTTGAAGTCCACCGTGCGGCCCTGACCGTCGGTGAGTCGTCCGTCTTCGAGGACCTGCAACAGGCTGTTGTAGATCTCCTGGTGCGCCTTCTCGATCTCGTCGAACAGCACCACCGAGAACGGCTTGCGCCGCACCTTCTCGGTGAGCTGGCCACCCTCTTCATAGCCGACGTAGCCCGGAGGGGCACCGAACAGCCGCGACGCGGTGAAGCGGTCGTGGAACTCGCCCATGTCGATCTGGATGAGCGCGTCGTCGTCGCCGAACAGGAAATTGGCCAGCGCCTTGGACAGCTCGGTCTTCCCGACCCCGGACGGGCCGGCGAAGATGAACGAACCCGACGGGCGCTTGGGGTCTTTCAGCCCGGCGCGGGTACGGCGGATGGCCTTGGAGACGGCCTTGACGGCATCCACTTGGCCGATGATTCGCTTGTGGATCTCGTCCTCCATGCGCAGCAACCGGGTGGTCTCGGCCTCGGTGAGCTTGAACACCGGGATACCGGTCCAGTTGCCCAGCACCTCGGCGATCTCGTTGTCGTCGACCTCGGCGACCACGTCCATGTCCCCGGAGCGCCACTGCTTTTCCCGCTCGGCGCGCTGGGCGACCAGTTGCTTCTCCCGGTCCCGCAGGCTGGCGGCCTTCTCGAAGTCCTGGGCGTCGATCGCCGACTCCTTCTCCCGGCGCGCGTCGGCGATCTTCTCGTCGAACTCGCGCAGGTCTGGCGGAGCGGTCATGCGCCGGATACGCATCCGGGCGCCGGCCTCGTCGATCAGGTCGATTGCCTTGTCCGGCAGGAACCGGTCGTTGATGTAGCGGTCGGCCAGGGTGGCCGCGGCCACGATCGCAGAGTCGCTGATGGAGACCCGGTGGTGGGCCTCGTACCGGTCCCGAAGCCCCTTGAGGATCTCGATGGTGTGGGCCACCGTCGGCTCGCCCACCTGCACCGGCTGGAAGCGGCGCTCCAGGGCGGCGTCCTTCTCGATGTACTTGCGGTACTCGTCGAGCGTGGTGGCGCCGATGGTCTGCAGCTCACCGCGGGCCAGCTTCGGCTTCAGGATGCTGGCCGCGTCGATCGCACCCTCGGCAGCACCGGCACCCACCAGCGTGTGCAGCTCGTCGATGAACAGGATGATGTCGCCGCGGGTGTTGATCTCCTTGAGCACCTTCTTCAGGCGTTCCTCGAAGTCACCGCGGTAGCGACTGCCGGCCACCAACGATCCCAGGTCCAGGGTGTAGAGCTGCTTGTCCTTCAGCGTCTCGGGAACCTCGCCGTGCACGATGGCCTGCGCCAGGCCCTCCACGACGGCGGTCTTGCCGACGCCGGGCTCGCCGATCAGCACCGGGTTGTTCTTGGTGCGGCGGCTCAGCACCTGCATGACCCGCTCGATTTCCTTTTCGCGGCCGATGACCGGGTCCAGCTTGCCTTCCATGGCGGCCGCGGTCAGGTTGCGACCGAACTGGTCGAGCACCAGCGACGTCGACGGGCTGCCGGATTCGCCGCCGCGACCACCGGTACCGGCCTCCGCGGCCTCTTTGCCCTGATAGCCGCTGAGCAGCTGAATGACCTGCTGACGCACCCGGGTCAGCTCGGCACCCAGCTTGACCAGGACCTGCGCCGCCACGCCCTCACCCTCGCGGATCAAGCCCAACAGAATGTGCTCGGTGCCGATGTAGTTGTGGCCGAGCTGCAGGGCCTCCCGCAGGCTCAGCTCGAGGACCTTCTTGGCGCGCGGGGTGAACGGGATGTGCCCGGACGGTGCCTGCTGACCCTGTCCGATGATCTCCTCGACCTGGCTGCGGACACCCTCCAGGGAGATTCCCAGCGATTCCAGCGACTTGGCCGCGACGCCTTCGCCCTCGTGAATGAGACCCAGCAGGATGTGCTCGGTGCCGATGTAGTTGTGGTTGAGCATCCTGGCTTCTTCTTGAGCCAGAACGACCACCCTGCGGGCACGGTCGGTAAAACGTTCAAACATCGGTTATTACCTGCTCTCCCTCACCATCGGTAGCTCCGTCGTGCAAAGACATCTGCCGGCACAGGGGCCGACTACCGCGTACCTGCCATCCACTCTAATGCTCGGCCCGTCAGGGCACTAACCTCACGGTGCGCAGCGACGCCGGAGCACAAGAGAATAACGGGGAAAAGCGACAATGCGTTTCCCATCTCCGGCGGTGATCGCTACGCCACAAGCGAAATGCAAAAAACCGGCGCCCAGGTTTAATACCTGGACGCCGGATCGCGCGTACTAGCAGTGCCGATCGGTCGCGACTACGTGGCCGCGTGGAAGGCGTCGATGACGTCGGCCGGGATGCGCCCCCGGGTCGAGACGTTGTGACCATTGCGACGCGCCCATTCCCGGATCGCGGCGCTCTGTTCGCGGTCGATGGCGCCGCGACCGCGCCCGGAACCCGAACGCCCGCGCCGCCGGCCGCCGACCCGACGTCCGGCCGCGACCCAACCCTTCAGGTCGTTACGCAGTTTCGCCGCATTTTTACTGGAAAGGTCGATCTCATAGGTCACCCCGTCAAGCCCGAATTCGACGGTTTCGTCGGCGGCGCCGGCACCGTCGAAATCATCGACCAAGGTGACGGTCACTTTTTTCGCCATTGGCTTACCCTCATGTTCTTCCTGTGCAGTTAGAGATGCAGTTCGGATAGACTCCCCGGTTCTCTAATCTGCCATAGGAAGTGGAAATACTCAATCCGACACAAGAGCAGTTCAGTTGGAGTGCGGCCGAACAATCGGGAACAAAACAGTCTCCCTAATTGACAGACCGGTCAAACACATCAACAACCGATCGATACCCATTCCGGTACCAGTGCACGGCGGCATACCAAACTCCAGAGCGGCCAGGAAATCCTCATCGAGAACCATAGCCTCGTCGTCACCGGCGGCTGCCGCGCGTGCTTGATCGGCAAATCTCTCGCGTTGCACTACCGGGTCATTCAATTCCGAGTAGCCGGTTGCCAGCTCGACTCCGTGCAGGTAGAGGTCCCACTTCTCGGTGACTCCGGCAATACTGCGGTGCTGGCGCGTCAAAGGCGTGGTCTCCACCGGGAAATCCCGGACAAATGTGGGCGCGGTCAAGCTCTTGCCCACTGCGTGCTCCCAGAGTTCTTCGACGAGTTTGCCGTGACCAAAGCCACGATCGTCCGGAATCTCGACATCTAGTCGGGCCGCGATCGCACGTAAGGTCTGCACCGAAGTCTGCGGTGTGATCTCTTCAGCGAGCGCATCGGACAACGATAAATACATCTCCAGAGTTGCCCATTCTCCGTCGATGTTGTACACACTGCCATCCGGCATCGGAAGTTCTCTGGTTCCGATCGCCTCGTCGGCAACCTCTTGAATAAGCTCTCTGGTGACCAGTGCCGAATCGTCATAGGTGCCGTAGGTCTGGTAGGTCTCCAGCATAGAGAATTCCGGGGAATGCGTGGAATCGGTTCCCTCGTTTCGGAACACTCGATTTAGTTCGAAGACCTTGTCGAAACCACCGACGATGCAGCGCTTGAGGAACAGTTCCGGCGCGATCCGCAGGTACAGGTCGATGTCGAGGGCATTGGAATGGGTGACAAACGGTCGCGCCGCCGCACCACCGGCCAGCGTCTGCAGGATGGGCGTTTCGACCTCGAGGAATCCGCGCCGGTCCAGCGCGTTGCGCAGCGCCCGGATGACGGCGATCCGCTGCCTGGCCACGCTGCGCGCCTGCGGGCGCACGATCAGGTCGACGTAGCGTTGCCGTACCCGCGCCTCCTCGCTCATCTCTTTATGTGCAACGGGCAGCGGCCGCAGCGACTTGGCGGCCATCTGCCAGGAATCGGCGAGAACGGACAATTCGCCGCGACGTGAACTGATCACGGTGCCGTGCACATACACGATGTCGCCGAGGTCGACGTCGGCCTTCCACGCGTCCAGGGACTCCCGGCCGACTTTGTCCAGGCTGATCATCGCCTGCAACTGCGCGCCGTCGCCGTCCTGCAAAGTCGCGAAACACAGCTTGCCGGTGTTGCGCGCGAAGACCACCCGGCCGGCGACGCCGACGACGTCCTCGGTGGCGGTATCGGTCGGCAGATCGGGGTAGGCGGCCCGGATTTCGGCCAACGTGTGCGTGCGCTCGATAGCCACCGGGTAGGGATCGTGGCCTTCAGCCAACAGGCGAGCGCGCTTGTCCCGGCGAATCCGAAACTGTTCGGGAAGGTCCGCGGCGGATTCTCGATCGGGGGCACTCACGACGTGCCAGCTTAAATGAACCCGCGGCGTGCGCCCCAATTGCGACTGTCAGCGCGCGGTCTTGAGCCGGCCGCGCTGGGCGTCCTGATTGCGCTCGAAGACCATCCGCAGGCCATCCAGGGTCAGGTGTTTGTCGTAGTGCTCGACGGTGTGCAGTTCCGGCAACAGCAGGGGTGCGGTGTGTCCGGTGGCCACCACCGCGACGTCCTCACCGGCCGCGAAACCCTGCACATCGTCGCGGATGCGGCCGACCAGTCCGTCGACCAGGCCGGCGAAACCGAACACCGCGCCGGCCTGCATGCACTCGACGGTGTTCTTGCCCACCACGGACCGCGGCCGGGTCAGTTCGACCCGGCGCAGCGCCGCCGAGCGGGCCGCCGCGGCGTCCGAGGACACCTGCACGCCGGGCGCGATCGCGCCCCCGAGAAACTCCCCTTTGGCCGACACCACGTCCACGCAGATCGACGAGCCGAAGTCGACGACGATCGAGGCCTTGCCGAACTTGCTGAATGCCGCCAGGCAGTTGACGATCCGGTCGGCGCCGACCTCTTTGGGGTTGTCGACCAACAGCGGGATGCCGGTGCGGACGCCGGGCTCGATCAACACATGCGGCACCGACGGCCAGTACTGCTCGAGCATGATGCGCACCTCGTGCAGCACGGACGGAACGGTGGACAGCGCGGCGGCACCGGTCAGCCGCTCGGCATCCTCACCGATCAGGCCGTCGATGGTGAGCGCCAGCTCGTCGGCCGTGACCTCGGACTCGGTACGAATCCGCCACTGCTGCACCACTTTTGCGTGATCTTTGACCCCGGCCAGCAAGCCGACGACGGTGTGGGTGTTGCGGACGTCGATCGCCAGCAGCACGGTTATCGCACGCCGATCCGCGGATCGAGTAGCTCATCCACGCCGTCGGGCACGAAGGCCGGGTCGTGGCCCAGGTCGATCTGCTTGTTCGCCGCGTCGACGAATACGATCCGCGGCTGGTAGGCGCGCGCCTCGGCATCCTCCATGGCTCCGTAGGCGATCAGGATCACCAGATCGCCCGGGTGGACGAGATGTGCTGCGGCACCGTTGATTCCGATTATCCCACTACCGCGTTCACCGGTGATCGCGTAGGTCACCAGCCGGGCGCCGTTGTCGATGTCGACGATGGTGACCTGTTCACCTTCGAGCAGGTCGGCGGCATCCATCAGATCTGCGTCGATGGTCACCGATCCGACGTAGTGCAAGTCGGCCTGGGTAACGGTGGCGCGGTGGATCTTCGACTTCAGCATCGTCCGTAACATCAGTTCCTCCAGTGTGATTCGTCCGACCCAGCGGTGTCGGCGACATTTCCGATTTGAATTGCAACGTTGTCCAGCAGGCGGGTGGCGCCCAGCCGCGCCGCGATCAGCAGCCGGCCGGATCCGCCGGTGGGTACCGGGCCCAGCTCGGTGTCGCGCAGTTGCAGGTAGTCGACCTGCAGGCCGGATGTCGCGTCCAGCACCGCCTGTGCCGCGTCCAGCGCGGCCTGCGCACCGAACGTCGCGGCGTGTGCCCCGGCCGTCAGGGCCGACGAAAGTGCCACCGCGAGTTCACGTTGCGCCGGGTCGAGGTAGCGGTTGCGCGACGACATCGCCAGCCCGTCGGATTCGCGCACCGTGGGCACTCCGACCACCCGCACATCGAGATTCAGGTCGGCGACCATCTGCCGGACCAGGACCAGCTGTTGATAGTCCTTCTCGCCGAAGAAAATCCGATCGGGACGCACGATCTGCAGCAGTTTCACCACGACGGTCAGCATCCCAGCGAAGTGCGTTGGGCGCGAGGCGCCCTCGAGCTCGGCGGCGAGCGGACCGGGCTGCACGGTGGTGCGCATGCCGTCGGGGTACATGGCCGCGGCGGTCGGTGCGAACACGATCTCGACGCCTTCCTCCCGCAACATCGCGATGTCCTGGTCGAGGGTGCGCGGGTAGGCGTCGAGGTCTTCGTTGGCACCGAACTGCAACGGGTTGACGAAGATCGACACCACCACCACCGAGCCCGGCACCCGCTTGGCGGCGCGTACCAGCGTCAGGTGGCCGTCATGCAGGGCTCCCATGGTGGGCACCAACATGACTCGACGGCCGGTGTGCCGCAGCGCCCGGGTGACCTCGGAGACCTCGCGCGGGACGGCGTACACGTTCAGCCGGCCGCGGTCGAACGTCGGCGCCTTGCCGGCGGTCATCGCGCCAGCACCTCGACGACGTCGGTGGGGGCATGGGCACGCTGCGCGGTGCGCAGCGCATTCACCCGGTACGCCTGTGCGAGGTGCGGATCCGCGCCTTCCAGCGCGCGCAGATGCCCGGCGACGGCGGCGGCGTCCCCGCGGGCGACCGGCCCGGTGAGTGCGGCCTGTCCGCGTTGCAGGGTGTTTTCCAGGGCCGCGCGGGCCAACGGTCCGACGATGCGCTCGGCGATGCCACCCGGCTGGTTCTCCACGGGCTGCTGCCCCAGCAGTTCGCCGCCGCGGATCGCGGTCCGCAGCGCCTCCAGCGCGTCGGCCAGCACCGTGACCAGGTGGTTGGAGGCGTGGGCCAGCGCGGCGTGATAGAGAACACGTGCGTCCTCGCGCACACTGAACGGCTCGCCACCCATTTCCAGCACCAGCGACTGCCCGATGGCGTAGCCGACGTCGTCGGCCGCGGTGATGCCGAAGCAGGTGTCGGCCAACCGGGCAATGTCCTCATCGGCGCCGGTGAAGGTCATCGCCGGATGAATCGCCAGCGGAATGCAGCCCTGCTCGCTCAGCGGGGACAGGACCGCGACGCCGTTGGCGCCGGAGGTGTGCGCCACGATGGTCCCGGGCCGCACCGCCGAGGTGGCCGCCAGGCCGGACACCAGGCCGGGCAGTTCGCTGTCGGTGACCGCCAGCACCAGCAGCTCAGCGGCGGCTGCGACGTCCGGCGGCGGCAGGACCGGGGTGTCGGGCAGCCGACGCTGTGCCCGGAGCAACGATGCGCGGGAGATGGCGCTGCACGCGACCACGACGTGATCGGCGCGCTCCAGCGCGACTCCCAGTGCGGTGCCCACCCGGCCGGCGGAGATGATCCCCACCTTGAGCCTGGCCGGGCGCAAACCGTCGAACTGCACCATCGCAGACGACCTCACAGATGTCTTTGTTCGTTCCAGTCCCGCAATTCGGGTACCGGACGGTCACCAAGACTCTAGTCGATCCGCCGGACGCAGCACAGCGTGTCAGCCGTCACGCCGCCGCCGGCGCCCACCGCCCGGCTGGACCTGGAGCCGCGCCATCAGGTCTGCGACCGTCTGCCCACCCGCCGGCTCCTCCGGGACATCGGACGCGTCGGCGTCGGCGCTTCGATGCCTGGATGCCGGGGGGGCGGGCGCCAACCGCGGGGACGCAGGCTCGGCCGGCGCGACGGACTCGTCCGGTCCGGAATCCTCGGTCCGGGCGAAGCTGCCGACCCCGTGGTCCCGGTACTCCGCGGAGTGCCGCGACCGGGACCGACGACCGCCGTACTGGGACGGTGCCTCGCCGTGAGCGCCGGCGGGCTCGTCCTCGGCATCCCGGTAGCGCCTCCTGCGGCCCGATTGTCCGGGCGGGGCCGGGTCGGAGGGTGCCCACCGACTGCCGGGTGTCCCGGGCGGCAGCCACTGCCCTGCGGCGGCGACGGGCTGCCATTCGGCCGGACGCTCCGGCCGCGGCTCCGGCAACAAAGGTGCAGTTGGCGGCGTCTGCGGCTGCGGCCACGCCGCCGGCGGCTGCGGCCACGCCGGCTGTTGCGGAGCCTGTGGCGGCGGGCGGTGGCGTGGTTCGGCGGGCGTTTCCGGGGGTGCCGGGGCTGCGAACTGCGGCACCGGCGCGGGTTGCTCGCGCACCGGCGCGGGCGGGCGGGGCGGCAGCAGCGGTTCCTCCGGTACATCGATGATGGCGGTGTCGTCGCTGCGCACGATCCGGTCGTCCCGCCGCACCGCCGTCACCCGATCACTGGTCACCCAGTCCGCGGGGGGGATTTCGCCGTTCTGGGCGGGGGCCCGGTCCGTCAACGCACGGGTGCCGTCCCTGCCCAGGGTCTCCAGCGCCGGCCGCTGTTCGAGATCGGTGTCGAACAGAATCTCCAGGTTGGTGCGCAACGAAGCCAGTTCGGCCCGCAGCGCCGCAATCTCGTCGGCGGCCTGCGCATGTATCTCCGCGGCCAGCTCCCGGCGCAACTGGGATTCCACCGTCAGTTCGTACTCACGACGAGCGGAGATCTCGCGATCCAACTGCAGGTCGTAAACCAGCTTCATGTCGCGGGCGCGTGCCTGGTCGGCCTCGGCCTGCCGGCGATACAGCACCGACACGAACGCACCGGCGACGGCGGCCCACAGCGCCAGGATCACAGCGAGCTTGAGCAGTTCCACGCGATCGGTGAAAACCAGCGCGGAACTGGCCCCGATAGCCAGGACCAGCAACGCCGTCAAGAGCACCCAACCCGGCCTGCGGCCGCCGCGCCGGACTCGGGCGCCGCGGGACAGAACGGTCATGGCCAGAAACTGTACCCGGGCGAGGTCAGTCAGCGTGTCGTGCCGGTCCGGCGATTCTCCGGCCGAGCCGACTTTCGTCAGGTTTCGACGCCCTCGCCGTGCTCGGTCGGATCCGGCGGGGACTTGCAGCAATGCTGTAGCCAGAGCGCCGCGACGATCAGGGCCAACGCGCTCACGGCGGCTACCACCGCGCCGGAGGTGTCGGCTGCGGCCGCCCGCAGCCACGACCGCCGCGGCAGGAAATACACCAGCACGCCCAACCACCACCCCAGCACCAGCGCGCCCATCCACGCTGAGGCCTTGGCCACCACCAGGCTGCGCGCCACCGCCAGCGGGTGCAGCCAGCCTGGCGCGTCGCCGATCTCCCCGTCGTCGATCTTGGTGCGCACGTAGCGCCCCCACCGCCACTCGGCGAACGCGACCACCAGCAGCGAGATCCCCGTCCAGATCGTGATCGGCGGAAACCACCGGTAAAGCACCGTGATCAGCAGGTAGCCGACCACCGCCGCCCCGATCACCACCACGGTGAGGTCGCGCTTGCGGGTCGGGCCCATCAACGCTCCAGCTTCAGCGACGTCGGCCGCACGCCGGCCCGGTCGGCGGGCCGTAGTGCGCCGATCAACTCCGCGACGGGCCGCGAACTCCCGTCGAGCCCCAACTCGGCGCCGGGATCGACCTCCAGCCACGGAACCAGGACGAAGGCCCGCAGGTGGGCCCGCGGATGGGGCAGCGTCAACTCGCTGCTGCGGCAGACGACTTCGCCGCCGGCATCGTGACAGGCCACCAGGTCCACGTCGAGCGTTCGCGGACCCCACCGTTGTTCGCGGATACGCTGCGCCGCCTGCTCGAGTTCGTGGGCGCAGCTCAGCCAGTCGGTCGCGGTGCGGGCCGGATCGTCGGCGACCAGCACGGCGTTGAGGAACGGGTCCTGCGGCACACCACCCCACGGGTCGGTCTCGTAGACACCGGATACCGCGGTGACCGCGTCGCCGAGTCCGTCGACCACCGATTGCAACGCGGCCACCCGGTCACCGACGTTGGAGCCGATGGACAGCACGACGCGACTCATCGGCGCGTCATACCGCTCGGTCCGCCGGGATCACCGAACCCCGACCGCCGCGACGCGACCGTCGGGTCACCACCGCGACGTCGTCGAACTGCTGCGCAATGGGAGCCTGCGGTTTGTGCACCGTCACCTCGACGGCGTGCACCCGCTCGTCCTTGATGACCTCGTCGGCGATCTCGGCTCCGACCGTTTCGATCAGGTTCCGCGGCGTGCCCCCGATCACGTCGGCAGCCAACTGGGCCAGCACGCTGTAGTCGTAGGTGTCGGCCAGGTCGTCGCCAGCGGCGGCCTGCGCCAGGTCGATCCACACGGTGATGTCGACGACGAATTCCTGCCCATCGCGCCGCTCGTGTTCGAACACACCGTGCCGGCCGCGAATCCGCAAGCCGCGCAACTCGATTCGATCAGCCATCGGGCCCGGTCCCGTTCCCGCCCTGCCAGGCACGGACCACCCGCAGGGCGTCGACCGAGGCGCGCACATCGTGCACCCGAACACCCCATGCCCCGTGCAGGGCGGCCAGCGCCGAGATCACCGCGGTCGCCGTCTCACGCCCGTCCGGCGGACGGGGCGTTCCGTCCGGCCCGGCCAGCAACGTCCCGAGAAAGCGCTTGCGCGAGGCGCCCACCAGCACCGGCAGCCCGGTGGCGACCAACTCGGACAAGCCGTGCAACAACGCCCAATTGTGTTGACCGGTCTTGGCGAATCCCAGACCGGGATCGATCACCAAATTGGCCGGATCGACGCCGGCGGCCACGGCGTCGTCGACACTGGCCAGTAGATCCGCGCGCACGTCGGCGACCACATCGGCGTAGTCGGGGACCCGGTGCGGGTGGTCCGCCGACACCGGCCGCCAGTGCATCAAGACCCACGGCACCTGCGCTTCGGCCAGCAGCGGGGCCATCGCCGGGTCGGCCCGCCCTCCCGATACGTCGTTGACGAGCTGTGCGCCGTTCTCCAGCGCGGCCCGCGCCACGCACGCGTGCATAGTGTCGATACTGACTGTAATACCTTGTGCAGCAAGCTTTTTGACTACTGGTACCACGCGATTCGACTCGACCTCAGGGTCCACCCGCGCCGCGCCGGGCCGGGTCGACTCGCCCCCGACGTCGACGATCTGCGCACCGTCGGCGGCCAGCGCCAGGCCATGCTCGACGGCACCACCGGCGTCCAGGTAACGCCCGCCGTCGGAGAACGAGTCGTCGGTGACGTTGAGCACTCCCATCACCTGCACGGGCGCCGGACTCACTTGCGCAGGATGAGATCGAGCGCTTCGGCCCGAGAAGCGGCGTCGGTCTTGAACTGACCCCGCACCGCCGACGTCGTGGTGGTCGATCCGGGCTTGCGCACCCCGCGCATTGCCATGCACAGATGCTCGGCCTCGATCACCACGATCACCCCGCGTGGATTCAGCTTGTGCACCAGCGCGTCGGCGATCTGACTGGTGAGCCGTTCCTGGACCTGCGGGCGCTTGGCGTAGAGGTCGACCAGGCGGGCGATCTTGGACAAGCCGGTGACTCTGCCGTCCACCCCGGGGATGTAGCCGACGTGGGCCACCCCGTGAAAGGACACCAGGTGGTGTTCGCAGGTGGAGTACATCGGGATCTCTTTGACGATGACCAGTTCGTCGTGGTCCTCGTCGAACATCGCGGTCAGCACCGAGGCCGGATCGGTGTAGAGGCCGGCGAATATCTCCCGATAGGCCCGGACAACACGAGCAGGGGTGTCCCGCAAGCCATTTCGGTCTGGGTCCTCGCCGATCGCAACGAGCAGTTCGCGAACCGCGGCCTCGGCGCGGGCCTGGTCGAATTCCCGCACCCGGGTACTCCTGGAATCCAGCTGCGTCATTGAAGCCTCCGTTATTCAGCCGTGGGCCGGCGGGTTGGACCGAGTCACGTCCTTCTCGCGCTGGTCGGACTCGGCGGGGTCCGTCTCGGTATCCGGGCTGGGATAACTGGGAGCTGATTGTGGACGATTGGACGACTTGGGCGGCCACCCGGGGGCGTGCCAGCCGGCGGGGGCGCCGTAGTCCGGCTGGGTGCTGCCGTGCGAACCGTTGGCACCCTGAGAACCGCTGTCGCCGTTGCCCTGCGTCTCGGATTGAGCTTGTTCGGCAGCCTTGCTGGCCCGTGCGATCGCGGCCTTGAACGCCGGCTCCGGCACCGGCTGGGGCCACGGCTCGCCGCGTTCGATCGCCAGTTCCCCCGGCGTCTTGATCGGCGGTTTGTCCGACGGGATCCGGCCCCCGAAGTCGTCGAACATGGTCAGCCGGGGCCGCTTCTCGACGTCGCCGAAGATCGCCTCCAATTCGGGGCGGTGCAGGGTCTCCTTTTCCAGCAACTCGCCGGCCAGCGTGTCCAACACATCACGGTATTCGGTGAGGATCTCCCAGGCCTCGGTGTGCGCCGCCTCGATCAGCTTGCGCACCTCCTCGTCGATGGCGCCGGCAACCTCGTGGGAGTAGTCCGGCTGGTTGCCCATGGTGCGTCCCAGGAACGGGTCGCCGTGTTCGGTGCCGTATTTCACCGCTCCCAAGCGGGCACTCATGCCGTACTCGGTGACCATCGCGCGGGCCACCTTGGTCGCCTGCTCGATGTCGGACACCGCACCGGTGGTGGGCTCCCGGAACACCAGTTCCTCGGCCGCGCGACCACCCATCGCGAACACCAGCTGGGCGATCATCTCCGAGCGGGTGCGCAGACCCTTGTCTTCCTCGGGTACCGCGACCGCGTGCCCGCCGGTGCGCCCACGGGCCAGGATCGTCACCTTGTAGACCGGGTCGATGTCCGGCATCGCCCATGCGGCCAGCGTGTGCCCGCCCTCGTGGTAGGCGGTGATCTTCTTTTCGTGCTCGCTGATGATGCGGCCCTTGCGGCGCGGGCCGCCGATGACCCGGTCGACGGCCTCTTCCAGGGCCGGGCCGGTGATGACGGTGCCGTTCTCGCGGGCGGTCAACAGCGCCGCCTCGTTGACGACGTTGGCCAGGTCGGCGCCGGTCATCCCGACGGTCCGCTTGGCCAGCCCGTCCAGGTCGGCGTCGTCAGCGATGGGCTTGCCCTTGGAGTGCACCCGCAGCACCGCGCGGCGACCGGCCAAGTCCGGGTTGGACACCGGGATCTGCCGGTCGAAGCGACCGGGCCGCAGCAGCGCCGGGTCCAGGATGTCGGGACGGTTGGTGGCCGCGATGAGGATGACGCCGGCACGGTCACCGAAGCCATCCATCTCCACCAGCAACTGGTTGAGGGTCTGCTCGCGCTCGTCGTGCCCACCGCCGAGCCCGGCGCCGCGCTGGCGGCCCACCGCGTCGATCTCGTCGACGAAAATGATGCACGGGCTGTTCTGCTTGGCCTGCTCGAAGAGATCCCGCACCCGGGACGCACCGACGCCGACGAACATCTCGACGAAGTCCGAGCCGGAGATGGTGAAGAACGGCACACCGGCTTCGCCCGCCACGGCGCGGGCCAGCAGCGTCTTGCCGGTCCCCGGCGGGCCGTAAAGCAGCACGCCTTTGGGAATCTTGGCGCCCAGCGCCTGATACCGGGACGGGTTCTGCAGGAAGTCCTTGATCTCGTAGAGTTCCTCGACCGCTTCGTCGACACCGGCGACGTCGGCGAACGTGGTCTTGGGCATGTCCTTGGACAGTTGTTTGGCTCGTGACTTGCCGAAGCCGAAGCCCATCCGGGCCCCGCCCTGCATGCGGGAGAACATCACGAACAGACCCACCAGCAGCAGCAGCGGTAGCACGTAGACCAGCAGCTCGCCGAGCAGACTGCCTTCGTTGACCACGGTGCTGACCTTGGCGTTCTTGGCGGTCAGCGCCTTGAGCAGCTCGACCCCGTACCCGGCCGGGAACTTGGTGATGACCTTGTCGGAGTTCTCGGTGTCGTTGTTGCTCTTCTTCAGGGTCAGTCGCAGCTGCTGCTCGCGATCGTCGATCTGCGCGCTCGCGACGTTGTCGCTGTTGATCTGTGCCATCGCCACCGAGGTGTCGACGGGTTTGTAGCCGCGGGTGTCGTCGCTGAAATAGAAGAACAACCAGCCGAACAGCACCAATACGGCGATCACCGTAATTGTGCGGATCACGTTTCTACGGTTCATCTATCATCGGCCGGCTCGGCCAGGTCCTTCCCGATACACGCAGCTGGAAATGTCCAGGTTACCGCCCCTGGCGACAGCAAGCTCCGGCAGAGCCGGGGCGCAGCATGAACAACGAGCGGAAGTTCCCGAAAAGCGCGCCCGGCTACCGGTAATAACGCGCTTCCACCACATTGCCGTCCGGATCGGGAAAGTAGTAACCCTGCGGCGCCCATCCCTGCGCGCCGAACGAATTGTCCAGCCGCGAGCTGGTGTCGATGCCTTCGTCGCGCAGTCGCCGATCCAGGGCGTCGTATTCGTCCTTCGACATCGCCAGGCACACGTGGTTGATCCGGTGGCCGGCGCTGCCTTCGACGTTGGTCATCGCCTCGGTGCCGGAGGCGCCCTCGGCCGGTATCAGGTCGAGGATCGAATCCGCGCAGACCCGCACACTCGGGAACGGCGCCCGGCCGGCATTGAACTCTTCGAACCGGACCGGTTCCAAACCCACCACCCGGGTATAGAAGTCCATTGCCGCCCGCGGGTCCTTCGTCCACAACACCACGTGGTCCAGCCGCATCGCGCCCACCTTCATGTCGTCGCCTCTGCGGTGTCCAAACTACCCGCGGGCCTTCTCAGCCCCGGGCTGCTGTGCTTTGGTGAGACGGTGGGCTCATCAACCGAACGGTTAGTCGACACCAACGGTGTGCAGCTGCGAGTGGTCGAGGCCGGGGAGCGCGGGGCGCCCGTGGTGCTGCTGTGTCACGGCTTTCCGGAACTGGCCTACTCGTGGCGACACCAGATTCAACCGCTGGCCGATGCCGGCTACCACGTGTTGGCGCCCGATCAGCGGGGTTACGGCGGGTCGTCGCGCCCGGCGCCGATCGAGGCCTACGACATCCACCAGTTGACCGCCGACCTGGCCGGGCTGCTCGACGATGTCGGCGCCGAGCAGGCCGTGTGGGTCGGCCACGACTGGGGTGCCGCCGTGGTGTGGAACGCACCGCTGTTGCATCCCGAACGTGTCGCGGCGGTTGCAGCCCTGAGTGTCCCCGTCACGCCGCGCCCCAAGGTCGCGCCCACCCAGGCCTGGCGGCGCATGTTCGGCGACCACTTCTTCTACATCCTCTATTTTCAGCAGCCCGGCGTCGCCGATGCGGAGTTCGACGCCGATCCGGCCCGCGCCGTCCGCCGGATGATGGGCGGCCTGCGGCTTTCTGACGACCACAGTGCGGGGCTGCGCATGGTGGCGCCCGGATCCGAAGGTTTCATCGACCGGCTGCCGGAGCCCGACGCGCTGCCCGACTGGATCAGCCAGGCCGAACTGGACCACTACATCAGCGAATTCGCCCGTACCGGCTTCACCGGCGGCCTGAACTGGTACCGCAATTTCGACCGTAACTGGGAGACCACACCCGAACTCGCCGGTGCCACCATCTCGGTGCCGTGCCTGTTCATCGGGGGGACGGCCGATCCGGTCCTCAGCTTCACCCGCGCCGATCGAGCCGCAGAGGTGATCACCGGCCCCTACCGCGAGGTGATGCTCGAGGGAGCCGGGCACTGGATACAGCAGGAGCGACCCGAAGCGGTGAACGAGACCCTTCTCGACTTCCTCAAAGGAGTGCAATGGTGAGTGCGCCAATGCGATTCGGTGTTTTCATCACACCGTTTCATCCCACCGGTCAATCCCCCACGGTGGCACTGGAATACGACATGGAGCGGGTCGTCGCGCTGGACCGCCTGGGCTTCGACGAGGCGTGGTTCGGCGAACACCATTCCGGCGGTTACGAATTGATCTCCTGCCCGGAGGTGTTCATTGCGGCCGCCGCAGAGCGGACCAAGCACATCCGGTTGGGTACCGGTGTGGTCTCACTGCCCTATCACCATCCGCTGATGGTGGCCGACCGCTGGGTGCTGTTGGATCACCTGACCCGTGGCCGGGTGATGTTCGGCACCGGTCCGGGCGCGCTGCCGTCGGATGCCTACATGATGGGAATCGATCCGGTCGACCAGCGGCGGATGATGCAGGAATCGCTGGAGGCGATCCTGGCCTTGTTCCGCGCCGCTCCCGACGAGCGCATCGACCGGCACACCGAGTGGTTCACCCTGCGCGACGCCCAATTGCACATCCGCCCGTATACCTGGCCTTATCCGGAGATATCCACGGCCGCAATGATTTCGCCGTCGGGACCGAGGTTGGCCGGCGCACTGGGCACCTCGCTGCTGTCCCTGTCGATGTCGGTACCGGGCGGGTATGCAGCTTTGGAGACAACCTGGCAGGTGGTGGTCGACCAGGCCGCCAAAGCCGGCCGCGAAGCACCCCGGCGGCGCGACTGGCGGGTGTTGAGCATCATGCACATCGCCGACACCCGGGACCAGGCGATCGAGGACTGTACGTACGGGTTGCTGGATTTCGCCGAATATTTCGGCGCCGCCGGATTCGTCCCGCTGTCCAACTCGGTCGACGGCACCCAGTCACCCCGCGAGTACGTGGCAGACTATGCGGCGCAGGGAAATTGCTGCATCGGCACGCCGGACGACGCAATCGCGCACATCGAGGATCTGCTGGAACGCTCCGGCGGGTTCGGTACATTGCTGCTGCTCGGCCACGACTGGGCGTCGCCGGCGGCGACTTTCCATTCCTATGAACTGTTCGCGCGCAAGGTTATTCCGCATTTCAAGGGACAACTCGAAGCCCCGCGGGCTTCGCACGAATGGGCCAAGGACAAGCGCGAGGAGTTGATCGGACGCGCCGGTCAGGCCGTCGTGCAGGCCATCACTCAGCACGTCGCCGAACACGACGAGACGGGCAACTGATGCGGGCATCGGTGCTGCGCGACGGGCGCATGGTCTACCGCGACGACCTGCCCGAGCCGACACCGGGGCCGGGACAGGTGCTGGTCGCGGTCCGTGCGTGCGGAATCTGCGGCTCTGACCTGCATTTCGCGACCCACGGCGGCAAGGTGCTGGAAATGAGCCGCCGGGTGGCCGGCAATACGGGTGGCATGGACGTCGACCTGAGCCGGGACATCTTCATGGGCCACGAGTTCAGCGCCGAGGTGCTCGAGGCCGGTCCCGACACCGACACCCATCCGCCGGGAACACTGGTCACCTCACTGCCGGTGTTGTTGTCCGACAAGGGCGTCGAGCCGATCGTGTACAGCAACAGCACGCTCGGTGGGTATGCCGAGCGGATGCTGCTGTCGGCGCCGCTGTTGGTGCCGATCCCCAACGGTCTGGACCTCAAGCACGCGGCCCTCACCGAGCCGATGGCGGTGGGGTTGCATGCGGTGAACAAGTCCGACATCAAGGTCGACGAAGCGGCCCTGGTGCTGGGCTGCGGGCCGATCGGCATCGCGATCATCGCCGCGTTGCGCGTCCGGGGCGTGCAAAGCATTGTGGCGGCTGACTTTTCGCCCAAACGTCGCGAGCTGGCGACCCTGATGGGAGCACATCGGACGGTGGATCCGGCACAGGGCTCGCCGTTCGACGTCACGAAGGCAGTGGTGGTGTTCGAGGCCGTCGGGAGACCCGGGGTCATCGACGACGTGCTGCTCCGAGCACGGCGCGGCACGCGCCTGGTGGTGGCCGGTGTCTGCATGGAACCCGACACCATCCACCCGTTCTTCGGCACCGCCAGCGAGATCAGCATCCAGTTCTCGTTGGCCTACGACTTCGAGGAGTTCAGCGAGTCGCTGCGAGCGATCGCCGAGGGTGACATCGACGTCAGCCCCCTGATCACCGGCGAAGTCGGACTGGACGACGTCGGGGCGGCGTTCGACGACCTGGCCGACCCGGAACGGCACTGCAAGATCCTGGTTACGCCCTAGCAACCACGACGTTCCCCGGGCCTGAATGCCAAGTTGACGGACGGTGCATCCTGTCGCACGCTTACTCGATGGCCGGGATCAACGAGGACGCGATGATCGCCCGTCTGGAGCGCCGACTGGCAACGCAATACCGCCATCTGCCGCCCGATCAGGTGGCCGGCGCCATCGAGAATGCACGCGCCAGCCTGGCCCACAGCAGGATCCGGGACTTCATCCCGTTGCTCGTCGAGCGGCGGGTCAACGCCGAATTGGCGGGGGCCAGGTAGGCGGCTGCTGCGCTAGCCGCCGGACGGCGGCTGCGCGATCACGGTGGGCTTGAAGCCGTAGCGGGGAGCGGCGAAGTTCGCCACACTGCGCCCGGTGCCGGCCCCGGGCGCCATCGGGAGCCCGCCGAACGCTGAGGTGGCGGGTTGGGCGGCGGCCGCACCTGCAGCGCCGTTGAGCGCCACGTTGATCGGCGTCGCCCCCGGCGTGGCCGTCCAACTGGCCGGGACCGAGACCGCCCCGACCTTGGCCGCGTTACCGACTGCGCCGGTGATCCCGCCGAGAGCGTTGCCGAAACCGCTGCCGAAGGTCGGTGCAGCAGCCGCCGCAGCCCCCTCCGCCGCCTTTGCCGCGCCCTCTGCCGCTTTTGCGGCCGCGGGGAACGCGCTGTGGAACAGGCCGTCGATATCCTTCATCGCGGTGGTGCTCAGTCGGAATGGAGAGACCATTCTGATGTAGGTGTCGAACCCGGAACTGAAGTCCACCGTCTGGGAACCGGTCAGCCCTTCCACCACATCGCCCAGGATTCCGTTCAACACGATCCCGTCGCCGTTGGCATTCCAGGCCGCTCCGGTCAATCCGAGCGCTGCTTGCGGATTGGCCAGCCACGGTGGGACGTTCGTCAGGCCGCCCAGCTGGTTGAGCGCCCGCACCACATCGTGGTAACCCGCCGATGCCAGGGCGGAGTTGACCGCGTTGATCTGCGCGTTGATTTGATTGCTGAGCCCGGCGATGCTGGTCGCGACGGACTGCGGTGTCAGAGTCGGCAGGTCCGCGGCCGCCGCGGAGGCACCCGAGTAGCCGTACATGGCGGCGGCGTCCTGCGCCCAGAACTCGAGATATTGCGCCTCGGTGGCGGCAATTGCCGCGGTGTTCTGGCCCAGAAAGTTCGTCGCCAGCAGACCGGCCAGCAGTGCCCGGTTGGCCTCGATCACCGGTGGCGGCACCGTCGCCAGAAATGCGGCCTCGTAGGCTGCCGCCGCGGCGACAGCCTGCGCGCCGGTCTGTGCGGCCTGTTCGGCCGTAGCGGTCAACCAGGCAATTTGCGGCGTGGCCGCGGCGGCCATGGCTGCCGCCGAGGGGCCGGCCCACGGCCCGTCGGTCAGGCCGGTGACGACCCCGCCGTAGGAGGCTGCAACGGATTGCAATTCGCCCGCCAAACCTTCCCAGGCAGCGGCTGCGGCCAGCATCGGCCCCGACCCCGCACCTGCATACATCAGCGCGGAGTTGACCTCCGGCGGAAGAGCTGCGAAATCCAACATTGACCTGTCGTCCTAACCGATCGTGGCAGCGTTGGCGGCTTCGGTGGTGCCGTAGGAACTACCGCTGAGACCCAGCGTGGTCGCCAACTGCTCCTGGACCGCCACGGCCTGCTCACTGATCGCCTGAAACAGCGTGGCGTGGTTGACGAAATGGTTGGCCATGATCAGCGACACCACGTCGGATGCGGCCGGAACGACCGCACTCGTCGGGCCCGCGGCGGCGGAATTGCCGGCACGGTGGGCCGAAAAAATGGACATGAGCTCCCCCGACGCACCGGTCAGAACTTCTGGCTCAGCAAAGACAGTCGACATTTGAGTCCTCCCTCAACGTTTACGTTGCACAACAGCAATCAGCGACCAATGACGTGGCACGTCACTCGTCGCTGAGCTGGTTCCTCGACCACGTTAAGTCCGACAAAGGGCGCAAAACAGGCCATCAGCGGCTTGTTCACTGGCGGGACAATAACTATTCATTTGCTGCATTGAATCCGCAGGTGGAGTGGAGACTAGGTATGAATCATATATGTTTCATATATGAAATGAGTTTTATATGAAGTTCTAAAAAGCACGTGCGATCGCAGCTACCCTGTGCGTCTGCGGCCCCGGCTATCCGCCGCGAACACCGCCACCAATCGAGGCACAAGCTGCCGCCTGATATCCCAGAGAATGCCGTTGACCTGCAGTTCCAGCCCGGACGCGACTGCCTGCGACTTCCCTGCGCACGAGAACAGACTGGACCGGAGCGACGGCTCGTCGCCGCCGAGCGGCTGCTCACCGCCTCCGATGGCGGCGGAGTCCAGGCTCGGCGACGGTCCCGGCGTCGGACCCGCAGATTTGCGAACGACGCGAGATTCCCACCGGATCGCCGCTGCTTAAACGTGAAATCGTTGAACCGGACCTGCCCCCATAAGCGGCCAGCAGTCGACTTTCGAACCAGAACGGCGTTTGCTGGGTGTTATCCAGGTCACTCAATTAGGACGGTGTTCACCTCGGCGACAGCTGAACAGCAGGTGAACGGAAAGTAATCTACCAGCGGTTATTGATAAACGCGGGGGTCCAGAGTGCCGATATAGGACAGATCACGATAGCGCTCGTCGTAATCCAGGCCGTAGCCGACGACGAAGTCGTTGGGGATGTCGAAACCCACGTAGGTGATGTCGACGTTGGCCCCCACCGCATCGGGTTTCCGCAGCAGCGTGCACACCCGCAGCGAGCGCGGATGCCGGCTGCTGAGGTTCCGCAGCAACCACGACAGCGTCAGCCCCGAGTCGACCACGTCCTCCACGATCAACACGTCGCGGTCGTGGATGTCCCGGTCGAGATCTTTAAGGATGCGCACCACCCCCGACGACGATGTCGAGGACCCGTAAGAACTGACCGCCATGAACTCGAACTGGGTCGGCAGCGGAATGGCGCGGGCCAGGTCGGTGACAAACAGGACGGCACCCTTGAGCACGGTGATCAGCAGCAGATCCTGACCGGTGGTGGCCGCCGGGTCACGGTAGTCGTCACCGATCTGTTGCCCGAGCTCGGCGATGCGGGCCTGGATCTGCTCCCGGGTCAGCAACACCGACTTGATATCCCCCGGATACAGCTCCGCCGTCACGTGCACAGCGTGCCACGCCGACCGGTCAACAACCAACGCAACCGTCAAATCGTCTCGGGGCGCAACTCGAGTAGGCCGTCGCGCCGGCCCGCGACCAGCCGGCGACCGCGCAGCTGCGACCCAACCGCCACACCACCCTGGCCGCGCCAGCCCGTGACCAGTTTGTCGACCCCGCGAATCTGCTGGTCGGTAAGTCCGGTCGCACCGCCGGCCAGCAGCCAACGGCGAATCACCCGTCGACGCACCGGGTCGGGCAGCTCGCCGAGCGCCCGGGTATCCAGCCCCGTACCGGTCGTGGCCCCGCTCAGCGCCTCCGCGGCGAGCGCATCGATCAGCTCGGTGTCCTCGCGCAGGGCGGTCGCGGTGCGGGCCAGCGCCGCCGCGACCCCGCCGCCGAGCACGTCTTCCAACAGCGGCAGCACCTCGGTGCGCAGCCGCACCCGGGCGAAACGGCGGTCGCCGTTGTGCGGATCCTGCCAGGCGGTGACGCCCAGCTCGCGGCAGGCAGCGTGGGTGACCTCCCGCCGCAGCCCCAGCAACGGGCGGCACCACGGCGGATCAAACGGACGCATACCGGCGAGCGAGCGGGCTCCCGAGCCGCGGCCCAGGCCCAGCAGCACCGTCTCGGCCTGGTCGTCGAGCGTGTGCGCCAGCAACACCGGCCCGTCCCGATGGGCGGCCAGCGCGCCATAGCGGGCGGTCCGGGCCGCGGACTCCGGGCCGCCGTCGGTGCCGACCTGCACGCGCAATACCCGGGCATCCGCGCATCCCATCGAAAGAGCTTGTGCCCGTGCGGTTTCGGCTACCTCGGCCGAATCGGACTGCAACCCGTGATCCACGATCAGCGCGGTAGTGGGGCGCAACCGAGCTGCGACGGCGGTGAGCGCCAGCGAATCCGGGCCACCGGAGAGTCCGATGCACCACCGCTCGTCAGGACCCAGATAGGTCTGCGCGAAATCTGCTGCAGCCCTATGTAACTGGGCTAAAGCACCCGGTCGATCCATCGCTGTGGGTGCTCGATCTCGGCGGGTAGCGGCAGCGTCTCGGGTCCCGTCCAGATCGTATTGAAACGCTTCATCCCGACCCGCTCCACCACCGAGTCGACGAACACCTTGCCGCGGGTGTACTGGCTGAGCTTGGCATCGACACCGAGCAGCGCGCGCAGCAGCCGCTGCAGCGGCGGTTGTTTGCGGCGGCGGCGTTCGTCGAACCGTTGCCGGATGGTGGCGACCGACGGAACCACCATCGGCCCGACCGCGTCCATCACATGCTCGGCGTGCCCTTCCAGCAGGGTGCCGAGCACCAACAGCTGATCCAGCGCCTGGCGTTGCGGTTCGGACTGCACGGCGCGCATCAGGCCCAGGATCCCGGTGGCATTGGGATCGTCCGTCCCGGCACCGCGTGACCGGATGAACTCGGCGAGTCGGCCGGCCACCTCACGGATATCGTCAGCGGGTTCCCGGGTCAGCAGACCCAGCGAACTCGACATATAGCCGGCGATCCACGGGTTGGCGGTGAACTGCACCCGGTGGGTGACCTCGTGCAGGCACACCCACAATCTGAAGTCCGACGGATCGACATTGAGCTGGCGCTCGATGGCGATGACGTTCGGATACACCAGCAGCAGCGTTCCGCCCTCGGACCCGAACGGGTCGTACTGACCGAGGATGCCCGACGACACGAACGCCAGCACCGCACCGGTCTGCGCGCCGGTGAGCCGGCCGGTGAGCCGGCCGCGGGGCTGGTCGCTGCCGTTGGTCATCGCCTTCATCGATTCGGTGGCAGCCCGGATCCACGCCGGCCGGTCCACCACCCGCGCCGGCGGCACCGCGCCGTCGGTGATCAGCCCGGTCACGTCGCGGACCGGCGGTTCGGCCTGCTCGGCGGACCGCAGCAGCTGATCCACGACCTGCCGTCGGGTGTAGTCAGAGGTGACCGGACCGCCACGGGTCAGCTTTTCCCCGACGGTGGCCGCGAAACGCCAGTCAACGGCGTTGCCCATCGTCAATTCGGCGCTGTCGGTCATGCCGCACACCCGCAGAACCACAACCGGGTGGCGAGCGCGTCGATCGCGTTGCGACCGTTCGGGCCGGCGTCGTTGGAGATGAATGCGAACGTGAGCACCCGTCCGCTGGCGTCGGTCAGCACCCCCACCAGGGAGTTCACCGCGGTCAGCGAGCCGGTTTTGGCCCGCAGCCAGCCGGCCGGGCCCTGGTCGGTGGACCGGTCCAGAAACCGCTCGCCCAGCGTGCCGCTGCCGCCGGCGATCGGCAGCAGATCCAGCAATGCCCGCAGCGATGGTTGATCCGGACCTGCGGCGGCCTGCATCACGCCGTCCAGGGTGCGGGCCGTCAGACGGTTGTTCACCGACAGTCCGCTGGAGTCGGCCAGGGCGGCGCCGCCGGTGTCGACGTGCGCGGTGTTCAGCCGGCTGGTCACCGCGTCGACGGCCCCGGTGAAACTGCGCGGCCGGTTGATGGCCGTTGCCACTTCGCGGCCGATGCATTCGGCCATCACGTTGTCCGAGGCGTTCATCATCTGGGACAGCCGCTGCACCAGCGGCGCCGACTGCACCACCGCCAGCTGGCGCGCACCGGACGGCGCCGAAGCGATAGACACCGCCGCCGGATCCAGCCCCAGCGCGATGGCCAGCTCCCGGCCGGCATCCAGGGCCGGCGTCCGGCTGCGGCGGGAGTTGACGGTGGTGGGCTGGATCCGGCCGGCGTCGATCATCGCCGCCTCAATCGGGGCGACGTCACCGTTGTCGACGTCGGCGGGGTCCCAGCCCGGCGCCAGGGTGGGACCGCTGAACGCCGAGATGTCCACCTGCACCGAGGTGGGCGTCATACCGCTGCGGTGCACCTGCTCGACCAGGTCGTTGATCCGTGCCGCACCGCGATACCAGGTGTCCACGCCGGGCGGGGCCGCGGACAGGGTCGGGTCCCCGGCACCGACCAGCACGACGGGACCCTGCGCGCTATTCGGGGCGGCCACCACCCGGGTGCTGATCCGGGCTTGGCGGTCCAGCGTGAGCAGCGCCGCGGCGGCAGTCAGCACCTTGTTGGTGGACGCCGGCACCAGCGGTACGTCGTCGAGCTGTTGCCAGAGCTGCTTATTGCTCATGGCATCGGTGATCCGGCCGCCCAGTCTGCCCAGATTGGGATCCGCCGCCACCGCCGCCAGCGCCGCGGCCACCCCCGTCGGGCTGGGTGCCTCTGCGTTGTCGGCCACCGCGCTCACGCCTGCCTTGACCGTCGGGGGTCGCGGCGGCGGCACCGTTGAACGCGCCCCGCCGCTGCCGTGCCCGCCGGTGGTGAACAGCACGGCCGCCGCCACCACCGCAGCCACGCACGCCAGCACCGCCAACCCGACGAACACCCGGGTGGTCTTGCGCCAGCGTCTGGGAGCCATAGATCGCGCGATCTCCTGTCTTGTCGTGTCCCATTCTGCCGAACCGCCCACACAGCAGTGCCGCCGCACCTGCTCGACTACTGTGTAGCCGTGCAATTCGACGTGACCATCGAAATCCCCAAGGGCCAGCGCAACAAATACGAAGTCGACCACGAGACCGGTCGCGTGCGCCTGGACCGCTACCTCTACACCCCGATGGGCTACCCGGCCGACTACGGCTTCATCGAGGACACCCTGGGTGAAGACGGTGACCCGCTCGACGCCATGGTGTTGCTGCCGCAACCGCTGTTTCCCGGGGTGCTGGTGGAGGCGCGGCCGGTGGGCATGTTCCAGATGGTCGACGAAGCCGGTGGCGACGACAAGGTGCTCTGCGTGCCGGCCGGCGACAAGCGCTGGGACCACATCCAGGACATCGGCGACGTTCCGGAGTGGGAACTCGAGTCCATCAAGCACTTTTTTGTGCACTACAAGGACCTGGAGCCCGGCAAGTTCGTCAAGGCCGCGGACTGGGTCGGCCGCGCCGAGGCCGAGGCCGAGGTGCAGCGTTCGGTGGAGCGGTTCATGACCAGCGGGCACTGACCGACATCCTCGACCGCTAGTGTCGCGACGGTGACGGACGGCGCGGGTACCCCCGCAGTGTCGGCGGGACCGGTCACCCGCGGCAGCGTCGCCCGGGTCGGCACGGCCACCGCGGTCACCGCCTGCTGCGGCTACGCGGTGGTCTACCTGGCCGCACGCCATCTTGCGCCCAGCGGCTTCTCCGTCTTCGCCGTCTTCTGGGGAGCGTTCGGCCTGGTCACCGGCGCCGCCTCCGGCCTGCTGCAGGAAACGACGCGCGAGGTGCGCGCAATGCAGTACCTCGACGTGCTGCCCGAGCGGCCCCGCACCCGCCCGTTGCAGGTGGCCGGCCTGGTCGGGCTGGTCTCGGCCGTCCTGATCGCCGGCAGCTCACCGTTGTGGAGCGGGCGGGTGTTCGTCGCGGACCGCTGGTTGTCGGTGGCGCTGCTCAGCGTCGGGCTGGCCGGATTCTGCCTGCACTCGGCCCTGCAGGGCATGCTGGCCGGCACCAACCGATGGGGGCACTACGGGGCGCTGATGGTGACCGACGCCGTCATCCGGGTGGCGGTCGCCGCGGCCACCTTCGTGATCGGCTGGGGCCTGGCCGGGTTCCTGTGGGCGACCGTCGCTGGTTCGGTGGCGTGGTTGATCATTCTGGCCGCCTCGCCCGCGGCACGCAGCACGGCACGGCTGCTGACCCCGGGCAGCCCCGCCGCCTTCCTGCGCGGCGCCGCACACTCGATCACCGCCGCCGGAGCCAGCGCGATCCTGGTGATGGGCTTCCCGGTGCTGTTGAAAGTGACCTCCGCCGAACTGGGCACCGAAGGCGGTGTGGTGATCCTGGCGGTCACGTTGACCCGGGCGCCGTTGCTGGTGCCGCTGATGGCCATGCAAGGCAACCTGATCGCACACTTCGTCGACGAGCGCGGCCACCGGCTGCGGGCGCTGGTATCCCCGGCGCTGCTGGTCGCCGGGATCGGCGGGATCGGGGTGCTGCTCGCCGCCGTGGTGGGCCCGTGGCTGCTGCGTTTCGCGTTCGGGTCGCAATACGCAACCAGCAGTGCACTGCTGGCCTGGCTGACCGCCGCCGCCGTCGCGATCGGGTTGTTGACGCTCACCGGATCGGCCACCGTCGCGGCCGCCCTGCATAGGGCGTATTCGCTGGGGTGGGTCGGCGCGACGGTGACCTCGGGGCTGTTGCTGCTGCTGCCGACCGCATTGCAGACCCGCACCGTGGTCGCGCTGCTGTGTGGCCCCCTGGTGGGGATCGCCGTTCACCTGCTTGCGCTCGGGCGCGGCGCACGCGTCGGCACCTGATCGCGGCCTGCCCGGCGTGTACTTTGTGGCTTGACATGGGTTCTGAAACGCATGACGTGTGGATCGTCGTCCCCAACTTCAACGAAGGCGCTGTCATCGGTGCGGTGATCAGCGAACTGCGATCGGTTTTCGACAACGTCGTCTGCGTGGACGACGGCAGCTCCGACGGCAGCGGTGAAATCGCCCGGCGGGCCGGCGCTCACCTGGTGCGTCATCCGATCAACCTGGGTCAGGGCGCGGCCATCCAGACCGGCATCGAGTACGCCCGCGCGCAGCCCGGCGCCGCGGTGTTCGCGACGTTCGACGCCGACGGTCAGCACCGCGTCAAAGACGTGGCCACGATGGTCGCGCGGATCAAGCGGGGCGACGTCGACGTCGTGATCGGGACCCGTTTCGGCCAGGCGGTGGCCACCCGGCCGCCGTTGCTGAAGCGGATCGTGTTGCAGACCGCGGCGCGGCTGAGCCGGCGCGGCCGCCGGCTCGGGCTCACCGACACCAATAACGGCCTGCGGGTCTTCAACAAGACCGTCGCCGACGGGATGAACATCACCATGAGCGGCATGAGCCACGCCACCGAGATCGTCATGCTGATCGCCGAAAACCGCTGGCGCGTGGCCGAAGAACCGGTCGAGGTGCTCTACACCGACTACTCCAAGTCGAAGGGGCAGCCGCTGCTCAACGGCGTGAACATCATTTTCGACGGGTTCCTGCGCGGGAGGATACGACGGTGAACTGGATTCAGCCGCTGCTGATCGGCGCCATCATCGCGCTTTTGGTGTTCCTGCTGCGGTCGCGGCGCAGCGCCCGGGCGCGCGCGTGGGTGAAGGTGGGCTACGTCCTGTTCGTGCTGCTCGGTGTCTACGCGGTGCTCCGTCCGGACGATACGACGGTGGTCGCGCACTGGTTCGGGGTGAACCGCGGCACCGACCTGATGCTCTACGCGCTGATCATGGCGTTCAGTTTCACCACGCTGAGCACCTACATGCGGTTCAAGGATCTGGAACTGCGCTACGCGCGCCTGGCGCGGGCGATCGCGCTGGAAGGCGCGCAACCGCCCGATGCCAGCGTGGGTTCGCCGCCGCGAGAGTGAATTCAGCCGCCCGCCCCGGCGGGCTCAACTCCCGTGCTTGTGCCGGAAATATTCCACCGTGCGCCGCACCCCGTCGGCTAACCCGACCTGCGGTCGCCAACCCAAAATCTCTGCCGCCAAACCGATGTCGAGGCAGGAGCGCTTCAGGTCACCTAGCCGCGGCGGATGGAACTCCGGGTCGTCGGGCCCGCCCACGGCGGCGGCGACCGCGGTGTGCAGTTGGCGATCGGAGGTTTCGACTCCGGTGCCCACGTTGAACCGCTGCCCGCCGCCCTGCTCGCCGGACGCCTTGACGAAGGCGTCGACGACGTCATCGACGAAGACGTAGTCGCGGGTGTTGGAGCCGTCACCGAACACCTTGGTGCTGCTGCCCTCGAGCAACGCCTGGGCGAAGATCGCGACCACGCCGGCCTCGCCGTGCGGGTCCTGGCGCGGACCGTACACGTTGGCCGGCGCGATGTGCGAACAGTCCAGGTCGTACAGGTGCCGGAAGGTGTTCAGGTAGATCTCCCCGGCCACCTTGCCCGCGGCATAGGGCGAAAAAGGATCGGTCGGCACCGTCTCGGGCGTCGGGTACTGCGGCGGGATGCCGTAAATCGACCCCCCCGAGGAGGTGTGCACGACCTTGCGTACCTGTGCGCGACGCGCCGCCTCGGCCAGCCGGATGGTGCCGATCACGTTGACCGAGGCGTCGAACTGCGGGTTGGCCACCGAGTGCCGCACGTCGATCTGGGCCGCCAGGTGGAACACCACCTCGGGGCGGTGTTCGTCGAAGATGGGCTGCAGGTCCGAGGTCACGATGTCGGCCTCGACGAACGTGTGGGCCGGTTCGTCGAGAAGATGCTCGAGGTTAGTCGCCCGGCCGGTCGCGAAGTTGTCCAGGCCCACCACCGTGTGACCGTCGGCCAGGAGACGGTCGACTAGCGTCGAGCCGATGAAACCGGCAGCCCCGGTGACCAGTGCGCGCACCGGCCCACCATACCGAGTGGCGCGGGCGGTCATCGTCGCCGCAGGTGTGCTGATCGCGGTGCAGCTGGCAATCCGCGCGGCGCTGGCGTTCAGCGGCTATTTCTACTGGGACGATCTGATTCTGATCGGCCGCGCGGGCAGCCACAGTCTGGTGTCCCCGTCGTATCTGTTCGACGACCACGACGGGCACGTGATGCCCGGTGCGTTTCTGCTGGCCGGTGCGATCATCCGGCTGGCACCGCTGGAGTGGGCCGGGGCGGCGGTCAGTCTGGTGGTGCTGCAACTGCTGGCGTCGCTGGCGTTGCTGCGGGCGCTGCGGGTGATTCTGGGCTGGCGGCCGGTGTTGTTGCTCCCGTTGACCTTCGCGCTGTTCACCCCGCTGGGAGTGCCGGGGTTCGCGTGGTGGGCGGCGGCGCTGAACTCGCTGCCGATGCTGGCGGCGCTGGCGTGGGTGTGCGGTGACGCGGTGTTGCTGGTTCGCACCGGCAGGCAGCGTTACGCGCTGACGGGTGTGTCGGTGTATCTCGGTGGCCTGCTGTTCTTCGAGAAGGCCGCGGTGATCCCGTTCGTCGCCTTCGCGGTCGTGGCCCTCGCCGGTCATGTGCGCGCGGATGCGTCGCCGCTGCGGGCCGCCTGGCGGGCCGGCATCCGGCTGTGGGTGCCGTCGCTGGCGGTGACCGCCGGCTGGGTGGTGCTGTATCTGGTCGTGGTGAATCAGCGGCGATGGAGTTCGGACGTCGCGATGACCTGGGCCCTGCTGCGCCGGTCCGTCACGCACGGCATCGTGCCCGGTCTGGCCGGCGGCCCCTGGCACTGGGCGCGTTGGGCGCCGGCCTCCCCGTGGGCCACCCCGGGGACCGTGGTGATGGCGCTCGGATGGCTCAGTGTTGCTGCGGCGCTGGCGGTTTCGCTGATCCGCAAGCAGCGGATCGGACCGGTGTGGCTGATCGCCGCCGGTTACGCCGTGGCCTGCCAGGTTCCGATCTACCTGATGCGGTCGTCGCGTTTCACCGCCCTCGAACTGGCGCAGACCTTGCGGTATTTCCCCGACCTGGTGGTGGTGCTGGCGCTACTGGCCGCGATCGCGTTCACCGCCCCCAACCGGCCGTCGGCGGCGTGGCTGGACACCTCCCGGCTCCGGACCGCTGCGACAACCGTGGTGGCGCTGCTCTTCTTGGCCAGCAGCCTGTACTCGACGTCGACGTTCGCGCAGGTATGGCGCGACAATCCGGCCGAGCCCTATCTGAAGAACGCCCGGGCCGGCCTGGCGATGGCGGACCCGACGGTGCCGTTGCTGGACCAGGAGGTGGACCCGATGGTCTTGCAGCGGGTGGCATGGCCGCAGAACCTGGCCAGCCAGCTGTTCGCTTTGCTTCGCAATCGACCTGAATTCAGTTCCGCCACCACACAATTGCGGATGTTCAACAGCAAGGGGCAACTGGTCAACGCCCGGGCGACCTGGGTGCGGACCATCAGGCCGGGGCCGGTCGCGCAGTGCGGCTACTTCGCCCAGCCGGACCGCCCGACGCGCCTGATCCTGGACGGTCCGCTGCTGCCGGCCGACTGGACTGTCGAGTTGCACTACCTGGCCAATACCGACGGCTCGATGATGCTGGCCCTGTCCGACGGGCCAGAGGTGAAGGTCCCGGTGCATCCCGGACTCAACCGCGTCTATGCCCGGTTGCCGGGTGCCGGCGATGCGATCACGGTGCGGGCCAACACCGCTGCACTCGCGCTGTGTCTGGCCTCCGGGCCGGTGGGGTTTCTGGCGCCGCTGTGAGCGCCCAGCCCGGAAACTTCGCGGCGCGTCGCCGATCTGGTGAAGTGTGGAGCCGCCTAGGAGAATCGAACTCCTGACCTATTCATTACGAGTGAATCGCTCTACCGACTGAGCTAAGGCGGCGGTGCCCTGTCGCGGGCGGGACGAGTCTACGTGGCTACCGTAGCTCCTGCCCAATCGTGGCCACCATGGCGTCGACGGCGAACTTGGGCTTGACGTTGATCGCCAGCGCCTCGCGGCATTCCAGCACGGCCTCCGCACAGCGCAGCAACCGCTCGGGGCTGGCGTGCGCGGCCAGCGAACCCACTCGCTCAGCCATGTCGGGATGGTTGGGCCGCACCGACCCGGCGCCGGCCGAGACCAGCACCGCATCCCGGAAATACGAGGCCAGGTCCATCAAGGCCCGGTCCAGAGCATCGCGTGAGGCGCGGGTGTGCCGAGACTTCTGCCGTCGCCCCAGGTCCTTGATCGCCCCGGCGGAGCCACGGATCGCGCCGGCGGCGCCTTTGCCGGTCCCGCCCGCCCCCAGCGCCGTACGCAGTTCCTCGGTCTCGGCTTCGGCGCGCTCGGCGGTCAGGGCGACGGCTTCTGCTTCGGCGGCGGCCACCAACTCCTCGGCGGCGGCGTAGGCCCCCGACCGTCGGGCGGCGTCGCGAACCAACTCCAGCGCCTGCTCGCGCCGCGTGCGGGCGTCGGGGTCGGTGGCGAGCCGCCGTGCCCGCCCCACGTGGCCGCCGCTGACCGACGCCGCCCAGTTCGCGGTCGCGGCATCGAGGCCGTCGCCTCCGATCAGCACCTGGGCGATGGCCTCGGTCGACGGGGTCACCAGCGCGACGTGCCGGCACCGGGAGCGCAGCGTGATCGCGATGTCCTCCGGATCCACCGAGGGGGCGCACAGCAGGAATACCGTGGACGGGGGCGGCTCTTCGACGACCTTGAGCAGCGCGTTGGCGGCACCCTCGGTCAACCGGTCGGCGTCTTCGATCACCACGATCTGGTGGTGCCCGGTCGTCGGGCGCCGCGACGCGATCTGCACGATCGCGCGCATCTCGTCCACACCGATCGACAGGCCTTCCGGAATCACCCGCCGCACGTCGGCGTGGGTGCCCGCCATCGTCGTCGTACAGGCTCGGCAGTCGCCGCACCCCGGATCTGCCGACGAGGTGCACTGCAGCGCCGCCGCGAAGCACAACGCGGCCACTGAGCGGCCGGAACCCGGCGGACCGGTGATCAGCCAGGCATGTGTCATAGTCCCGGCCCGCTGGCCTGCGTGACCCTGATCACCCTGGACAGTACGTCGGGCAGCCCGGGCAGCAGCCAGCAGCTCGTCCTCCACTACTTGCTGGCCTACCAGCCGCGTAAACACGCCCGTCATGATCGACAACAGTAGTGAGCACCCCCGACAGATACCGATCAGCATCCGTTTCGCGACAGTTTCGTGACCTTCGGCCATCATCTGCCCACGTCGGACGACTTGCCGAAGCAATTTTTGGTTACCGGCCTGTCCCCGCTGACCGATACGGTAGTTGCGTGACCACGGCCGCAAGCTTCCCCAGGCGAATCAGCGCATTCGCCCGCTGGGTGATACGTACGCCGTGGCCGGTGTTCTCGCTGAGCATGCTGCAGGCCGACATCATCGGCGGCCTGTTCGTGCTCGGCTTCCTGCGCTACGGCCTGCCGCCCCGCGACCGCATCCAGCTGCAGGACCTGCCGCCGGCGAACGTCACGATCTTCATCTGCTCGGTGGTGTTCCTGTTCCTCGCGGGATTCGCCTGGAACCTCAAGTTGCTGGTGCCGGTCTTCCGGTGGCAGCGCCGCGACAACCTGCTCGTCGAAGCCGACCCGTCCACTTCCGAATTGGCCCGCACCCGCGCCCTGCGGATGCCGTTCTACCGCACCCTGATCAGCGCGGGCTCCTGGGCCGTCGGCAGCGTGGTGTTCGTCATCGCGAGCTGGTCGGTGGCCCGCCACGCCGCGCCGGTGGTGATGGTCGCCAACGCCCTGGGCGCCACCGCCACCGGAATCATCGGCTACCTGCAGTCCGAGCGGGTGTTGCGGCCGGTGGCGGTCGCCGCGCTGCGCAGCGGCGTGCCGGAGAACGTCCGGGCCCCCGGCGTCATCCTGCGCCTGATGCTCACCTGGGTGCTCTCCACCGCGGTGCCGCTGCTGGCGATCATCCTGGCCGTGGTGTCGGACAAGATATCGCTGCTGCACGCGTCGGCGGAGAGCCTGTTCAATCCGATCCTGCTGCTGGCGCTGGCGGCGCTGGCCATCGGGGCCGCCAGCACGCTGCTGGTCTCGATGTCGATCGCCGACCCGTTGCGCCAGCTGCGCTGGGCTCTGTCGGAGGTGCAGCGCGGCAACTACAACGCGCACATGCAGATCTACGATGCCAGCGAACTGGGGCTGCTGCAGGCCGGGTTCAACGACATGGTCCGCGACCTGTCCGAGCGGCAGCGGCTGCGCGACCTGTTCGGTCGCTACGTGGGTGAGGACGTGGCACGCCGGGCACTCGAGCGCGGCACCGAGCTGGGCGGCCAGGAACGCGACGTCGCGGTCCTGTTCGTGGATCTGGTCGGCTCCACCCAGCTGGCCGCGACGCGACCGCCGGCCGAGGTGGTGCACCTGCTCAACGAGTTCTTCCGGGTTGTGGTCGAGACCGTCGGGCGGTACGGCGGGTTCGTCAACAAGTTCCAGGGCGACGCCGCGCTGGCGATCTTCGGTGCGCCGATCGAACACCCCGACGGCGCCGGCGCAGCGCTGGCCGCGGCGCGCGCGCTGCACGACGAGCTCATCCCGGTGCTGGGATCTGCCGAATTCGGCATCGGGGTGTCCGCCGGCCGGGCCATCGCCGGCCACATCGGCGCCCAGGCCCGCTTCGAGTACACCGTCATCGGCGACCCGGTCAACGAGGCCGCCCGTCTAACCGAACTGGCCAAGCTGGAAGAAGGCCACGTGCTGGCATCGGCGATCGCGGTGAGCGGCGCCCTGGATGCCGAGGCACTGTGCTGGGACGTGGGCGAGGTGGTCGAACTGCGCGGCCGCATCGCCCCCACGCAGTTGGCGCGTCCACTGAATCTGGCCGGGCTGGATCAGGTTTCGCCGCAAACCGAGCAGGTCGCCACGCAGGCGACCCCGTAACGGCCGGCGACTAAGTGCGCTTGGCGGCGCGCTTGGCCGGTGCCTTCTTGGCGGCCGACGTCGCCTTGCGTGCCGTCTTCTTCGCGGTCCGCTTCACCGGACCGCGGGCCCGCCGGTCGGCCAGCAATTCAGCGGCGCGCTCGTCGGTGATGGACATGACGTCGTCACCCTTGCGCAGGCTGGCGTTGGTCTCCCCGTCGGTGACATAGGGGCCGAATCGGCCGTCCTTGATCACCATCGGCTTGCCCGACGCCGGGTCGGCGCCCAGCTCGCGCAGCGGCGGGGCCGAAGCAGCTTGGCGCCCGGACCGTTTCGGCTCGGAGTAGATCTTCAGCGCCTCGTCGAGGGTGATGGTGAACATCTGGTCCTCGGTGGTCAGCGATCGAGAGTCGGTGCCGCGCTTGAGGTATGGGCCGTACCGCCCGTTCTGCGCGGTGATCTCCTCGCCGGAGGCCGGGTCCACCCCGACCACCCGCGGCAGCGACAACAACTTCAGCGCGTCCTCGAGCGTCACCGTCTGCAGGTCCATGCTGCGCAGCAGCGAACCCGTCCGCGGCTTGGGACCCGTCGGCTTCTTGCCCTTCTTGGCCGGCGCGGCGTCGCCGTCATCGTCCGGCGACTTCGGCAGGATCTCGGTCACGTAAGGCCCGTAGCGGCCGTCCTTGGCCACGATCTCGTGTCCCGTCTGCGGGTCCACACCCAGCACCCGCCCCTCCTGCGGTGTGGCGAAAAGTTCTTCTGCCACATCCAGAGTCAGCTCGTCGGGAGTCAGCGAGTCGTTCAAGTTGGCCCGTTGCGGCGTCGGTTCGCCGTCGTCACCGGTCACCGTGCGTTCCAGGTACGGACCGTTCTTGCCGACCCGGACATACACCGGACGCCCCTGCGCGTCGTCGAATACCTTGATGGAGTTGACTTCTCGGGCGTCGATGCCTTCCAGGTTGACACCGACCAGTTTCTTCAGGCCGCCGGCGCGGGCCACCGAGTCGGGCACGCCGTGTTCGCCGCCGAAGTAGAAGTTGTTGAGCCAGTTGGTGCGTCGCTCGCTGCCCGAGGCGATGGCGTCGAGTTCGTCCTCCATCGCCGCGGTGAAGTCATAGTCCACCAGACGACCGAAATGTTGTTCCAACAGCCCGATTACGGCGAACGCCACCCAGGACGGCACCAGGGCGCTGCCCTTCTTGTACACGTAACCGCGGTCCTGGATGGTCTTGATGATCGAGGAGTACGTGGACGGACGGCCGATGCCCAGCTCCTCCAGCGCCTTGACCAGCGAGGCCTCGGTGTAGCGCGCGGGCGGGTTGGTGGAGTGCCCGTCCGGGGTCAGCTCGACGGCGTCCAACCGCTGGCCCGGGGTGAGTTGCGGCAGCCGACGTTCGGCATCGTCGGCCTCGCCACCGGCCAATTCGTCGACGGTCTCCACGTATGCCTTGAGGAAGCCCGGGAACGTCAGGGTGCGCCCGGAGGCCGAGAAGATCACGTCCCGTTCTCCGGACCGGCCCTCGATGCGCAGGCTCAGCGTGGTGCCGCGCGCGTCGGCCATCTGCGATGCCACCGTGCGCTGCCAGATCAGCTCGTACAGCCGGAATTCGTCGCCGTCGAGTTCGCGGCGCACCGCATCGGGTGTGGCGAATGTCTCACCGGCCGGCCGGATTGCCTCGTGTGCCTCCTGGGCGTTCTTCACCTTGCGGGTGTACTGGCGCGGCGACGGCGACACGTATTCCTCGCCGTAGAGCTGGCGTGCCTGGTTGCGCGCGGCGCCGATAGCCGACTCCGACAGCGTCGTGGAGTCGGTCCGCATATAAGTGATGTAGCCGTTCTCGTAGAGCCGCTGCGCAATGCTCATGGTGCGCTCCGAGGAGAACCGCAATTTGCGGCCCGCCTCCTGCTGCAGCGTCGAGGTCATGAACGGGGGATACGGCCGCCGGGTGTAGGGCTTTTCCTCCACCGACGCCACGGCCAGCTGGGCGCCCTGCAGTCCGGTGGCGATCGCGGTGGCGCCCGCTTCGTCCAGGACGGTGACCTCGTCGGCCTTGCGGAGTTGGCCCAGCGAGTCGAAGTCGCGACCGGTAGCCACGCGCAGACCGTCGACGCTGGTCAGACGCGCCGCGAAGGTCGGCGGCTGCGCCTTGGGGTCCGACACGCTGGCGTCCAGCTTGGCCAGGATGTCCCAGTAGGAAGCGCTGCGGAACGCCATCCGGTCGCGTTCGCGCTGGACGATGATGCGGGTGGCCACCGATTGCACGCGGCCGGCGGAGAGTTTGGGCGCCACTTTCTTCCACAACACCGGGCTGACCTCGTAGCCGTACAGCCGGTCCAGGATGCGGCGGGTCTCCTGAGCGTCGACCAGGTCGATGTCCAGGTCGCGCGGGTTCGCAGCGGCCTCGAGAATGGCCGGCTCGGTGATCTCGTGGAAAACCATCCGTTTGACCGGGACGCGCGGCTTCAGGGTCTCCATCAGATGCCAGGCGATGGCCTCGCCCTCGCGGTCGCCATCCGTGGCCAGGTAGAGCTCATCGACGTCTTTGAGCAGGCCCTTCAGCTCGGTGACGGTGCTCTTCTTCTCCGGACTGATGATGTACAGCGGCTCGAAGTCGGCATCGACGTTGACCCCGAGACGGGCCCACGGCTCGGACTTGAACTTCGCCGGCACGTCAGCGGCGGCGCGCGGCAGGTCGCGGATATGCCCCCGCGAGGATTCGACGATGTAGTTGGATCCCAGGTAACCGGCGAGTTTGCGCGCTTTGGTGGGCGACTCGACGATCACCAATCGCCGGGTGCTCCCGTTCCTGCCGCTGCTAGCCCTCCGGTCAGCCACCTGCGCCTACGCTCCATCTCCTGTGTCGGTTCCCTGGCGGAACCGCCTTCGCGGGGAAGAATGACAGGTCGGCGCCCTGAAATTCCCGATAATCCGGTCCGTTGAGGCTCGCCGCCGTCCGTTCGCCCCCGCGGGCAACTGCCAATTTCGCACCAATAGGCGCGCCCGCGCAAACCGACCGGCTCTCCGCCGTGCCCCGGCAACCCGTCAAACGCGCGGCCACTGGCCGGCCGCCTCGGGGTCGTCAGGAGCTTCTCCGACGTTCTCTACCAGGCGCGATAGCCTGCGACGGCCACTGATCCGAAGCGCCGGGCGGGCTCCCCGGGTGCCGATCAGGGTTGGTGCGATCCCGACCCGCATCAGCGCCGACGCCAGCGGCGAATGTGTGTCCGGCGCGTGCGGATCCAGCCCGAGCAGGTAACGGTCGGCATCCGGTGCGCCGGCCGCCAGGATCCACGCCCGCAACTCCCGCGGGCCGGGCACCCAGCGCGGTGGCACGGTCTTGACCGCGCCGCGCGTCCACTCGGTGGCGATACTGCACAGCCGGGCATCCACCGCCGTCCGGACCAGCGGGTGGTCTTCGTCGGTCCGGGTGATCTCGGGGACCAATCCGGCCTCGGTGATCATGTCCGCCAGGGCGGCGGCCCGCCACGACTGCTCGACCACCACTGACAACCTGGCACCCGTGCCGACCATAACGATCTGACCGGGGGCAGCCAGCAGCCCGCACAAATCTTCGACCGCGGGCGGCACCGATTCCGCGGCGAAGAAGGAAAGCTGGCTCACGCCACAGACAGTAGGCCAGCCGGGGAGTCGGCGGCGGCTCCGCGCGCGGCGCGGCGGCACCGCGCTACGACGGCGGGGGGACGTGGGACGCAAGGCCCCGATGAAACGAAAACCCCCCGGCGGTTTCCGCGAGTGCGGGGCTGCGCCGGGGGGCTACGTCAGAATCTGCTCGGATTAAACGGAGCGGACTCCGGTGGCCTGGGGGCCCTTAGGGCTATGGCCGATCTCAAATTCGACCTTCTGGTTCTCTTCGAGGGTGCGGAAGCCCGTCCCCTGGATTTCCGTGTAGTGGACAAAGACGTCAGCGGATCCATCTTCGGGGGCGATGAAGCCGAACCCCTTCTCCGCGTTGAACCACTTCACAGTTCCCTGTGGCATTTCTCGATATTTCCTTCTCTTCTGGGTGCAGGGCACCGCTGTTCGGGTGCCCCGGGCCCGCTGCGACCGCCATACCTTCTCGGAGTCGCCGGAATTTCACCCGACAGATAACCTCGCAGGAACCGCGACCGCAACGTCGATCCTGCGAAAGTTTTACACGAACACAGAAGCTGCGACCGCACCCAGTCAACCACGTTCGTCGCGTCGGCGACAGCCTGAAGTCAGCGCAGGTCGCCCAATTTACGTCTGCGTCACCCGCGGACCCCGGGAGCGCACCACTACGACCCAGAAAGGCACGCGATGGCGAGCTTCGGCAGCGAACTGCTTGCCGCCGCCCTCGCCGGCACCGCATCCGGCGAACATCCGCTGCGTCACGTCGCCGAATTGCCACCGCGACCGGGGCGTCCCGGGGCCTGGCCGCAGTGGGCGCCGCCCGACGTGGTGCGTGCATTCACCGACCGCGGCATCCGCGCACCCTGGTCACATCAGGTGCAGGCCGCCGAACTGGCCCACGAGGGTCGTCACGTGGTGGTGAGCACTGGTACCGCGTCGGGCAAGTCGCTGGCCTACCAGCTGCCGGTGCTCAGCGCGCTGGCAACCGACCCCCGCGCGCGGGTGCTGTACCTGTCGCCGACCAAGGCGCTGGGTCATGACCAGCTGCGGGTAGCGCACGCCCTGACGGCAGCCGTGCCCGCTCTGGCCGATGTCGCACCCACCGCCTATGACGGCGACACCGCCGCCGAAGTGCGCCGCTTCGCCCGGGAGCGCTCGCGGTGGCTGTTCTCCAATCCCGACATGATCCACCTGTCGATCCTGCGCAACCACCCCCGGTGGGCGGTGCTGCTGCGCGGTCTGCGCTTCCTGATCGTCGACGAATGCCACTACTACCGCGGTGTTTTCGGCTCGAATGTGGCGATGGTGCTGCGCCGGTTGCTCCGCCTCTGCGCGCGCTATTCGTCGTATCCGACCGTGATCTTCGCCAGTGCGACCACCGACTCTCCCGGCACGACGGCCACCGAACTGATCGGTCAGCACGTCGTCGAAGTGCTCGACGACGGATCACCCCAGGGCGGCCGCACGGTGGCGTTGTGGGAGCCGGCGTTGCGCACCGACCTGCTCGGCGAGCACGGCGCCCCGGTGCGCCGGTCGGCGGGCGCCGAGGCGGCGCGGGTGATGGGCGACCTGATCGTGGAGGGAGCGCAGACGCTGACTTTCGTGCGTTCCCGCCGGGGTGCCGAGCTGACGGCGTTGGGAGCCCGGGCCCGGTTGGAGGAGGTCGCCCCGGAGCTGTCGTCGCTGGTGGCGTCCTACCGCGCCGGGTATCTGGCCGAGGACCGCAGCGCGCTGGAACAGGCCCTGGCCGACGGTCGACTGCGGGGACTGGCCACCACCAACGCTCTCGAACTCGGTGTCGACATCGCCGGTCTGGACGCGGTGGTGCTGGCCGGGTTCCCGGGCACCGTCGCGTCGTTCTGGCAGCAGGCCGGCCGGTCGGGACGGCGCGGTCAGGGCGCACTGGTGGTGCTGGTGGCCCGCGACGATCCGCTGGACACCTACCTCGTCCACCATCCGGCCGCGCTGCTGGGCAAGCCCGTCGAACGGGTCGTGATCGACCCCACCAATCCCTACATTCTGGGTCCTCAACTACTCTGTGCTGCAACGGAACTGCCACTCGAAGAAGCCGAGGTCCGGTCGATGGACGCGGTGCGGGTGGCCGACGGACTGGTCGACGACGGACTGCTGAAACGCCGGGGCGGCAGGTACTTTCCCGCACCGGGCGTCGAACCCCATGGGGCCGTGGACATCCGCGGTTCCATCGGCGGCCAGATCGTGATCGTCGAAGCCGACACCGGACGTCTGCTGGGCAGCACCGGTGTGGGACAGGCGCCGGCGTCGATCCATCCCGGAGCGGTCTACCTGCATCAGGGTGAGAGCTACGTCGTCGACTCGCTGGACCTCGAGGACGGCATCGCGTTGGTGCATGCAGAGGACCCCGGCTATGCGACGTTCGCCCGGGAGATCACCGATATCGCGGTCACCGGATACGGCGAGCGGTCCGCGTTCGGTGCGGTCACCCTCGGTCTGGTGCCGGTGACGGTGACCCACCAGGTGGTCGGATACCTACGTCGACGGATCGACGGCGAAGTGATCGACTTCGTCGAACTCAGCATGCCGCAGAGTTCGTTGCCGACGGTCTCGGTGATGTACACCGTCGAGCCGGAAGCGTTGGAGGCGAACGGGATTGACCTCAGCAGGACACCCGGTGCGCTGCACGCCGCCGAGCACGCCGCGATCGGCCTGCTACCCCTGGTAGCCAGTTGCGACCGCGGTGACATCGGCGGGCTGTCCACCGCGGTCGGTCCCGACGGGCTGCCGACGGTGTTCGTTTACGACGGCCATCCGGGCGGGGCGGGCTTCGCCGAACGCGGCTTTCACCGGGCGGCCACCTGGCTGGGTGCCACCGCCGCGGCCATCGAAGCCTGCGAATGCCCCAGCGGATGTCCGTCGTGTGTGCAGTCGCCCAAATGCGGCAACGGCAACGACCCGTTGGACAAGGCCGGCGCCGTGCTGGTGCTGCAAATGGTGCTGGCGGCGTTGGACGGTGGGGCCGCCCGGGCGGTGGGGTGAATCGGCCGCTGGGCCGCTTTGCGACACAGCCGGAAAGAATTGCTTTTCGATTCGGCGAAATGACCTTACAGTGCATTTATCCATTGCACGGTGATGGCGATCAGACACTGGCCGAGTCTGTCGACAATCGAGTCGGAGGTGTCGCATGTCTCATGTCAACGCGGCGCCCGGCACCATAGGCAGCACGGCCACCAACCTGGCCGGCATCGGTGCCACGATCAGCAGGGCCAACGCCGTGGCGGCGGCCCCGACGACGGGTCTGGTGGCCTCGGCCCGGGATCAGGTATCGGCCGCGGTTGCCGCGTTCTTCAACGGGCACGCGCAGGGATACCAGACGCTCGGCGCTCAGGCGGAGGCGTTCCACCATGACTTTGTGCAGTTGCTCCGATCCGGTGCGGGCGCGTATGCGGCCGCGGAGTCCGACAACGTCGCCGCCACCGGCAGCACCGTTGCCGAGCCTGCCGTCACCACGCAACGCGAATCCGTCGGCCGCTCCGACAACCACGCCGCCGGCCACCGTCCGGAGGTCGCCGGCAGCACGATGGAGGGCAACCGCGGATCGGGCGCGCCCCCCGGCGGTGAGTCGAGAAGTGCGGTGACCGGTCTGATCGGTGTCGGCGCAGCGGGCCGAGTCGGGGTTCCGACCGGCGAGTCGGGCGGTCGTGCCACCCGGTGGCTGTCCGGTGCCGAGGCGGGCCGCCCCAGGATCGCCGGCCCCGCGCTCAGCGCCCGAAAGTCCGACAGCTCTCCGCTGTCGTCACCCAGCGGGTTGTCCGCACGACAACTCGCCGGACCGGTCGCCGACAGACCCCGTGGCGGCGCCACTGTGGTGATCCTCAACTCCCGCGGCGGCGGCAGCGGCGGCATGGCCCATGGTTGCCGGACGAGCATGGCCAGTCGCGGTTCCGGTGGAGCCGGAGGGGTCTATTGCCCGCCTGTTCCGACACCGGAATCGAGGGCAACCAAGCGGCCCTAGGCCGAGGATCATCAAAAGGATTGCTGTGCAATCCCGGTGACTAATCCGTTGGACGGGCGACCGACCCCTCGACGGTCGACCTCCACGGATCCACTATTCGACGGTCTGCCAACACAAATCCGTCCACTCTGCTGAAACTCCAGCGCAGCAGAAACCTACCTGGCGTGAAGCCTCAATTGCAACACGACAAGCACCCATTTTACGAAGTCCATTCAGACAAACCCGTCGGACGGTATGACAAACAAGTTGGCAATAAACCGAGATATGTTGCAGGGGCGTGAAATACCTACCCGCGCACTCAACTGACCGCCGGTCATAGAACGACCGTTGCGTGACGACCGGGATGCGCCGGGGCTGCGGGACAACGGTTTTGACGTCGTCGTCAGCATGACGGGCGCAGCGCGGTACGGGTAGACCCACGCCCCGCGGGCGCACACTGTATCCGCTTTTGCTGCAACACTATTACGCAGCAAACGCAACGATGGCTCCCGGCCGGCGCCACCCCCCGGCGGTGTCCGTGGCCGATCACCGGATCAGTAAACTGCGCCTATGGGCCACGACTGGTTGCTCGTGGAGACGCTGGGAGACGAGCCCGCCGTCGTAGCGCAGGGGCGTCAACTCAAGAACCTCGTCCCGATCACATCGTTCCTGCGGCGCAGCCCGTATCTCGCGTCGATCAAGACGGCGATCGCCGAGTCGGTGCAGACCGGCCAGGCCCTCAGCAGCATCACCCCCAAGAGTGACCGCGTCATCCGCACCGAACCGGTGGTGATGTCGGACGGCCGAATTCACGGGGTGCACGTGTGGAGCGGCCCGATCGACGAGGAACCGCCCGAGCGACCAATGCCGGGGCCGCTGAAATGGGACCTCACCCGCGGCGTGGCTACCGACACTCCCGAATCACTGGCCAACAGCGGCAAGAACCCCGAGGCCGAGGTCACCTACGGCAGGGCATTCGCCGAGGATCTGCCGTCTCGCGAGCTCAACCCCAACGAAACCAAGGTCCTGGCCATGGCGATCCGGGCTGAGCCGGGTCAAACACTTTGCAGCACTTGGGATCTCACCGATTGGCAGGGCAATCCGATCAGGATCGGGTTCACCGCGCGCAGTGCGATCGAACCCGGACCTGACGGCCGTGATCATCTGGTGGCGCGGGCGATGAACTGGCGGGCAGAGCGCAAAGGTCCAGCGGTGGCCACCGACGACCTGGCGCAGCGGATCCTCAAGGGCCTCGCGCAGGCCGGTGTCCATCGCGCCCTCGTCGACCTCAAGACCTGGACCCTGCTCAAATGGCTGGACGACCCCGCTTCGTTCTACGACTGGCGCGGCAACGAGGACGACCGGCACCGCGTCCATCCGGACGACGAGGGTCTGGTGGCCGCCATGACAACGGAATTCGCCGAGGGTGCGACCAGTCGGGTGCTGCGACTGCCCGGCACCGACACCGACTGGGTGCCGGTGCATGTCACCGTCAACCGGGTCGAGATCGAGCCGGACACCTTCGCCGGGCTCCTCTCGCTGCGGTTGCCGACCGACGGCGAGATCGCCGACGCAGACTTTCCGCCGGCGTAGCCGCCGGAGCGGCAAGGTATCCGGGCCGGCTGGCTCAACCGACCGGCCCGGCCCGCGCCGAGGCCCGTGCGGTGCCGGCGTGCGCGACCGGCACCTGGACCTCGACGATCACGTCAAGACCGTCCACCCGGCATCCGGCGGTGGCAACGCCCATCGCCCGGGCCACCGCCGCGGCCCGGGCACAGGCCGCGGATGCGCCCTGCGGCACCTGTGCAGCCCCCGCCAGGGCGGCCAGGTCGGCGCCGGCCTGGGCGCGATGCCGGGCCACCACGACACAGCCCAGCCAGGCACCCGCCGCAGTCACGCAGAGCAGCGCCGCGATGATTGCAACCGCAAGCACCGTGGCGGCGCCGTCCTCACCCCGGTTCAGTCGCCGACACCGCCCGGGCCGCAATATCAAGGTGCGGCAACAGCTTTGAATGCGCGACCACGGTGGCAACCAGCAGATCGCCATCCCGGCGCACCGCGACCCGAGCCCCCGGCGGCGCGATGCTTCGGGCCACCTCGACAGCGCCCGGGTCGCCGCGCGCCGCCAACCGGGCAGCCTCGCGGGCCGCATCGACGCAGCGCACCTGCATCGACACCGCGGTGATCGCGGCCAGGCACAACACCAGAACCACCACCAGGGCCGCGATCGCCAACGCGGCCTCGACGGTGCTCGAACCGGCACTGGCGACTAGACGTTGGTGCTCAGCGCGCGACCGATGATGTGGTTCAGCGCCGACACGACCGAGTCGCCGGTGACGACGGTGTAGAGGATGGCGCCGAACGCCGCCGCCGCGATGGTGCCGATCGCATACTCGACGGTGGACATGCCGGACTCGTCCACAACCAACAGCGTCATGCGCGCCCTGAACAGACGAAATATATTGAACATCAACCATTTCCCTTCTCACAGCAGACCTGATTGCAGAACACCGCCGGCCAACCCGGCCACCACCGGGATGATGCCCAGGCACACGAAGGCCGGCAGAAAACACAGGCCCAGCGGACCGGCGATCAGTACCCCGGCCCGCTCGGCGGCCGCGCCGGCCGCATGCGCGGCATCGTGGCGGGTCTGGGCAGCCAGTTCGGCCAGACCGTCGGCAAGCGCGGCACCTGATGCCGCCGATCGCCGCGCCAACCGCAGCAGGCCATCCACCTGCGTATCCGGTACCCGGCCAGCCGGAGCCGACCAGGCGACGCCGGCGTCAGCGCCCAGCGCCAGCAGGTCGGCGGCCCGCCGCAGCACCGCAGCAAGGCGAGGCGGCGCGGATCCGGCGGTGGCGGACGCTGCCGTCGACACCGCCATGCCGGCCGTCAGGCATACCGCAAGCACGTCCAAGGTGGATGCCGCCCCCAGCGGATCCGGCCCGCCCGACGCGCGGGGCGGCGACTGCGCCGCGTGGGCAGCCAACCCGGCCCGGTGACGTGCCGCCGCAGGTCCCGCCCCGCACCACAGGGCGGCGGCCAGCAAGAGCGCGGCGCTAGTCATGACGGAGTCACCCGATCGGTGATCCGATCCGACCACCACAGCCCGGTGCAGATCAGCGTGGTACCGACAAGCAGGAACCACCCCCCGGGCGCGGAGCACAGAAACGTCAACGGCCGCGCCCCGATCAGTTGCCCGAGCGCCACGCCGAGCACCGGCAGCCCGGCCAGAATGACCGCAGTGGCGCGCGCACCGGCCAGGCCCGCACCCACCTTTGCCGAAAACCGTTGCCGCTCAGTGATATCGCGTTGCGCGGCCCGCATCAGCCCGGCGATAGCCAGGCCGTGTTCACTGGCCAGCTGCCAGCACACCGCGATGCGTTCCCAATGGGCAGGCATTGCCGACGTGTGCGCGGCCGCGCGTAGGCCGGCCGGCACGTCGGCACCCATCCTGGCCCGCGCCGCGACGCCCCGCAGCGCGACCGACACTGCGCCGCCGGTTTCCCCGGCGGCGGCCTCGAAGGCCCGCACCGGGTGGGCACCCACCCGGAGTTCGCCGACCAGGACCTCGAGGGCGGCTTCCAGCGCCGCGCCCTCTGCCATCGCACTGCGGGCGTTGCGTCGACGCCGGTACCGCACCCCCGTCGTAGCCCCGACCACAGCCAGCGCGGCGGCTACCGTCACCGGCAAAACCGCCGCAGCCAGCATGAACACGCAGCCGCACAACCAACCGACACCGCGGGCAGTGACCGCGAATCGACGGTGGCCGGCACCCTCCACCCGGAGTCGACGCCGCGGCGAGCCGGGCGCCACCAGCAACGCCATCGCCAACAGCAGAGCGGCGAGCTGCCAACCCGTCATGGCCGCGCCCCGGCCGGCAACAACGCGAGCAGATCCGCTGCGGGAGCGGCCATCCCGTGATCGGCGTGCCACGCCGGCACCGCGTGCACCCGCCCGTCCCCGGCCTGCCGTAGCGTGGCGATCTCGACCAGCCGGCGTCGTCCGGACCGGTCGCGCGAGACATGCAACAGCACCCGCACGCCTTATCTGTAATTACCTGGTCTATGGCTAGCAATATATGCGCGTTGATCTGATTATTTATCGTGAGATACATGTATCCTATGGTGGTGGGAAGTTGCACATTAATGGGCGGAGTAACAGTTGGGCGTGTTACTTGCGCAGACTGCTTTAGTGTGCGAAATTCGCCTCATGAACCTACAAAGGTGGCTGGATCGGATCGTTGCCGATCATCGGCCGTCCTGCGCGACGTTGCGCTACGACTTGGAGAGGGTGATCCCGAAGGTCGCCGCGATGTACAAGCCGTGGTTCGAGGATCCGCGGGATGTCCACGGGTTGGCGTTCTGCGCGAACGTGCGATTGTTGGTGTTGCGGGAGCGCGAGTTGCGCGGCCCGATGCCGGGCGACACGCTGCTGAGCTCGTGCGGCAGTGGGCTCTCGGTTCAGCTGTCCGATTCACGCGGGATGGATTTCCGGCTGCGGCGCTGGCCGTCGCGGGTGCTGCACGGCGAGCGGGTCCGCATGGTCATCACCCCCGGCGGCGGTCAGCATCCCATGGCGGCGACGGCGGCGGCTCCTGGGGAGCAGATGACCCTCGACGAGGGTGCGCAGACGCGGTTGTTCCCGGCGCCGACATCCACCCCGATGGGCAAGCCGGACATCGCCGCGTTGTGGTGGCCGACCAAGGACGGGTATGGCCTGGCAGAAGCGGAGTTGGCGGCGGTGATCGATATCGACAACGCTTCTCGGGTACAGATTTTGGCGTCCACACCGTTGCCACCGGTCACCGAGTCGCCGCTATTGTTGGGCCCACCCCCGGCTCCGATCGTGCCCACCGACGACTTCGGCGAATGGGCTCCACCATCGGCGGCCTCGGGTACCGACGACCCCGACCAGCCAGAACCGGCCTAGCGGGTCGTCGCAGTGGGGGGCGACGCACAACTTGTCGCGGGGTCGTTATTGAATCGGGGCTGCGATGAACACGACCGTGGATGTGTACGGGTTACGGGTCAACCAGGCCCGGGTGATCCGGGCGATGACCGTGACCGCAGTGATGGAATCGTTGGGCTGGAAGCATTCTCGGCTCAACCGGGTGGAACGTTCGGCGACGACCACATTGTCGGCCGAGGACTTTGAGCGCTTGGTGGCGGTGTTGAGGTTCCCGGCGAAGTTCTTCACCACGGTGCCGACCTCGCGCGTGCATCCCCGGGATCTGCTGTTCCGGGCGCCGCGGTCGATTACGGCGACCGAGCGGGAGTATCTGGCGCAGTTCGCGGCGTTGGCAGGTGAGTTCCTCGACGAGTTGCACACTCGGGTGAAGTTGCCGCCGGTGCGGGTACCGGTGCTCGACAGTGAGACACCGGTGGATCAGGCGGCTGCGGAGGTCCGCAAGGCGTGGGGGTTGGACCCGGATGCGCCGATCGGTTATCTGACGCATGAGATTGAACGCAACGGGGTGGCGATTGTGATGCGCCGGCTGTTGACGTCGTCGTCGCGGCGCATCCTCGGCGATGAGGATTCCACCGGCAAGCTCGATAAGCATCTGGGGTATTCGGTGCGGGTCGGTGAGTTCAACACCAGGCCGTTGATTGTGGTGCGGCAGTCGAGTTCGTGGGAGCGGACTCGGTGGACGCTGTCGCATGAGGTGGGGCATCTGGTGTTGCATGCCGCGGGATCGGTCAACGAGGAGCGGGAAGAGCAGGCCTCAGCGTTCGCTTCGGAGTTCTTGGCGCCGGCGGCGGTGCTGGCCGATGAGGTCTCGCGTGCACCGTCGTTGGCGGAGTTGTTGCCGGTCAAGGCCCGCTGGGGGATTTCACTGGGGGCGTTGCTCAAGCATCTGCATACCTCGAAGCTGTTGAGCGACGAGCGGTTTGAGGCATTGCGGCGCCAGCTTTACACCCGCACGAACACCGAGACCGACACCACGTGGGGCCGGGTCGAGCCGGGCTGGAAAGACCGCGAGGTGGAGCGTCCGCGGCTGCTCAGTAAGTGGTTGGAGATGGCGTTCTCGGCGACGTCGCCGGTGATGTTGGCCCCGTACGGCCTGATCTGGCCGCAGGACATGTTGGAGGACTTCGCCGTTGGTCAGCGCACCGGGCCGCCGGCCAACACTGCGCGGGTGGTCGAGGAGCCGGCATCGGTGGTGGCGATGACCGGCACGCACTCCAATGTGGTGAGGTTTCCGGTGGGCCGGCGGCGGCGGGGCTGAAGGTCTGTCTGGGTCGGGGACTGACTAGTGGCGCGAGTTCAGCGGGTGAGTTTCAGCGACGGCGAGCCCGACACCCACACCGTGGTCGGTGCCGACCATCTGCCGATCCCTGCGGCCGCGCAGTATCTGCGGTTCCTGCGCGATGGCGGCGGTTCGCCGAACACGGTGCGGGCGTATGCGGCGGGGATCGCCGAGTGGTTCACCGTCCTCGAGCACACCGGGCATGCCTGGGATGACTTTCCCACCAGACTGTTCGGGCAGTTCCTGCGGTATCTGCGCACCGGGGATCTGCCCGGCGCAGCCAGGATCGGACCACCGGCCCAGAAGCTGGCGGCGTCATCACTGCAGCCGCGGGCGGCGGCGGTGTTGTCGATGTATCGATATCACGCCGACGCACACGGCGCCGATCTGCCCTACCAGCGGTTGTTCACCTCCCGCGGCTCGGCGCGGCGCTACCGCCGCTACGTGGGGTTCCTCGACGGGGTCGGACCGCAGCGTCAGGGGGATCGCCCGATCTATGGCCTGCGCAGCCCCGGCCGCAGCGCCACCCCGGTTCTCACGCCTGAGCAGGTCAACGCGATTCTGGATGGCTGCTCGGTCCAGACCGGCGACGGCGGGTGGTCGGGTGGGCCGGCCGCGGTGCGTAACCGCTTGTATTTCGCGGTGCTCGCGGAGACGGGGATGCGTCCCGGTGAGGCGTTATGTCTGCGCCATCACGACTTTCACATCGGCGCCGGCGGGACCCCGTTCCTCGATGTCGTCGACCGCCAGGACCATCCGCACGGGGTGCGGGCCAAGACCGGGACGCGGCGGCTCTATATCGGTGATGATCTGGAAGCGCTGTATTCGGAGTATGTGTGGCAGCTCGTCGCGATGGCTGCCGACGTGACGGTCCCCGATCTGAGCACCCATTTTGTGTTCGTCAATCTTGCTCGGGGAGAGCAGTTCTCACCGATGCGGATGGAGACGATCTATGAGAAGGTCCGCGGCATCAAAGGTGCTCACCCGCAGTTGCCGCCGGAGTGGACTCCGCACTGGATGAGACACACCCACGCCACCGCCCTGTTGCTGGCCGGGGTGCCCGCGCACGTGGTGATGCGCCGCCTCGGGCACGCCGACGTCCAGACCACCCTGTCGACCTACGGGTGGGTCACCGAGGACGCCGAGATGCGCAGCCTGGCGCACTGGCGCAACTATGTGGCCGGCTGGAAAGGGCTCACCGATGCCCAGCCGTGACGACCCCACACCTGTTGCCCGCCAATCCAGTCCGTCGTGGCAGGCGCAGTGGTCGGCCGTGCCCGAGGCCTGGCGGCGCCCGGTCTATCAGATCGACGCCGCACCCGCCGATACCGTGTTCCTGCGTAACCGGTACTACCTGCGTGAACACCGCGGCCGCGCCGAGCACGACTTCACCCCCGCCGCGGTGCCGCCACGGTTCGCCGACGAGATCGCCTGGTGGGTGTGGTGTTGTCACCACGAAGGCCTGCGCAAGATCGAACCGTCGCTGCTGCGCTGGGCCGGCCAGGCGTTGAGCGCCGCGGCCACCGAATACCGCGGCCAACGCCGCCGCCCACCGGCCAGCATCACCGACCTGGAGTCCGCCGCGATCGTGCGGGCGGCGATGCTGGTCTTCGAGAAACGCAACGCCCGGCTGCCCTCTGCCGGTGCCCGACGCAACATCACTCACTTGGTGGAGCATCTGCACCTGTATCTGTCGGTGCGCTGCACCGACACCGCCTGGTGGGCGCACGACATCTGGGACCTGCAGGCCGATCCCCGCATTCCGCAACGCGAACACGAGCCCCGACACGACCTGACCCTGAACCTTGCCGCGATCACCCCGGCCTGGCTGCGCGAAGGGGTCCGGTTCTGGCTACGGACCTGTCTAGACGCCGAGCTGCTGCGGTGGTCTTCAGCGGTGGAACGCTGCCGCGACACCGCGCGACACCTCGGACCGTTTCTGGCCGCCCGCGGCGCCACCGACCCCGTACTCACCGAGGATCCCGCCCAGCTGCGGCTGATGTTCACCGAATTCACCGAATACCTCAAATCACCTGCCGCAGGGGCCAAGCCGGACAAACCCCTGTCCCAGGCCGCCATTGACGCTACCCAGTCTCAGACCCAGGTGTTCTACACGTTCATGGTCGACCACGGCCCCGAGGCGGCCGCGGCCACCGGCGAACCGCGCTGGGCGCAACTGAGTGCGGCACACACACGGTTGTGGGGCCCAGCTTTCCGCACCCGCCGCGCCCACCGGCCCCGCGAGCTGACCTGGTACTCCACCGCCGAACTGCAACGCATGCTGGCCTACCTCGACGTGCTGGCCGCCGACCGCACCGCCCTGGTCGGGCTGACCCATCCCGATGGCAGCGTCTCGCTGGTCAAAGGCCTCGGTGATCCCCAGGCCGCCCGGATCTGGCTGCTGCAGGCCCTCACCGGGCGGCGGGCCTCTGAAATCCTGATGCTCGACCACCAGCCGCTGCAACCCATCCCGGGAACGTCGCCCGACGTCGACAACGCTGACCCTGATGCATTCGTCGCCAAGCTGCGTTACCAGCAGACCAAAGTCGACGGGGTGGAGCCGACCATCCTGGTCGAGCAAGCGGTGGTCAACGTCATTGCCGAACAACACCGCTGGCTGAAGGCGAGGTTTCCGCACCTGACACCCAAGTACTTGTTCATCGGCACCAAAAGCAACCTCAACGGCCAGCGGCCCCGCCCATACGCCACCTATTCCCAGTCGCTGGTCAAACTCGACGACCTGCACGGCCTGACCGATGCGGCGGGAAATCCGTTACGGTTCAGTCAAACCCACCGGCTGCGCCACACCCGGGCCACCGAGCTGCTCAACGACGGGGTCCCCATCCATGTCGTGCAGCGCTATCTGGGGCACAAGAGCCCGGAGATGACGATGCGCTATGCCGCGACCCTGTCCGCCACCGCGGAAGCAGAGTTTCTCAAGCACAAGAAGATCGGCGCCCACGGCGTCGAGATCGCGATCAGCCCCGCTGACATCCTGGATATGACTCAACTGTCGGCCCGCACCGACCGGGTGCTGCCCAACGGAGTGTGTCTCCTGCCGCCGTTGAAATCGTGCGACAGGGGGAACGCGTGTTTGAGTTGTGGGCATTTCGCAACTGATGTCACCCACCGGGCCGAGTTGGCTGATCAGCATGCCAGAACCTTGGCGCTGATCGAGCTGCGCCGTGATCAATACCGCACCCGCACCGGCCGGGAACTGACCGACGACAACGTCTGGATCGCCGCCCGGCTGCGCGAGCTACACTCCCTGGAAGCCATCCTGGACCGGCTGGCCGCCGAACAGTCCGACACCGCGGCCTGGATCAGCGGCGCCGGCACCCACAAGCGGCTGCCGTTGACGCCGATCGCCACCCGCGGCGCCCACGACTCGGCCCTGCACAAAGCCGACCCGCGGCAACGCCCGTGACCGCCACACAAGCATCGCTGAACGCTCTGGCCGCCCACACCCAGAAAAGACGGGACTCCGTCGACACCCGAGCCCGCAAAGCACTGCAAAGCCTGCGCCGCGAGAAGGCCGACATCACCATCAGCAGCGTCGCCCGCCGCGCCGGAGTGACCCGCAAAAGCATCCACAACCGTCCCGAGCTGCTGGCCCAGATCGAGGCGCACCGCACGCTGAGGGCGGTCGGCGAGGGCCCGCCGCCCGCACCGGAGCCGGGCGAGTCCAGCATCGTCGCCGCACTGCGCAACCGACTGACCGCCAAAGACACCCACATCGCGCGACTGCGCACCCAACTGCGTGAACGCGACCAGATCATCGCGGTCCTGCAAGGCGAACTGGAACGACGGGACTCGGCCACCTAAGCGGGCAATTGGACGCGCCGCTCAGCGGTCGACTGGCCCGAAGGCGTGGCGCAGCAGCAGTCCGGTGCCCCGGTCGATGCGCTCACGTGCTTGGCCGGCCGAGAGCCGGTGGCCACTGAACGCGGTGAGGTTGGCCAGCCACACATCGGTGATCAGTCCGGCGAGGTCGTGGTGGCGCTCGGTGACGGTGTTGCCGCCCAGGGCGCGGGCGAAAAGCTGGTGCAGGATGTCGGCGGCTTGGGTGACGGTGGGCGCTGCGGTGGCATCAGCGACCACCAGGGCGCGGGTGGTGGCTTCGGTCAGTTTCGGGTCGAGCTGCCATTCGGCGTGCAGTCGTGAGGTCAGGGCGGCGACCCGCCGGGCAGGCGTGATGTCGTGGTGGTGCCACGCGCACTCGGCGGCCAGTCGGTCGAATTCGCGACGCAACACCGCGACCAGCAGGTGCGGTTTGGACGGGAAATACCGGTACAGCGTCCCCACACCAATGCCGGCGACATCAGCCACCGCACGCATCTGTACCGCGCTATAGCCCCCGCGGGTCGCCGCATGCAGGGTCGCATCCAGGATCGCACTCGCGTGGGGTGCGTCAGCGGCAGGCTGCGCCGCGGTCATGACATCTCGGCGCCGGATCCGCGAGCCCGCCCCGGGCAACCCGCTCTCGACGGTGATCGTGTTCCACCGGCCCGACAGTCACCCATACCGACCCCCCGCTACGAGCAGTATCCCTACGCTACCGTTCGTACCAGGTGGCGTCCGTAATCCGGTGTAAATGGTCCTTCGGAGCTTCTGGCTTCGGTGGGTGATGTTACGCCGTTGCGCTGA
>NZ_JBVAXK010000012.1:77171-170721 GCF_055419285.1 Mycobacterium sp. IDUB_28 | reverse complement strand
CTCCGAGGCACTGTTCAACCCCGCCAACGCCCGATCCACCCGATCGTCATCGGGATCGTCGGCCGCCAACTCCACGACCTCCATCCGGGCGGCCAGCACATCCTGCAACGGCCCGTCGTGAATCGCCTCCGAAATCCGGCGCTGCATTTCCTCCGAGGCCGTCATCGTCTGCGCCAACAACTCCTCGCGCAACGCACTCAACCCCGCCACCGAACGAGCATGCAGTTCTTCGATACGCACCATCACCAGCGCCGCCGCACACAGAAATCCGTAGAGCCCGAACAGAAACGCGGTGTCGGGCCAGCCGATCGCCCGCTTCTGCACGTGGTCCTGAATTCCGGCGAACACGAACCCGACCAGGGTGAAGGCCAGCACCACCGCCGCCCGGCGGGTCGACATGTCCACGCCCACCAGCACCGGCAGCAGGATCATGATCAGCAACGGATAGATCCCGTCGCTGGACAGCAACTGCAGCGCGGTCAGCACCACCACGTCGATGGCGATGAAGACGAACGGCTCCAGTCGGCTCAGCTCGGCGAACCGGCTCATCCCCAGGCGCCGAAACGGCGTGAAAGCCAAGATCAGGGCGCACACGGTGGCGAAGGCGTACAGCATCACCAGGGTGATTTGCCCTCTCCATTCGGAGCGGGGGGTGGCCACCACCATGGCGCCGATCACGAAGGCCAGGACACCGACCCGGAGCACGGCGACAACACGATAGGAGCGCAACCGGTGGATGTTGCGCACCCGGTCCATTTCTGTGTCACTGGCGATCGCCACCGGAACACCGTACTCAGGACAGCACCCGCGGGCAGCCGGCGCCGGTCACAACGGCCGCCAGCGGTTTGCACAGCGCGGCGCCGAGCAAACCGATGGCCAGTGTCGCGACCGCGAGCGTGGCGCGCCCCCCGAGGGGCAGACTGCACGCGACCAGGACCGGCGCGACGACCGAGGCGATCGCGGTGGTCATCGACCAGATCCCTTGATAGAGACCCCGGTTCGCGGCCGGCGCGATGCGGTGCACGACGCCGGCGGCCACCACGAACCAGATGATCTCACCGGGCGAGCACGCGATCGCGGTCACGCTGAACGCCAGCGTGGTGTGGGCCAGCGCCGAGACGCCCATGCAGACCGTCACCCAGGCACCCGCGCCGGCCAGGATGTCCAGTCGCGGGCCGGCGGCGAGCTGCGCGCTCAGCCAGGGCGTGATCAACGGGGTGAACGCGATGACCGCCACTGCGTTGACGAGTTGCACGCACCCGTAGGCGCCGGCCCCCAGACCCGACTCGGCCATCAGCATCGGCACCGCGGCGAAGATGCCCATCAGTGCGGTCAGGCTGGCCAGGCTGGATGCGAACAACAGCAGCAGGCGGCGGTCCGAGAACGCCTGCCGGTAGCTGCTCGGCCCGGGTGGCGAGTCGGTCGGGCGACGGGTGCCGGCCGGGATGCATCGGGCCGACACCAGTGCGAAGGCCGCGCAGGCCAGGGCGTTGACCCAGTACAGCACGGGAGTGCCACACCAGTCGGCGGTCAGACCACCGATGCCACCGGTGATGGCGGCACCCACGTTGAGGACCCACCCGTAACGCCAGCTGTCCAACCGCGCCCGCCGCTGCGGATCTGTCACCAACTCGGTGATGGCGGCGCCCAGCACCAGGCGCGGAGCATCGCAGACCAGGCCGGCGACCGCGGCCCCGAGCAGCAGCGTCGCCAAGTCGTGGGCCCCGGCCAGCACGACGAGCACCGCGGCCGCGACCGACATGGTGGACACCAGCGTGGTTCGGGTACCGATGCGGTCGATCAGGCGGCCGCACAGCAGTTGGCCTGCCGCCCAGCCGACGCCGTAGGCCGCCAGCACAGCACCGACAGCGCCTGCGGCGTAACCGCGGCCCGCGACGTGGTAGGCCATGAACGGGTAGGCGAATCCGGCCGAACGAACCACCAGGTTCCCGCCCAGCAGCAGCCAGATCACCGTCGAATGATCTTCGGTGTGGGTCTGCTGCGCGACGCTGGGGATCCGGTCCTCGACCGCCACTGTGCTCACGTAACTGACGGTAGAAAGTGCAACGCGGCCGCAGTACCTCCGATCGGCCCGACAACGGGTTGACCGCCTGTCCGCCGATCGGGGGACATCAGGCCGCCAGGGCCTGCGGCACCGCGGGCTGCGGGGCCGGGACGGAGCCGCGGTGCGCGGTCTTCTCCCACAGGAACGGGGCGGTGACCAGTTGATAGAGCGCCCGCCACGCCGCCACCCAGTGCGCGATCCAGTACAGCGGCAGCGCAAGGATCGCGCGGAGGTGGCTCCAGCGGCGTTCGCCGTACGCCAGGTAGGTGGTGAGAAGCCAGGCCAGCGTGCTCACCGCCTGCACCCCACCGATCAGCAAGGGATCGGCCTCGACCTGCACCAGCCCCCCGTAGCCGAGCATGTCGGCGACGCCGAGTCCGAAAATCATTGTCTGCGCCAGGAATTGGACCGGCATGCCGAACACGAAGATCAGCAGGGTCAGCAGCCCGCGGGGACCGAACCGTCGCATCGCGTCGCGGGGCGACCGAGTGTGGACCAGCCCGGTGAGCAGAAACCCCTTGTGCCAGCGGGTGCGCTGGGAGATCCAGTCACGCAACCGGTCCGGGGCATCGCCGTAGGTGACCGAGTCGACGACATCCGACCGGTAGCCCAACGCGTGCAGGCGCATCCCCAGATCAGCGTCTTCGGAGACATTCCAGGCGTCCCAGCCGCCCACCCTGCGCAGCACCTCCGTGCGGAAGTGGTTGCTGGTGCCACCGAGTGGAAACGGCGCACCCAGGGCGGCCAGACCCGGCACCGTCATGCGGAAGCGGCGCGCATACTCCACCCCGAAGCAGTGCGCCAGGAGGCTGGTCTCGACGTTGCTGGTCTGCAAAACCGCTTGGACACAGGCGAGTTCGGCATTGTCGTCGGCGAAGACCGCCGCGGTTCGGCGGAGTTGGTCGGGCTCGGGACGGTCCTCCGCGTCGAAGATCACCAGCAACTCGCCCTTGGCCACCAGTAGGCCGGCGTTGCACGAGCGCGGTTTGGTGCGCGGCGGCCCGGGCGGCACCTGCAGCACGCGCATGTGCGACGGCGGCTGCGCGGCGGCGATCGCCGCCTGGGTCTCGACGTCGGTCCGTTCGACCAGGAACAGGACCTCGAGCCGCTCGGCCGGGTAGTTCAGCTTGGCCAGGCATCCGACCAGATCGCCGATGACCTCTTCCTCGCGGTAGGCCGGAACCAGCACGGTGTAACTGGGTAGCTGTTCGTCGGTCAGCACCGGACCGGGTTGACGGGCCCGATCCGCGCAGCGTCGCCGACCTGCGATCGCGACGGCGACCGACACCGCCACAATCAGCGAGGTGACCGCCAGCAGGGTGATCAGCAGTGCCGACGGCGCGACCACCGCAGCGACGACGCACGCTGCCCCGACAGTCTGGGCAAAACGTTTCTGCCACAACAGGATTCCATGCCGAGCGGACATCTGCGGATGGGTCTCGGCGAAGTCGTGCAGGATGGTGTGCGCGACTTCGGTCGCACACTCGGTGAAGACCTGGTCCTGCAGTGGGGCCGGCCGCAAGTGCAGATCAGCCAACGTTGTGGGCGGGTGAGCGGGGACTGCGAGCGGGGCGATTGTCGTCACGCCTGGAACGGTATTGACGATCACATTTCGGCAACTCCACCGATCGGGCCGTGCGGGGGCGGAGGCCGGTCGGACGATCGGGGGACACCACGGCTATCCGACCAGCGAGGGGAGCACTCGCAGCGGTGCGATTCCGTCCTGGATCGCGACTCCGGCCGCCTGGGCGCGTCCGGAGCCGGCCCCCACCGGCAGCCCGCCCAGCAGTTCCGGAGCAGCCGAACCCATCAACGGTGCGACTCCGCTGACCGTGCCCGGCAGCGCCCCCACCGCGGCGTGGCTCAGGGTCGGTGCCGATGCGGCCCAGGCTCGCGGGACCGACAGCGCCCCCACCGACGAGGCTTCACCGAGCGCCGCGGACACCGATCCGGCTGCGCCTACCGACGAGGCCGAGACAGCACCCAGTGCGTTTGCCGCAGCGGATCCCACCGATGCCGCGATCTGACCGCCGACGCCTGCGACCGCGGGGAACAGGCCGTTGATCGTCGACATCATCGACATCATCAGGCCGGCCGAAGACGTGCACACGAAGAACGGCGTGCCGAAGATGCTCATCAGGGTGTCCAGATCGGTGATCCACCCGGGCAGCACGGTGTCGCCGATCGAACCCAGTTGGGTCAACACCGTCACGACGCTTCCGGCGGCGGCCACCGCCCCGGTTGTCTGACTCGCCACCCCGGCCGGGTTGACGACTTGCGGCGGCTCGGCGAACGGGGTCAACCGGGCGGCGGCGGCCGAGGCGGCGGCGTAGCCGTACATGGCGGCTGCGTCCTGTGCCCACATCTCGCCGTACCGGGTCTCGGCGAGCGCGATAGCCGGCATGTTCTGACCCAGGTAATTGGTGGCGACCAGGGTGGCCAGCTGCGCGCGATTGGCCGCCACCTGGGCGGGATGCACCGTCATCGCGTAGGCGGTCTCGTAGGCGGCGACGGCGGCTTTGGCCTGGCCGGCGGTCGCCTCGGCCTGCGCGGCGGTCGCATCGAGCCAGGCCGCATACGGTGTGGCAGCGGCAACCATGGCGGTGGCCGCGGCCCCCAGGAAGGGACCGCTGACCAGATCGGTGATCACCGATTCGAAAGCTGTTGCCGTGACTCTCAATTCGACCGCGAGCTCGTCCCAGGCGGCGGCGGCCGTCAGCATCGATCCGGCACCCGGCCCTGCGTACATCCGCCCGGAGTTGACCTCCGGCGGCAATGCCCCGTAAACCATCTGCTGCCGTGCTCTTTCAGCGATCCGCTGCGGCGTTGCCGGCGGTCATCGTGGTGTCGACCGACCCTCGGTTTCCCGCGGCCGAGATCAACAGGTAGGACTGGTGCGGCACGATTGGCGACATGGCGTTCAGCGTGCCGCCCGGCGGTGTTGCTGTCTGTCGGGTGAGCGGCCACCCGCCGGTTGAATCGGGATGTCCCCCGATCGTGGGAGGGCAGGCCCCGCAGGTTCAATCCTGTTGCTGGGGCGACAGCAACCGTTCGGCCGCGGCATAGGGATCGTCGTGGCCGTCGACCACCGACTCGGCGAGCCGATCGAGGTCGGTGCGGGCACGCAACCTGGTCTGCGCCAGCGAGAGGATCTGCGCCCGGGCGCGGGCCAGCCGACGGGCGCGGTTGTCGGCGCGATGGTGAGCGTCGATCGCGTCCACCAGTTCGGTCAGACCCTCGCCCCGGGCAGCGACCAGGCTCACGATCGGAGCTTTGGTCTCCGCGCGCAGGTCCCGCACGGTCTGCTCGGCACCCTCGCGGTCGGCCTTGTTCACCACCACGATGTCAGCGACCTCCAGCACGCCGGCTTTCGCGGCCTGCACCGCGTCGCCGGCCCCGGGGTTCAGGATGACGATGGTCGGATCGGCCACCGCAGCGATCTCGATCTCGGACTGTCCCACCCCGACGGTTTCGGCGAGCACCACGTCGTAGCCGATCGCCCCGAGCAGCGCGATGGCGGCAGGCACGGCCGCGGCCAGGCCCCCGAGGTGACCGCGACTGGCCACCGAGCGGATCAGCACGTCGGAATCGTTGATGTGCGCGGTCATTCGGATCCGGTCGCCCAGCAGTGCGCCTCCGCTGAACGGTGACGACGGGTCCACGGCCAACACCGCGACCCGGCATTCGCGCTGCCGGTATGCACCGACCAACGCGCCGATGGTCGTCGACTTACCCGCACCCGGCGGGCCGGTGATGCCGATGACCCGGACCGGCTGTGCCGCGCCGATGCCGGCCAATACCTCGTCGCGGCGCTCGCTTTCGACCAGGCTCAGCAACCGGCCCGCGGCACGTGGAGATCCGTTGCGGGCCTTGCCGATCAGATCGGATACGTCCATGGTGGTGCGCTACGCCCTTCCGCGCCAAAATGAGAACACTATTCTCTCAGTTAGAGAGTACGAGTTGCAAGGTTGCCCGCGCGCCGCCGGGGTGCTCCGTGCGATCCTGGGTGCCCGTCCCGAAGGAGGCTGCCGGTGACCGAGTCGAGGATCGCGGTGCCGGGCGGCACGGTATGGGCGAAGCGGGTGGGCCCGTCCAACGAGACAGCCTCCGGTCGACCGTTGCTCGTCGTGCACGGCGGCCCGGGGTTGCCGCACTACTACCTGAGTTCGTTGCAGCGGCTGGCCGACGACCGCGAGGTGGTCTTCTGGGATCAACTCGGTTGCGGCAACTCCGAGCGACCGTCGAACCCCGACCTGTGGACCATGCAGCGGTCCGTGGCCGAACTGGATGCGGTGGTAACGGCTCTCGGTCTCAACGACTTTCACATCTTCGGCAATTCCTGGGGCGCGATGCTGGCGCAGCAGTATCTGCTGGACATCGCCTGCAGCGCCGTCAGCTTCACCATCTCCAACAGCGCCGCCTCCATCCCTGCGTTCGCCGCCAACGTCGCACGGCTCAAGGGCGAGCTGGACCCTGCCACCCGGGACGCCATCGATCGTCACGAGGCGGCCGGTACCACCGATTCGGCCGAGTACCGGGCCGCCGTCACCACTTGGAACGAAACCTTCCTGTGCCGCCGCCTGCCGTGGCCGACAGATCTCTATCGGGCTTTCCAGAACATGGGCACCGAAATCTTCGAAACAATGTTCGGCCCCAGCGACTTTCATATCGTCGGGACCATCCGCGACTGGGACGTGCTCGATCGGCTCAGCGAGATCACAGTGCCGACACTGCTGCTGGCGGGCCGGTTCGACGAATGCTCGCCCGACCACATGCGCGAGATGCATGAGCGCATCCCCGGTTCGCGCTATGAGTTCTTCGAGAACAGCGCGCATCTGCCATTCATCGAAGAGCCGACTCGGTTCGATAGGGTGATGCGGGAGTTTCTCCGGCAGCACGACTGCTGACAAAAGCTCCCGGGTGTGCGTGAAGTGCCCAGGTGCGGGTATAGGCCACGCATGATTGGCTGCACGCCATGAAGTTGCGACGGAATCGAAACAAGGGGGGCGCGTCGATGAAGCGTGAGGTTGCGGCAAGTCTGCAGGTCGGTATTTCTGAACCCACCGCGCTGGAATTCCAGATCGCGGTCGCCCGGCTGCCGGGCCTGGACGTGAACGAGTCGCTGACCGCGACCCTGGACGGGAAACCCGTCTCGCTGCGTGAGATCAACGGCGAATACGGCACCCGCATCCACACCGCCGACCTCGGCGCCGGTGAGCTCAACGTCGAGTACCAGGCCACCGTCGTCGGACGTGCCGAGCCACTTCCGGTCAAGGAGATCGAAGTCTCGACCTACCTGCGGCCGAGCCGCTACGCCGAGGCGGACAAGTTCTTCGGATTCGCCGCCACCGAGTTCGGTCAGTACACGAACCAGTCCGTGACACTGCTGGAGAAGGTGTCGTCGTGGGTGGGGACGCGGCTGCAGTATGTTCCGGGCTCCAGCGATCCGATCGACGGAGCGACCGACACGCTGCTGGCCGGTGCCGGCGTGTGCCGCGACTACGCGCACCTGGTGATCGCGCTGCTGCGCGCTGTCAACGTGCCCGCCCGACTGGTCTCGGTGTACGCGCCCGGGTGTGACCCGATGGACTTCCACGCCGTGGCCGAAGCGCTGATCGACGGACAGTGGCGGGTAGTGGACGCGACGTGCCTGGCGCCGCGCCAGACCATGCTGCGCATCGCCACGGGCCGGGACGCGGCCGACACCGCCTTCCTGGACAACCATGGCGGCGGGATCGACCTGACCAACATGGTCGTCACCGCGATCAGCAGCGACGACCTGCCGCGCGACTCGGTCGAGGACCTGGTCTCGCTCGGCTAGTTCTTGCCCGCGTTCAGCTTGCTGACGATCGAGCGGAAGTCCTCGGTCACAAACGACTGGTGCTCGGCCGACAGCGCGTAGTCGATGCTGGCCAGCACCGCACGCTCCAGGTGGATGTTGAGCACCCGCTTGGTGCTTTCCACAGCCTGCTGCGGCAACTCGAGGATGCGTGTGGCGCACGCCACCGCTTCGGCCACCGGGTCCTCGACCACATGGTTGGCCAGGCCCAGCTCGACTGCCCTTTCGGCGCGAATCCTGGTGCCGGTCAAGGCATATTCCTTGGCCAACAGCAGACTGATGTGCAGCGGCCAGGTCAGCGGCCCACCGTCGGCGGCCACCAATCCCACCTGCACGTGCGGGTCGGCCAGGAACGCGTGCGGGGCGATGTAGACGATGTCGCTTAACGCGACCAGGCTGCACCCCAACCCGACGGCGGGTCCGTTGACCGCCGCGACCACCGGGATCCGGCACCGTGCCATACCCAGCACGATTTCGCGTCCGTCCCGAATTGTCTTGGCGCGCAGGTCGGCGTCCTCGGCCAGCTCCGCGAGGTAGGCGAAGTCGCCACCGGCCGAAAATGCTTTACCGGCGCCGGTGAGCACCGCCGCACGCGCCGTGGGGTCGTCGGTCAGTCGCTGCCACAACCGCGCCAGCCCGACGTGCAAATTGTCGTTGACCGCATTGAGGTCATCGGGACGGTTGAGCGTGATGATCCGCAGCGGACCGTCGGCGCGCACATCGATTTCGCTTGGCATGTCGTACATTTCAGACTCCCAGTCCCAGGATTCGCGAGGCGATGATGTTCTTCTGTATCTGCGAGGTGCCGCCCATCACGCTTTGCGCGCGGCTGTACAGGTAGGCACTGAGCAGGTCCGGATCGCGGGTGCCGCCGACGGCCAGCGCCGCATGTCCGACGGATTGTTCCACCCAGGTCATCAAGAGCTTATCCAGCGAGCCCTCAGGTCCGTGCGACACGCCGTCGAGTTGTTCGGACAGCCGCCGCCGCACGTGGTGGGTGAGCATCTGCGCCTGGACAGCTGCCCATGCCACGTCGTCGTCGACCTCACCGTCGCTGCGCGCCACCAGTTGCGCGACCAGTTTGTTGTACCGGGCCGCGTAACCCAGGGTGGACGGTTCGCGTTCGTGCCCGACGACGGTCATGGCCACTGCCCACCCATCGCCGGGGGCACCCACCATGCGGTCCGCCGGGACCCGGGCACCGTCGAAAGTCACCTGGCCGAATTCGTTGGTGACGCCGTTGATCATGCGCAGCGGACGTTGTTGTACACCAGGCTGTTTCATCGAAACGATGAAAGCCGACAGGCCGCGGTGCCGCTTGGCGGCGGGGTCGGTTCGCGCCAGCAGCAGACACCAGTCGGCGACGTCGGAGTAACTGGTCCAGATCTTGTGCCCGTTGATCACGTACTCGTGGCCTTCGCGGGTGGCGGTAGTGGTCAACGACGCCAGGTCCGAACCGGCACCCGGCTCGCTGAACCCCTGGCACCAGCGCTCGGTGCCGTTGATGATGCCGGGCACGAAGCGTTGCCGCAGTTCGTCGCTGCCGTGCCGGCCGATGCCGATGACCAGGTAGCCGACGCTGGGCCGTGGCGGAGCACCGGCGCGGGCCAGCTCCTCGTCGACGATGACGTCGTACACCGGCGGCAACTCCCGGCCGCCGTACTCGCGCGGCCACGACAGACCGAAGAAACCCTCTTCGTACAACGCGCGGTGCCAGTCGGCCTGCCGGGCCCAGTACTCGTCGCCCGACCCGCCGAACTCCTTGGCGTGCAACGAAAGCCAGGACCGCAGCCGGTTGCGGAAGTCGGCCTCCTGCGGCGAATCACGAAAGTCCACGACCGACCTCCTTCAGGGTGACCGGCCACAGCTCGGTCGACGTCAGCGCCCGGCGCAGGTACACGTGCACCAGGCATTCCCAGGTGTTGCCGATGCCACCGTGCACCTGTATCGCGGTCTCGCAGACGGTGCGGGCGGCCCGGGCGCAGTAGACCTTGGCCACCTGCGCGGCCCGGATCGCTTCGGCGGGGTCGAGTTCGTCGACCGCCCATGCCGCGTGGCGCAGCACGCTCACCGAACCTTCGATCAGCGCCAGACTTTCGGCCAGCAGGTGGGCGACGGCCTGATACGACCCGATCGGTTTGCCGTACTGCTCCCGCAGCTTGGCGTAGTCACAGGCGGTGGCGTGCGCGCCGCGGGCGGCTCCGACCAGGTCGGCGGCCGTGGCCACCAAGGCAAGTGCCCGCCATCGGCCGGCGGCCTCCGCGGACACCTCCCCCAGCGGCGTCGGGGATCCGGCAATCGACGCACACGTCCGGGTCAGATCGGCACCACCGTCGTCGCCGCCGAGATCGACGACCGAGACCGTGGTGCCGGAGAGCAGCAACGCCCGCTGATAGCCGCGCGCGTCGACGGCGCGATCGTCCACCGCGATGGTCACCGGTCCGACGTCGGCATCGAGGTGGCGGGCCAGGTCGCCGGCGAGCACCGGCCCCAGGAAGGGTGCGTCGACCAACCGGCGGCCGAATTCCTCTGCGACGATGGCTACTTCGACCCCAGAGGCCTCATCCGAGCGCAGCGATCGCCATCCGGTCAGGTCAATCTGCTTGTCCAGTCTGCCGATTCGGCTCTGGTCGGCCAGGTCCTGTACCGCCCCGGCGCCCAGGTCGTCGGCCATCTTGGCGGCGGCGTCACGTAGTTGCTGTTGTTCAGCTGTCAGACGTACATCCATAGCTCTCCTTGAGCACTCTGCGGAGCACCTTGCCCGAGGGCAGGCGGGGAATATCGGGCACGAACACCACCCGGCTCAATCGTTTGTAGGACGCCAGTTCCGCTTCGACGCGTTCAGCGAGTTCGGCTGCGAGCGCGGTGCTTTGGCCGGCCGCGTGGGTGGTCACGGCCGCCACCACAGCTTCGCCGTTGACACCGTCGGGCACACCGAACACCGCGCAGTCGTGGACGGCGGGATGACCGTGCAACACGGTCTCGATCTCGACCGGTGCGATCTGGAATCCGCGTACCTTGATCATCTCTTTGAGACGGTCGGTGATGCGCAGCCAGCCGCCATCGTCCAGCGCGCCGACGTCCCCGGTGCGATACCAACCGTCACTGAGCACTTCGGCGGTCGCCTCGGCCGGCAGGTAGCCCGCCATCATCGAATTCGACCGCGCCTGGATCTCGCCGACGTCACCCGGGCCGACGGGCTCGCCGGTGTCCGGGCAGACCACCCGCAGTTGCACGCCGGACACCGCCCGGCCGACCGAGTCCAGCCTCGATCCGACGACGGGGTTGCAGGCGATGACCGGGAGCTCGGTGGTGCCGTAGGCGGGGACCCAGCAGATGCCGGTGCGTCGGGTGACGGTTTCAGCGATGCTGGCCGTCACCGGTGTGGCACCCCACATGATGTAACGCAGTGACGACAGGTCGTAGGACTCGAGGCCGGGATGGGAGGCGATGGCCAATGCAACGGGGGCGACGGCCATTTCGACGGTGATGCGATCGGATTCGATGTGCCGCAGCATCCGGTCGATGTCGAATCGGCGGTGCAGCCGCAACCATGTCCCGGTGCGCAATGCGGTCAGGATGTTCAACAGGCCCAGAATGTGGGACGGTGGGGTGGCGACCTGGATCCGGTCGCGACCGGTCAGCTGCAGCGCTTCGCGCCAGTGCTGCACCGAGGCGTCCAGCGAAGCATGGGTGTGTCGCACCGCCTTCGGCAGTCCCGTGGTGCCGGAACTGAACACCAGGACCGCATCGCCGGGCGCCGACCCGGCATTCCCCGGTGCACCGGGACCGACCGGTTCGTCCAGGTGCAGCATCGGCATCAGACCGGCCAGCACCGGGTTGTCCCCGATCGCATGGGCCGGGTCGGTCAGCGCAAGGGCGTGCTCGACCTCGGCCCGCTTCCAGGCCGGGCTGAGTAGCACCGCCGTGGCCCCCAGCCGCCAGATCGCCTGCAGGGCGATGAAGAACTCGGGCCGGTTGGACGCCATCACCGCGACCCGCTGACCCGCGTGGACGTTCCGCTTCCGCAGCGTGGCAGCCAGTCCGTCGGTCAGCGCGTCGAGGTCAGACAGGCTGTATTGCCGGTCCTCGAACGCGAGCGCGGCCGGCTCGGTCACGTCTCGATCCTCCAACCGTCTGAGAAGACCCTATCGTCTAATGAGAATACTATTCTCTATAGTGAAGAATACAAAGTGCAGGGAGGTGCGCGTGACGGAGGCCGGCATGGTGACGATTCACCTCGACCGCAAGAAGGTGTCGGTGCCGTTGGTCCCCGGCGAGACGCTGCTGGAAAGCGCGCGACGAGCCGGGCTCGAACCGCCGTTCAACTGCGAGGCCGGCAACTGCGGGACGTGCATGGCGCACCTCACCGAAGGCACCGCGACGATGCGGATCAACGACGCCCTCGACGACGACGAGGTCGAGGACGGCTACATTCTGACCTGCCAGGCCGTGCCGGACGCGGCACCGATCACCGTGCACTACGAGTAGCCACCAGGGAGGCGGCACATGGCCAGAGGGATCATCTACGTCGAGACCTACCCCAGTGCGCCGGACCGCGAGCAGGAGTACAACACCTGGTACGACGAGGTGCACCTGGGCGAACTCGTGGCGCTCGACGGCATCATCTCGGCACGCCGGTTACGCCCGATCGACGGTGACGGGCCGTACGTCGCGCTGTACGAGATCGAGGGTGACGACCTGCCGGCCATATTGCAGGGCATGAGCACTGCCAAGCTGACCATGTCCAGTGCGCTGCAACTCGATCCGCCGCCGATACCGCGATTGCTCGAGGTGATCACCGACCACAACCCGTCGGACTAGCTGCCGCGCTCAGCTTCTACAGGAGTTGCTCAATCCGACGTTGATGAGGCGCGTAGATGAAGGGCCCCGACTTCTGCGCGGCGGCTGCGATCGCCTTGAAAATTAGCGATGAACCGGCTCGCCGCATCCTTTGCCGCAATCTTTGCATTCGCAATGCAGAACACGCGTGCAGACACCGCAACCACCGTATGCGGCATCCTCGGGCAAAACCCACTGACACCGACTGCACCGCGGCGGCGACCGAGCCGCCAACAGCGCCCTACATTCTGCCGCAGTCGTCCGGCAGCGCTATGACCCACGCAGCCGCGCCTACGCCGACCGTCGCACCACCGAGGGCCTATCCATGCCCGAAATTATCCGCTGCCAAAGCGCTACCTCGCCCGCGAAATCTTCCACACCCTGCGCGCCGTTTACGCCCAACTCAGCACTTGACATCTGTAGGAGCGTCCTTCGCGACCCTCCCGGGCGTCCTTCTCCAGCTCGGCCTCGGCCAGCAGCCGCTTGAGGCGGGCGTTCTGCTCGCGCATCTCTTGAGTTCCTTGCCGGCGTCGGTGTCCACCCCGCCGCCGTAGGCGCGACGCCAGTTGTACAGAGTGGCCGGCGAGACGCCGAGTTCGGTGGCGATCTCCTCGCCGGTCTTATCTTCTGCGGCAGGATCATCCGCACGGCGTAACTTGCGCACGATTTCATCGTCCCGCGGCCCGATATCAGGCCACAGGACACTAAAACCAGTTGGACAAATTCAGCGGGAACACGCCAGAACAACCGCAACGACTCTCGGCAGGGACCGTGGAAGCGGTGGTTGCGCGTCTTTGGCGGCGTCGTCAACGTTCCGCGCGTCACCTAGCGGCACCGTGAAACGGTGCCGGCGCGGCTTCGCCGAGCCCGGCCAGTTTCCGCCGATTGAGGTCAGTAGTTGTTCTGTTGTTGCCAGGAACTCATCGATACGGTGTGCCCGCACCCGCATGCAACGGTGGTTCGCATGAACTGTTTCTGCACTTGTGCATTTACGTCGTGGTAGCAGACAGGACAGTTGCCGCGAATAATTGAGGGGATTTGGGCGAGGTGAGCGGCCACTGCATCCGCCCGCTGGCCGAACACATTCAGTCCGCTAGCCCTCTCCCGCCGCGCGCGTTGCTCGGCCAAGTACTCTTTCCAACTCTGTCTGGCCACGTGAACCTCCGATTTCGAAACCGCCTTCTGACTGTTGAGACGCTACGCCTCAGAAATCACCTGTGGCACTGAACGTGGCGAGTCCTCGACAAACAACTCGCACTAAGCGGCGCCGGTCGGATTATTGGCCATTGATTACGAGTCGAGGTAGGCACCTGTCCCCCTTGTCACCCGCCGGAGCAGCTGCGGGCGCCCGAGCTGGGGCGGGCGCACCCCCACCATTACCGCAATCCGGGCCCAACGTGTTCAAAGTGTGGGTCTCTATGTCGACGTCAGGAACGAAGTGTCCGTCAGATGTCTTGTATAGGTCATCCCAGCCGCCGTTCGACATATCGAAGCTGAAATAACATGCCCGTGGTGTGAAGTTCAGTCCTGGCCGAAGTTCGGGTTCGGGCCGTTCATGCGCTGCGTGGTCTTCGCCTTCACCGTCGCCGTGGAGTTAACACTCGCGGGGGCCGCAACTCGAATGGTAAGCATGACGGTCATTGCCGCTACAGCCGCGATCCTTGAACTGTTGTAGTTCTGAAGCTTCTCAAACCTGACTTTTATCACTATCGCGGCGGTTACGACGATGTAGGCCTGTGACCTGTTGTTTTGGGTGGCGGGGAGTAGGAATTTGAGCACTAGTCGTGGGTCGTAAGCTGCCCGGGTGGCCCATGTCCGCACGGTGAAGACCGCCTCGGGGGTGACTGCGGTGCAGATCGTGTGGTCCAACCGGCGCGGTTCCCGCAACATCGAGCACCTCGGATCTGCCCATGACGAGGTCGGTGTCGCGGCGCTGAAGCCGCTGGAGCGTAGCGGATCGCCGGAGGCCAGGACCAGCTCGATCTGGGACTGGACTCCGGCGTGGACGCCGAGCCGTTGCCGATCACGTCCTCTCGGGCCCATCATCTGTGGTCGGCGCTGTCCGATGTCTATGACATGCTAGGTTTCGAGGAGGCCGCCGGCGGTGACGAGGTGTTCCGCCAGTTGGTGTTGGCCCGGATCATCGAGCCCACCAGCAAGGCTGACTCCCCGCGGGTGATCGAGGAAGCCGGCATCACCGCGGTGTCGTATCGACACTGAAACGCCGCCTGCCGGTATTCGCCAAACCCGGCTTCCGGCAAGCACTTTCAGTCGCCTGCGCCGCCCACGCGCAGCTCGGCCCGGCCAGCCTGGAGTTTTTCGATGTCAGCACTTTGTATTTCGAGACCGATGCCGGCGACGGGTTCCGCGAACCCGGGTTCTCCAAGGAACGCCGGCTGGAGCGCAAATCACTCTCGGGCTGCTCACCGACGCCTGTGGGCTGCCGCTGATGGTGGAGGCCTTCGAGGGCAACAAGGCCGAGACCGCGTCCATGCTGCCGGTCATCACCGCGTTCAAGAAGGCCCATCAGCTCGCCGATGTCACCGTGGTCGCCGACGCCGGATGATCTCGGAGGGCAACCAGACCGCGCCGGCCGCCGCCGGGCTGACCTATGTGCTCGGCGCGCGAATGCCGCATCTGCCGTCGGTGGTCACCGAATGGCAGCACACACACCCCGGCCAGGAGACGCCCGATCAGCTGGTGCTGACCCAGCGGTGGTTCGCCGGTTCTTGTTGGATAGGTGGCGAGGGCGCCGTTGATGTCGCCGCACATCGATTGGACTATCCCAAGGAGGCTTGCGAACGGCGCTCAGGCGATATTCCGTGACCAGCGCGACGCGCGGTTACGGTCGAGAACTGTTCAGCTTCGGCGGCGGCCGGTAGTCCGGTTCGTAACCGGACACCCGAATCGGACTGCCCACCAAGCGCGAATCTCCAGCCTGGACAACAACTTCCGGTGTCGCTTCCAGCGCTTCGGGCAGCGTCCGCACCGCCGCGGCCGGCACCCCGAGGGGACGCAGCCGCTGCTCCCAGCTGACGGCAGTGTCGGTCGCCAGCATCGCCGTCACGACCGCCAGCACCTCGTCGCGCCGGGATACCCGCTCGGCCATCGTCTCGAAGCCGCCGATACCTGCCTCGGAGGCAAAGGATTTCCAGAAACCGTCGTGGGTGATGAACAGTGCCAGGAACCCATCGGAAGTCGGGAAGAGCTGTGCGGGAACATAATACGAGTGCGCACCGTAGGGCCGGCGCTGGGGAACGACACCGTCATTGAGGTAGGCGGCAGCGTGATAGTTCAGCTGCGAGAACATCACATCGCGCAACGACACGTCCACCTGACCACCGCTGCCCGAGATGATCTTGGCCAATAGTCCGAGCGCAGCGGTCATGCCGGTGGAATTGTCCGCCGAAGAATATCCCGGCAGGGTCGGTGGGCCTTGCGGATCGCCGGTCAGCGCGGCGATACCGACTCCGGCCTGCACCACGTAGTCGAAGGCCGGGTCGTCTCCGCCGTCGAGTCCGAATCCGGTGATGGCCACGCAGACGATCTTTTCGTTGTGCTGCCGTAGCGTCTCGTAGGTCAATCCCAGCCGCCGGATCGCCGACGGCTTCAGATTCACCAGCAGCGCGTGGGCGTCGGCAACCAGTTCGCCTAAGCGTTGTTGTCCGCCTTGCGAATTGAGGTCCAGACAAATGCTGGACTTGTTGCGGTTGAGGCTGGCGAAATAGCTGTCGGAGACCCCACGGGAAATCTCCCCGCCGCGCGGCTCGATCTTGGTGACGTCGGCGCCCAGGTCGGCCAGCAACATGGTGGCGTACGGTCCGGCCAACATGGTGCCGACCTCGAGTATCCGAATGCCGGCCAGCGGACCGGCACTGCTCACCGCAACTCCCGGGCGAGTTCGGCGATCATCTCCCGCGTGCGTCGCTTGGAAGCAATGAGTTCCTCGCGGGTGTCACCGATCGGCAGCAGCCGCACCGACAGATCCGTCACCCCGGCGTCGGCGAATCCCCGCATCCGGGAGAGAATTTGCTCGGGGTCGCCGGCCGCGCACAGGTCACCGACGTCGCGGGCATCACCGCGTTCGAGTAGCCGCTGATAGTTGGGCGAGACTTCAGCTTCCCCCAGGATGCGGTTGGCCCGTTCCCGGGCCGTGTCGACTTCGGATGCCGCACAAAGACATACCGGGATACCCGCGATGATCCGCGGCGCAGGGCGGCCGGCATCCACGGCGGCCTTGGTGATCTTCGGTGCGATGTGGTCACCGATCGCACGCTCGTCGGCCATCCACAACACGGTGCCGTCGGCATGCTCACCGGCCAGTTGCAGCATCACCGGACCCAGTGCGGCGACCAGCACCGGCATCGGGGTATCGGCTCCGATCGCCAGCGGGTTGTGCACTGTGAACGAATCGTTCTGTACGTCAACCGGTCCCGGTCCGGCGACGGCGGCGTTGAGTACCTCGAGATAGTCGCGGGTGTAGGCGGCCGGCTTCTCGTAGGGCAGCCCGAGCATGTCCCGGATGATCCAGTGGTGCGACGGTCCGACACCCAGCGCCAGCCTCCCCCCGGCCACCGCGTGTATCGAGAGTGCCTGACGGGCAAGAGCAATGGGATGTTGAGCTTGCAGCGGCACCACCGCCGTCCCCAGCTCGATGCGTGAGCTGTGGGCGGCCATCAGCGACACCATGGTCAAGCAGTCGAAGTCGTCGGGAACCTGCGGCATCCAGGCCGTGTCCAGACCCGCCGATTCGGCCCATTCGATGTCGGCGACCAGCTTGGTCACCTTGCGGGACATGTCGCCACGCTCGGCGCCGATCATCACTCCGACACGCACGGTTCCTCCTGTGCTGTCTGGGCAGCCGGTTCGGGTGTTCCGGTCAGCGTGCGAATCTCGCGCACCAACGCGTCCAGCGGTGTGCCGGTCGGAAACACCGCTGCGGCACCGGCTTCCAGCAACTTGGGCACGTCGGCGTTCGGGATGGTTCCACCGACCACGACCGCGATGTCAGCCGCATCGGCGGCGCGCAGCGCTGCGATCGTTCGGGCGGTCAGCGTCAGGTGGGCTCCGGACAGGATGCTCAAGCCGACGACGGCGACGTCTTCCTGAACCGCGATCGACGCGATGTCCTCGATGCGCTGCCGGATACCGGTGTAGATGACCTCGAAGCCGGCGTCGCGCAGGGTACGGGCGACGATCTTGGCGCCACGATCGTGTCCGTCCAGACCGGGTTTGGCGACCAGTATGCGGGCGGCCATCTAGAACACCACCGGCTGCTGGAATTCGCCCCAGACCGCCTTGAGCGTGGCGACCATCTCACCGACCGTGCAGTAGGCGTTGGCGCAGTCGATCAGCCGGTGCATCAGGTTGTCGTCTCCTTCGGCGCCGCGGGCCAGCGCAGCCAGGGTGGATTCCACTGCGCCGCTGTCTCTTTCGGCTTTCACCTGGGCCAGCCGCTTGAGCTGCAGGTCGCGGCCCTCGGCGTCGAGTTCGTAGGTGTCGATATCGGGTTCGGGTTCCTCGGAGACGAATCGGTTGACCCCCACCACCGGTTTGGCGCCACTCTCGATGTCCTGATGTATCCGGTAAGCCTCGTCGGCGATCAGCCCCTGCAGGTAGCCGTCCTCGATCGCGCTGACCATGCCGCCGTGCTGTTCGAGGTCGGCCATGATTTCGATGATGCGGGTCTCGGTGGCGTCGGTGAGTGCTTCGACGAAGTAGGAGCCACCCAGTGGGTCGGCGACCTGCGCGACGCCGGTCTCGTAGGCGAGGATCTGCTGGGTGCGCAGGGCCAGCGTGGTGGAGTCCTCGGAGGGCAGCGCGAAGGGTTCGTCCCAGGCCGCGGTGAACATGGACTGGACACCGCCCAGGACCGCCGCCATCGCCTCGTAGGCCACCCGCACCACGTTGTTCTGGGCTTGCGGACCGTACAACGACGCACCGCCGCAGACACAGCCGAACCGGAACATCGACGCCTTGTCCTTTGTCGACCCGTACCGCTCCCGCACGATCGTGGCCCAACGTCGGCGTCCCGCACGGTATTTCGCGACCTCTTCGAAGAAGTCGCCGTGGGTGTAGAAGAAGAACGAGATCTGCGGCGCGAATTCGTCGATACTCATCCGGCCGCGCTCCACCACGGTGTCGCAGTAGGTGACCCCGTCGGCAAGGGTGAAGGCCATCTCCTGTACCGCGGTGGCGCCGGCGTCACGGAAGTGGGCGCCGGCCACTGAGATCGCGTTGAAACGCGGGACTTCGGCCGCGCAGAACTCGATGGTGTCGGCGATCAGCCGCAGCGACGGCTCCGGCGGCCAGATCCAAGTTCCCCGCGAGGCGTATTCCTTGAGGATGTCGTTCTGGATGGTGCCGGTGAGCTTGGCGCGCGGTATGCCTTTCTTCTCCGCGGCCGCAACGTAGAAGGCCAGCAGAATCGCCGCCGTGCCGTTGATCGTCATGCTGGTGCTCAGCTTGTCCAGCGGGATCCCGTCGAACAGGATCTCGAAGTCGGCGAGGGTGTCGACCGCGACCCCGACCCGGCCCACTTCCTCACCGAAATCAGGATCGTCGGAGTCATAGCCACACTGAGTCGGCAGGTCGAGCGCGACCGAGAGACCGGTACCGCCCTGGTCCAGCAGGTAGCGGTAGCGACGATTGGATTCCTCAGCGGTGCCGAAACCGGAGTACTGCCGGAAAGTCCACAGTTTGCCGCGGTATCCGGACGCGAAGTTACCCCGGGTGAACGGGAACTCACCCGGAGGCGGGGGCTCGGTGCCGCGGTCCTGCGGGCCATACACCGGGGCCAGCGGTATGCCTGATGGGGTGTGGGCTGCGTTATCCATCGGTGAATAACGTACTTGCAAAAAAAGAGAATGCCAATACCATAGTGTTGACCTGCTGAAACGGTGCCGCGCCAGCAGCGTCTGGGGCCACACGGCCCCGGCTATTCGGGCCCAGCAGGGTGGTCGGCTCGGAGTTGTCCGCTCGCCGCACCGAGCCAGCGATTCCGCGGCTGCGGATGTGTGAACATCAGCACATCGCGGCGGGGCCGAAGTCCGGTCCCGGCGGCGCCTGTCATCGCCGATCAAGTGCGGAAATGCGCTTCGAGCGCAGCTATGGCGCGCCCCGGCCGCGGGCCGCTGCCGGCAGCGCCAATTCAACCTGTGTTTTACGCTCAGCACATCGCCCCGGAAATCACGGGCGCGGAACAAACTGCTCCCGACGCGAGTTCGTATCGGCGGAGCCCCCAAATCAACGGAAAAGAGCTGACTTTGCGCCGCACCGGAAACCCTTCCCTTCGGCGGATGGCACCCAGGCTGGCCGTGATCGTCGGCGCCGTAGCCGCACTCATGTCGCCGCTCGGCGAGCCGGCCCGCGCCGGCGCTGATCCGGGATGTCCCGATGTCAGTGTGGTGTTCGCGCGCGGGACCTTCGAGGCTCCCGGCGTCGGCGCTACTGGACAGGCGTTCGTCGATGCCCTCAACGCTCGGCTGGTGGGCAAGAACGTCGCCGTCGACCCGGTCAACTATCCCGCGTCGCTGGACTTCGCCAGGGCGGTCGACGGTGTTGCCGACGCGAGCAGCAAGGTCGAGACCACGGCCGCGAATTGCCCGAACACCAAGATCGTGCTCGGCGGTTACTCCCAGGGTGCGGCCGTCGCCGCATACACCACGGCCGACTCCGTCCCGGACGGCGTGGCGCTGCCCGACGGGACCGGGCCGATGCCGCCCGCCGTCGCGTCCAAGGTCGCCGCGGTCGTACTGTTCGCGGCCCCGTCGGACGGATTCTTGAGCATTGTGGACCGCAGCGCTCCGCCGATCGCGATCGGTCCGCTGTACACGGCCAAAACGCTGCAACTGTGCGCGGACGGCGATCCGGTGTGCTTCCCCGGCGGCCGGGACCGCGCCGCGCACAGCACCTATCGGGACAACGGCATGGCCAACCAAGCCGCCGATTTCACCCGCAACGCGATCCTGTCTCGCTGAGCAGTCCGCGCACCATCATGCGCGGCACAGTATTTCCCCGTTGGGGATGGCGAACCAGCCATCCGGGTGCGCGGCCCACGCCCGCCAGGTCGCCGATATCTCGTCGAGCTCGGCGCTGACGGCCAGGCCTGACTCGACCAGCTGCCGGGCGAGATCCGAGTGCAGAATCCGATCGGCCCACATGCCACCCCACCAGCGCCGAGCTTCGTCGGTTGCGTAGCACCACAGGCTGCCGGTCGGCGTGATGTCGTCAAAGCCGGCTTGGCGAGCCCAGGACAGCAGGTGGCGGCCCGCATCCGGTTCGCCGCCATTGGCGCGGGCGGCGCGTGTGTACAGGTCCAGCCAGCGGTCCAGCGGCGCCAGACGCGGGTACCAGATGAACCCGGCGTAGTCGGCGTCCCGAGCGGCGACGATCCCACCCGGTGCGCACACCCGCTTCATCTCGCGCAGCGCCTGCACCGGGTCCGCGACGTGCTGCAGCACCTGGTGGGCATGCACGACGTCGAACGCGTCGTCGGGCAGGTCGAGCGCATGCGCGTCGGAGGTGGTGAACGACACGTTGCACAGGCCGCGCGACTGGACCTCGGTGCGCGCCAGGCCCAGCGCCTGTTCGGTCTGCTCGACGGCGGTCACTGCGCCGGGCGCGACCCGCAGCGCGAGGTCTGCGGTGATAGTGCCTGGGCCACAGCCGATATCGAGAAGCGACAGGCCCGGCCGCAAGTGCGGCAGCAGGTAGCCGGCGGAGTCCGCCGCGGTACGTCGCCGGTGTCCGCGTAGCACCGACTCGTGGTGTCCGTGGGTGTAGATCGCCTGGGGTTCCTCGTTCATGAAGTGGTCCGTTCAGTCGACCGGGGCATCGAGAATCGGCCGCTGCACCCCGGCCCCGGGGCCGTCGAAGTGCCACCATTCACCGGAATACACCTGCAGCCCACCGTACTTCATCGCATCCCGCAGCCGGGACCGGTTCACCTGCGCGGTGGGACTGACATCTTTGGTCGCGAAAGCCGTTGCCCGCGCGGTGAAGTCGTCGAAATCGGTGCCCATGTCAGCCACGCAGAACTGCGCCGCCCGCCGTACTGTCGGACACGGTTGCTGGGTGGTGGTGAAGGTGACGTCCACCGACCGTCCGGCCTCATGGCTGGTGGCGTACGGGCCGGGACGGGCCACCCACGCCGGGTTGGGCACCGCTTGATACAACCTGGCCTGAACCTCGTGCGGCCGGTAGCAATCCCAGAAGACCAGCAGTTGCCCGGCTGGGCGCAGCGAATTGGCGGCCGCTTCGAGCCCGGGCGCCATGGTGTGGTGCACCAGGCAACGGGCGCCCGGGGGGTACAGCTGCGTGTGGGTGAAGTTGTCGGTGGTGGCGTATCGCAGATCGATCACTGCGTCGCCCACGATGCTGCGCACGTCGACGAGTCCGGCCGCGGCCGCCTCGGGACTCACCGGAGGCACGCCAGGGCTGAGCGGAATCGTGGTGCCCACCGGTCGCACCGAGGCGCCGTACGATGGCGCACCGCACCCGGCCACCAGGCACACGATGGCCACGATCAGCTGGAACTGCACTGTTCGACGCATTGCTTCATTGTCGCGGGTCGCGACCCCGGAAACGGGGAGCCGGCGCGCGGGTCTCAACCGATGCGATCGGTCGCCGTTTGCAGGATGACCTGTGCGATCTGGGCGGCGGGTTCCAGCCCCACCACACCGACCGACATCAGCACCGAGGACTTCTCCCGGTAGAGGTGGCTCCACGCGTTGGCGCTGATCCGCACCGTCGCGCCGTCGGGCCGGTCGAGGGTGAATTGGTAGCGGGGGTCGTGCAAGTCGGCGCAGGCCTGCAACGACGTCTCCAGCTGGTGCAGGACACCGCGCGCCATGCTGGAGTCGGGATACACCGCTACGGCCTGGCTGACCGTTTGGATCAATGCGGGCGGGCCTGGTTTGAGGTCATCGGTGATGCCGTGGTAGCCCGCGCTGCGGAACTCCGACCAGCCGGAACCGAAGGTGACGTCGCTGATGCCCGCGGCTCGGCACGGCGCCGGCGCGTTGAGGTCGCTCGGTGGTGGCTGATGCAGGTCGGCGTGCGCATGCGCGGTGAGTTCCTCGTAGTTGGCGATGCGACGAACTTCTTCGATGCCGACGATCAGCGAATCGGCGCGCGAGCCCGGCTTGGTGGTGGGTTTGGCCGACGTGCTGTGCGACGAACACGCCGTCAGCGCGACCATCACGCAGGTGACGATCAGATGCCAGCCACCGCGCGCGGTTCGTGGTCTGAGCAAATCCACCCTCCCCGGTCGCGGCCCACTGGTCATCCTACGGGCGAGTGCGTCACACGCTCGGCGGCGCACGCGGGAGTTAGAGTCGCGTGTGCCCAAGATCAGCGCTTCGTCGGTGGAGGAGCACCGCGAGCAGGTGCAACGACGTGTGTTCGAGGCGTTCGCCACGTTGATGGCCGAGCACAGTTTCGACGCGATCACGATGGCGAAGCTGGCCGCCGCCGCGGACATCGGGCGCACCGCGATCTACCACCACTTCGCCGACAAGGAAGCCGTTGTCGTCGCATTCGCGTCGCACGAGACAAGCCGTTACATCGACGGGCTGCGCGCCGAGTTGGCCGATGTCGACGACCCGGCCGAGCGGCTCAGGATCTACGTCCGCCATCAGCTCGGTGCGGGTGAGCAATTCCACATGGGTCTCGGGCCGCAGCTCTACGGCGCGCTGTCGCAGGAGACCATGCGCGCCATCCGTGAGCACGTGGTGGCCATCGAAGACGTGTTGCGCGAAATCCTGGCCGACGGGGTTCGTTCCAGCCAGTTCGTGGTCGAGGACGAAGCTGCCACCATGTCGTTGCTGCACGCCTGTCTGGCGCCGCGCGACCTGCCGACCGCCGCTATTGAGCGATTCGTACTGCGCGCGCTGGGAGCGACACCGTAGTGCGGCCTGTGTTATGTTTCTGACAGATTGTCAGCATCGTTTTGACATGTTGTCAGAGCCGTTGGAGCAGTAGCCGAGTACCGGGAGCAGAACGTGTCAGTCAGCACCGCCGAGGCCGTCCGACCCTTCTCGGTCGCGATGAAGGAAGGTTCGACCGCCGAGCACGAGGCCGCCGAGCACTCGCCCTACGTGTCCGAACTGCTCGCCGGCCGCGTCAACCGTCAGGGTTACGCCGACTACCTGCTGCGGTTGCGGATGATCTACGAAGCCCTGGAGCGGGCGGTGCGGAGTCACCGGGAAGACCCACTGGTGGCTGCCGTCTACGATCCCGCGCTGGAGCGGCTCGAGGCTATCGACACGGACCTGCAGTACTGGGCGCCGGGCGCGGGCCACGACGTCGACTCCCCCGCTGCGCGCGCCTACCGCGACCGGTTGACCAACGCCTCGTGGGGCGGCGAACTGGTGGCCCACCACTACACCCGCTACCTCGGCGATCTGTCCGGCGGACAGGCCATCGGCAAGATCCTCAACCGCACCTTCGATCTGGATGGCGCCGGCCTGTCGTTCTACGAGTTTCCGATGCGGCCGAAGCCGTACAAGGACGCCTACCGCGCCCGCCTCGACCGGCTCGGACTCGACACCGACGAAATCGGTCGCGCGGTGGACGAAGTGAAAATCGCCTTCAACCTGAATCAGGCGTTGTTCGCGGAGCTGGCGCAGAATCTATCCGCCTACCGACGCTGAAACGGATGCGAGCGTAACGCTGCGGCGAAATTTCCCCTCAACTTTTCGCCGCAGCGTTACGCTCGTCATCCATTCGGTCCCACCGCAAATGAGTTGCGGCCGGGGCCTTTTGAACTAGCGGAACATGCCGGTGCGGGTACGGCGACCGGTCAGGGCTTCGTAGACAGCAATGAAGACGATGGCCAGACCCACACCGATGAAGAACGGAATCCAGGCGATTCCGCCATTGGCGTTGTGGTAACCGAACTGGCTCGCCACCACGGACCCGAGCAGTCCGCCGGCAGCGCCGAGCAGCACGGTCATGAGCAACCCGACGTTCTGCCGGCCCGGCATCACCAGCCGTGCCACGAGACCGATGATGGCGCCGACAACCAGGGCCATGAGAATAGTTCCGATCATTTCAACTCCTGTGCACAGCGGCGCTCCTGTTGAGCACCTCCTGACACGCGAGTTCCCCGAACCGAGCCGCTTATAACACGCATGTTGATTCGGTTGATTCGTCCGGCAACCGTTGCGCCAGAAGGGTTTGAACACCCTCAGGAGGGGTAAACGCGATTCGTTCCACAGACGTCCACTAGGGAGGCAGCGCGCATGACATCCCATGTCTGCCCGGCGTGCGGTTATCCGACGCTCAAACCGGCTCTATGCGCGTTCTGCTGCCCCGGAGAAGTGTTCTCCGGGAACAACATTTTCGGAGCCCCTTTGATCCCCACGATGGCGAGGGAGTCGACGTGGGCCGGGGCCGGTGGCGCCGATCTGGTCACCCAAGGACCTGTCTGGTCGGGTTTGGCCAGCTAGTTGCAGCTGCCGCCGGTCGTAGACTGAGCTGACGCGGGCCCACGTTCCGCACCGACCTCAATGCTCACGACCGAAGGGGGCTCGATGGCCCGCTTCAGCATCCTGTTCCCAGCGGGTGATGCCGCAACGGGAGCAGACGCGGCGCCCGATTGCCTCTCCGATCTGCACCTCGACGAAATCATCACGGCCATCAACGCGGGGCACGCCGACGACGTCGATCGATACTTTCGCCAACCGCTGCCCGATGTCGCCGCCATCGAGCACCGCCATCAGGTGTTCCGGGATCTGCAGGACGAGCGCATTCGCCAGCCCATCACGGATTTCGTCAACGGCCTGCGAACGATGCGGCACCGGCGTGAGCAGGCGAGGGAACTCCGACATCCGTTGCAGCGGCAAGGATGGTTCATCTACGCGGTGCAGACTTACTGCGAAACCGTGGCGACACTGCGCCAAGCACTCGGCCGAGTAGCACCGACCTCTCGCGGATTGTCCGAGTTCTGTTCCTACTTAACCGAATACGTCGACAGCGACACCTTCCAGAGCCTGCTGGCCGATACCTCGACGGTCCGGGCTGCGTTGCATGACGTTCGTTACACCGTGCATATCCAAGACCGCCGCGTGCACGTCGAAAAATATTCCGGCCAAACCGATTACAGTCCCGACGCGGTGGCGACATTCGAGCGATTCGCGACCGAAGAAGCGATCGATTACCACGTCACCCATCGGGACTCGGCCGACATGAACCACGTTGAACGGCAGATCCTCGAGTGCGTCGCGAAGCTCTACCCGAACGCATTCAAACAGCTTGCGGAATTCTGCCGCCGTAACACCGGCTTCACCGAGTCCACCGTGATCCGGTTCGACCACGAAATTCGGTTCTATCTCTACTATCTGACCTTCGTGCGTCGCATGTCCGCAGCCGGCCTGCGCTTCAGCTACCCCGAGGTCACCGCCGAGCCGGGGGTGCTGGCCGCCGACGACGCCGTCGACCTCGCGTTGGCGATCAAGTCGGATCATCCGTTGGTGGGAAACGATTTCCGGTTCTCGGAGGCCGAACGGGTGCTGGTCATCACCGGCCCCAATCAGGGCGGCAAGACCACCTTCGCCCGGACCATCGGCCAGTGCGCCTATCTTGCCTCCCTCGGCTGCCCGGTACCCGCCGTACATGCCAGGTTCACGGTGCCCGACACGATCTACACGCACTTCGAACGACAGGAGAGCCTGACGACCCTGCACGGCAAACTCGAGGACGAACTGGTCCGGATCCACGAGATCCTGTCGAGTGCCACCGCCACCAGTCTGGTCATCCTGAACGAGAGCTTCGCCTCCACCACCCTCAACGATGCTCTGCTGATCGCTACGAAGGTTGTTCGGCGCATTGTGGGAATACGTTGCACTGCAGTCTATGTCAGTTTCCTCGATCAGCTGGCCAGCGTGGATCGCGCGTGCGTCAGCATGGTGGGCGAGGTTGCACCCGACGACCCCGCGCGGCGGACGTTCAAGTTCACCCGTCGACCCGCGGACGGTTTGGCCTACGCCGCCGCGCTGGCGAACAAGTACGGACTCACCCACCAGGCCCTGCGACAGAGGATCGGCCGGTGAAAGTCCGCCTGCTCCATCCCGAGTCGGATTTCGACCTCAAGGCCCGATTGCCCTGGCGGCTCAGCATTCTCACCGAAGAAGACCTGGAGCTGGGCAGACTCTATGACGCAATGGCAGCCGGCGATCCCTTTCTGCTGGAAACCGCCAAGAAGGTGGTCCCATGGAGCGTGAGCGAGCCGGAGGTCATCCGCTACCGCCAACAGGTGCTCGCTGACTGCCTGGCCAATCGCGGTGTGGTGCAGAAGATGTACGACATCGCCTCCGCCGTTGAAGGAATCGAGCTGCGACACAAGGTGTTTCTCGGCGGTCTCAGTTCAGGCGACCCCGCGTTGATGCTGCGCCGCTCGGTCCGGATCCTGGAACTGCTCGTCACCACGTTCAGAGGGCTGCGTGGTCTGGCCGACGCATCAGCCGGTCGGTTCCGTTCGGCCGGGTTCGGGCAGTTCTTCGCGATGCTCGCCGAACTGATGCCCGACGACTATCTCGACCGGTTCGAGGAATACCTGGCCGAATTGAATCTGCCCCGCGGGGTGTTGCTCAGCGCCCGGCTCGGACTCGGCAACCGAGGAGAACACCACGAATTACACCAACCGCCCCAGCGCAATCGGTGGGGCAGGCCGCTCGGAGGTTCCCGCGACGGGTACGGATTCGTCGTCGACAAGGAGGACATGGCCGGGGAGCAAGCGCTGGACAAGCTGGCCGGTCAGGCAGTCAACGACGTCGCCAGCGTGGTCACCCAGGCAGCCGAACATTTCCAGACGTTCTTCGGACGCCTGCGGCTGGAACTGGCGTTCTACCTCGGCTGCCTGAATCTGCATGATGCGCTGACGAAACGGTCTGTGCCACTGTGTGTTCCGGTACCAGCACCGATCGGGACGGTCAAATTCGACACCCGGGGTCTGCGCGACGTTGCACTCTGTCTGACCACCACGAGGAAAATCACCGGAAACGACGTCGACGCCGACGGCAAGAACTTGATCGTCATCACCGGGGCCAATGAAGGCGGTAAGTCGACTTTCTTGCGCAGCGTGGGTGTCGCCCAGTTGATGATGCAGGCGGGCATGTTCGTCGCCGCAGCGGCGTTCAGTGCCAACGTCCGCGACGGTGTTTTCACCCATTTCAAGCGGGAAGAGGATGCCAGCCTGCGGCACGGCAAGCTCGAGGAGGAATTGGCCCGGCTCAGCGCGATGGTCGAGCACATGGGGCCGGGGTCGCTGCTGCTGTGCAACGAGTCGTTCGCCTCGACCAACGAGCTCGAAGGATCTCAGATCGCGCGGGGCATCGTGCACGCCATGGTCGAAAGCGGAGTCAGGGTGTTCTTCGTGACCCACCTCTACGACCTCGCGGACAGTCTGTACGCGCGTCAGGATCCGACTGACCTGTTTCTGCGGGCCGAGCGGCGTACCGATGGTTCGCGGACGTTCCGGTTGACCGCCGGCAGGCCCGAAGCCACCAGCTACGGCGAGGATTCTTTCCGGCGGATCTTCGGGATCTCTCGGGACGGGACGCTGTGAACGACGAACAACCACAACCGGGGAGCGCCACCAAGGGTGGGCGTCACCGCCTACTCAGCCACCGATCCAGGGTCGCAAGGAGGTCCTTTCGGGGGATCCAGGCGAACTGGCGGTGGATCTTCATGCGTTGGACCTCTGACGTGGCCAGGGGCGGGATCGAACCGCCGACCTTCCGCTTTTCAGGCGGACGCTCGTACCGACTGAGCTACCTGGCCGGAAGCCGGCAGGCAGCGTGTGCCTCGCCGTGCTGGCGACCCTGACGGGACTCGAACCCGCGACCTCCGCCGTGACAGGGCGGCGCGCTAACCAACTGCGCCACAGGGCCTTGCTCTGCTCCGCGGTCACCCGCGTCGCAAGTACCCCCTACGGGATTCGAACCCGCGCTACCGCCTTGAAAGGGCGGCGTCCTAGGCCGCTAGACGAAGGGGGCCAGAACCGAATCTCTCCGGGGCACTCGCAACGAGATCACCGTTGGGAGCCAAGTCAGCTTAGGGCACCCCGGGCCTAATCCTCAAACGAGGCCCAACCGGCCACCCAGTATCCTGAGTCTCCACGCCCCTATAGCTCAGTTGGTAGAGCTACGGACTTTTAATCCGCAGGTCGCAGGTTCGAGCCCTGCTGGGGGCACCGCGGCGCTGGTCACGTCCCGCTGCCGACGCGAAGTTGGGCGCACCGTTCGAATGCCGCCCCGCACGGTTATGCTCGCGGCTATGCTTCCGGACGTGACTTCCGTTGATGCCCAACCAAACGCCCCCGTAGCCCTGGTAACGCTGGAAATTCGTCATCCGGCCGCAGAGACCCTCACCGAATCGGCGAGCCGCGAGCTGAAGCAACAACTGCTCGCCGACCTGCCGATCGAGCGCCAGGCACAGGACGTCCAGTGGGGTATGACGGCTCCCGGCCAGCCCCCGCAGCCCGTCGCCGACCGCTTCGTGCGCTATTCCAACCGCGAGAACACCACGGCGGCGTCGCTGAAGAACCAGGCGATCGTCGTCGAGACCACCGCCTACACCAATTTCGACACGTTCCTCGACGTTGCGATGCGCGTGGTCGACGCCCGCTCGCGCATTTCCTCGATTGTCGGCGTCGAGCGCATCGGGTTGCGCTACGTCCTGGAGATCCGGGTACCCGCCGGCGTCGACGGCCGCATCGAATGGACCAACTGGATCGACGAAAGCCTGCTGGGGCCGCAGCGGCTGGCTCCCGGCGGGCTGACGCTCACCGAATGGCAGGGCGCGGGCGTCTTCCGGGAGGCGCAGCCCGGCAGGTCGCTGATCGTCCGGTACGGGCCGGGGGTCGGCCAGGCCCTCGACCAGAGCTACCACCTGCGCCGGGTGGCACCGGCCGGGACGGGCCAGTTCTTCCTGATGGATATCGACAGCTTCTGGACGCCGCCCACCGGCGCGATCCCCGAGTACAACCGCGAGGCGCTGCTCTCGACCTTCCGGGATCTGTATGCCCCGGCGCAGACGGTCTTCCAGGACATGCTGACCACGCGCCTCAAGGACGACCTGCTGCGCGGGCAGCAGTAGCGCTCTACGACCCCAGCACCGCGCTGCTGTAGGTCATGTCGGCGAACGCCTGGGAGAGTTCGTCGTCGGGGTAGGCGAAGCCGTTGGCATCCTGCAGTTCCTTGACGGTGCGCGACGACGTCTGCCACCCCTCGCCGGACAGATGATCGAGGATGTGGCTGCGCTCGGCGTGGTAGACGAGGTCGTTGAAATCGACCTCGAACCCGAGTTCGGCCATCCGGTCGTAATGTTCCCGCCACCGCCGGTCCTCGAAGATCCGGGTGTCGGGTACGAACTCGAAAGCCAGCCGGCTACCGGGCGCGCTCAACGCGGTGATGTTGTCGAACAACGCGTCCTGCGCGTCGCCGGGCAGGTAGACCAGCAGTCCTTCCGCGCTCCAGGCCGCCGGCGCCTGGGCGTCGAAACCCGCCGCGCGCAGTGCCGCTGCCCAGTCGTCGCGCAGGTCGACCGAAACGGTCCGGCGTTCTGCGGTCGGCTCGGCACCCAACTCGCTGAGCGTCCGCGTCTTGAAGTCGATCACCTCAGGCATGTCGACCTCGTAGACGACGGTGCCGGCCGGCCACGGCAGCCGGTAGGCGCGCGCGTCCAGGCCGGAGGCCAGGATCACGAACTGTGCGATCCCGCTGCGGGCGGCGTCCAGGAAGAAATCATCGTAAAACCTTGTGCGACAGGCCATTCCCTGGGCCATCCGGTCTGGATCGAACCCAGCCTCGGCGTCGGCGGGAATCTCGCCGTTCACCAGCCGGACATAGACGTCGAGGCCGGCCGCACGCACCAGGGGCGCGGCGAACGGGTCGTCGATAAGGGCACGCTCGGAGGCCAGCGCACGCTGAGCCGCGACCATGGTGGCCGTCGCGCCGACACTCGTAGCCAAATCCCAACGATCGCGATCGCTACGCACGACCAACTCCCCTCAGCAAAAAATATAGATAATCTAGTTAGTATCACGTTCGGTCGAGACCGGCACGATCGGGACTACGCTGCGATCTGTGACCGACTTCGCCCAACGCACCATCGATCTCGCGCGCCGCAACGTCGAAGAAGGTGGTCGCCCGTTCGCGACCGTGATCGTCAAGGACGGCGAAGTCCTCGCCGAGAGCGCCAACAAGGTGGCTCAGACCAGCGACCCGACCGCACACGCCGAGATCTTGGCGATCCGCGACGCCTGCACCAGGCTGGGCACCGAGCACCTGGTCGGCACCACCATCTACGTGCTGGCCCATCCCTGCCCGATGTGCCTGGGCTCGCTCTACTACTGCTCACCTGATGAGGTCGTCTTCCTCACCACCCGCGATGCCTACGAACCGCACTACGTCGACGACCGCAAATACTTCGAACTGGCCACCTTCTACGACGAATTCGCCAAAGACTGGCAGGACCGGCGACTGCCCATGCGGTACGAGCCGCGCGACGCCGCGGTCGACGTCTACCGGCTCTGGCAGGACCGCAACGACGGGCAGCGTCAGGCAACCGCCCTGCCGGAGTGAGCGGATCCGGTCAGACCTCTGGGCAGTAGTGATTGGGGCTGCCGCGCCGCTCCAGCGGCGGCAGATTGCGCGCGGCCGTCTGAGGCAGCGGCGCGTCGGCCGGAATGCGCCCGCTGGCACGATCCAGACCGGCGCGGGCCCGCGGATGCTTGCGGTATCTGGGCGGGACGAAGGCGAAGATGGCCCGCACCAGATTCCCGAAGCGCCGATGCAGCCACTCGTCGCGGGCAGACCACTGATAACCCAACCGTTCCCGCACAGCCGGATGGTAGAAGCCGAGCGTGAGCCAGACGAACATCGGCCGGGACAGCTTGGTCAGCGCTGCCCACACCCGATCCGGAATCCAGGGCGCGATCGGCGGCTTGTCGTAGATCGTCAGATCGAGTACGGCGCGCGTCGCATAGTTGTCTTCTAACACGTTGCGGCACATGTGATCCCAATAGTCCTGGAACTCCTCCCAGGTCTTGGGCACCGGCCGCATGCTCATGCCGTACATGCGGTACCACTGGATGTGCTCGTCGAACAGTTGGCGTTTGTCCGCCTCGGACAGTCCGTCGCCGAACCGCTCGGCCACCAGGATGGTGCCCATGAAAAATGTTGAGTGCGCCCAATAAAAGACGTCGGGATTCAGCGCGTGGTAGCGCCGCCCCTGATCGTCGACACCCTTGATGCCGATGTGGTAGTCGCGCACCTCGGCGCCCGTCGTCGGCGCCCGGTCACCGTCGAAGACCACCCCGCCGATCGGGTACAGCGACCGCAAGACCCGCGGCAACGGCTCTTGGAAAAACGTCGAGTGTTGTTCGACCGCCGCACCCAGTTGGGGGTGCATGTTCTGCATGGACCCGGCGAACGGGCCCTGCAATATGCCGCGCCAGTCGCCGAAATACTTCCAGGTCAGCGAACCCGGGCCGAGCGGGGTCGGCGGCGCGTCGTAGCCGGACGACACCGGACAACCGGCGGCCACCACCTCATCGGATGGGGCATCATCGCTGGTCAGCGGGCAGCCGGCAGACGTATCTTGAGTCACAAGTGTTCAACCTCGGTTCTCGACCATTCTGACTACGCGCGTTGTCAGAATCAATCTTAGGAGCAGAAGTGCAGGCGGGTCAACGGCGGGGGCGCTGGTCGGGTGTTCCCGTGCAGGACCGCCATGCCCTGCGCCGTGACGACCTGGTCGCCGCGGGCGTGCAGTTACTCGGCGGGGAACACGGCCCGGCGCTCACTGTGCGCGCCGTCTGCCGGAAAGCCGGTTTGACCGAGCGCTACTTCTACGAGAGCTTCGCCGACCGCGACCAATTTGTCCGCGCCGTCTACGACGACGTCTGCACCAAGGCGATGGCCGCTCTCACCTCAGCGAAAACGCCACGCGAAGCCGTCGAGCAATTCGTCGCGCTGATGGTCGACGACCCGGTGCGCGGCCGGGTGTTGCTGCTGGCTCCCGCGGTGGAGCCGATACTGACCCAGTCCGGCGCGGAGTGGATGCCTAACTTCATCGCCCTGCTGCAGCGCAAGTTGTCCCGCATCGCTGACCCCGTCGTCCAGAAACTGGTCGCCACCAGCCTGATCGGCGCGCTGACCGGTTTGTTCACCGCCTACCTGAGCGGGCAGCTGGGCGCCAGTCGCGAACAGTTCATCGACTACTGCGTCGACATGCTGCTCAGCACGGCCGCTACCTACGTTCCGCTGGCTGATTTCCCCGCCGGCGACGCTGCCCAGGATTAGCGCCGGACGCCCTCGGGCACCCGTTTCGAATGTGACCCGAGCGTGATACGCCACACCGCCGAGAAACTTGATGCTACTGATAGACACAGATATATTGACTGCAACCCAAAGACACAGATAACTGGAGGGATCATGTCAGCCGAGCTGACCAACCTGCAGCTTTTGCACGAGCTCGAGCCGGTCGTCGAGAAGTACATCAACCGGCACGAGAAGATGCACAAGGACTGGAACCCGCACGACTACATTCCGTGGTCGGATGGCAAGAATTTCTACGCTCTCGGCGGGCAGGACTGGGATCCCGAGGAAAGCAAGCTGTCCGACCTCGCGCAGGTGGCGATGGTCCAGAACCTGATGACCGAAGACAACCTGCCGTCTTATCACCGCGAAATCGCCATGAACTTCGGCCTGGACGGACCCTGGGGACACTGGGTCAACCGGTGGACCGCCGAGGAGAACCGGCACGGCATCGCGCTGCGCGACTACCTGGTGGTGACTCGTGCGGTCGACCCCTATGAGCTGGAGAAGCTGCGCATGGAGGTGGTCAACCGGGGCTTCAGCCCAGGCCAGAACCACCAGGTCCGCGACGACCTGTTCGCCGAGAGCCTCTTCGACTCCGTCATCTACGTCACGTTCCAGGAACTGGCCACCCGGATTTCGCACCGCAACACCGGCAAGGCCTGCAACGAGCCCGTCGCCGATCAGATGCTGGCCAAGATCTCCGCCGACGAGAACCTGCACATGATCTTCTACCGCGACGTCAGCGAGGCCGGTTTCGAGATCTGCCCCAACCAGGCAACGAAGTCGCTGCACAAGATCCTGCGCAACTTCCAGATGCCCGGCTTCCAGGTTCCGGAATTCCGTCGCAAGGCCGTGTTCATCGCCGTCGGCGGCGTCTACGACCCCCGCATCCACCTCGACGACGTGGTGATGCCGGTGCTGAAGAAGTGGCGGTTCTTCGAGCGCGAGGACATCACCGGCGAGGCGGCCGCGCTGCGCGACGACCTGGCCCTGTTGATCAAGGAACTCGAGCAGTCCTGCGACAAGTTCGAGGTGTCCAAGCAGCGTCAACTCGACCGGGAGCTCCGCACCGGCAAGAGGACCACTGCGTTCGAACTGCACCAGACCGCGGGCAAGCTGACGATGAGTCGCCGGTAGGGGTCTTGCGTATCGGTCCGATCACGCTGGCCAGCCCGGTGGTGCTGGCACCCATGGCCGGCGTGACCAATACCGCGTTCCGCACCCTGTGCCGGGAACAGGAGCTGGCCAAAGTCGGCACGGTGAGCGGGTTGTATGTGTGCGAGATGGTGACCGCCCGCGCGCTCGTCGAGCGCCACCCGGTCACCATGCACATGACGACCTTTGCGCCGGACGAGTCACCGCGCTCGCTGCAGCTCTACACCGTCGACCCGGACACCACCTACGCCGCGGCGAAAATGATCGCCGACGAGGGGTTGGCCGACCACATCGACATGAATTTCGGTTGCCCGGTGCCCAAGGTGACCAGGCGCGGCGGAGGGGCGGCCCTGCCGTTCAAACGGCGGCTGTTCGGCCGCATCGTCGCCGCCGCGGTGCGCGCCACCGCGGGCAGCGGTATCCCGGTGACGGTGAAGTTCCGCATCGGGATCGACGACGAGCACCACACCCACCTGGACGCGGGACGGATCGCCGAAGCCGAAGGCGCCGCAGCGGTGGCGCTGCACGCCCGCACCGCCGCGCAGCGTTACTCGGGCACCGCCGACTGGGAGCAGATCGCCGCGCTCAAGCAGCAGGTGCGCACGATCCCGGTGCTGGGCAACGGCGACATCTACGACGCCAGCGACGCCCTGGCCATGATGGCGAGCACCGGCTGCGACGGGGTGGTGATCGGCCGCGGCTGTCTCGGCCGGCCCTGGCTCTTCGCCGAGTTGTCGGCAGCTTTCACCGGCCGCCCGGCGCCGACCCCGCCCACCCTCGGCGAAGTCGCCGACATCATCCGCCGGCACGGCGTGCTACTGGCCGCGCATTTCGGCGAGGACAAAGGCATGCGCGACATCCGCAAGCACGTCGGATGGTATCTGCACGGCTTCCCGGCCGGGTCCGACCTACGACGGGCATTGGCTCTGGTCACGTCCCTCGACGAACTCGACGAACTGCTGGAACGCCTGGACGGCAGCGTCCCCTTCCCGGAGGTCGGCAGTGGCCCACGCGGTCGGCAGGGGTCGGCAGCCAAGGTGGCGCTCCCAGCGGGCTGGCTGGAGGACCCCGAAGACTGCCGAGTGCCCCAGGGCGCCGACGTCATGCACTCCGGCGGCTGAGTTCGGGTAGCCGAACCGAGACGCTACTGAAATCGCGCCTCAGCCAAGAAATCAGTACGATATGAGCCCTACTGCAGTTGCGCGGCACTTGTCCGATGGTGCTGCGCCTACTCATGCGCACGTTCGGAGGCCAACAAAGAATGAGTGACGGCGAGAAGGACGCCACTCCCGGCCTCCCGCGCAGCTCCGGCCGCGATGATGACTGGCTTACCGCAGAAGCGTCGGCAATGCCAGGCGCCGCGCCGTGGGAGCGCTTCACCGAATCTGCAGTGGATGAGGACCTGTGCCGATGGTCGGGCAAACCCCCAGCCGTCGAGACTGATCAGCGTCCGGAGCAGGCCGACACCGCGGCCGGCCACGACCGCGGCCCGCTCAGTGTCGCCGATCTGATCGCCAAGCTCGGTGCGACTGTTTCCGAGCGCCCGCGGCACCATCACGTCGCCGGGGAGCCCGAGGACGCTGACGAGCCGCAGGTCGCTGACGAGCCCGAAGAAGAGCCGGCGGCGCCGGCATCGCCCGAGATTGCCGAAGTCCAGCGGCCCGTGCCGCAATCCGACGAAGCACCCGACCGCGACGACCTGACCGACACCCAGATCCTTCCCATCCCCGCCTACTCGCTGCAACTGCAGTCGGAGCTGCCCGACCTGGGGTCCGCCCATTACCCGCTCGACCCCGACGACGAGGACGCCGGCTCGGCAAAGCCGCGACGCAAACGATTCCGAAGGATCTCCGCGGCTAAGGACAACGGCCCGAGAACGCGCGAGGCGAAGCGGCGGAACCACCGCGGCCTGTTGATTGCGGGCCGCGCCGCGGTCGCCGTCGTCGCGGTGCTGGCTCTGGTGATGACCGGTGGCGCCTACCAGTGGAGCGCATCGAAGAACAACCGGTTGAACACCGTGAGTGCGCTGGATCCGCAATCGGCGGACATCGTCGACCCCAATGCCCAATACGGCGACGAGAACTTCCTGATCGTCGGCATGGACTCCCGCCTGGGTGCCAACGCCAACGTCGGGGCCGGCGATACCGAGGATGCGGGCGGCGCCCGGTCCGACACCGTGATGCTGGTCAACATCCCGGCCGACCGCAAACGAGTGGTAGCGGTGTCGTTTCCCCGCGACCTGGCGATCAATCCGATCCAGTGCGAAGCCTGGAACCCCGAGACGGGTAAGTACGGCCCCATCTACGACCCGAAGACCGGCAAGACGGGTCCGCGCATGGTCTACACCGAGACCAAACTGAACTCGGCGTTCTCCTTCGGCGGGCCCAAGTGTCTGGTCAAAGTCATCCAGAAGCTCTCCGGCTTGAGCGTCAACCGGTTCATCGCCATCGACTTCGTCGGCTTCGGGCGCATGGTCGAGGCTCTCGGCGGCGTCGAGGTGTGCAGCACCACGGCGTTGAAGGACTACGAGCTGGGCACCGTCCTCGACCACGCCGGACGCCAGATCATCGACGGGCCCACCGCGCTGAACTATGTGCGCGCGCGCCAGGTCACCACCGAGAGCAACGGCGACTACGGTCGCATCAAGCGTCAACAGCTGTTCTTGTCGTCGCTGCTGCGAACGATGATCTCCGAAGACACGCTGATGGACCTGAACAAGCTCAACAACGTCGTCAACATGTTCATCGGCAACAGCTACGTCGACAACGTCAAGACCAAGGACCTCGTCGAGCTGGGTCGATCACTGCAGCACATGGCGGCCGGGCATGTCACCTTCGTGACCGTTCCGACCGGGATCACCGACCAGGACGGCAACGAGCCGCCGCGCACGGCCGACATGAAGGCGTTGTTCACAGCGATCATCAACGACGATCCGTTGCCGCTGGAGAACGACCACAACGCGCAGACGCTCCGGCCGCGCACGTCGGGGACCACCACCACACCCTCGACCGCCAGCAAGGCGCCGGAGGCGACTCCGACCAACGAGACGCGCCGGGAGCAGGTCATCACCACCTCGCCGCAAGAGGTCACCGTGCAGGTGTCCAACGGCACCGGCACCACCGGGTTGGCCGCCACCGCCGCCGGCCAGCTCAAACGCAACGGGTTCAACGTCATGACGCCCGACGACTACCCCAACACGTTGAAGGCCACCACGGTGTTCTTCTCGCCGGGCAACGAGCAGGCCGCGGCGACGGTCGCCGCCGCCTTCGGAAACTCGAAGGTGGAACGGGTCACCGGAATAGGCTCGGTGGTTCAGGTGGTCATCGGCTCGGACTTCAACGCGGTGAACACGCCGCCGCCCAGCGGCTCCTCGGTGAGCATGCAGATCAGTCGCGCGTCCGGCAGCACTCCGACCAGGCTGCCGGAGGATCTGACGGTGACCAACGCCGCAGACACCACGTGCGAGTAGCAGGACGTGCGGTGCTTCACTCCGATTCCGGCCGGTAGAACGTAGGCTCTACCCATGCGGACCGCTTACCACGAGCAGCTCACGGAACTTTCTGAGCGCCTCGGTCAGATGTGCGGGCTGGCCGGGATGGCAATGGAGCGTGCTACGCAATCGCTCCTGCAGGCCGATCTGGTGCTGGCCGAACAGGTGATCACCGACCACGAACAGATCTCGGCGCTCAGCACGCAGGCGGAGGAGAGCGCCTTCGTACTGCTGGCGCTGCAGGCGCCGGTCGCCGGGGACCTGAGGTCCATCGTCAGTGCAATCCAGATCGTGGCGGATATCGACCGGATGGGGGCGCTGGCCCTGCACGTCGCCAAGATCGCTCGGCGTCGCCATCCCCAGCACGCGCTACCCGAAGTGGTCAACGGCTACTTCGCCGAGATGGGCCGTGTCGCAGTCGAATTGGGCAACAGCGCGCAAGAGGTGCTGATATCCCGCGATCCTGAAAAGGCCGCGCGGATCCGCGAAGAAGACGACGCGATGGACGACCTGCACCGGCACCTGTTCAGCGTGCTGATGGACCGGGAGTGGAAGCACGGTGTGGCTGCCGCCGTCGACGTGACCCTGCTGGGCCGGTTTTACGAACGCTTCGCCGACCATGCGGTCGAGGTGGCCCGGCGGGTCATTTTCCAGGCCACCGGCACGCTGTAGTCGACCTCAGCCGAATCGGCCGGAGATGTAGTCTTCGGTGGCCTTCTGGCTCGGGTTGGAGAAGATCTTCTCGGTGTCGTCGATCTCCACCAAGCGGCCGGGCTTGCCGGTGGCCTCCAGGTTGAAGAACGCCGTCTGATCGCTGACCCGCGCGGCCTGCTGCATGTTGTGGGTGACGATGACGATGGTGTAGTCCTGCTTGAGTTCGCTGATCAGTTCTTCGATCGCCATCGTCGAGATGGGGTCCAGAGCCGAACACGGCTCATCCATCAGCAAAACGTCGGGCTGGACGGCGATGGCCCGGGCGATACACAGCCGCTGCTGCTGCCCACCGGACAATCCGCCGCCCGGTTTGTCCAGCCGGTTCTTGACCTCGTCCCACAGGTTGGCGCCGCGCAGTGAATGCTCGGCGGTCTCGGCCAGCAGCTTGCGGTTGCGCACGCCCTGCAGCTTCAGACCGGCCACCACGTTGTCGCGAATCGACATGGCGGGGAACGGATTCGGCCGCTGAAACACCATTCCGATGGCGCGGCGCACTCCCACCGGATCGATGCGGGTGCCGTAGATGTTCTCGTCGTCGAGCAACACGCTGCCTTCGACCCGTGCACCCGGGATGACCTCGTGCATCCGGTTGAGCGTGCGCAGCACGGTCGTCTTGCCGCAGCCGGACGGGCCGATGAACGCCGTCACGCTGCGCGGCAGCACCGACAATGACACGTCTGCGACCGCGTGAAACGACCCGTAGTAGATGTTGACCTCGTTGAGGTCCAACCGTTTGGCCACTGCTACAGCTCCCGCCTCGATACTGCTTCGGGTCACGCCTTCTTCGGGGCGAGAACTCTCGCGACCACCCTGGCCCCGACGTTGATCATCGCAATCAACAGGACCAGTGTCAGCGCGGCACCCCACAGTGCATCCGTGGGAACCGGATTCTCACCGGCGCCCGCATTCGTCTGGTGATAGATCATGCCGGGCAACGAGCCCATGAACCCGCCGAAGATATCGAACTTCGTCGCGCTCGAGTAACTGACCAGGACCAGCAGCGGTGATGTCTCGCCCAACACCCGGGCCAAGGCCAGCATGATGCCGGCCAGGATGCCGGACAGGCCGGTCGGGAGTACCACCCTGGAGATGGTCTTCCACTTCGGTATTCCCAGCGCGTAACTGGCTTCGCGAAGGTCGACCGGGACGATCCCCAACATCTCCTCGGTGGCCCGTGCGATCACCGGCAACATCAGGACCACCAGCGCCAGCGCCACCGCGAACTGCGAGCGCGGCAGACCCAACACCGCGACCCACACCGCGTAGATGAACAGGGCCGCCACTATCGACGGCAACCCGGCCAGGATGTCCACCGTGAACGTGACCAGGCGCGCCATCACACCGTCGCCCCCGTACTCGGCGAGATAAATCCCGATCGAGATCCCGAGCGGAATCGAGATCACCGCACACACCAGCCCCAGCAGCAGCGTGCCGACGATCGCGTGCAGAGCCCCGCCGCCGGCCGTAGAGACCGAGATACCCGCCTGGGAATGCGTCCACCAGCAGCTGGAGCCGAGTGCCTTCATCCCGCGGACCACCACCGCGCACAGCACCCACACCAGCGGCGCCAAGGCCAGCAGCATCGCCGCGTTCACCAGCAGGGTGGCCACCCGGTCGGCGAATCGGCGGCGCCGACTGAGACCCGAGATTTTTCGCCACTTCAGGGGGCGGTCCAGGAAGGAGGTCATCGCGCTCCCCCGGCCCGCGACCCGGACACGGCGCGCCGCGCCAGCGCGTTGACCACGAACGTGAGGAGGAACAGCACCAGCCCGGCAGCAATGTAGGCACCGGCGCGGTAATGGTTGTCGAATTCAGGTGCGTTGGCGGCGATCTTGGTGGCGAGGGTCGAGCCGCCGTCGAACAGCGACCAGCCGAACTCCTCGCGGGTGCCACGCAGGATGATCAGCAGCGCCATCGTCTCCCCCAGGGCGCGGCCCAGACCCAAGGCCGCGCCGCTGACGAAGCCGGATCGCCCGAAGGGCAGCACGGTCGACTTGACCACTTCCCAGCGGGTGGCGCCGAGAGCCTGCGCGGCCTCGATCTGGTCCGGTGGTGTCTGGGCGAACACTTCACGGGTGACTGCGGTGATGATCGGCAGGATCATCACCGCCAGCACGATCCCGGCGGTGAACAGGGTGCCGCCACCGCTGATCGACCCGTCACCGGCGGCGAACAGAGACCACTGACCCAGGTGGGCGTTGAGCCAGCCGGCCGCCGGACGCAGCTGGGGCGCAAGCACGTGCAGGCCCCACACGCCGTAGATGATCGAGGGCACCGCAGCCAGCAGGTCGACCAGGTACGACAGCGGCGCGACCAGTGACTGCGGCGCGTAGTGGGTGAGGTAGAGCGCCACCCCCAGCGCCACCGGCATCGCCACGACCAGCGCGAACAACGACACGAAGACCGTAACCTGCAGCTGCTCCAGAATGCCGAATCGCAGCGTCGCGGCATCGGTGGTGATCCAGGTGCCGGCGTAGGTGAAGAAATTCTCCCGGTTGCGCGACAGCGCCGGTAAGGCCTGCAGGAGCAGGACGACGCCGATGGCTGAGAGCAGGACGACGATCAGCGCCCCGGAGGCCGCGGACAGCCGACGAAAAAGCCGATCCGCCAGGCGGGGTTCGGGGAGCCCCCGTGAACTGAGCGGAATGACCGGTGGTTCGGGAAAGGGCGCGGCCACGACCTCGCCCGAACCTGCGTCGGCTGGGTTCGGCGTCGTCATGGCGATGCTCAGGTGGCGGCCGCGTAGGCGGTGTCGACGCTGTAGACGGAGAAACCCGTCTTCTCGTAGGTCCGCACCGCGGCCTTGTTGTCGGATTCCACGTACAGCAGCGCGGTGGGATCGGGCCGGTCAGCCAGCCGCTGCGCCAACGAGGCCAGGCCGATCGACGTCAGCGTCTGCCCCAGTCCACGGCCCTGCGCGGCGGGGTCGACGCCCAGCACATAAACCTCCCCCAATCCCGCGGTGCCGGGATGCACCTTGGTCCAGTGAAAGCCCAGCAGTCTCTCGTCTCCGTCCGCGGGGGCGGCCGAGTACGCCAGGAACAGCCCGTCGGGATCGAACCACGGCTCGCCGCGCCGCTCGTCGAGATCTCGTTCGGTCCAACCCCCCTGCTCCGGGTGGTAGGAGAACGCAGCGTTGTTCACGCGCAGCAACTCGTCGTCGTCGGACGGGCCGGCGTAGGTACGGATCCGCAACCCACGCAGCCGATCGGGGTGCACCGGGGCGGGCGCATCGCGCAGCGGACGTCGCATCTGCAGCAGTTCCCGCACGGCGACCAGATCCAGCGCCGCGGCGGTGGCCCGGGCCGCCGCCAGCGTGCCGTGCGCCCAGAACTGGTTGCCACCACCCGATTTGTCCAGGGCCGAGCGCGCCAGCGCGGTCCCGATGCCACGCTGCCGGTGCTGCGGGTGCACGACCAGTTCGGCCATCGCGGCGGCGTCATCTCGCGCGGGCGTGAGATTGAGGTACCCGACGACGGCACCGCCGTCATCACCCTCGACGGCCAGCAGATGATGAGTGCGCTGCTGCGGCAGCTCCCGCAGCACCTGTTCTCCGACCGGCGCGACCTCATCGAATTCTGTTGCCGCGCTGATGATCTCACGGATCGCGCGTTGGTCCTCGGCGGTCAGCGCCGAGCGCCAGGTCAGGGTGGTCACTGACTGCGCAACGGGTCGGCCAGCGGGTCCTGCAGACCGTCTGCCTCGGTTTCGTCCTCGGACTCGGCGGCCGCCGGACGACCGCGCGCAGGCCGAACCGCCTTGTAACCGACGTTGCGGACAGTGCCGATCAGGGCTTCGTGCTCGGAGCCCAATTTGGCGCGCAGCCTGCGGACATGCACATCGACAGTGCGGGTGCCGCCGAAAAAGTCGTATCCCCACACCTCGTGCAGTAACTGAGCACGGGTGAACACCCGGCCGGCGTGCTGGGCCAGGTACTTGAGCAGTTCGAACTCTTTGTAGGTGAGGTCGAGCGGACGGCCGCGCAGTCGGGCGGTGTAGGTGCCTTCGTCGATCACCAATTCGCCCAAACTGACCTTGCCGACGCTTTCCTGATCGGCCAGACCTCCGCGCCGACCGACCACCAGCCGCAACCGGGCATCGATCTCGGCCGGCCCGGTACTGGGCAACAGGATCTCGTCCAGACCCCAATCGGCACTGACCGCCACCAGCCCGCCTTCGCTGACCACGGCCAGCACCGGGACCGACCTACCGGCCGTACTCAACAGCCGGCACAGACCGCGCGCCCCCGACAGGTCGTTACGCGCATCGACCAGGACGACATCCGCGTTGCCTGCCTCCAACAGCGAAGAAGCTTCCGCCGGCGCCGTCCGCACGGAGTGAGGGAGCAGCGACAGCGACGGTAGGACCGGATCGGAATACAGCTCCGAGGTCAGCAGTAGTAGCTCCAACAAGCCCCTCCAGCGTTCGTGGGTAAGGCCTCCAGGCACATCGCGACACATCGCGTTAGCGGCCAGAACATCTAACGATAACGTGCCACCTGGTCTTTGGCCTTCTGACAGGGCGTCGCGGCCCACCGGTACCAGCGGTTAGACCAGCGGATTCGCTGCCGCGCGGCGGTTGTGACCAATGCAACATGGCCCGCGGCGATGTCACAATATGGCGATGCGCAAGATGCTGGTCGGTGCTACCGCCGCGGCGATCACTGTCGGTGTGGTCGGGTTCGGTGCCCTCAGCGTCGATTACGGCGCCAGCATCTACGCCGAATACCGGCTCTCGACCGCAGTTCGCCACGCCGCCGACCTGGGCTCCGATCCGTTCGTGGCGATCCTGGCCTTCCCGTTCATTCCGCAGGCGATGAACCACCGCTACAACGAGCTGGAGATCAAGGCCTACACGGGAGACCAGCCGGCGGTCGGCCGGGCACTGCTCGAGGCCACCATGCACGCGGTGGACCTGACCGACGCATCCTGGCTGATCAGGCCGGACGCCAAAATCCCGGTGGGCGAGCTGGAGAGCCGCATCATCATCGACTCGGTGCACCTGGGCCGCTACCTGGGCATCACCGACCTCATGGTGGAGGCACCCCCGCAGGAGTCCAACGACGCCACCGGCGGGACCACCGAGTCCGGAATATCCGACAGCCACGGACTGGTGTTCAGCGGCACCCCGAAATCGGCGGACTTCGACCACCGCGTCAGCGTGTCGGTGGACCTGTCCATCGCCCCCGAGGACCCCGCGACGCTGGTCATCACCCCCACCGGTGTGCTGACCGGCCCCGACACCGCCGACCAGCGCGTTCCGGATGACAAGCTGACCGCGGTACTGCGCGCCTTCACCGGTAGGTTGTACAGCCAGAAATTGCCGTTCGGCGTGGCGCCGAACACCGTCGGGGCCCGCGGATCCGACGTCATCATCGAAGGCATCACCAACAACGTCACCATCCGACTCGACGACTTCAAACAGTCCTGAGCTTCGGTCCGGTTATCGCTGTTGGCTTGATCACTATGTCATTGGGTAAGCTGACCGACGTGTCAGCCCGCGCCGAGCTTCTGCTCACCAAGTGCCGCACAGTCGACCTGTGCCGCACAGCGGGTTGTTGCTGTTGCTGTAGCTGCTGAGTAGCCGCGCCTCATCTGCGCAGCACTCGGAGCAGCCCGGAATCCCCCCGTGGCATCTCCCCATGCGCAACAGGCATACCTAGGAGTAAGTCCGTGTCGAGCACTACCACCGCCCGAGTGCGTGGACGTCCGCGCCGCCCAGCGGTCGGCTAGCGCTCGAAAATTCACAAAGAGAAATCGAAAGGATCCCACCATGGCACGCTCCGACGTCCTGGTCTCCGCCGACTGGGCGGAGAGCAATCTGGATGCCGCAGGCGTCGTCTTCGTCGAGGTCGACGAGGACACCAGCGCATATGACGGCGGTCACCTGCCCGGCGCGATCAAGCTGGACTGGCGCAGCGACCTGCAGGACCCGGTCAAGCGCGACTTCGTCGACGCACAGCAGTTCTCCAAGCTGCTCTCCGACCGCGGCATCTCCAACGACGACACCGTGATCCTCTACGGCGGCAACAACAACTGGTTCGCCGCCTATGCCTACTGGTATTTCAAGCTGTACGGCCACGAGAAGGTGAAGTTGCTCGACGGCGGCCGCAAGAAGTGGGAACTCGACGGCCGGCCGTTGTCCAGCGATCCGGTCGACCGGCCCGCGACCTCCTATACGGCCGCCGCGCCCGACAATTCGATCCGCGCCTTCCGCGACGAGGTGATCGCGGCCATCGGCACCAAGAACCTCATCGACGTGCGTTCGCCCGACGAGTTCTCCGGCAAGATCCTGGCCCCGGCGCACCTGCCGCAGGAACAGAGCCAGCGGCCCGGCCACGTCCCCAGCGCCATCAACGTGCCGTGGAGCAGGACGGCCAACGAGGACGGCACGTTCAAGTCCGACGATCAGCTGGCCAAGTTGTATGCCGACGCCGGCCTGGACGGCACCAAGGAAACGATTGCCTACTGCCGAATCGGGGAACGATCGTCGCACACCTGGTTCGTGCTGCAGGAGCTGCTCGGACACCAGAACGTGAAGAACTACGACGGCAGTTGGACGGAATACGGCTCCCTGGTGGGTGCCCCGATCGAGTTGGGAAGCTGACATGTGCTCTGCGCCAAAGCAAGGACTGACGTTGCCCGCCAGCGTCGACTTGGAGAAGGAAACCGTGATCACCGGTCGGGTCGTCGACCGGGACGGTCAAGCCGTGGGTGGCGCCTTCGTGCGTCTGCTGGACGCCTCCGACGAGTTCACCGCGGAGGTCGTCGCCTCGGCCACCGGCGATTTCCGGTTCTTCGCCGCGCCCGGTTCGTGGACGTTGCGGGCGCTGTCCAAGCTGGGCAACGGAGACGCCGCGGTGGCACCGCAGGGCGCCGGCGTCCACGAGGTGGACATCAAGATCGCCTGACCGCCTGCGAAGTCACGCGGCTGCGGCGAATAGACTCGGCGTCGTGGTGCTGTTCTTCGAGATCATGCTGGTCCTGGCGACCGGGGTCATCTCCTGGTTTGCGCTGTATGCGCTGTACCGGTTGATCACCGACGAGTCGTGACCCCCAACGACGGCGATGCCGCGGCAGACGACGCGGCGGGTTCGGCGGACCGTGCTGTCGCCGCCGCGGCCGAACGCGCCAAGCTGACCGCTGCCCGCAACATTCCCGCGTTCGACGACCTGCCGCTCCCCTCCGACACCGCCAACCTGCGCGAGGGCGCCAGCCTGAACGACGCGCTGCTGGCGTTGCTGCCGCTGGTCGGGGTGTGGCGCGGCGAGGGTGAGGGCCGCGGAACACACGGCGATTACCGATTCGGCCAGCAGATCGTGGTCTCGCACGACGGCGGCGACTACCTGAACTGGGAAGCCCGCTCGTGGCGCCTGAACGAATCGGGCGGCTACGACGAGCCCGGGCTGCGCGAGTCGGGTTTCTGGCGTTTCGTCAGCGACCCCGACGACCCGACCGAGTCCACGGCGATCGAGCTGCTGCTGGCGCACTCGTCGGGATACGTCGAACTGTTCTACGGCCGGCCGCTCACCCAGTCGTCGTGGGAGCTGGCCACCGATGCGCTGGCACGCAGCCGGTCGGGCGTGCTGGTCGGCGGCGCCAAACGGCTCTACGGCATCGTCGAAGGTGGCGATCTGGGCTACGTCGAGGAGCGCGTAGACGCCGACGGCGCCCTGGTGCCGCACCTGTCGGCACGGCTGGCCCGCTACGTCGGCTGACGGATGCGGCAGACCAGGACCGTACCGCGCCACCTGCGCTGGACCCTGTCCACCGTGGCGGTGGTGCTGATCGCCTATCTGGCCGCGGTCGCGTTCGAGCCCGGCATCCTGGCCGCGCTGCCCCCGGAGCTGCGCTGGTTCGGCCGGCCGGGATCGATGTCGACGACCGCGATCGCGGTGGGCGTGCTGGTCGCCGTCTGCGTCCTGACCTTCCGCTCCAACGCCAGCCACCGGGTGGTGGGTGTCTCGTTCAGCGTGATCGCGGTGCTCATCAGCGTGAGCGCGATCCTGGGCCTCAGCGCCTACTGGAACTGCCACGACGCGAACCACCCGGCCGTCTTCACGCCGCTGATGCTGACCGCCCAGCTGATCAAAGGCAGCAGCGGCGACTACTCCCTGGCCGGTCACGTCTGTCCCGAGCCCACCCCGGTCGGCCTCGAATTAGCCCGTATGGCAGCGGTTTCAGCGATCTTCACCGGCCTCGGCGGAGCGCTGGTCGGCGTGTTCCGGGCGCAGGTGGACCGGCTGCGGGCCAACTTCGCCAATTCGGTCACCGCGATCGTCGGCGTCGACGACGACACCGAATCGATGGTCAGCGGCGTGGCACGCACGCTGGACCGGCGCAGCACCCTGGTGGTCATCACCAGCGCCGGCGACGATCGCGTGCAACGGGTCCGCAGACTCGGCGCCCGGGTGGTGCTGGTGGACTTCAACACACCATCGACGCTGGTGTCGCTGCGGCTGTGGCGTCACCTGGGCCGGCTCTACCTGATGGCCCCCGATCCGGCCGTCAACCTGTTGTGGCTCGACCTGATCGGTCGGCGGCTCGCGGAGGTGGCGGACAAGCGGCGCCTGCCGCTGATCGTGCGCATCGACGACCCGTGGCTGGCTGAGGCATGGCGGGCCCAGCAGTTCGGTGGCTCTGACACCCGGTGGGCCGCGGACGTAGTCGGCAAGTACGAGGTCACCGCGAGCCGACTGTTGGACGGCATCATCGCCACCGGCCATACCAAACGTGTATTCGTCTGCGGCACTTCGCAATTGACGTTGGCCCTGTGCGCGGACCTGACCCGCCGCGCGCTGGAGCGCGAGTTCTACACCCCGCCGGGGGCGCACCCGCTGCCAGCGCTGACCCTGGTGGAACGAGACGCCGAGGAGTACCTCAGGGACCATCACTTCTATCGCCGGCAGGCCGGCTTCGCTTCCGACGGCCCAGCGATCGACGCCGTGTCGGAGGCGCCGACCATCCCGACCATGCTGAGTCTGATCGGCGACACCGACTCCGTCTCGTGCGCGCTGATCCTGGTGGACACCCACACCGCAACCACCGGCACCAGGCTGGCCGCCCGCTTCCCCGACATGCCCATTTTCACCTCCGACCTCAACACCAGCATCGCCGACGATTCGATTCAGGTAGTCGGGATGCTGCAGTCCTACTCGCTGGTGCTCGACACCCGGGAAGGCCAGATCCAGGACGCCTGGGAGCGGGCGGCACGGCTCATTCACGAGCGCTACGTCGCAACCATCGATCCCAGTTGGCCGCGGGGTCCCGCGGCGGTGCCGTGGAGCGAACTCGACGAATTCTACCGGGGCTCGAACCGCCGCCAGGTGCGCAACGCCTTGTGGATGGTCGAGCAGATCGCCGGCCACACCTGGAACACCTGGGGCAATCCACCCGCCCAGCTTTCCGGTCAAGATATGGCGGATTCTCCTGCGCTGGAACAGCTTTCGCTGCTGGGGTTCGACCGGTCCGCGGCCCTGGCGATGGCACGTGCCGAGCACGAAGACTGGTGCCGCTACTACCGGCGCAACGGCTGGAAATACGGGGTACCGCGCGACGACGCCCGCAAAATCCACAACAAGCTCGTCGACTGGTCCGAGGTCGAAAGCGACCCCGACCTGCTGGACGCCGCGGTGCGCAGCCTGGCCGCCACCCTGTGGAGCCTGCGTCAGCTCGGCTACCGGTCCCGCCCACTGTGGCGCCCCTTCACCCGGACCGGGACGGTGGCCGCCGAGCAGCGCAACGAACCGTGGACCTGGCAGTCGGATGCGGGTGCCACGATGCAGGCCGAGCCCGGCGACTGGGCCGTGCACTCCGATGGCAAGACCTGGTCGGTGCGCGACGACATCTTCCAGCTCACCTACGAGCCGGCCGGTGACGGCCAGTGGCGCCGCAAGGGACGTGTGCAGGCCCGCCCGGCCCAGGCCGGGGAGACGATCAACACCCTGGAGGGTCCGACAACGGCCGCGGAGGGTGATTGGGTGGTCCGCGGCGGCGAGGGTGAGCAGTGGCCGGTGCCGGGGCACGAGTTCGGTCAGCGCTACGCCGAATATCACCCGCCCGTCGACGCGCAGCTCCACGACGGCGACTGACCCGCCACTGTGCCGGGTCGTGTCCGAGAGTTTGCCGGAATCGATTGCTGCTGCTGATGCCATGCGCTACCGTCGCCTCACGGTTTCGGCGTATCTGCCTCCCGCACCCTTCCCTTCCCTTCCGTTGAGGAGTCCGCTGTGGCCATCTTCATCAGCTACTCGAGCCAAGACAGGACGTCGCTCGAAGCGCTGACGACCGCCCTGAAAAGAGCCCAACAAAAGGTCTGGTTCGACCAGGAACTCGGCGGTGGGGACGCGTGGTGGAACTCCATCCTGGAGCAGATCCGCTCCTGCGACGTCTTCATCGTCGCGCTGTCCAACAACTGGTTGCAGTCCAAGCCAAGTCAGGCCGAGCTGCGCTACGCCCAGGCGCTGAACCGTCCGATCCTGCCCGTCCAGGTGGGGCCGGTGGACAGCGTGCGGGTCAATCCGGTCTCGGCGCTGCAGATCATCGACTACCAGAACCCGACGGTCGAGGCCGGCATCGGACTGGTCACCGCGATTCACGCCCTGCAGGAGAAGGCGCCGCCGCTGCCCGCACCGCTGCCCGAGGAGCCGCCGTTGCCGTTCGGCTACATCATGCGGCTGGGCAACACCCTGTCGGAGAAGGAGCTCACTCCGCAGCAGCAGATGCAGTTGCTGGTCGAGTTGCGGTCCGGGCTCGATGAGGACGGCTCGGATCCCAGCGCCCGCAGCGACATCGCCCAACTCCTGCGTATGTTGCGGATGCGGCACGACGTCACCTACCGCACCCGCACCGAGATCGACAACGTGCTGGCCGAGATCGAGGCCAGAGACGGTTCACCGGCCGGACCGTCCGTAGCCGGACCACGGCCGGCACCCGCGGCCGACGCCGCGACCCAGGCCGCCCTGCCCAAATCGCCCCCGCCCCCGGCGGTCAGTCCCGGCCCCGCGCCCGGCACCGGCGGGAAGTCTGGCAGCAAGCTACTGCTCATCGGCGGTGCCGCGGTGGCCGCGGTGGTGGCGATCGTATTGGTCGTGGTGTTCGCCGGCGGCGGAGGCAGTAAGAGGCCCGCGGCAAAACCCGGCGCTGCCTCGACCGCCGCGGAGACCGGTGCGTCAGCGCCGGCTGAAATCCAGTCCGTCCTGCTCGACGTAGCCGACATCGGGAATGTCCTGGGTGATCCGAACATGGAGGTCGGTCAGCGCGCCGACGGACTGCGCGCGCCGCAGGGAACCCTGTCGGATCAGGAGTGCCTGTCGGCTTTCGAGCCGTTCCAGGAATCGGTGTATCGCCCGCACGGGCCCACCGCGACGCGCAATGAGGTCGTGCATACCCGCGGAGAGAACCCGGCGCACCGGGTCATTCAAGCGGTGGCGCAGTTCCCTTCGGCTGAGAAGGCACGCGCCTTCGTGGAGGGGTCTGCTACGAGATGGCGTGCCTGCGCCACCAAGACTGTCAAGATCACCAACTCGGGCAAGAGCGGTGAATGGACTTTCGGCGACGTCACCGGCGCCGAAGCAAAGATCAGCCAGACCCGCACCGAGCCCAGCGGCCGGACATGCCAGCACGCCCTCAGCGCAACCGGTGCGCTGGTGGTCGAGGTCGAGGCGTGTGGCAACAACGACGTCACCGATCAAGCCGGCCGGCTCGTCGAACAGATGGCGGCCAAGGCGGCCAGGTAGCGGCGCACCGGCCCGCCCGGCCCACAGATGGAGCGGCCCCCGAGCCGTTCTCCGGTTGGACAGACCGGAGGCTCGGGGGCCGGGTGGCTGCGGGAAATTCGCCAGCGCGCGTTGCTCGCTGACTCTTCCGAGCCGTGCAGCTAGCGCGCAGCCACCTCACATGTCCATGACGCTATCAATTCGCGGACCACCTCCTTTCCTGTGTACTGACGAAACTACCATCGACTCCGAAAGGGTTGCCAGCCTTTTAATTTCGCAGGGCAGGCGCGGTCACCGATCGCTGATGATCGCGGCGTCGACGAGTTCGGCGAAGGTGTCGGCGAACGGCGAACGGCGCAACCGCTGCCCGTCCAAGGTGTGCACCCGGGCGGCCAGCGTCATGCTCGAGATAAGCCAAATACCTTGGGCGGCAACTAAATCCGCAACGCGCAGGGCGCGGTAGTCGCAGTCGTAGCCGGCGCTGCGGGCGACCTCGAACAGCGCCTGTTGGGTGGTGCCCCGCAAGATGGGAAACCATGGCGGCGGTGTGAGCAGAAGTGGACTGCCGTTCTCGCCGGCGGCCGCGATGATTACCGTCGAGCGCGGACCCTCCAGGATGAAGCCATCCGTACTGACGAAGACGACGTCGCCGGCGCCTTGGCGGGCGGCGTGGCGCAGGACCGCCATGTTCACCGCGTACGACAGCGTCTTGGCACCGGCCAGCAGCCACGGCATCGCGTCGATTCCCTTGGCCGGCAACCCCCGATCCAGCGTGATCGCCGCTACGCCGTCGCAGCGCACCGCGGCCACACGGTCCGGGACGGGATTGACCGCGACATACGCGGTAGGGTCCGAACCTCCTTCCCGGCCGCGGCTGTAGATCAGCCGCAGCGCCGCTTCGTCGGCCGTGGTCGACACCCACCGGCGGGTCGCCACGTCGATCGCACGGCGCCACCCGGGCAGGTCGGGGGCGGGCAGGTCCATGAACTTGGCGGACTGGGTCAACCGCTGCAGGTGCGACTCGACCAGGCAGGCCTTGCCATCGCGCACCAGCAGCGTCTCGAAGACCCCGTCGCCGCGAACCGCGGCCAGGTCGTCGGCGTGCAACAACGGCGTCCCGGGATCGACGATCGTGCCGTCGAGGGTGACCACCACACCAGCCATGAGGGGTCAGCCTAGCGATTACTTCCCGCCGAGCGTCACGCCAGCGTGACGCTCAGGGGCGGGCGTCACGCTGGCGTGACGCTCGGCGAGGGCGACGGCGACCCGCCGTAGAGTTGATGTGTGAATCCAGTCCCCGCCCCCGATCCCGGGCCCGACGCCGGCGCGATCTGGCATTACGGCGACCCGCTGGGTGAACAGCGAGCCGGCGACACCGACGCCGTCCTGGTGGACCGGTCGCATCGGGCCGTGCTGACGCTGGCCGGTAACGACCGGCAGCCGTGGCTGCACAACATTTCCACCCAACACGTCAGCGCGCTGCCCGAGGGCGCCGGCACCCAGAACCTCAGCCTGGACGGTCAGGGCCGCGTCGAGGACCACTGGCTTCAGACCGAACTGGGCGGGATCACCTACCTCGACACCGAGCCTTGGCGGGGCCCGCCGTTGCTGGCCTACCTGAGCAAGATGGTCTTCTGGTCCGATGTCACGGTGGCCGCCGCGGACCTGGCGGTGTTGTCGCTGCTCGGTCCGCGACTCGCCGACAAAGCGGTGCTCGACGTGCTGGGCATCGACGTCCTGCCCGCCGACTGGCAGGCGGTCCCGCTGGCCGGGGGTGGTTTCGTGCGCCGGATGCCCGGTGCCACCACCGCGCTGGACCTGCTGGTGCCGCGCGCCGACTCGGTGCGATGGCAGCAGCGGCTACACAGCGCGGGAGTGCAGCCGGCCGGGGTGTGGACCTATGAGGCGCATCGAGTGACCAACCCGGCGCCCGCGCTGCGTCCACGTCTGGGCGTGGACACCGACGAGCGGACCATCCCGCATGAGGTGCGGTGGATCGGCGGCCCCGGCCAGGGAGCGGTGCACCTGGACAAGGGCTGTTATCGCGGCCAGGAGACCGTCGCGCGGGTGCACAATCTGGGCAAACCGCCGCGGATGCTGGCGTTGCTCCACCTGGACGGCTCCGGGGATCGGCCGTCCACCGGTGACCCCGTCACCGCCGGCGGGCGCGCCGTCGGACGACTGGGAACGGTGGTCGACCATGTCGACCTGGGCCCGGTCGCACTGGCGTTGCTGAAACGGGGCGTACCGGCCGATACGGAGTTGTCGACCGGGGCCGACGGCAAGGTGGCCGCGGTGGTTGACGCCGAATCGTTGCCGCCCCTCGATGAGGTGGGTGCCGGGCGGCTGGCGGTCGAACGGCTGCGCGGCGGCAGCCGATGATGTCCGATGCTGGGCATCGGCTGTGACATCCGCCATCTCGCGACCGGCTGGCAGGGCGCGACCACGCGCAGCGGCGCGGCACGGTAAGCTATCGGCAGGACAATGACACTAAGAGATCGGAGCCGCCTACGTGTTAGGCCGCTCCGTTATTTCGCGAGGGGGTTCCCCCATGGGCCGCGGCCGGGCTAAGGCAAAGCAGACCAAGGTTGCTCGAGAACTGAAATACAGCTCCCCTCAAACCGACTTCACGCGGCTTCAGCGCGAGCTGTCCGGGACGAGCACCGATGAATCGGACCGTGGGGATGACGATTCATACGACGACGAGGACGGCTGGCGACCCTAGGTCAGACACATCGACCGTGCCTCTGCCCCATGCAGCGGCACGGTCGATTCAGCGTCTGCGCCTAGAACCGTGGGTGCTGCCCGACGAGCTTGGCCCGCGGGCCTTCTTTCCCGCCCTTGCAGACGGTGCCCAGCACCCAGCAGTTCACGTGGCGCGCAGTCAGAATCGCCCGGGCTCGGTCGGTGTCCTCGGGTGCGACGACGGCAATCATGCCCACCCCCATGTTGAAGGTCTTTTCCATCTCCGGCCGAGAAACCCGGCCGCGTTGGGCGATCATCGCGAACACCGGCGCGGGTGTCCAGGTGCCGCGGTCCACCTCGGCGACCAGCCCGTGCGGGATGACGCGCGCGAGGTTGCCGGCCAGCCCGCCGCCCGTGACGTGGCAGAAGGTGCGGACCTGGGTCTCGGCGGCCAGCGCCAGGCAGTCCTTGGCGTAGATCAGCGTGGGCTCCAGTAGTTCCTCGCCCAGCGTGCGACCGAATTCCTCCACATAGCCGGCCAGGTTCATCCGGTCAATGTCGAGCAGGACCGAACGGGCCAACGAGTAACCGTTGGAATGCAACCCCGACGAGCCCATCCCGATGATCACGTCACCGGGTTTGACGCGGTCCGGGCCCAACACGTCGTCGGCCTCGACCACCCCGACGCCGGTGGCCGAGATGTCGTAGTGGTCCGGCTCCATCAGGCCGGGATGCTCGGCGGTCTCACCGCCCAGCAGCGCGCACCCCGCCCGCACGCACCCTTCGGCGATGCCGCTGACGATCGCTGCCACCCGTTCCGGAACGGTGCGACCGACTGCGATGTAGTCCTGCAGGAACAGTGGTTCGGCCCCGCACACGACGAGGTCGTCGACCACCATGGCGACCAGATCGAGGCCGACGGTGTCGTGCTTGTCCATCGCCTGAGCGACTGCGATCTTGGTGCCCACGCCGTCGGTGGACGCGGCCAGCACGGGTTCGCGGTAGTCACCGCGCAACGCGAACAGGCCGGCGAATCCGCCGAGACCGCCACGTACTTCGGGTCTGGTGGCCTTGGTTGCCAGCGGCTTGAACAAGTCGACAGCGCGGTCACCGGCTTCAATGTCCACCCCGGCCGATGCGTAGGTAACGCCTTCGGGTTCCGTCATCGCGATAAAGGCTACCGGTAGGGGGTGACGTCAGTGAGCGTTACCACCGCTTGCCCGCCCCGAGTCGCTCTCGTCAGTGCGAGACGGGAACTTCGGGGACTTCCGGCTCGGACAACTCGCCCAGTCCGGCGCCGCGCGCGGCGTTGGCAAGCATGTGCTCGATGACGTTCTTGCCCAACGCGCTTTCACTGGGCAACTCGATCGGGTAGGACCCGTCGAAGCACGCCGTGCACAAGCGCGAAGCCGGCTGCTCGGTGGCGGCGATCAGGCCGCGCAACGAGATGTAACCGAGTGAGTCGGCATTGATCGCGTGCCGTACCGCTTCGAGCATCTCGTCTTCGTCCTCGACAGCGTTGGCGATCAGCTCGGCCGGCGACGGGAAATCGATGCCGTAGAAGCACGGCCATTTCACCGGCGGCGAGGCGATGCGGACATGCACCTCCACCGCCCCGGCCTCGCGCAGCATCCGCACCAGGGCACGCTGGGTATTCCCGCGCACGATCGAGTCGTCCACGACGATCAGCCGCTTGCCGCGAATCACCTCTTTGAGGGGATTCAGCTTGAGCCGGATGCCGAGCTGCCGGATCGTCTGCGACGGCTGAATGAAGGTGCGGCCCACGTAGGCGTTCTTCATCAGGCCCTGGCCGTAGGGAATGCCCGATTCCTGCGCGTAACCCACCGCGGCCGGTGTGCCGGACTCGGGCACGCCGATCACCAGGTCGGCGTCCACCGGGCGCTCCCGCGCCAGGCGGCGGCCGATCGCGAGGCGCGCACCGTGGATCGACCGGCCGGCGATGACGCTGTCGGGCCGGGCCAGGTAGACGTACTCGAAGATGCAGCCCTTGGGCGAGGGGTTGGCGAACCGGGTGGAGCGCACCCCGTCGGCGTCGATCGCCAACAGCTCGCCGGGCTCGATGTCACGGACGAAGGATGCACCGACGATGTCCAGCGCCGCGGTTTCGGAGGCGACGACCCAGCCCCGATCCAGCCGTCCCAGCGACAGCGGCCGCACGCCATGCGGGTCGCGGCAGGCGTACAGGGTGTTCTCGTCCATGAAAGTCAGGCAGAACGCGCCACGTACGGTCGGCAGCAGTTCCAATGCCGCCTGCTCCAGGCTGGAGTCGGCAGCTCCGTGGGCCAGCAGCGCGCCCAGGATGTCGGAGTCCGTCGTCGCCGGCGCCGGGCACCTCTTGGCGATCAACCCCGCATCACGGGCCCGGGCGGCAAGTTCTGCGGTGTTGACCAGATTTCCATTGTGTCCCAGCGCAACCCCGGTACCGGCTGCGGTGTTGCGGAAGACCGGCTGCGCGTTTTCCCAGGTCGTGTCGCCGGTGGTGGAGTAGCGGCAGTGGCCGATGGCGACGTGGCCCTCCATGGCCGCCAGCGTCTGCTCGTCGAACACCTGGCTGACCAGACCGAGGTCCTTGAAGACCAGCACCTGGGATCCGTCGGCAACCGCGATGCCCGCCGCCTCCTGGCCGCGATGCTGCAATGCGTAGAGGCCGTAGTAGGTGAGTTTGGCGACGTCCTCGCCGGGGGCCCAGACCCCGAATACGCCACACTCTTCACGAGGCGAATTGAAGTCTTCTTCAGGCTGCTGCGCGGTCACGATGTGGCGGCTCCCTAGGGCGCGGTTAGTGACGCTTACGGAGTCTACGGGCCGCGACGCCCCCGTGCCGAATCAAACCCGCGTGTTGCTGTTCACCGAATCTTCGTGTCGCGGCAAACTCAGTGCTCAGGGCCTAAATCCACGAGCGGCAACCAGTGACATATTTCACTGGCCCGCGAGCCGGACAGCGCCAATTCGCCCGTCGCCGACACATCCTGACACCCCATCAGTCCCGTTGCCACCAACAGCCACGTCCGGGGGTCGGTTTCGACGACATTGGGTGGTGTGCCGCGAGTGTGCCGGGGCCCCGCCACGCACTGCACCGCGACGAAGGGCGGGACCCGGACCTCCACACTCGCGCCCGGCGCGACAGCAGCCAGAGTGCGGGCGGTGAGACGCACCGCCGATCCGAGGGTGGCGCGGTCCGGGGCGGGGCGGGTGGGGTCGCGGAGCCAGTCGGCAACGGCCAACACGGCCTGTCGGGTCTTCACCGGATCGGCGCTATTCCGGGCGGTCATACCTTAGGGTCTCAGAGTCATGGGTCGTCGTTCGGGCGCGCGACCGCCGTTCAAGACCATCGGCCTGCTGACGCTGGTGGTGCTGATGCTCGTCTTCGGGGCGCTGTACTGGCAGTTCCGCGGCAACTTCACCGCGAAGACCAAGCTGACCATGATCGCCCCGCGGGCCGGCCTGGTGATGGACCCCGGCGCGAAGGTCACCTACAACGGTGTGCAGATCGGCCGGGTGGCGGCGATCTCCGAGATCACCCGCGACGGGAGACCGGCGGCGCAGGTGACGCTGGACATCTACCCGCGCTATGTCCCGCAGATCCCGGCCAATGTGGCCGCCGAGATCAAGGCGACCACCGTCTTCGGCAACAAGTACATCGCGCTGAGTTCACCGAAAACCCCATCGCCACAACACATCACGTCTGCGACGGTGATCAACGCCACGCATGTCACCACCGAGTTCAACAGCCTGTTCGAGACGCTGAGCGCCCTCGCCGACAAGGTCGATCCGGTCAAGCTCAACCTGACGCTGAGTGCGGCCGCCCAGGGGTTGACCGGCTTGGGTGGCAAGTTCGGCGCCTCGCTGTCCACCGGCGATGCCATCCTCGCGGACCTCAATCCGCAACTGCCGCAGGCGCGCTTGGACGTTCAGCGGTTGGCGGCGCTGGGCGATGTCTACGCCGACGCCGCGCCCGATCTGCTCGATGCGCTCAACCGGGCCGCCACCACCGCACGCACCGTGGACCGGCAGCGCAGCGAACTGGACGCGGCGCTGCTGGCGTCCGCCGGGCTGGGCCAGATCGGCGCCCCGGTGTTCGAGCGCGCGGGACCGTATCTGGCCCGCGGCGCCGTCGATCTGAGACCCACCGCGGAGCTGCTCGACGAGTACAGCCCGGAGGTCTTCTGCACGCTGCGCAACTACAACCAGGTGGCGCCGCGGATCAAGGCCGCCCTGGGCTCCAACGGATATTCGCTCGGCGCGACGTCCGCGGGCGCCATCACCGGGGCCCCGCCCCCGTACTTCTATCCGGAGAACCTGCCGAGGGTCAACGCCCGCGGCGGGCCGGGCGGCAAACCGGGCTGCTGGCAGACGATCACCCGAACCCTGTGGCCTGCACCATTATTGGTGATGGACGTCGGTGCCAGCCTGGCGCCCTACAATCACTTCGAGCTGCCGTCGCCGCTGGTGCTGGACTACGTGTGGGGACGTCAGCTCGGCGACTACACCATCAATCCCTGAGGCTCACCCGAAGAATCGGGGCAGCACCGCCTCCGACGTCTCCCGCAGTTCGGCCAGCGACACGGTGAACAGCCCCTGCACCTCGATCGCGTCCGAGGCCGGGTCGACGACCCCGACGCGGGCGGCGGGCAGCCCGCGCGCTTCGCACATGGACCGGAACCGGCTCTCCTCGGTGCGCGGCACCGCGACCAGGACCCGGCCCGATGACTCGGAGAACAGCGTCACGAAGGGGTCGGCGTCCTCGGGAAGCACCAGACGGCAACCGATTTCACCGGCCAACGCCGCTTCGACGACGGCCTGGGCCAGGCCACCCTCGGACAGGTCGTGGGCGGCGGTCACCAGCCCGTCCCGCGATGCCGCGCTCAGGATCTCGGCCAGCAGTTGCTCGCGTGCCAGGTCGACAGCGGGCGGTCGCCCGCCGAGATGATCGCCGGTGACCTGCGCCCAGACCGAGCCGTCGAATTCGTCGCGGGTGTCGCCCAGCAGGATCAGGGATTCGCCGGGGTCGGTGCCCAGCGCCGTGGGGATGCGCCGGGTCACGTCGTCGATCACGCCGAGCACGCCGACCACCGGTGTCGGTAGGATCGGCGACGACCCGGTTTGATTGTAGAAGCTGACGTTGCCGCCGGTGACCGGAATCCGCAGTGCCGCACAACCATCGGCCAGTCCGCGCACTGCTTCGGAAAACTGCCACATCACCCCGGGATCCTCCGGCGAGCCGAAGTTGAGGCAGTTGGTCACCGCAACCGGGGTGGCGCCGGTGACGGCGACATTGCGGTAGGCCTCGGCCAGTGCGAGTTGCGCGCCGGTGTAGGGATCCAATTGGGTGTAGCGCCCCGACGCGTCGGTGGACAGCGCGATACCACGCCCGGTCGCCTCGTCGATGCGCAGCACGCCACCATCGGCATGTTCGGCGAGCACGGTGTTGCCGCGCACGTAGCGGTCGTACTGCTCGGTGATGAACGCGCGGCTGCACAGATGCGGGCTGCCAAGCAGCGCAAGCAAAGTCGCGCGCAGCTCGGTGCCCGTCCGGGGCCGGGGCAGCCCGGCGGAGGTGTCGGCGACCAGGGCGTCCTGTGTGTCGGGCCGGGCGACCGGACGTTGATAGACCGGACCTTCGTGGGCCACCGTGCGCGGCGGCACGTCGACGACGGTCTCGCCGTGCCAGGTGATGCGCAACCGGTCACCGTCGGTGACTTCGCCGATCACCGTGGCCAGCACTTCCCACTTGCGGCACACCGCCATGAACGCATCCACGTTCTCCGGTGCCACCACCGCGCACATCCGCTCCTGGGATTCGCTGCACAGCACCTCGGCGGGCGTCATGTATTTGGCTCGCAGCGGGACGGCGTCCAGGTCGATCGCCATGCCTCCGTCTCCAGCGGACGCCAATTCCGATGTGGCGCAGGCTAATCCCGCACCACCCAGGTCCTGGATGCCGATCACCAGCCCGCCGGCGTAGAGCTCGAGACAGCACTCGATGAGCACCTTCTCCATGAACGGGTCGCCGACCTGCACCGACGGCAGCTTCTTGCGGGAGTTCTCCGCGTCGAATGTGTCCGAGGCCAATACCGACACCCCGCCGATCCCGTCCAGGCCGGTGCGCGCACCGAACAGGATGATCTTGTTGCCGGTCCCGGACGCGAAGGCGAGGTGCAGGTCTTCTTGGCGTAATACGCCGACGCACAACGCATTGACCAACGGGTTGCCGGCGTAGCAGGCGTCGAAGACGGTCTCGCCGCCGATATTGGGCAAGCCCAGTGAGTTGCCGTAACCACCGATACCGCGAACCACTCCGTCGACCACGCGGCGCGTGTCGGGCGCCTCGGCGGCCCCGAACCGGAGCTGGTCCATCACAGCGACCGGCCGCGCGCCCATCGCCATGATGTCGCGGACGATGCCGCCGACACCCGTGGCCGCACCCTGGTACGGCTCGACGTAGGACGGGTGGTTGTGCGACTCCACTTTGAAGGTGACCGCCCACCCGTCGCCGATGTCGACCACGCCGGCGTTCTCGCCGATTCCAGCCAACATGCCGGTGCGCATCTCATCGGTGGTCGTCTCACCGAAGTAACGCAGGTGCACCTTGGAGGACTTGTAGGAGCAGTGCTCACTCCACATCACTGAGTACATCGCCAGCTCGGCATCGGTGGGCCGGCGGCCCAGGATCTCCCGGATGCGCTGGTACTCGTCATCCTTGAGGCCCAACTCGTGAAACGGTTGCGGCTGGTCGGGGGTGGTTGCGGCGTGCTCGACGGTGTCAGTCACAGGGCTCGTCACGGACACATTCTAGGTTCACCCCGGAAACGGGGCTGACTTGATGGCGAAGCGTCAGCTCAGCGTGCTCAGCGCGGCGAGAGAAACGCGTGCAGGGCAGCCGCGTACGTCTCGACGTCGTGCGCGCCCATCAGTTCGCGCGCCGAGTGCATGGCGAGCTGCGGGGCCCCGACGTCGACGGTCGGGATACCGGTGCGGGCTGCCGTCATCGGCCCGATCGTCGAGCCGCACGGCAGGTCCGCCCGATGCTCGTAGCGCTGCAACGGAACTCCGGCCTGCCGGCAGGCCATCGCGAAGGCGGCGGCGGTGCGTCCGTCGGTGGCGTAACGCAGATTGGGGTGCACCTTGAGTACCGGTCCCGCGTTGACCCCGATCAGGTGGCCCGGCTCGTGTCGCTCCGGATAGTTGGGGTGCGTCGCGTGCGCCATATCCGCCGACGCCAGCAGCGAGGCGGGCAGCGTCCGCAGATAGTCTTCCCGACTTCCCCCGGCTGCCAGCACGATGCGTTCCAGCACGGTGATCAGCAGGTTGGACTGGGCGCCGTGATCCGACGTCGAGCCGACCTCCTCGTGATCGAACAACACCAGCACCGGCACCACATCGCTGGGCTCGGCGGCCAGCAACGCCTCCAGACCCGCATAGCAGCTGGCCTGATTGTCCAGCCGCGGCGCGCTCAGCAGGCTCGAATCCGCCCCGATCACCGCCGACGGGGTCAGATCGTGCGTCATCAGGTCGGCGGCCAGCACATCGACGGCGGCGATCCCGGCTTGTTGCGCAACGAATTCAACGAACCCGCCCGGCGGTACCTCGTCGGCTACCCCCCACACCGCGTTGAGGTGTCGCTGCGGATCCAGCGTCAGCGACTTGCGGTCGTCGGCCAGATGGATGGCCAGCTGCGGCACCCGCAGCACCGGTTCGTCGATCCGCACCAGCCGGTGCCCGACTCCGGTGCCGTCCCGCACCGACAGGCGTCCGCTGACGCCCAGATCCCGGTCCAGCCAGGAGTTCAGCCACGCGCCGCCGTAGGGCTGCAGTGCCACCACCTGCCAGCCGGCGACCACCCGGTCGGGGTGTTGCTTGACCCTCAGGTTGGGGCTGTCGGTGTGCGCGCCGACGATGCGGAACGCGGTCACGGACTCCCCAGCACGCCAGGCCACCAGCGATCCGGCGCGCACGGTGAAGTACCGGCCGGGTTGCGCCGGCCAGCGATCGGTTTCGTCGAGTTCGGTGTAGCCGGCTGCGAGCAACCGCGCAGCCGTCGTGGCGCAGACGTGAAAGGGCGAGGGAGAAGCGTCGATGAACTGGCCGAGACCTGCTGCGGTTGCCGACATGCCGGACATGTCCACCATCTTCGCTGTTCGGAACGCCACTGATGACGATAGGGTCAGCAGAGTGCCGCCGGTACAGCCCCAACCCGTTCTAGCACCGCTGACGCCCGCCGCGATCTTCCTCGTCGCGACCATCGACGATGGCGGCGAAGCGACGGTGCACGACGCGCTGCCCGACATCTCCGGGCTGGTCCGCGCGATCGGATTCCGCGACCCGGCCAAGCACCTGTCGGTGATCACCTCGATCGGCTCCCAGGCCTGGGACCGGTTGTTCGCCGGGCCACGGCCGGCGCAGCTGCATCCGTTCGTGGCGCTGGACGGACCGCGCCACCACGCCCCCTCGACACCGGGCGACCTGCTGTTCCACATCCGCGCCGAAAGCCTCGACGTGTGCTTCGAGCTCGCCGGGCGCATCCTCAAGGCGATGGCAGGTGCGGTGACCGTCGTTGACGAGGTGCACGGCTTCCGATTCTTCGACAACCGCGACCTGCTCGGCTTCGTGGACGGCACCGAGAATCCCGACGGACCGATTGCCCGCAGCGCCACGGCGATTGGCGACGAGGATCCCGTCTTCGCGGGCTCGTGTTACGTGCACGTGCAGAAGTACGTGCACGACATGACGTCGTGGGAGTCATTGTCGGTCACCGAGCAGGAGCTGGTGATCGGGCGCACCAAGCTGGAAGACATCGAACTGGCCGACGAGGTCAAACCGAGAAACTCGCACATCGCGCTCAACGTGATCACCGACGACAGCGGAACCGAACTCAAGATCGTCCGGCACAACATGCCGTTCGGGGAGGTCGGCAAGGGCGAATACGGCACCTACTTCATCGGTTACTCCCGCGCCCCCGCGGTGACCGAAAGGCTGTTGCGCAACATGTTTCTCGGCGACCCGCCGGGCAATACCGATCGCATTCTGGACTTCTCCACCGCGGTCACCGGGGGATTGTTCTTCTCCCCCACGGTCGATTTCCTCGACGACCCGCCGCCCTTGCCCGAACCCGGCGCCGACGCGCCGCCGGCCCCGGCGCGCCAGGACGGTTCACTTTCGATCGGCAGCCTGAAAGGACACTCCGGATGAACAATCTCTACCGCGATCTGGCACCCGTCACCGAAGTCGCCTGGGCGGACATCGAATTGGAGGCCACCCGCACCTTCAAGCGGCATATCGCCGGCCGCAGGGTGGTCGACGTCAGCGAGCCCGGCGGCCCGGTGACCGCCTCGGTCAGCACCGGCCGGCTGATCGACCTGGCGTCGCCCGCCGACGGGGTGATCGCCCATCTTCGCGACAGCAGACCGCTGGTACGGCTGCGCGTGCCATTCACCTTGTCCCGCAACGAGATCGACGATGTCGAGCGCGGATCCAACGACCCCGACTGGGAGCCGGTCAAGGCGGCCGCCAAGAAGCTCGCCTTCGTGGAGGACCGTGGCATCTTCGAGGGCTACGCGCCGGCCTCGATCGACGGCATCCGCAAGTCCAGCTCCAATCCGCCCCTGACCCTGCCCGACGACCCCCGCGACATTCCCGATGTGATCACGCAGGCTCTGACGTCGTTGCGGCTGGCCGGCGTGGACGGACCGTACTCGGTGCTGCTGTCGGCCGACACCTACACCCAGGTCAGCGAGACCACCGCCGGTGGCTATCCGATCCTCGAACACCTGAACCGCCTGGTCGACGGCGACATCATCTGGGCGCCGGCCATCGACGGCGCGTTCGTGCTGACCACCCGGGGCGGCGACTTCGACCTGCAACTGGGAACCGACGTGTCGATCGGCTACCTGCGCCACGACGCCGACACCGTGCAGCTCTACCTGCAGGAGACACTCACCTTCCTGTGCTACACCGCTGAGGCGTCGGTGGCGTTGAGTCCGCCGGCGTAGCGCGGCGCGCGATGGTCAGCGGGCTGCTGCGGCCCGAGTAGCTTCGTTGGCAGAACCGAGCCGAAAGGATTGTTTGAACCATGCCGGAAGAGCAGCAGGAATGCGACGTCGTGGTGCTCGGCGCGGGTCCGGTCGGGCAGAACGTCGCAGACCGGGCGCGCGCTGCGGGCCTGAGCGTCATCGTCGTCGAGCGCGAACTCGTCGGCGGCGAGTGCTCCTACTGGGCTTGCGTGCCGAGCAAGGCACTGTTGCGTCCGGTCATCGCCGTCGCCGAGGCCCGCCGCGTCGACGGTGCCCGTCAGGCGATCATCGGTCCGATCCACCCGGGTGGCGTCTTCGCCCGCCGCGATCGGTACGTCAGCGACTGGGACGACAGCGGCCAGGTCGACTGGGTGAACGGCATCGGCGCCACCCTGATCCGCGGACACGGACGGTTGGACGGGCCCCGGCGGGTCGTGGTCACCACCCCGGGCGGTGCCGAGATGGTGCTGACCGTGCGGCATGCCGTCGTCGTGTGCACCGGCACCCGCCCCGCCCTGCCCGACCTGCCCGGCCTCTACGACGCCCGGCCCTGGACCAACCGCGAAGCCACCGACAGCAGCGACGTGCCCAATCGGCTGGCCGTCGTCGGAGGCGGCGGTGTCGGCGTTGAAATGGCAACGGCCTGGCAGGGATTGGGCTCAAAGGTGACCCTGTTGGCCCGCGGATCGCAATTGCTGCCGCGGATGGAGTCCTTCGTGGGGGAACTCGTCGGCCGCGGACTCACCGACGCGGGAGTCGACGTGCGCCTGGGCGTCTCGGTGCAGGAACTGAGCCGGGCTTACCCGTACTGCCCGGTATCGCTGGCATTGAGCGACGGCACCGGCCTCGAGGTCGACGAGATCCTGTTCGCCACCGGCCGCAAACCCCTCACTGACCACATCGGTTTGGAAACTGTGGGGCTCACCCCCGGCAGTTGGCTGGAGGTCGACGACACGTGCCGGGTCAAGGCGGTCGAGGACGGCTGGCTCTACGCCGCCGGCGACGTCAACCACCGCGCACTGCTGACCCATCAGGGCAAGTACCAGGCGCGAATCGCCGGCGCCGCCATCGGTGCCCGCGCCGCCGGTCGAGCGCTGGACACCGAGCCGTGGGGCGCACACGCCACCACCGCGGATCATCACGCGGTGCCGCAGGCGTTCTTCACCGACCCCGAAGTCGCCGCGGTGGGCCTGACCGCCGAGCAGGCCGCGCAGGCCGGTCACCGCACCAAAGTCATCGATATCGAGATCGGCGACGTCGTCACCGGCGCCAAGCTTTTCGCCGACGGGTACGCCGGGCGGGCACGCATGGTGGTCGACGTCGACAGCCGTCATGTGCTCGGGGTGACTCTCGTCGGCCCGGGCGTGACCGAACTGCTGCACGCGGCGACCATCGCCGTGGCCGGCGAGGTATCGATCGATCGGCTGTGGCACGCGGTGCCCTGTTTCCCGACCATCAGCGAGCTGTGGCTGCGACTACTCGAGGCGTACCGGGATTCGTTTTTCGTCGTTGTCTGACGGCACCGTCGCTCAGCCGATTCTCAACTGTTTCTTCAGTTTTCCTGTCTCTGGAACCAGGACCCGCATAGTCACCTGCCGGAGCATGGAGAACTATGACTGAGCCGCTGACCGCCGACCTGATCGAGCGCTACCTGCGCACCCGCGGACGGCGGTATTTCCGCGGCCGCCACGATGCCGAATTCTTCTTCGTCCTGAACGCCGAGCGCCGCCTGCATGTGCACCTCGAAATCCCGACGCTGCACCCGGATGTCGTCACCGTGCGCATCACGCCTGCGTGTTTCTATCCCAGCACCGAACACGAGCGCCTGGTGCACGTCGCCGACACGTGGAACGAGCAGAACCGCGACGTCACCGCGACGGTGCACGGATCGTCAGATCCGCGGCGCGTCGGCGTCACCGCAGAACAGTCACGATGGATCGGCGAACGGGTCGGTTTCGACGACTTCGCCGCGTACGTCGACCGCGCGCTGACCGCGGCGGTCGATCTCTTCAGCAGGTTGAACCCCGTCGCCGAGCTGCCCTCGGCACCGTTGCTGCGCGCGGCGGGCTGAGTAGCGGCTACCCGATCCGGCCGGCAAGCACCCGGTCCGGCCGTGGCTCGCCCAGCTTCCTACGGAAAGCACCCCACGGATCCGCGTAGCGGCCGGGCGCGTCCCGGTAGGCTGCGCGGCGCTTGAGCACCAGTCGCGCCAGCGGAGCCACCAACTGCATCGGGTACCGCCGCCACCCTGCGGCAGCACGCATCTCGGCCAGGATGTCCGGCCAACTGTGCTGCTGAAAAGCCAGCACCTGCTGGGCATGCGTGGTGTCCATCCAGTCCGTGACGAACCAGTCCTCGTCGCTCGCGGGATCACCGGGCCGGCCGCCGGGCAGCACATCCTTCAGACCGCGGGTGGCCGCCAGCGCAGCGCCGACCTCGCCTTGGCGCAACCGGTGCGTTTCGTCGCCGGCGACCGGCAGAATCTGACCGACCACGTCCTCCCGCGCAGCGATGGTCGCCGCGGCGAACGCAGCCGCTACGTCACGGACATCCACGCTGTGCATCCGCCCGTCGGTCGGCAGCGCGCTCTCGAAGAACAGCGCATCGAAGGTGAAAGGCATCGCACCCGGGTCTGCGCTCATGACGCCGCCGAGGCGCAGGATCACCCAGTCCAGGCTGGACAGCCGAACGTGCTGCTCCGCCTCGGCTTTGTGGGCTCCGTACAGATCCGACGGCGCGACCGGGCTGTCGGCACTGAGCAACTCGGTATGCCGGTGCGGGTTGCGGGCACCGTGCACGGCGTTGCTCGATGCCTGCACGAACCGCGGTGGTCGGGCGCACGCTTCGGCGGCCCGCAATAATGCCACCGTGGCGTCGACGTTGACCCGGCGCGCCAGGTCCGGGATGCCGTAGATCACCGGCGGGATCACCGCGGCCAGGTGGATGATCACGGTCGGTTCGACCTGTGCGACCAGCATGGCGACGGCGTCCGGATCGGTCAGGTCTGCCCAGCGCGCTGCCACGCCGGCCGGCAGTTGTGCGGCCGCCCTGCGGTGCGGCTTCGTGCCGAGGTCGGTGGCGACTACCTGATGCCCGTCGGCGGCCAGCCGCCGCACGGTCTGCGCACCGACCAACCCGAATCCACCTGTAACCAGAACTTTTTCGGACATTCTCGCTCCCTGCACTTGCGATGTGTGCGGTATGCCACAACCGCACGATAATGACATTCTCTTAAAATGAGAGTAGCATATCCTCTACGGATGTAGAGAGCGCTCACTTCAGGAATCCCCAGCGCAGGCGGGGTCCTAAACGCAATCGGAGAAGCCATGACGGGTGATGTCAGTAACAGCAGCGACGACCGCGAGATCGCCAAGTGGGACCCCGCGTTCACCAAACAGGTCATCGACACCGTCGCACCCGTCATCAAGCGGTGGCATCGCGCCGAAGTGCGCCACATGGACAACGTGCCCGCGGTCGGCGGCGCGCTGGTGGTGTCCAACCACTCGGGGGGCATGTTCACCCCGGATGTGTTCATCTTCTCGCCGCAGTATTACGACACCTTCGGTTACGACCGGCCGGTCTACACCCTGGGGCACAACGCGCTGTTCATGGGGCCGATGGACGGCTGGTTGCGGCGCCTCGGCGTCATCGAGGCGAGCCGGGAGAACGCCGCGGCCGCCCTGCACTCCGGCGCGGTGGTGTTGGTCTTCCCCGGCGGTGACTACGACTCCTACCGGCCCACCTTCGAGGCCAACTCTGTGGACTTCAACGGGCGCACCGGCTACGTCCGGACCGCCGTCGAAGCCGGGGTTCCGATCGTGCCGACGGTGTCGATCGGCGCGCAGGAAACACAGTTGTTCCTCACCCGCGGCAATTGGCTGGCCCGCCGACTCGGCCTCAATAAGCTGCGGTCGGATATTTTGCCGGTCAGCTTCGGCTTTCCCTTCGGCTTCAGCGTCTTCTTCCCGCCCAACCTCCCGATGCCGGCCAAGGTCGTCACCGAGGTGCTCGAACCCATCGACGTCGTCGCCCAGTTCGGTGCGGATCCCGACGTGGCCGAGGTCGACGCCCATGTCCGCGCGGTGATGCAGACCGCGCTCGACCGCCTGGCCGGCGAGCGCCGACTGCCCATCGTCGGCTGAGAACGGGGTGTCAGATGAAACGACTCAACGGGATGGACGCGATGCTGCTCTACAGCGAGACGCCCAACCTGCACACCCACACCCTGAAGGTCACCGTCGTCGACGCATCGACATTCGATGGCGAGTTCGGCTTCGAGGTATTCCGCAAGCACCTGCAAGCCAGATTGCACCTGCTGGAGCCGTTGCGATACCGCTTGGTCGAGATTCCCTGGCGTTTGAATCACCCGGTGTGGCAGCAGAATTGCGCGGTCGACCTGGACTACCACCTACGACGCGTGCAGGTTCCGGCGCCGGGCGGGCGCCGCGAACTGGATCAGCTGATCGGCGAGATCGCCTCCACACCGCTGGACCGCAGTCGCCCGCTGTGGGAGTTCCATTTCGCCGAGGGCCTGGCCGGGGGCCGTTTCGCGGTGATCGGCAAAGTGCACCACTCGCTGGCCGACGGTGTCGCATCGGCGAACCTGTTGGCCCGGGCCATGGATCTCGTCGACATGACCGTCGCGCCGATTCAGAACGACAGCGCCACAGCGACTTCCGCGGACCTGCTGCGTGCGGCCGCACGTGACCACGTGCGGCAACTGGCCGCGCTGCCCGGATTGATCCGGGACGCCGTCTCGGGCACGGTCCGGATGCGTCGTCGCGCACGGGAACGCGGCAGCCACCCCGATCTGGCCGACACGTTCGACGCTCCACCGACCTTCCTCAACCACGTGGTGTCACCACAGCGCCGCTTCGCCAGCGCCGCACTGCCTTTGGCTGACGTGAAAGCGACCGCCGCCGAACTGGGCGTCAAGATGAACGACCTGATCCTGGCCATGGCCGCCGGAGGTCTGCGGACCCTGCTGCTCGACTACGACGGCAGCGCGGACCGCCCGATCATCGCGTCGGTCCCCACTGCCACCGACAAGTCCGACCGGATCAGTGGCAACGAGATCAGCGGCCTGTCGGTGTCGCTGCCGGTGCACGTCGCCGATCCACTCGAGCGGGTGCGGCTGGTAGCACGGGCGTCCAGGTACGCCAAGGAGGACCACGAGATACTCGGCTCCCGGCTCTACGGCCGGCTGATGAACTACCTGCCGGCCGCGATCGCCCCGGCGATGTTCCGCTGGCTGGGTCGACGCGAGGGCCACAACAAGATCATGAATGTTGCTGTCTCCAGCGTCATGGGACCGCGACAGCGGGGTCACTTCGGCGGTGCGCCGGTCAGCGAGATCTACTCCACGGGCGTGCTGTCGCCGGGCGCACCGGTCAACATCACCGTGTGGAGCTACGCGGACCAACTGGGAATCGCGGTGCTGACCGACGACCAGACCTTCGCCGACGTGCATGACGCGACTGCTGCGATCACCGCTGAATTCGACGAATTGCGTCGTGCCGCAGCACCTTACGCGGTCTTGTCGGCCTGATATCAGGCGGCCAGCACCGAATCCAGCGCTGAATAGAACAATCCGAGGCCATCGTCGGAGGGGCCGGTGAGCGCTTCGATGGCATGTTCGGGATGCGGCATCAACCCGACCACGCGGCCGTTGGCTGAACTGATGCCGGCGATGTCGTTGAGCGAGCCGTTGAGGTTGTCGCGGTAGCGGAACACCACCCGCCCGTCGCCCTCGAGTTCTTCGATGGTTTCCCGCGGTGCCACGTATCGGCCCTCGCCGGACTTCAGCGGAATCAGCAGGTCCGCGTCGCTCTCGAAACGCGACGTCCAGGCCGTCGACGTCGACGCCACCCGCAACCACACGTCGCGACAGATGAAGTGCAGGCCGGCGTTTCGGGTCAACGCACCCGGCAACAGACCAGCCTCGCAGAGCACCTGGAAGCCGTTGCAGATGCCCAGCACCGGCATGCCGCGACCGGCCGCCGCCACCACTTCGCCCATCACCGGGGCGAACCTGGCGATCGCACCCGCCCGCAGGTAGTCGCCGTAGGAGAAGCCGCCGGGCACCACCACGGCATCGACCGCCTTGAGGTCGACGTCGGCGTGCCAGAGGCTGATCGCCTCCGCGCCGACCTTCCGTGCCGCCCGCGCGGCATCCACGTCGTCGAGGGTGCCGGGAAAGGTGATCACTCCGATCCGGGCCGTCACTGCGGGTCCCGACTTATCGTCCACTCCTCGATCACGGTGTTGGCCAGCAGTGACTCCGCGATGTCGGCGAGCACCGAGTCGTCGACAGTGTCGTCGACCTCCAACTCGAACCGCTTGCCCTGACGCACATCTGAGATCCCCGGATGACCCAGCCTGCCCAGGGCACCGACAATGGCCTGGCCCTGCGGGTCGAGAATCTCCGCTTTGGGCATCACATGCACGACCACCCGGGCCACCGCGCTCCTCCTCAGCTCAGATCGCTCCGCCCGCGACTCTACCGGCGATGGACCAGGTGTGATCACCCGACCAAAATCAGCCCGTGGCCGCCCAGGTCGCTGATCCGGTGCTGCACCGCACCGTGCGGGTCGAGCGCGGCATCGGACAGCGCCGTCCAGGCGTTGAGCACCAGCGGGGTCCCGGCCCGGGCGGATCGGGCGCGGGCGGCCCGGGCCGCCTGGAAGAACTCACCGATGCGGGGATGGTCCAGACGCACATTGACGGCGTCGCAGCGGTCACCGCCGATCTCGGCCAGGGCGACGCTGTTGACGCCGAGCAACACCGGTGGCCTGGGCAACGGAAAGCCGGCCCACGCGGCCGCCCTGGCGGGGTCCCACTGGCTGTCGCACAGGTCGAGCACGTCGACCAGGTGCCGGTGCCGCGCCCGCAGGGAGTCGGCCAGGGTGATATCGACCAGCCGCTGCTCGCGCGACCACGGACTGTCCGGTGCGCCGCCGGCGCCGAGACCGAACACGAACCGCCCGCCGCTGATCTCCTGCGCCGAGGCGGCGGCGGCAACCGTCACCCCGGCGGGCCGATTGGCCGCGTTCACCACCAGGGTGCCGATCCGGATCGTGGAGGTGGCTGCGGCCAGCGCCCCGACCAGGGTGAAGCACTCCAGCATTCGGCTGCCGGACAACATCGCACCGGAGAGGTGGTCGAACACGTACGCGGTACCGAAGCCCTCCGCCTCTGCGCGCAGCACCTTCTCCCGTAGCTCCGGCCACGGATGCAGAGCCGCGCTGTAGAGGACATCGAGGGTGACCATCCGCCGAACCTACCGCAAATACGCAGTGCCAGAGCGAATTTCGTCCGTCACGGGCAGGAGCCGAGGTACGCATCGCACAGCGGAGCGGTGAGGGCGTCCAGGACCCCGGCGTCGGAGATCACCGGCCAGGGCACCTGGTCAGACCCCGACGACCACAGCGTCAGTTCACTGACCGTGCTGCTCGCGACATGTGCGACCAGGTAGGTGTGCACGATGACCGGTCCGCTGATGACGGCGGCCATCCGGGTCGGTTCCTCGTCGGTGACCGACGGCGACTGCGCGGGCGCACCGAGCTGACAGGCGCGCAGTGCTGCGAGCGCAGTGCTGAACACCGCTGCGGCATTCGCGCCCCCGCGTGCGGTGTCGCCGCGCCAGTGCAGGATCAGCGCCTGCAGCTGCCAGTGGTCCCGGGTGACCAGCGCGCGGGCCGCCACGGCGGAATTGCGGGGGTCCTGCGGCAGGGCCGCGGTGCCACAGACCTGCTCGAACCGGAACTGGGGCGTGGCAGGCCCGCCGGTCAGGGGCACCGCCACCGCTGCCAACGACGGCCACCGGTACACGCCGTGCAGCGGCACCGATTCGCGTTGGATCCACGCGGTCCCCGGGATCTGATCGCAGATCGGCGGACAGGTTTCCGGTTCGGCGTTCGCCGCCGGCACCGCGACCAGTGCGATCACCAGGCAACCGGCGACCATCATCGTCGCCACCAACATCCTCAACTGCACGGCCCCCATCAGGGCACAATCGTAAGCATGCAACTGACGCATTTCGGGCATTCCTGCCTGCTCGCCGAGTTCGGGGACACCAAGGTGCTTTTCGATCCCGGCACTTTCGCCCACGGTTTCGAGGGGATCACCGGCCTGGCCGCCATCGTGATCACCCACCAGCATCCCGACCACGTCGACGTCACCCGGTTGCCGGCACTGCTGCAGGGCAACCCGGCCGCCACGCTGTATGCCGACCCCCAGACCACGGCGCAGCTGGGCGAGCCGTGCCACGCCGTGCACGTGGGGGACGAACTGTCTGTCGAGCAGCTGACCATCAGAGCGGTCGGTGGCCGGCACGCCGTCATCCATCCGGAAATCCCTGTGATAGACAACATTTCGTATCTGGTGGGCGACGGTGACCATCCCGCGAGGTTGATGCATCCGGGTGACGCGTTGTTCGTACCCGACGAGCCGGTGGACGTGCTGGCCACGCCCGCCGCGGCGCCCTGGATGAAGATCTCGGAGGCCGTGGACTATTTGCGGGCCGTGAACCCCGCGCGGGCAGTGCCCATCCATCAGGGCATCGTGGCTCCCGACGCCCGCGGCATCTACTACGGCCGGCTCACCGAGATGACCAGCACCGACTTTCAGGTGCTCCGCGAAGAGGACGGCGTCACCTTCTGAGTTGCGCGGGGGTTCCGGCTAACTGATGTCCGCGGCGGCGCCGCGGCCGGCGGCCCGTCCGGAGAAGATGCAGCCACCCAGGAAGGTGCCCTCCAGGGACCGGTAGCCGTGCACACCGCCTCCACCGAAGCCGGCGACCTCACCAGCGGCGTACAACCCGGCCACTGCGCTGCCATCGGACCTCAGCACCCGCGAGTCCAGGTCGGTTTCAATGCCCCCCAACGTCTTTCGGGTGAGGATGTGCAGCTTGACCGCGATCAGCGGTCCGGCCTTGGGATCGACCAGCCGGTGCGGCGCCACCACCCGGCCCAGCCGGTCGCCCAGGTAGGTACGGGCCGCGCGGATCGCGGTGATCTGCCCGTCCTTGGTGAACTTGTTGGCCACCTCGCGATCCCGCGAGGTGACCGCGGCGTGGACCGTCTCGTAGTCCAGCGGTTGCACGTCGGGCAACGCGTTCATGGCGTCCACCAGCTCCGCCAACGAGTCAGCGGTGACGAAATCCACTCCTTGGTCGACGAATGCCTGCACCGGACCGGGCGGCCCGGATCGGGTCCGCGACCGCAACAGTTGGCGGACACTCTGACCGGTCAGGTCGGGGTTCTGCTCCTGACCCGAAAGGGCGAACTCTTTCTCGATGATCTTGGCGTTCAACACAAACCACGTGTAGTCGTAGCCGGTCTGGGCGATGTGCTCCAAGGTGCCCAGCGTGTCGAAGCCGGGATAGAGCGGGACCGGCAACCGATTTCCCGCCCCGTCCAGCCATAACGACGACGGCCCCGGGATGATGCGGATGCCATGCCGCGGCCAGATCGGGTCATAGTTGGTGATGCCCTCGGTGTAATGCCACATCCGATCGGGGTTGATCACCCGCGCGCCGGCCTTCTGCGCGATGCCGATCATCCTGCCGTCGACGTGTGCCGGAACCCCGCTGAGCAACTGCTTGGGCGCCCGGCCCATGCGTCGCGGCCAGTTCTTGCGCACCAGATCGTGATTGCCGCCGATACCGCCACTGGTCACAATCACCGCTGAGGCACGAAATTCGAATTTTCCCACTGCTTTTCGCGATGACGGGAAGCCACGGGCTTCGTCCGACGGTTCCAGCACGGTGCCCCGGACCCCGGTCACCGCGTCACTTTCCACGATCAGCCGGTCGACCTGGTGCCGGTGCGCGAACCGCACATTCGGCCGGTTACGCAGTTGTCGCGCGAAGATCTCGACCAGCGCCGGCCCCGTCCCCCAGGTGATGTGAAAGCGCGGAACCGAATTACCGTGCCCCTGCGCGTCATAACCGCCGCGTTCGGCCCAGCCCACCAGCGGGAAGATCTTCAGGCCCCGGGTGCGCAGCCAACTGCGCTTCTCCCCCGCCGCGAAGTCGACATAGGCATGTGCCCACTGTTCTGGCCAGTAGTCCTCGGGACGATCGAACGCAGCCGTCCCCAGCCAGTCCTGCAGGGCCAGTTCAGGACTGTCGCGGATGCCCAGTCGGCGCTGTTCGGGGCTGTTGACGAAGAACAGGCCGCCGAACGACCAGAAGGCCTGCCCGCCGAGGTTGGCGCTGTTCTCCTGGTCGACGATCAATACCCGCAACCCGCGGTCCACCAGTTCGCACGCTGCGACCAGTCCGGCCAGCCCGGCTCCGACGATGATCGCGTCGGCGTTGAACCCGTCGGAACCAGGACTCGCATCGCTCATGTCGATACACGTTAGTGCCACCGGTGCGGGCGGCCCGCATCGAGCTAAGCGGCGTCCAGGACCGCCTTGTCGGCCTGCCAGCGGTACACCATCGGGGTGCACTGCTGCAGCAGAGCCAGGTCGACGGCGTCCAACATGGCCTGCCGCGGACCGGACTTGCGCAGGTGGCGAGCGGCGACGGCGATTCGGACCACCCCGCCGCGCCGGGCGACCCGGTCGGCTGACATCACCACCATCCGGCACCACCACGGCTCGGCCAGATATCCTTCGCCGATACCGAGCACCCGGGCCCGCACCGTGGTGTCCCGAACCAGATCGGTCACTCCGTAGGCGTCGGCGAGCAGTCGAAATCCGTTGCGCGGCAACGCTTTGACGACTCCGGGCGAGACCAGCCAGCCGGGTGCGGCAAACAGTCGGGTGCGCAGCCCCAGGTGCTCGAGCACCCGGTCGGCCCCCTTGAGTCGCAGGCTGGCCTCGTGGGCGTGCAGGGTCGCGAACTCGCCGCGCCGCTTCTTGGTCGCCGACTCGTCGTAGCCGTGCAGCACCAGGGCGTCGCCGTGGGCGCGCCGGTCGGTCAGCCAGTCCACGGTGCGGGGGTCGCGGTCCAGTCGGTAGCGGTCACCGAGACGCGGCGCCACCAGGAAGGACACCGGAACAGCGCGGGAATCCATCTGCGCACAGAAGTCGGCCACGTCGGCCAGGGTGTGCTCGCCAATCCCTGAGACCGAGACGATCAGTTTTCCAGACACGCAGGTAGTTTGCCGATGCCAGATGTCGAGACGGTGAAGGACACACTGACGGCAGACGTCTATCGGCCCCGTCGCCGGAGGCAGGCCGTTAGATATGCTCAGCAACGCCATGGATGAGGCATTTTCCCCACCAGTCGACCCCGCGTTGCGAACCGCCGCCGCGGGGCCGGCCCAGGTCGGGGGTTACCCCGACAAATTGGATGCGCCGACCCTGCGAACCGCCGGGGTGTGCATCCTGGCCTCGCTGATGATGGGGCTGGACAGCACCGTCGTCAGCGTCGCGCAACGCACGTTCATCGTCGAGTTCGAGTCGACCCAGGCCGTCGTCGGCTGGACCATGACCGGCTACACCCTCGCGCTGGCCACGGTGATCCCGCTGGCGGGCTGGGCGGCCGACCGGTTCGGCACCAAACGGCTGTGGATGGGGTCGGTGCTGGCGTTCATGGCGGGCTCGATGCTGTGCGCGATCGCCCCCAACATCCTGTTGCTCAATGTCTTTCGTGCGGTACAGGGCATGTGCGGTGGCATGCTCATGCCGCTGGGATTCATGATCCTCACCCGGGTGGCCGGTCCGAAGCGGCTGGGCCGGTTGATGTCGGTGCTCGGGATCCCGATGCTGCTCGGTCCGATCGGCGGCCCCATCTTGGGCGGCTGGCTGATCGGTGACTTCAGCTGGCCGTGGATCTTCCTGATCAACCTGCCGATCGGGTTGTGCGCGTTCGTCCTTGCGGCGCTGGTGTTTCCGCGGGATCAGCCGGCACCGTCTGAGACATTCGACACGGTCGGCGCCCTGCTGCTGTCCCCGGGATTGGCGAGCTTTCTCTTCGGGGTGTCCGCCATTCCCGGCCACGGCACCGTGGTTGATCGCCAGGTGTTGATACCGGCAGTGGCCGGCCTGGTGCTGATCGGGGCGTTCCTGCTGCACGCCTGGTTCCGCGCCGAGCATCCGCTGGTGGACCTGCGGCTGTTCAAGAACCCCGTGGTGACCAATGCCAATGTGACGGCATTCCTGTTCGCCATCGCGTTCTTCGGTTCGGTGTTGCTGCTCCCGAGCTATCTGCAGCAGGTGCTGCACCAGACGCCGATGCAATCCGGATTGCACCTGATCCCCCAGGGCATCGGGGCGATGCTCACCATGCCGTGGGCCGGGGTGTTCATGGACCGCAAGGGTCCCGGCAAGATGGTGCTAGTCGGCATCACGCTGATTGCGGTGGGGCTGGGCATCTTCACCTTCGGTGTCGCCCGCCAGGCCGGCTACCTGCCGCTGCTGGCGGTGGGTTTGACTATCATGGGCATGGGCACCGGCTGCACGATGATGCCGCTGTCGGGGGCGTCAGTGCAGGCCCTGGCCCCGCATCAGATCGCCCGCGGTTCCACGTTGATCAGCGTCAATCTGCAGGTGGGCGGCTCGATCGGGACGGCACTGATGTCGATGGTGCTCACCAGCCAGTTCAACCGCAGTGAAAACATCGCCGCGGCAAACGAACTCGGTCGGCTACAGGAGGAGGCGGTGCGACGCCACGCTGCGTTGGACCCGGCAGCGGTACCGCCGCGGACCCTCGACCCGAATTTCGGCACGAACCTCGTGCACGACCTTTCGCACTGTTACACAGTGGTATGGGTGATCGCGACCGCGTTGGTGCTGATCACGCTCATCCCGGCTAAGTTTCTGCCCAAGACGCCCGCTGGTTAGCGGCGGTCGTCAGCAGCCACGCATACTGGAACGCGGTTTCCTTCCACCGCTCGTAGCGGCCGCTGATACCGCCGTGGCCGGCCTTCATCTGGGTTTTCAACAGGATGGGGTTTCCGTCTGGATTGCTGTGTCGCAGCGCCGCCACCCACTTGGCCGGTTCCACGTAGTACACCCGGGTGTCGTTCAGCGAGGTCATCGCCAGGATCGCCGGGTAAGGCCGGCCGGCGACGTTCTCGTACGGCGAGTACGACTTCATGTACGCGTAGACATCGCTGTCCTGCAGGGGGTTTCCCCACTCGTCCCACTCCGTGACGGTCAGCGGCAGTGAAGGATCCAGAATGGTGGTCAGTGGGTCGACGAACGGCACCTGGGCAAGGATTCCGGCGAACAGTTCCGGCGCCATATTGGCCACCGCCCCCATCAGCAGACCACCCGCACTGCCGCCGAGTGCCACCAACTGCTGCGGGCGGGTCAGACCGGATTCCACCAGATGCTGTGCCGCCGCGATGAAGTCGGTGAAGGTGTTCTTCTTCTCCAGCAACTTGCCGTGTTCGTACCACAGCCGGCCCATCTCGCCACCGCCGCGCACGTGGGCGACGACGAAGACCATCCCGCGGTCCAGCAGCGACAACCGGGCGATGGAGAACCGCGGGTCCTCACACATCTCGTAGGCCCCGTAGCCGTAGATCAGTGCCGGAGCGGGGAATTCGATGTCGGCTCGGTGCACGATGGAGACCGGGACCCGGGTCCCGTCCTCGGCGATGGCCCAGTCGCGTCGCTCCACGTAGTCGGCCCGACGGTAGCCGCCCAGCACCGGTTGTTCTCGGAGCAGGGTCCGCTCGCCGGTGCGCAGGTCCATGTCGTAGATCCGCACCGGTGTCACGAACGACCCGGCGCCCACCCGCAGCTTGGGTGAAGCCCAGTTCGGGTTGGCGCCCAACCCCGACGCCATCAGTTCGGAGTCAAAGGTGATTTCTTCGGGATCACCATAGCCGCCGTCAGTGGCGAACGGCCACAATTGAATTCGGGGCAATGCTGCCCGTCGGTAGCTGACCACCAGGTGACCGGCGAAGGCGTCCACACCGTCCAGGCGGACGTCGTCACGGTGCGGGATCAGAGTGTGTTGCCGGGACGGATCGTCGACCGGGGCTTCCACCAGCGTGAAATTGACCGCGCCGTCGTTGTGCAGGATCAGGAACCGCTGCTCGTCACCGACCACGGCGTGCTCCACCGAGTATTCGACCCCTTCGCGGCGGGACAACACGACAGTGAACTGCGCTTCGGGGTCGGCCGCGTCGGCGTAGCGGTACTCGGACGTGACCGACGAACCTGCCGCGATCATCATGTAGGCGTCACTGCGGGTGCGTCCGACCCCCAGCCAGAACCGTTCGTCGGGTTCGTGATAGACCTGCTCGGCGGGCTGCCCCGCGCCGAGTCGGTAGCGCCACACGGTATCCGGCCGCCAGGCGTCGTCCACGGTGATGTAGTAGACGGTGCGGTTGTCGGCGGCCCAGCTCGCGCCGGCGCCGATCCCGGCGATCTCATCGGGATACAGCTCGCCGGTATTCAAGTTCTTGAACCGCAACGTATAACGTTCGTCACCGACGGTGTCGACGGAGTAAGCCAGCAGGTTCGCGTCGAGGCTGACACTGGCAGCGCCGAGCGCGAAGAAGTCGTGACCGTCGGCCGCCTCGTTCTCGTCGAGCAGCACCTGCTCACCGGGGATCTCGGTGTGTTCGTCGAACCGGGGCGGGTTCCAGTCATCGGGATCGCTTGCCGGGCAACGGCAGTGGACACCGTACTGCTTGCCCTCGAAGGTGCGGGCGTAATACCACCAGGCGCCGCGGCGGGTGGGCACCGACAGGTCGGTTTCCTTGGTCCGCGCCTTGATTTCGTCGAATATCTGGTGCCGCAATGTGTCCAAGTCAGACGTCTGTTGGTCGACGTACGCGTTCTCCGCCTCCAGATAGGCGATGACCTCGGGACTGTCCTTGTCCCGCAACCACTCGTAGGGATCGAGGAAGACGTCGCCATGGTGCTCGCGTCGGGTCTCCACCCGTTTGGCCACGGGTGGTGCCAGCCGTTCGGTCATGCGCCGGGACCGATCCAGTCGTCGAAGCTCTTACCCGAAATCCGTTCGTATGCCTCGATGTACCGGTTTCGGGTGGCGACAATGATGTCGTCCGGCAGGGGTGGCGGCGGCTCAGTGCCGTGCCGGTCCCATCCGGACTCGGCGCTGGTGAGCCAGTTGCGGACGAACTGCTTGTCGAACGCGGTCTGCACCACCCCGGGCCGGTAGTCCGCGGCCGGCCAGTACCGTGACGAATCCGGGGTGAAGATCTCGTCGGCCAGCAACAGGTTTCCGTGCGCGTCGGTGCCGAACTCGAACTTGGTGTCCGCGATGATGATTCCTCTGTTCAGGGCGTGATCGGCGGCCTGCACGTAGATCTGCAGGGTGCGATCGCGCAGTTGGTTGGCGCGTACCCCGCCGACCAATTCGATGACCCGGTCGAATGCGATGTTCTCGTCGTGATCGCCCAGTGCGGCCTTGGTCGCCGGGGTGAACAGCGGCGTGCTGAACTTGCTGGCCTCCACCAGCCCGGGCGGCAACGGGATGCCGCACACCTTTCCGGTGGCCTGATAGTCGACAAGCCCCGACCCGGTCAGGTAACCGCGGGCCACGCATTCCACCGGAAGCATCTCCAGCCGTCGCACCACCAAGGCACGGCCGAGCACCTCGTCGGGGATGCGCGGATCGTCTGGTGGCCCGGCGAGGTGGTTGGGGGCGCTCACCAGGCCGAAGAAGAACACGCTCATCGCGGTCAGGATGCGGCCTTTGTCCGGGATGGTGCTGTCCAGGATGAAGTCGTACGCCGAGATCCGGTCGCTGGCGACCAGGAGCAGATGGTCGTCGTCGACACGGTAGATCTCCCGGACTTTGCCGCTGGCCAGATGCTGATAATCGGACAATGCGGGTCGCATCGGGTCAGCCTATCGGGCAGGCCGGGCCGGGCAGACCCGCAGGAGACCCGGCAAGACGATGTCATTCTGCTGCGAGCTGTGCTGGTATCGGTGTCATGACGCGGTACTTGCCTTACTCGACCCGGCCCTTCCGTCTTTTCGGCCAACTGATGAGCGACATCACCATCTCGTTGTGGACGGTGATCTGGGTCTTCGTCGGTTTCGCCGTCCACGAGGCGATTGCCACGATCGCCGAAGCCGGGCGGCAGGTCGAAGTCGGCTCGAAGGGAGTGGCGGGCAACCTGGCGTCGGCCGGGCACAGCGCGCACAACATTCCCCTGCTGGGCGACGCGCTCGGCCAGCCCCTGAACGCGGCCAGCCAGGCGGCGATGGACATCGCCGGAGCCGGGCACGAACTGGACACCACCGCCAGTTGGCTGGCGTGGGTGCTGGCGCTGGCGGTCGCGTTGCCACCGATCCTGGCGGTGACGATGCCGTGGCTGTACCTGCGGATCCGGTTCTTCCGGCGCAAGTGGGTCGTGACCGCGCTGGCCGCCACCGCAGCCGGCCAGCAGCTGTTGGCGCTGCGCGCACTGGCCAACCGCTCACCGGCCAAGCTCGCCGCCGTCAGCGCGGATCCGGTCGGGGGGTGGCGCTACGAGGATCCCGTCGTGATCCGGGGGCTGGCCGTGCTGGAACTGCGCGCGGCGGGGGTCAGGCTCCGGATGGAATAGGTCCTCACGCCGCCGGCACGAGCGCGAGCTCCCCGGCGAGAACCCGCACCGCGTAACGGATCTGCTCTTCAGTGTGTTGACTGGTGATGAAGAACCGCAGCCTCGCTTGATCCTCGGGCACGGCCGGGTAGAGGATCGGGTTGGCGTTGACGCCGTGCCTGAGCAGTGCGTGCGACAACCGCAGCGCCGTCATCGAGCTGCCCACGATGCACGGAATGATCGGGGTGCCCTGACTGTCTCCGGTGTTCAGGCCGGCTTCCCGGGCCAGCCTCAAGAACAGCGCCGACGACTCGTGCAGACGCTGCAGGTGGCCTGATTCGCTGCGCATCACCGTGATTGCAGCAAGTGCCGCGGCCGCGATGGCCGGCGGTAGGCCACCGCTGAAGATGAACCCCGGCGTGGTGTATTTGAGATATTCGATCAGCTCCCGGCTTCCCGCCACGTAACCACCGCAGCCGGCCAACGCTTTCGACATTGTGCCGCACCATAATTCGACGTCGGCGCGGTCGACGCCGAAGTGTTGCCCGACGCCACCGCCAGCGGCTCCGAGCACACCGATGCTGTGCGCCTCGTCGATCATCAACAACGCCTGGTGTTTTTTCTTGACCTCGATGAAGGCGGGCAGGTCGGCGACGTCCCCGTCTTGGCTGTAGACGCCCTCGATCACGATCAGCACGCGGCGGTACTGGTGCCGGATTTCGGTCAGCAGCTCGTCGAGCGCGGCGGCATTGTTGTGCGGGAAGGGTCGGCGAGTGGCCCCAGATAGCTTGCAGCCCTGCACGATACTGTCATGCGCGAGACTGTCGTGGATGACGAGGTCGCGGTCGCCGAGCAGGTGTCCGATCACCGTCACATTGGTGGCGTGCCCATTGACCAGAGCCAGCGCATCCTGGGTTCCGAGCAGATCGGCCAGTTCGCGTTCGAGCGCACGGTGGATCGGCTTCTCGCCGGACAGCATGCGGGACGCCGAGCAGGAGCTGCCATATCGGCGCACTGCGTCGGCCATGGCCTCAGCCACTGCCGGGTGACCCGACAGGCCCAGGTAGTTGAAACTGGCGAAGTTGATCACCTCGACACCGTTGATGATCGAGGTGTCGGTGGTGATGCCGTCGTTCACCACAAAGTACGGATTGTCGACGCCGGCGGTGTCGACCAGTGAGATCCGCTCTGCCAGCGCTTTGACCTCCTCGAAATCGCTGATCCGGAATTGCGGGGTGACCGCGGGCGGCTGCGTCGCTTCCTCGGCCGGCTCGCCTACGCTGCCGCCGGCCATGGCAACCACATCGGCGATCATCGTGTCCGGTCCGAAGGCCGCCAGATCAACCTGGCGACCGGGCAGCTTGCGTTTCAAGCCGCTGATCAGATCGGTCACCATGATGGAGTCGAATCCAAGGTCGCCGACGATGGTCGACGACAGATGTAGCCGCGCCGCGGGAAACCCGCTGACGCGGGCGATCTCGGCCCGCACCACGGCGCTGATGTCCACCTGCGACGGTGATTCGAGATGCGTAGTCAGCTCGGCCGGCAGGTCGATACCGCGATATGCGGCGAGCACGGCCGCCTGCTCGCGGAACAGTGCCACCAGACTTTCCATCGTGGGCTCCTTATCGGTGTCGGTGCCGGTGTCGTGCCGGGACGTTGGACCGGCTTGTTCGGTGATCCGGTAGCGGTTCGCGGTGCTGAATTCATATCCGCCGAGTCGGTGCGCCACCCTGGCATCGGCGGGATACAGGGTGTCCCAGTCGGGGTTCAGTCCGTCGCGGTACAGCGCCGCGGCGGTTTCGGCCACACCGCGAGCCACCGACAGGACGGGTGGCGCATCCGGATGGGATCGGATGATCATCGGCGCCAACGTAGGCCGGGAACCGAACTCCACCAGGTGGGTCGGGTGCGTCTGTAGCGCTTCGGTGACCGCGGCACCGAACCGGACGGTGGCCCGGACGTGCGCCGTCCAATACTGCGCGTCCATCGGTTCGTCGCGATCGGGAATGCCACCGCGCAGAGTGGAAAACATCGGAATCAACGGCAGCTGGTAGCGGCACTGCGTGGCTACGGCCGCGAACTCCGCGACCATCGGCTCCATCAACTCCGAATGGAAGGCGTGCGACACGTCCAGCCTTCGTGCGCGGATACCTGCCTCGGCACACCATGCCGCCGTGCGCTCGATGGCGTCCAACGCACCGGACAGCACTATTTCGCCGTCGCCGTTCACGGCCGCGACATCCATTGTGCGGAACGGAAGTTCGTTGACCGATGCGTGTATCGCCAACATGCCGCCGCCGGCGGGCAGCCGCTGCATCAAACGTCCGCGTGCCACGACCAGTCGGCAGGCATCCTCGAGACTGAACACCTCGGCGACAACCGCGGCGGCGTACTCGCCGATGCTATGGCCGAGCAGCCAAGCCGGTTCGGCACCGACCGCGGCGAGCGCCTGCGTCTGCGCATACTGCGCGGCGAAGATCGCCGGCTGTGCGAATTCGGTGCGATGCACGCGGTCGTCATCCATCAGCCGGCCGATGCGTGCGCCGAGATACGGCAGCATCGTGCTTTCGACCCGGTCGAACGCGTCGCGGAATGTGGCACTGTCCTCGTACAGCGCCCGGTGCATGCCCGGATACTGCGTGCCCTGTCCGCTGAACAGCCAGCCCGCCGAAATCCCGCCGGCGGCACCGGTGTCGAAGTCTCCTGCGCGCAGTGCCGCGACGGTTGCGGCGCGGTCGCGGGCGGCCAATGCCAGGCGCACCTTGCCGGTCGCCTTGATCTTGTTCGTCGACCAGCACAACTGCGCGAGCGGTGCGGTGCTGTTCTCCAGGTCCTCGGCAAGCCGAACTGCGTTGCGGTGCAGTCCTTCCGGTGAGTCAGCGGACAGCGTCACGATCCCGCCACCGGTAGTGGCCGGGACGGGCGCCGCGGAAGCGGCGCTGGCGAGCACCACGTGGCTGTTCGTGCCGCCGATACCGAAACTGGACACCCCGGCGTAGACCACGTCCGCCGGCAGTGCCATGGGCTCGGACAGCAATCGCAGTCCACCGTCGCCCAGCCGTAGCGCAGCGTTCTCGTCGTCGGCGAAGCGCGTGGGCGGCACCATCCGGTGATGCAGGCTGAGCACCACCTTGATCAGGCCGGCGATCCCGGCGGCGCCTTCGGTGTGACCGAGGTTGCCCTTGATGGACCCGATCACACAGGGCTCTTCGCGTCCCCGCCGATGGGCGTGGGCCAGCGCCTTCACCTCGATCATGTCGCCAAGCAACGTCCCGGTGCCGTGCGCCTCGAGGAAGCTGATCTGGGCGGGGACGATGCCGGCGGCACGACAGGCCGCTTCGACAACCTGTTGCTGCGCCCACCGATTCGGCGCGGTGACGCCGTTGCTGCGGCCGTCGCTGTTGACCGCGCTGCCTTTGATCACGGCATAGACGGGCAAGTTTTCGGCCACCGCGTCGGCCAGTCGGCGCAATACGATGACGGCTACGCCCTCACCGCGCCCGATCCCGTCGGCCGCCGCGCTGAACGGTTTGCAGCGACCGTCCGGGGCGGCCAGCCCGGCCTGCGTATAGAACGCGTTGATGGCCGGGGTGAGGGTGAGGTTGACCCCCGCGGCCAAGGCCTGGTCACATTCGTGGTGCCGCAGCGCCTGAGCCGCCAGGTGCACCGCGACAAGTGAGGATGAGCACGCGGTGTCCACCGCGAGACTGGGACCTTTGAGGTCCAACTGGTAGGACAGCCGATTGGCGGTCATGAAGTGGCCGTTGCCGGAACCGGTTTGAGCGGTGATCCGGGTGTAGTCGCGCATCTGCAGATGTGCCCATTCGGCCGCCATCACACCGACGAACACGCCGGTGTGGGAACCAGCCTGTCCGCGCGGGTCCAGCGTGGCGTTTTCGATTGCCCGCCAAGCGGTGTGCAGCAGCAGGCGTTGCTGCGGGTCCATTGCCGCGGCGTCCCGCGGCGTGATGCCGAAGAAGTCGTTGTCGAAGGCGTCGGCCTCGGCGATCAGTCCGGCATTGCGGTGGTTGAGGATTCCGGAGTTCTGCAGTGCGGCGCCATCCCAGCGCTCGGACGCGGTGATCTCGTCCACCCCGTCGCCGCCTTCGAGCAGCAGCTGCCACAGTGCGGCCGGGTCAGTTGCTCTGGGAAAACGGCAGTCGAGGCCGACAACGGCGATGTCGGTCATCATGCGACTGCTTCGTCGACGCGGCCGACTCGCTCTGCAACGGCCGTGCCGATGAATTCGGCGATGTGCGACAAGGTGGGATAGTCGAAGATCAGCGTCGGCTCGACATCGATGTCGAAGTGCGTCTCGATCTCGCCGGCCAGGCTCACCGCGCGCACCGAGTCGACACCCATGTCCGCCAGGGGTACGAAGGGGTCCAGTGCCGGTGCGACTTCGAGGGCGGCAGCCAGTCGAATAGTCAACCAGCGCAGAGTGTTACGGTGTTGGGCAGTCATCGAAGCTCCTCATCAGATGGCGTTGTGGCTGTGGTGCAGTACGTGGGACAGGTGGGAACGTAGGAACGCCGTACGCATCGAAGCTCGTTGCACCTTCCCACTGGTGGTGAGGTGGATGCCGCCGCGTTCGACGAACACCACGACGGGCGCGGGAACCTCGAAAGCCCCTGCCACGGACCGCTTCACTGTGGCGGCCAGCTCGGCGTAGGTGACCTCGCCGAGCAAGCTGCTCTTGACGGTGTGAATCACCACCGGTCGTTCGCCGCCGTCCACGTCGACCGAGAACGCGACCCCCCGTGCACCCGTCAACGCCGGGTGCAGTGTCTGGACGTAGTCCTCGATGTCCTGGGGGTAGAGGTTGCGTCCGTTGACGATCAGCAGATCTTTGCGGCGGCCGGTCACGTAGAGCTGCGCGTCATGCAGGAATCCGAGGTCGCCGGTCCGCAGGTACGGGCCGGTGCCGTAGTCGGTCAATGCCGCAAACCTGTCTGCGGTCTCGACCGGCTTGCCGTGGTAGCCGGCGGCGACACTTCGACTGCGCAACCATATTTCGCCGACCCGACCATCGGGCAGTACCGTGCGGGTGTCGGGGTCGACGACGAGCACCTCGATTCCCGGCCCCGGCTCACCGGAACTGACCAGACGCACACTGTGGTCCGTGCCGGCTTCATAGCGATTGCGTTCGAGGGCATCGGTGTCGGCGTCGAGATGGCGCGGTGCGCCGCGACTGACGGTGGCCAGTAGGGTCACTTCGGCCATTCCGTAGGCCGGACGTAGTGCCGATGGCGAAAAGCCGTTCCGGGCAAGCAATCCGGTGATCCGTTCAATGGTGTGCCACCGGATGGGCTCGGCACCGTTCAACGCGACTCGCCACGACGCGAGGTCCAGCCCGGCGAGTTGCTCCGGCGTCACCCGGCGCGCGATCAGGTCATAGGCGAAATTGGGCGCAGCGGAATGTGTTCCGCGGTAGTCACTGATGGCCCACAGCATTCGCAGCGGTTGTTTGAGGAATGCCAGCGGCGACATGGTGACAGCGTTTGCGCCGGTGACGAAGGAAAGCAGCACACTGAACAGACCCATGTCGTGGAAGTGCGGGACCCAACCGACCACTACGGCTTGGTCAGTCACGTCCAGCGCGTGCGCGATAACCGCCTCGTTGTGCAACACATTGTCATGGGTGACGGCGACGCCCTTGGGGTCACCGGTCGACCCGGACGTGTACTGGAGCAGGACGACTGTGTCGGGCGTGATTTCAGGCATCGTCCACGCATCGGCATTCACGGGTGGTCGGTCGTCGTCGGCGCTGCAGGTGATCGGGCGATCGAGACCGAGGGCGCCGATGCCCGTGGCGATCACGGCCCGCAGCTCGGCGGAAGTCAGCACCAGACTGCTGTCGGAGTCGCGGAGGATAGCTGCGACGCGTTGCAAGCTGCGTTCGTCGTGCGGCAACGGCGCGGGGACCGCCACGACACCGGCGTAGACGCAGCCCAGGAACGTCATCCAAAACTCGATGCCTGGCTCGAACAACAGCAGTACCGGCCGGCTGGTCTCCGGGCGGGACTTCAGCCAGACCGCCACCGCACGGGCACCGCGGTCGAGGTCAGCGAAGGTGACGCGTTCTTCGATCATCCTTCGTCCGGACTCGCGCAGAAAGACGAAATGCCGGCTAGCGCCGTAGGTTTCGAATTGCGACCGCAGGCAGCAGACCAGATCAAGGTGCGCGGTTGCCGGCAACGGCGGCCGAACGGCCTGTGCTATCCCGGTTGCTTCCGGACCCACCATCTCCGCACTCCCCAGATTCGCTGCACTGTTGAACAGCAATCTGGTGGGCGGGCCTCAAAGCATTCTCAACAATTTCTTGGCGTCCTGCGGTTTCGGCACGCAGGCGTATGCCCGCAGGCTCAGGCGCTGTTGACGAGGATGGCGTACTGCGCCGCCGCACGCTGGCGCGCGTCCTTGTCCTCGTTGCTGTGCACCCACCCGATGTAACGTCCGAAATTCACCGCACACTCGAACCGACTGTTGGCGTTGTCGGCCACGATTTCCTGTTTCTGTTCGTAACAGCGGGCGCCGGGAATGTCGTTGGGCGGCGGCACCTCGTGGTCCATGTACTCCCCCCGCTCGGCCTCGACCAGCTTGGGCAGCAACGTCTTGGCGGCCTCTTCATCCTTGGTCCGCAGCAAGACGCTGTCAGAGCTGAACGCGCACCGGTCGATTCCGGCTTCAGCGTACAAACCGTCTTTGCGGGCTTGGCTGTCTGCACAGAAACCGGCAGCATGCGGGCCCATACTGCCGAAATTGAGTGACACTCTGGGCTGGTCTCCGGCGAAGAAAAGTCGGCTGAGCATCCGATCGGGATCGATCGGCATCGAAGTGAGGTCGACACCGGCACCCGGAATGAGTCTGCCCACCAGCGGCAACTGCAGGTCCAAGATCCGCTGCACGCGATTGGTCAGATAAGACAGGTCGGGGTTGTTGTCGCTGCGAACCGCAATGGACATCACCAGCCTGCCCGAGGCCATGGTGGCGCCGACCGACGGGGACCCGGGCCGATAATGAGCCTTGGCCTGCGGATAGCCAGGTATGGGAGTGGCCTGGTTTTCGGGGTTGACGGCGAAGTCCACTGAGTCCATCTCCACGGCGGCCCGGGCGGCGGCGTCGTCGTTGGGGAAGCTCGTCAACATGATCACCGCCAGATCCCCGGTGCGGTCGCGGACGAACTCTTGGAAGCGCTTGGAGATCCCTTCGATGAAATATCCGGAGATCATCCCGTACTTCTGCAGAACCGGTTGCGTCAGTGGCGTTCCGGTACCCGAAATTGCGGTGGCAGCCAGTTCCGGGTCTGGGACCGCCTGTCCGTAGACATGGTCCAGCAGGGGGTCGACGGCATAAGGGTCGGTGACACCCTCGGCAAGGCGGTAGGCCTCCAAAAAGCGGCCTTCATCTGCAGTGGCCGGACCGGGCAGGGACCGCGGCTTCGTGCCGTAGCGCCCCACATCGAGTTTGCTGATATCGGTGGAATCCGCAGTGGAATCACCTTTGGTCAGCTGCCAGATAGCCAGGCCCGCCACGATCGCGACGACGAGCACGACGGCAGCTGCGATCGGCAGCCATCGATTACGCTTGCCCGACAGCGCCTGTGGCCCGAAGGTCGATGGGCCGCCGGGCCCGGCGGGGCCGGGCGGATAATACTGGGGAGTCGGCTGTGCCCAGGGTTGCTGAACCGGCGGTTGCGTGGATGATGTTTGCTGTCCGGGTGTGGTCTGCACCGTGGGTGCGGAACTACCCGGAATGGTGAAGGTCGCCGTCGCGCTGCCCAGGCTGGCGAGAGCCTCCTCCGCCGCGCGGGCGAACTCGCCGCTGGTGGCGTATCGGTCGTCGGGGTTCTTGGCCAGGGCGCGCGAAATCACCTCGTCCAGCGCCGGGGGCAGTCCCATGCGGGAACTCACCCGGGGTGGCGGTTCGGTCAAGTGCGCCCCGACCAGCGTCGCGGTATCGCCGGAGAACGGCGGGTTCCCGGTGAGCGCCTCGACCAGAACGCACGCCAGCGCGTAGGTATCGGATCGCGGGGTGACTGCGCTCCCGTCGCCGCGGAACCTTTCCGGCGCCATGTATGTCCACGTGCCCAGCACGTCACCCATCTGGGTCAGCTTGGTTTCGGTGGCCGCGTTGGCGATACCGAAGTCCACCAGATACGCGAAATCGTCGGCGGTGATCAGAATGTTTCCCGGTTTCACGTCGCGGTGCAGCACTCCGGCGGCGTGGGCGGCATCCAGTGCCGAGGCGATCTGGCGCACGATTGACACCGCTTTGTGCGGCGGCAACGGACCGGAACGCTGCAACAGGGTGTCCAGGTCGGTGCCGTTGATCAGCCGCATGTCGACATAGAGTTGCCCGTCGATCTCGCCGGTCGAGTGGATCGGCACCACATGCGGGTCCTGCAGCCGTCCGGCGATGCGGGCCTCCCGCTGTAGCCGCTGCCGGTAAGCCGAATCCTGGGCGTAGGGACCCGAAATGAGTTTCAGCGCAACAACTCGGTCCATGGTGGTGTCCTGTGCTTCGTACACAGTCCCCATACCGCCGCTGCCGATCACCCGCTTGAGCAGATACGGGCCGAATTGCGTACCGGCTTCTAACCGTGTCTCGTCCATCGCTGCTCCTGCTACCGGGCACCGCTCGCCGGCCACCAGCCCCGGCGACTTCTCGACGGCGCACGCACCACCACCGTGCCCACGCCGCAGTGGCATCCTAAACCGGCAAAGGCGTTATTAGCCGGGTCACGGGCTGAAAATCTGGTTGCCGGTCCCGGTCATGCTCCGGTGCCGGACTCGATACCGCGAGCCGGATCAGGCCCCGTGCAGTTCCACGACCAGGTGCCGGATGCCGGTGTGCCGGTTGCTGCGGGTCCATTCCACGGGTTCGACGATCCGCACGGCGGCGAACCGCGACAACAGTTCCTCGTACAGCACCCGCAATTCCAAACGGGCCAGATTCGCCCCCAGGCAGTAGTGCACGCCCTGCCCGAAACCCAAGTGCGGATTAGGCTTTCGGCCGATATCGAACACGTCGGCGGCGTCGAAGACGTTGTCGTCGCGATTGGCCGAGCCTTCCCAGATCTGCACCTTCTGTCCCGCCGAGACGACCTGCCCGCCCAGGGTGACGTCGTGCGTGGCGGTGCGCCGCTTGGACGGCGACGGCGAGGTCCACCTGACCATCTCTTCGATCGCCGTCGGCAACTGGTCGAAATCTGAACGCAGCGAATGGAATTGGTCAGGATGCTCGGCCAGCGCCAACAGCCCGCCCGCGATCGCGTTGCGGGTTGTCTCAGCGCCGGCACTGAACAACAGGCTGAAGAACAGGTACAACTCCAGATCGGTCATGACCGGGGTATCGGCGTCGGCTGCCGTCGCGTTGGCGACCACCGACAACATGTCGTCGGTGGGCTCAGCGCGTTTGGCGGCGATCAACTCCTGTCCGTAGGTGAACATCCGCGTCCCGGCTTCCTCGAGCGAGAGCTGCGCCAGCGACGCCTTGCGCGACGCACCGAAGTCGAACTGCGGCTCGATCGCCTCGAACAGCCAATGACGTTCGGACTCCGGCACTCCCAGCAATATGCAGATCATCTGCATCGGCAGTTCGGCGGCGATTTCGACGACGAAGTCGAGCGGCTCACCCGGCACTACCGCGTCGAGCAGTCGCCGGGTCCGGGCGCGCAGGTCGTCCTCGACGCGCCTGATCATCCGCGGCGTCAGTCCGGAACTGACGAGCCGGCGGATTTGCCCATGCCGCGGATCGTCCATCATGTTGAGCACCTGGCCGGCGATGGCCAGGTCTTGCAACAACGTGCCGCCGAATGGCCGGTCACCACCCGTCACTGACGAGTAGGTGGCTGGATCTCGCAGCACCTCAAGGGTTTCCGGGTAGGTGGCCACCGACCAGAAGCCTTCGCCGTCCGGGGTGTTATCGGTCGGCTCGTGCCAGTACACCGGCGCCTCGCGGCGGTGTACGACGAACAATTCGTGCGGGAACCCGTGGGCGAAGTTGTCCAGATCGGTGAAATCGATCGCGGACAGCGCGTCGGCACGAGTAGCAGTCACAGAATTGCCCCCGGCGTGTACTTGGCCGCCTCCGGATAACGCCCGACCAGTTGGTCCACCAGTCCGGCGACCTCGTCGACCTGGTCAGCGGCGGCACCGGTGAATGCGTTCCGGTCGGCCAGCGCCGCGTCGAGCGCGGGCCGGTCCAGCGGTAGTCGGGGGTCCGCCGCCAAGCGGTCGAGCAGGTCGGGTTCGGCGCCGCGTTCGCGCATGGCCAGCGCTGTGGCCACCGCATGTTCGCGGATCACGTGGTGGGCCGACTCGCGGCCCATCCCGGCGCGTACCGCCGCGATCAACACTTTCGTGGTGGCCAGGAACGGCAGATACCGGTCCAGCTCACGCTGGATCACCGCGGGGTAGGCACCGAACTCGTCCAACACCGTCAGGAACGTCTCGATCTGGCCGTCGACAGCAAAAAAGCTGTCCGGCAGGGTGACTCGGCGCACCACCGAGCAGAACACGTCCCCTTCGTTCCACTGTGCGCCGGCCAGCTCGGCGGCCATGGACGCATAACCGCGCAGCACCACCTGCAGTCCGTTGACCCGCTCGCAACTGCGGGTGTTCATCTTGTGCGGCATTGCCGAGGAGCCGACCTGGCCCTCGGCGAAGCCTTCGGTGACCAGCTCGTGGCCGGCCATCAACCGGATGGTGTGCGCGAACGACGACGGTCCGGCACCCAGTTGCACCAGCGCGGAGACCACGTCGTGGTCCAGCGAACGCGGATAGACCTGCCCGACGCTGGTCAGCACGGTCGAGAAGCCGAGAAATGCGGCGACGGACCGTTCCAGTTCGGCGAGCTTGGCCGCGTCGCCGTCGAGCAGGTCGAGCATGTCCTGCGCGGTGCCCATCGGCCCTTTGATGCCCCGCAACGGGTAGCGGTCGATCAGCTCCCGCAGTCTGGTCAGCGCGATCAGCGTCTCCTGCGCGGCCGAGGCGAACCGCTTGCCCAGCGTGGTGGCCTGGGCGGCGACGTTGTGGCTGCGCCCTGCCATGACCAGGTCGCGGTAGGACACCGCCTTCTCCGCGAGCCGGGCCGCCACCGCCACCCCGTGGGCGAACACCAGTTCCAGCGATTGCCGGATCTGCATCTGCTCCACGTTCTCGGTCAGGTCGCGGCTGGTCATCCCCTTGTGCACCTGCTGATGACCGGCCAGCGCGTTGAATTCCTCGATGCGGGCCTTGACGTCGTGGCGCAGCACCCGTTCGCGCTCCGCGATGGAGACGAGATCTACGACCTCGAGCACCCGCTGGTAATCGGCGATCGCTTCGGCGGGAACCTCCACCCCCAGCTCGGCCTGGGCCTGCAGCACGGCCAACCACAGGCGCCGCTCCGCGACCACCTTGGCTTCCGGCGACCAGATCGCCACCATATCGGCGCTGGCATAGCGGCTGGCCAGCACATTCGGAATGCTCACAGGCACACAGCTTACGGTTCGCTTGCCCGGTTGACGCTGCGCTGGTGGCGCGTGCGGGGTTGACCCTGCGCTGATGGCGCCGGCCGCTCGGCCTCGTGGCTGACTCTGCGCTGGTGGCGCAAAAGTTCGAGTAAGCGCCACCCTGAACGCAGCGCCAACGCGTGCTAGTTACCTCTAACCATGTTCTTCGCCGGCGTGGACCTGGCCTGGGCGGGCCGCAACCCGACCGGTGTGGCGGTGCTGGATGACGATGGTGTCCTGCTGAGCGTCGGTGCTGTCCGCGACGACGCGCAGGTGCTGGCGGCGCTGGGGCGCTGTGTTCAGGCCGACTGCCTGGTCGGTTTCGACGCGCCCCTGGTGGTGACCAACCCGACGGGCCAGCGCCCCGCCGAGACCGCACTCAACCGGGATTTCCGCAGGTTCGAGGCGGGTGCGCATCCGGCTAACACCGGAAAGCCGGAGTTCTCCAACGGTCCGCGCGCGGCGCGCCTGGCCGGGGCGCTGCAGCTGGACCTGGATCCGTACTCAACAGCTGCCCGGCGTGCGATCGAGGTCTACCCGCACGCGGCGACAGTGGCGTTGTTTCGGCTGACGCGGACGCTGAAGTACAAGGCAAAGCCCGGGCGCGACGTCGAGGGTCTGAAGTCCGAACTGCTGCGGCTGATGGACGCCGTCGAGTCGCTGGCGACCGCGCCGGTGCCGCTGCACGTCACCGGCAACGTCGAGTGGACCTCATTGCGACGCGGAGTCATTGCGGCCGAACGCAAAAGCGAACTACGGCGGGCCGAGGATCCGGTGGACGCCGTCGTCTGTGCCTATGTGGCGTTGTATGCCAGCCGGCGCCCGGCCGACATCACCATCTACGGGGACGCGGCCACCGGGCACATCGTTACGCCGTCGCTACCGGCGGATTTGGCTCCGGGGCCGCGAGGCTGATCCGCACCGGCGGCTGGTCGACCGGTGCGAGCACGTCGATCAGGTCGATCACCGTCGCCGATGCCGCCGCTCGCGGGTCGCGACCCTCGACCAGCGCGGAGACCACCGACCCGTCGACCGCACAGATCAACGTGCACACCAGCTCGATCTGCACCGACCGGCCGGACCGCTCGATTGCTTCGGCGACCGCCTCAGCGCGCTGCCGCAGGCTGCGGCGCATGCTTTCCCGCAGCGCGGGCAGGCGGGTGCAGGCGATATGACGCTCGTACCGGGAAATCAGCTGCTCCGCGAGTCCCGGGCCGGACACATCACCCACCAACAGGTCAACCAGCACTTCGGCGGTGGTCTCGGGCCCCCGGCGGCGCCGCGACAGGGCGTTGACCCTGGCGCGCAGTTGCGCCACCTCGATCATCCCGATGTGTTCGACCGCGCGGGCGATCAAATCATCCAGCGAGGAGAAGTAGTAAGTGGTGGACGCCAACGGCAGGCCCGCCCGCCGGGCGACAGCCCGGTGACGTACCGCTTCGAACCCGCCCTCGCCGAGCAGCTCGGCGGCAGCGCTCACCAGCGCGTACCGCCGACGTTCTCCTTTTGGAGTAACTGCTGCTGTCACGTCCACCCATGCTGCCAGTCAAAGTGGTACTGCATTGCCATTTTCGCGAAACGGACATGGCATGATGGCCCGCATGCCTGACATCAGCCGTCGGACCGTGTTGGGCCTCGGCGTCAGCGCGGTAGGCGGCGCAGTCGGCGCATATGCGTTCGACATGCTGTTTCAGGCCCGTGAGTCCGCGGCTGCACCGATGGCCCAGACTGGGACAAACGTTCCATTGGCCCCGGCACGGCCGCTGGATCCGGCGCCGTCCGGACAGGTGGCTCCGACGATGACGACCGGGTCGTTCGTGTCGGCCGCGCGCGGTGGGGTGTCCACGAATTGGGCGATCGCCCGGCCGCCGGGCCAGACCAAGCCGCTGCGGCCGATCATCGCTTTGCACGGCAAGGGCAACGACGCCGCCACGGTGATGGCCGGAGGCGTCGAGCAGGGCGTGGCGCAGGCGGTCAACGCCGGCCTGCCGCCGTTTGCGGTGGTCGCGGTCGACGGCGGCGGTGGCTACTGGCACAAGCGGGCCTCCGGCGAGGATGCCGGGGCGATGGTCCTCAACGAGCTGATGCCGATTCTGGACGCGCAGGGACTGGACACCTCGCGGGTGGGATTCCTGGGGTGGTCCATGGGCGGCTACGGCGCGCTGTTGCTCGGCGGGCGATTGGGAGCGGGGCGCACCGCGGCGATTTGTGCGGTGAGCCCGGCCTTATGGACCTCGCCGGGGGCGGCCGCGCCGGGCGCGTTCGACGGACCCGAGGATTACGCGGCCAATTCGGTGTGGGGCATGCCGGCGCTGGCGTCGATCCCGATCCGGATCGACTGCGGCGACAGCGACCAGTTCTATGCGGCGACCAAGCAGTTCATCGCCCAGTTGCCCAACCCGCCGGCAGGCGGTTTCTCGCCGGGCGGGCACAACGGCGGATTCTGGAGCTCGCAGTTGCCGGCCGAATTGACGTGGATGGCGCCGCTGCTGACGGCGTAATGGGTTGGGTACGCCGCGGGCTACCTGACTGACTCTTTTGTCTGTCACGCCAGCGTGGCACTCGGCGGTGAATGCCACGCCAGCGTGACACTCGGCGCCGCCACCCTCGCCGATCGCCCAGCCGTCACGCCAGCGTGACACTCGGCGGTGAATGCCACGCCAGCGTGACACTCGGCGCCGCCACCCTCGCCGATCGCCCAGCCGTCACGCCAGCGT
>NZ_JBVAXK010000012.1:0-77072 GCF_055419285.1 Mycobacterium sp. IDUB_28 | reverse complement strand
TGACACTCGGCGGTGAATGCCACGCCAGCGTGACGCTCGGCGGCGCTACGCTCGGCGGCGCTACGCTCGGCGGCGCTACGCTCGCGATCGTGAACGCGCCGTTCGGGTGGGATTTCCCGTATGCCTGGCCACGCATGCCGATCCTGGCCGCCAACGCGGTGTGCACGTCGCAACCGCTGGCCGCTCAGGCCGGGCTGCGAATGCTTGCCGACGGCGGCAATGCCGTCGACGCGGCGATCGCCGCCGCCGTCACGCTCACGATCGTCGAACCGGTGTCCAACGGCATCGGATCCGACGCGTTCGCCATCGTGTGGGACGGCAAAGAACTGCACGGACTCAACGCGTCGGGTCGCTCCCCAGCCGCCTGGACACCGGAATACTTTGCCGGACAACCAGTTCCAGCGCTGGGCTGGAACGCGGTGACGGTACCCGGGGCAGTGTCCGCCTGGGCCGAACTGCACGCCAGGTTCGGCAAGCTGCCCTTCGAGCGGCTCTTCGCACCAGCTATCGGATACGGCCGCAACGGTTTTCCGGTCTCGCCAACTGTCGCGGCGCAGTGGGCTGCCCAGGTGCCACTGTTCGCACTGCAACCCGGCTTCGCCGACGCCTTCATGCCCGACGGACGCGCACCACGGCCCGGGGAATTGTTCAGCTTCCCCGATCACGCGGCCACGCTGGAGCATATCGCCGCGACCCACGGCGAGGCTTTCTACCGCGGCGAACTGGCGGAGCAATTGGAGGCGCACTCCAGGGCCCATGGCGGAGCGATGCTGGCCGGCGACCTGGCCGCGCACCAAGCCGACTGGGTCGGCACCATCAGCGGCCACTACCGCGGCTACACCGTCCACGAGATACCCCCTAACGGCCAGGGCATCGTCGCGCTCATCGCACTGGGCATCCTCGAGCACTTCGACATGTCCAGCCTGCCAGTCGATTCCGCGGATAGCGTGCACCTGCAGATCGAAGCGCTCAAACTCGCGTTCGCGGATGCGCTGGCGTACATCGCCGACGTCGACCACATGGGGGTGCGCCCGGACCAACTCCTGGACCGCAACTACCTGCAGGCGCGCGCGGCCTTGATCGATCCGAACCGCGCCCAGCCGGCCGGCGCCGGGACGCCCCGCGGCGGCACGGTGTATCTGACTGCCGCGGACGCATCCGGAATGATGGTCTCGATGATCCAGTCCAACTACATGGGCTTCGGCTCCGGAGTGGTGGTACCGGGCACCGGGATAGCGTTGCAGAACCGCGGGTTCGATTTCGTTGCAATGCAAGGACATCCGAACTGTGTCGGCCCCCGCAAGCGTCCCTACCACACGATCATCCCGGGCTTCGTCACCAAGGACGGCGCACCGGTGCTGAGTTTCGGGGTGATGGGCGGACCGATGCAACCGCAGGGTCACGTGCAGGTGTTGGTCCGTATCGCCGACTATGGACAGAACCCGCAGGCGGCCTGTGACGGCCCCCGGTTCCGTTGGGTGCAGGGACTACAGGTCAGCTGCGAGCGGGGGTTCGCGTCCTCGACGCTCGACGAGCTGCGCCGGCGCGGACACGACCTGCTCGCGGTGGACGACTACAACTCGTTCGGCAGTTGTCAGGCGATCTGGCGGCTGGACGACGGTTATCTCGCGGTCAGCGATCCGCGGCGGGACGGGCAGGCCGCGGCGTTCTGACGGTACCTTTGCCGCATACTGCGGCGGCAGCTGGCCTCTGGTTGAATTCATAGGTGAACAAAAGGTGAACTGGGAGTGGCTCGGTAGTAAATCTAAAATGAAGGCCATACACTACTCGCAGGCCAGCAACGAGGCTGGCCCATGTCTATCGCAGGAGACTGTTCCATGGTTGGGATGGCTGACATGGTCCCCGGCAGCGGATTGGCCGACGGCACCGAGTTTGCTGGCTATACGATTGTCCGGTTCCTGGGCGCCGGTGGAATGGGAGAGGTTTACCTCGCCCAGCATCCTCGGTTGCCGCGACTCGAGGCGCTCAAGATCTTGGGTAGTGCTGTTTCCGCGGACGACGACTACCGACAGCGGTTCATCAGGGAAGCCGACCTGGCGGCCGGCCTGTGGCATCCGAACATCGTGCGCGTCAACGACCGCGGCGAATGCGAGGGCCAACTGTGGCTCGCCATGGATTTCGTCGACGGCACCGACGCCGCGACCCTGGTACGGGACCACTACCCGGTCGGCATGCCGGCAGATCAGGTGTTGCCGATCCTGGAAGCCATCGCCCGCGCCCTCGACTACGCCCATGAACACCACGACGTGATGCACCGTGATGTCAGCCCGGCCAACATCCTGTTGGCCAAACCCGACAGCGGCGATCAGCGAACCCTGTTGAGCGACTTCGGAATTGCCCGTACCGTCGGCGATACCAGCGGCCTGACCGCGACCAACATGACCATCGGCACCTTCCCCTATGCCGCACCCGAGCAGTTGACGGACGAACCCATCGACGGACGCGCCGACCAGTACGCTCTGGCGGCCACCGTCTACCATTTGCTGACCGGGTCGCCGCTGTTCCCGCACACCAATCCCGCCGTGGTGATCAGCCGCCACCTGAGCTCGCCACCTCCGAAACTGGCGGAGACCCACCCGATGCTCAGGGTGTTCGACCCGGTGCTCGCGGTGGCTCTCGCGAAGGACCCGGCCGATCGATTCGCCCGGTGCTCGGAGTTCGCCGAGGCGTTCGCGCGGGCCGCGCGCACCAGAAGGCACCCGGGCACCGCGGCGTCGACCATGCCCCGACCGCTGGCGATCCGGCCGGCCAAGAGCACTGCGGCGTCGTCTGCCGCCGCACCGACCGACCAGTCGCGACGCCGATGGGCGGCGGTGGCGGCGGCATTCGCGGTGATCGGGCTGACCGCCGTGGGTGCCAGCGGCTACCCGGGCACCGCTCCCACCACCGCGGCGAAGGATGCGCCACCGGCCGCACCGGTGCAGGGACTGCCGCAAGCAGCTCCGGCTGCACCACCATCAGCGGCTCCGGTACCGAATGGGGCTGCGCCTGCGGCACTCCCGTCGCCTGCGGCACCGCCGTCGCCCGCCCCCGCCGCAGCGCCGAGCACACCCGCCGCGCCGCCGCGACCGCCGGTTGCGCAGGTACCCGCGGCCGCGCCACGGCCGCCGGCTTCGCCCGCACCTGCGCCTGCGTCCAAAGCACCGGCGCCGGCCCCGCAACCAGTTGCGGCACCCGCCCCGCAGCAACCGCCCCCCGGCCCCGACCAGACCTACCTCGATCTCGTATCGGGGATCCCGGGCGTCACCGTCACCGACCCGTCAGTCGCGGTCGCCAGTGGCCGCAACCTGTGCACGGTGCTGCAGAACGGCGTCAGCCCCGGTGAGGCCGCCAACGCGACAGTGAACAGCAACGAGGGAATCACCCCTTCGCAAGCCGCTGCCGGCGTCAACGCCGCGATCACCGTGTACTGCCCGCAGTACCAGCGCTAGGACGGCTCAGACGTTGATCTTTCCCTCGGCCGCTCGCTGGCCGATGTCGGTCCGAAAATGACTGCCGGGCAACTTGACTGAGCCGAGGATCCGGTACGCGTGGGTACGGGCTTCGGCGAGATCGGCGCCGGTCCCCACCACCGAGAGCACCCGGCCGCCGGAGGAGACGATCGTCCCGTCGGCGCGTCGCGCGGTTCCGGCGTGCAGCACACCGTCGGCTTCCGAGCCGACGACGACGTCACCGACCCGCGGGCGCCCCGGATAGTTCTCGGCGGCCAGCACCACCGTCACGGCCGCACCGTCGCGCCACCGCAACTCGCCGAAATCGGCCAGCTTGCCACTGCCCGCGGCGTACAGCAGCTGTCCGAGCGGGGATTCCAGCAATGCCAGCACCGCCTGGGTCTCCGGATCGCCGAAGCGGCAGTTGAATTCGACGACCGCCGGGCCGTTGGAGGTGATCGCCAGGCCGGCATAGAGCAGCCCGGTGAACGGGCTGCCACGCCGAACCATTTCGGCCGCAACGGGTTCGACGATCTGATGGACGATCTCGCGGTAGATGCCGTCGGGCAGCCAGGCCAGCGGCGAATAAGCGCCCATGCCGCCGGTATTGGGGCCGGTGTCCCCGTCACCGACCCGCTTGAAATCCTGCGCCGGCAACAGCGGCACCACGGTCGCGCCGTCGACCACGCAGAACAACGACACCTCGGGACCGTCCAGGAAGGACTCGAGCAACACCGGGTGCCCGGCCTCCAGCAGACCGGCGGCGTGCGCGCGGGCGGCGGTGCGGTCCGGCGTCACCACCACCCCCTTGCCGGCTGCCAGGGAATCGTCCTTGACCACCCAGGCGGGGTCGCCCGCCGGAGGGCCGAACCGGTCCAGCGCTGCGTCCAAATGTGCCGGGTTGTCGACGATTTCGCTGGCGGCGGTGCGCACTCCGGCCGCTGCCATCACGTCCTTGGCAAACGCTTTGGAGCCCTCGATCAGGGCTGCGCCCTTGCTGGGCCCGAAGCAGGTGATGCCGGCGGCGCGTACAGCATCGGCCACGCCGAGCACCAGCGGCACCTCGGGACCGATGACCACCAGGTCGGCCGCCACCTTGCGGGCCAGCGCGATGACGTCGTCACCGGAGGTGATGTCGACGTCGTGCTGCTCGGCCAGCCGGGCGGTGCCGGCGTTGCCGGGCGCGACGAACAAGCCGGTGACTTGCGGGTCTCTGCTGAGCGCCAGCAGTAGGGCGTGTTCACGGGCACCGGAACCGATCACCAGGATGCGCACGACACGTCACACTAGCCTGCCCGCGAGCAGACGGAGAATCGCACAAAGTGGCCGTGTCCGGTGCGATTGTGTGTCTGCTCGGCGGGGTCAGTCGCGCTCGCCGCCGGAGTGCATCTTCAGCGCTCCCTCGACGTTGGCCTTCTTGTCCTCCCCGGCGCCCTTGGCCGCTGCCTTCTTGCGTCGCCGCACCACCGTGTCGACTGCCCCATTGAGCGCCGAACCCAGCGGAAAGCCCAGGTAGTGGGTGAGAAAGACTGCCATCTCTTTGAGTTCGGTCTCGGTGAGTTCCTCGTTGAGCAGCGCGGCGTTGATCTGGATCTCGGCCAGGTCGCGGCTGCCCACCGCGGTGACCGCCGTGAGCGTCATGATGCGCTTGTCGCGCATCGACAGACCCGGCCTGGTCCAGATCGAGCCGAACAGGTGGTCGACGGTCAGGTCGAAATAGGGGTCGCCCTCGATGTCGGGCATCTCCCAGCCGTAGACCTCGTTCATCTTCTCCAGGCCCTTACGGCGCTGTTCGTCCATCACGACTCTTTCTCTATGTGCGGAACCCCCAAGTTGGCCGCCAGCAACTCGCGCGCCAACCGTGCGATAGGCATGTCGACCGAGAGAGCGTTGCCCAGTTCCAGCACCAAACCCAGGTCCTTCTCGCCCAACCCCACGGTGTGCTGGAACGGCTGGTAGAGGAAATGGTCGGGCGCAAGGTCTTTGGCATCGCTGCGATACATGATGGCGCCGGCGCCGCCGGTGAGGGCGTCGCTGTGCCGCACCACGTTGCCGAGCGCCATCAGGTCGATGCCGGCCTCGTCGGCCAGCCGCTGCGCCTCGCCGACCGCGGCGTAGCCGACGAAGGTCAGCATGTTGCGTGCCAACTTCATGGCCGTACCCGCACCCGGCTTCCCGGCGTGCACCACCACCGAAGCCCACCGGGAGAACGGTTCCTTGACGCGCTGGAACGTCTCGTCCTCAGCACCCACCATGACGGCCAGCTCGCCCTTGGCTGCCGCTGCCGCGCCCCCGCTGACCGGGGCGTCGACGATGTGAATTCCCCGCGGTTCGAGCTCGCGTGCCAGTTCGGCGGCCGTGGTGTGACCGATGGTGGAATGAATCGCGATGATGGTGCCGGGCTTTGCCCGCGAAGCCAATCCGCCGTCGCCGGTGATGACGTCACGGACCTGCTCGTCGTTGAGCACGGTGACGCTGATGATGTCGGCGTCGGCAACTTCGGCGACACTGGTGGCCGCGGTGGCGCCGCCTTCGACGAACGGGACCATCGCCTCGTCGCGTACGTCGAAAACCGTGAGTCCGCCGGGCCATTCGAGATACCGCTGGGCCATCGGCGCACCCTGATTGCCCAGCCCGATGTAGCCGAGTTTCACGTGCTCGCTCATGGCCGGAAGATCTGTCCGCCGTCGACATTGAAGATCTGGCCGGTGATCCAGGAAGCCTGGTCGCTGAGCAGGAACAGACACATGCCGACCAGGTCGTCCGGCGTACCCATGCGCGACAACGGAAGTCCCTTGACGATGTCGTCGACGATCTCCTTGGGCGTGGTGGTGCGGTTCGCCTCGGTGTCGATGGGGCCGGGTGCGATCGCGTTGATCCGGATGTTCTGTCCGCCCAGTTCCCGCGAAAGTTGTTGCGTCAGACCGTTGATACCGACCTTGGCCAGACCGTAGAAGTTCGCATACAGGTACGCCGCGGTGGACGACTGGTTCACGATCGCCCCACCGCCGCGCTTCGCCATCTTCTTGTACACCGCGCGCGTGCACCACAGCGCGCCATCGAGGTTCACGCTCATGAACCTCTTGTAGTACTCGGGGTCGACCGTGAGCAGGAAGTCGAGCTTCATGCCGCCGAAGATCGCCGCATTGTTGACCAGATAGTCGATGCCACCCAACTCGGCCAGTGTGCGGTCGGCCATCGCCTTGGCGGAAGCGGGATCCGACACGTCGACCGGAATGCTGATGGCCGTGCCGCCGTCGGCGGTGATCTGCTTGGCCACCCCCGCGGCGGCCTCGGCGTTGATATCGGCCACCACCACGGCCGCGCCCTCCCGAGCCAGCGCCTCGGCGTATGCCTGCCCGATGCCGCCACCGGACCCGGTGACGATCGCAACCTTGTTCTCGAACTGTCCCACCCGGGTCTCCTGTCAATTCGCGGCTGTTGCAATGAGTTTGGTTTCGAGGTATTCCTCGAATCCGGCCAGGCCCATCTCGCGGCCGTTCCCGGACTGCTTGTACCCGCCGAACGGCGCATCGGCGGAGTACCAGACGCCGCCGTTGACGTTGATGGTGCCGGCCCTGATCCGCGACGCCACGCCCGCGGCTCGGTCCGGGTCGGCTCCATACACGGTGCCGGACAGGCCATATGGGGAATCGTTGGCGATGCGGACGGCGTCGTCGTCCCCGTCGTGCGCGATCACGGTGAGCACCGGCCCGAAGATCTCCTCCCGTGAGACGCGGGCATTGTTGTCCAGGCCGGCGATGACGGTCGGTGCGATGAAGAATCCGACATCCCGTCCCTCCGGACGGCCGCCCCCGCAGGCGAACGTACCCCCTTCGGCGACCGCGGAGTCGAGGTAACCCTGCACCCGGTCCCGCTGGCGCGCCGAAATCAACGGTCCGCAAATCGTTTTCGGGTTCGCCGGGTCGCCGGCCCGGATACCGCTCATGGTGGCGGCGGCGATGGCGACCGCCTCGTCATACCGGGCCCGGGGCACCACCAACCGGGTGGTGATGGCACAACCCTGCCCGGCGTGCATGCACACCGAGAAACCCGCCACCCCGGCGGCTGTGCCCAGGTCGGCATCGTCGAGTACCACGAACGCGGATTTACCACCCAGCTCCAGGAACACCTTCTTGATGGTCGCCGCGCCGTCGCTCATCACACTGCGGCCGGTGGCGGTGGACCCGGTGAACGAAATCATGTCCACCCGTGAGTCTTTGGCGAGCATGGCCCCGACGCTGTGGTCGCTGGAGGTGACGATGTTGACCACGCCGGGCGGAAAATCGGTGTGCTCGGCGATGAGTTCGCCCAGCACGGCCGCGCACCACGGCGTATCGGGTGCGGGCTTGAGGATGACGGTGTTGCCCGCGGCCAGGGCGGGACCCAGCTTGGCGAGGTTGATCTGGTGCGGGAAGTTCCAGGGCGTGATGGCGCCGACGACGCCGACCGCCTCACGAGCGATCGTGCGCCGGGTGGGAATGCCCATCGGGGCGGCCTGGCCGAGATCCTGGTTCCACTCATAGGATTCGGCGGTGTCTGCGGCGAACGCCAGGTCGTTGACCGGTCCCTCGAGTTGCGCCATGGAGGTGAGCATGCGCGGCGCGCCGACCTCGGAAATCGTCAACTCCCGCAGTTCTTCGACGTGCTGCTGCATCGCTTCGCGCAGCTGCCGGATGCAGCGCACGCGCAGTTCGGTGTTGCGCGACCAGTCGGTGTCATCGAACGCCCGGCGCGCGGCTTCGATCGCGCGGCCCATGTCCTGCGCATCGGCATCGGCCGCGACGCCCAACACCTCCTCGGTGGCCGGGTTGACGGTCGGAAAAGTGCCTGCGCCGCCGTCACACGCCTTGCCGTCGATGAATAGTGCGCTTGCGCCGTCGGCCAACAGGGCCATCGATAGTCTCCCGAAACTCAGTTGAATGGACAGCTGTCCGATAACTCTGCCAGGAACCATAACTCCCGACTCCCTACCGGTGCAAGAGCCGATCCCGCAGGTCAGCCGGATAGCCCCGGACAACCGGCGCTGACGTGCCGGTTTATTGTCGGGGCTTGCTTCCGGCCACGCCCATCCACTAGTTTGGACATGTGTCCAGCGATGCACTGGTGTCGGCACCCGGCCCGGCCCAGCAAACGGCCGGGAGAATGCCGCGGAACCGGCGCCAGGAAGAGACGTTCCGCAAGGTGCTGGCCGCCGGGATGGCGACCATGCGGGAGAACTCCTACGCCGACCTGACCGTGCGCATGGTGGCGGCCCGGGCCAAGGTGGCCCCGGCCACGGCCTACACCTACTTCTCGTCGAAGAACCACCTGATCGCCGAGGTCTATCTCGATCTGGTGCGCCAGGTCCCCTACTTCACCGATGTCAACGAACCCATGCGCACCCGCGTCGATAAGGCACTGCGCCATCTAGCGTTGGTGGTCGCCGACGAGCCCGAAGTCGGGGCTGCGTGCACGGCGGCCCTACTCGGCGGAAATGCGGATGGCGCGGTGCGCGCCGCCCGCGACCGAATCGGTGCGGAGATCCACCGGCGGATCGCCTCGGCGATCGGGCCGGGCGCCGAGGCCGACACCGTGGCCGCGCTGCAGATGGCATTCTTCGGCGCTCTGGTGCAGGCCGGCAGCGGGGAGTTCACCTATCACGAGATCGCCGACCGGTTGGGCGGCGTGGTGAACCTGATCCTCACCGGCGCCGAACGATCAACCAGCCCAGGTACTCCCGAAAGCGGTAAGGCATGACTGTTGGTGTCAACGACCCCGAACTGATCCTGGATCCCTACGACTACGACTTCCACGAAGATCCGTACCCCTACTACCGGCGACTGCGTGACGAGGCGCCGCTCTACCACAATGAGGAACTCGGCTTCTGGGCCTTATCGCGGCACAGCGACGTGCATCAGGGATTCCGCAACAGCACCACCCTGTCCAATCGCGACGGCGTGGCACTCGACCCGATTTCCCGCGGCCCACATGCGTCCAAGACGATGTCGTTCCTCGCGATGGACGATCCCGCGCACCTGCGGTTGCGCACGCTGGTCTCGAAAGGCTTCACGCCGCGCCGGATTCGCGAACTCGAACCACGGGTCACCGAGCTGGCCGGGCAGCATCTCGACGTGATGCTGGACAAGGCCGATCGCGGCACCGTCGACTACGTCGCCGAATTCGCCGGCAAACTGCCGATGGACGTGATCTCGGAGCTGATGGGTGTGCCCGAGCCCGACCGCGACCGCATCCGCGCCATGGCCGACGGTGTGATGCACCGCGAGGACGGCGTGAACGACGTTCCGGCATCGGCGATCGAGGCCTCGATCAACCTCATCGTCTACTACCAGGAGATGATCGCCGAGCGTCGCAAGAAGCTCACCGACGACCTCACCTCGGCGCTGCTGCAAGCCGAGATCGACGGCGACCGGCTCACCGACGAGGAAGTCCTCGGTTTCATGTTCCTGATGGTGATCGCCGGCAACGAGACCACCACCAAACTGCTTGCCAACGCCGCGTTCTGGGGTCACCGCAATCCCGACCAGCTGACCCCGGTGTACGCCGACCTGTCCCGGATACCGCTGTGGGTCGAGGAAACCCTGCGCTATGACACCTCCAGCCAGATCCTGGCCCGCGTCGTATCCGGCCCGCTCACCCTCTACGACACGACCATTCCGGAGAACGACGTGCTGCTGCTGCTGCCCGGCTCGGGGCACCGCGACGAGCGGGTCTTCGACAACCCCGACGATTACCTGATCGGACGCGAGATCGGCTCCAAGCTACTGAGTTTCGGCAGTGGCGCGCACTTCTGCCTGGGCGCGCATCTGGCCCGGATGGAAGCCCGCGTTGCGCTCACCGAACTGTTCAAGCGAATCCGCGGATACGAAGTCGACGAAGCCAACTCCGTCCGCGTGCACTCCAGCAATGTCCGCGGCTTCGCGCAGCTGCCGATGTCCGTGGAGGTCGCCTGATGCCCCGCTTCGATCCGCTACCCACCCGTCGACCTGCGATCGTCGCCGGCGCCTCCTCCGGCATCGGAGAAGCTACCGCGATCGAACTTGCGGCGCACGGCTTTCCGGTCGCCCTGGGAGCGCGCAGGGTAGACAAACTGAACGACATCGTCGGCAAGATCAACGCCGCGGGTGGTGAGGCGGTCGGCTTCCACCTGGATGTCACCGACCCGAATTCGGTGAAAACCTTTGTCGCACAGTCGGTCGATGCCCTCGGCGACATCGAGGTACTGGTCGCCGGTGCGGGTGACACGTACTTCGGCAAGCTGGCCGAGATCACTACCGACGAGTTCGAGTCGCAGCTACAGATTCATCTCGTCGGCGCCAACCGGCTGGCCGCCGCGGTGCTGCCCGGCATGCTCGACCGCCAGCGCGGCGACCTGATCTTCGTCGGCTCTGATGTGGCCCTACGGCAACGGCCGCACATGGGCGCCTACGGGGCGGCGAAGGCCGCGTTGGTCGCGATGGTCACCAATTTCCAGATGGAACTCGAGGGCACCGGGGTGCGGGCCTCGATCGTGCACCCCGGCCCGACGAAGACGTCGATGGGCTGGAGCCTGCCCGCCGAGAAGATCGGCCCCGCCCTGGAGGACTGGGCCAAATGGGGTCAGGCCCGGCACGACTACTTCCTGCGGGCAGCCGATCTGGCGCGGGCGATCACCTTCGTCGCCGAGACGCCGCGCGGTGGCTTCGTCGCGAACATGGAGCTCCAGCCCGAGGCCCCGCTGGCCGCCACCACAGAACGCCAGAAGCTCGCGCTCGGCGAAGAAGGGATGCCGAAATGACGACAGCAGTGGTTCCCCGGGTCTCCGGCGGTGAAGAGGAACACGGCCACCTGGAAGAATTCCGCACCGACCCGATCGGGCTGATGAAGCGCATCCGCGAGGAGTGCGGTGACGTCGGCTGGTTCCAACTCGTCGACAAGCACGTCATCTTCCTGTCCGGCGCGGAGGCCAACGAGTTCTTCTTCCGTTCTGCCGACGAGGAATTGGACCAGGCCGAGGCCTACCCGTTCATGACGCCGATCTTCGGCAAGGGGGTGGTGTTCGACGCCAGCCCCGAGCGGCGTAAGGAGATGCTGCACAACTCCGCGCTGCGGGGCGAGCAGATGAAGGGTCACGCCGCCACCATCGAAGGCGAAGTCAAGAAGATGATCGCCGACTGGGGCGACGAAGGTGAAATAGAACTGCTGGACTTCTTCGCGGAGTTGACCATCTACACCTCGACGGCGTGTCTGATCGGCCTGAAGTTCCGCGAGCAGCTCGATCACCGGTTCGCCGAGTACTACCACGATCTGGAACGCGGCACCGACCCGCTGTGCTACGTCGATCCTTACCTGCCGATCGAGAGCTTCCAACGTCGCGACCAGGCCCGCAAAGACCTGGTGGCGCTGGTGCAGGAGATCATGAACCAGCGGTTGGCCAACCCGCCCAAGGACAAGAGCGACCGCGACATGCTCGACGTGCTGGTGTCGATCAAGGACGAGGAGGGCAATCCGCGGTTCTCCGCCGACGAGGTCACCGGGATGTTCATCTCGCTGATGTTCGCCGGGCACCACACCAGCTCCGGCACCTCCGCCTGGACGCTGATCGAGTTGATCCGCCACGCCGACGTCTACGCCGAGGTGCTGGCCGAGCTCGAGGAACTCTACGCCGACGGCCAGGAAGTGAGTTTCCATGCGCTGCGCCAGATTCCGAAGCTGGACAACGTGGTCAAGGAGACCCTGCGCCTGCATCCCCCGTTGATCATTTTGATGCGGGTCGCCAAGGGCGAGTTCGAGGTGCAGGGATTTCCGATCCACGACGGCGATTTCGTCGCCGCGTCCCCGGCGATCTCCAACCGGATCCCGCAGGACTTTCCCGATCCCGACGCCTTCAAGCCGGACCGCTACAACAAACCCGAACAGGCCGACATGGCCAACCGGTGGACCTGGATTCCCTTCGGTGCGGGCCGGCATCGCTGCGTCGGCGCCGCGTTCGCGCAGATGCAGATCAAGGCGATCTTCTCGGTTCTGTTGCGCGAGTACGAGTTCGAGATGGCCCAGCCCGCCGACAGCTACCACAACGACCATTCCAAGATGGTCGTGCAGCTGGCCCGGCCGGCCAGGGTCCGCTACCGCAAGCGCGCCCGGGGCTGACCCCGATGGGCTCATTCAGGATCGACGTCGATCTGGACTTGTGCCAGGGCCACGCCATGTGCGAACTCGAGGCGCCGGACTACTTCCGGGTGCCCAAACGCGGCAAGGTCGAGATCCTGGACAACGAACCCCCGGAAGACGCCCGCGACGAAGTCGAACGCGCGGTCGAAATGTGCCCTACCCAAGCACTATTCATCACAGAGAAGGAAGACTGATGGCCGCACATCCCCGCGAGGTACTGGAAGACTGGGTCGAGCGCTGGCTGGAGGCCAACCGGGTGGCCGAGCGTGCAGGCGACTGGAAACCGTTGGCCGACTTCTACGCCGACGACGCCACCTACGGCTGGAACATCGGACCCAAAGAAGACGTGATGTGCGTCGGCGTCAACGAGATCCGCGACATCGCACTGGGCCTGGAGATGGAGGGCCTGGAGAACTGGCAGTACCCATACCAGAAGGTGCTGATCGACGACAAGCAGGGCGAGATCGTCGGTTTCTGGAAGCAGATCGCGACCGATTCGGACGGCACCACGTCGGAGATCTACGGCATCGGCGGCAGCTGGTTCCGGCTCGACGCCGACGCCAAGATCGAATGGCAGCGCGACTTCTTCGACTTCGGCCACGTGCAGGCGTTGTACCTGGATTTGATGAAGGCCGGCAAATTGTCACCTGGCATGCAGAAGCGGATCGAGCGCAGCCTGGCCGGGGAGAAGCTGCCGGGTTACTACCCGCTGGGCAAGGCGCCCTCCCCGATCTGGTGAAAGCCCTGCCAGGGGTGGCCGCGGGCACCCAACCAAGCATTTGTTTTGTTGCACGCGCTATGCTGACCGTCAGGGGTGCCCGTGTGGCACTCGTCACCCACTAGTGCCGGGCCTGGAGCCAGGCACACTCAATTCAAAGGCGAAATGGGGTCAGGTCCATCGTGAAGACAAAAGGCGCACTGATCTGGGAATTCAACCAGCCGTGGTCCATCGAGGAGATCGAGATCGGCGACCCCGTCAAGGACGAGGTCAAGATCCAGATGGAAGCGGCCGGGATGTGCCACTCCGACCACCACCTGGTGACCGGCGGCATCCCCATGGCGGGCTTCCCGGTGCTCGGCGGGCACGAGGGTGCGGGCATCGTCACCGAGGTCGGCCCCGGCGTCGAGGACCTCGCCCCCGGCGACCACGTGGTGCTGTCGTTCATCCCGTCCTGTGGGCAGTGTCCGACCTGTCAGGCCGGCCTGCGCAACCTGTGTGACCTGGGCGCCGGGCTGCTGGGCGGCGCCGCGGTGTCCGACGGCACCTTCCGGATCCAGGCCCGTGGCCAGAACGTCTTCCCGATGACGCTGCTGGGCACCTTCTCGCCGTACATGGTGGTGCACCGCAGCTCGGTGGTGAAGATCGACCCGTCGGTGCCCTTCGAGGTGGCCGCGCTGGTCGGTTGCGGCGTCACCACCGGCTACGGTTCGGCCGTCCGCACCGCCGACATCCGGCCGGGTCAGGACGCCGCGATCGTCGGCGTCGGCGGGGTCGGCATGGCCGCACTGCAAGGTGCGGTGGCCGCCGGAGCCCGCTACATCTTCGCCATCGACCCGGTGGAGTGGAAGCGCGACCAGGCACTGAAGTTCGGCGCCACCCACGTCTACCCCGACATCAACGCCGCGTTGATGGGCATCGCCGAAGTCACCTACGGCTTGATGGCACACAAGGTGATCGTCACCGTCGGCGAACTGCACGGCGCCGACATCGACAACTACCTCAACATCACCGCCAAGGGCGGCACCTGTGTCGCGACCGCGATCGGCAGCCTGCTGGACACCAACGTGACCCTGAACCTGGCAATGCTGACCCTGATGCAGAAGAACCTGCAGGGCACCATCTTCGGCGGTGGCAACCCGCAGTACGACATCCCGCAGCTGCTGTCGATGTACAAGGCCGGCAAGCTGAACCTGGACGACATGGTCACCACTCAGTACCGCCTGGAGCAGATCAACGACGGTTACCAGGACATGTTGGACGGCAAGAACATTCGCGGTGTCATCCGGTACACCGACGCAGATCGGTGACCGTGCGATGACCCAGACTGCCCAATCCCCGGCCCTGACCGCCTCGCAGTCGTCGTGGCGTTGCGTGCAGGCCCACGATCGGGAGGGCTGGCTGGCGCTGATGGCCGAGGACGTCGTCGTCGAGGACCCGATCGGCAAGTCCGTCACGAACCCCGACGGCACCGGGGTGAAAGGCAAAGCGGGTGTCGCGACGTTCTACGACACCAACATCGCCGCCAACAACCTGACCATCACCTGCGAAGAGACGTTTCCGTCGAGTTCGCCCAACGAGATCGCCCACATCCTGGTGTTGGACAGTAAGTTCGAGGGCGGCCTGACCAGTTCGGTGCGCGGGGTGTTCACCTATCGCGTCAACGCCGAGGGGCTGATCGACAGCATGCGCGGGTACTGGAACCTGGAGATGATGACGTTCGGTCAGGAGTGACGCGGGCTCAGCCGATACGGCCGAGTCCGGTGATGTTGCCCTGCATGATCTTGTTGCCCATCAACACCATTGACGACGTCTGAATCGGGTCGCTGAGAATGGTGGCCGACTTCAGTTGCTGGTAGATGAGATTGCCCGTATTGGGGTCGATGACCGAGTACGCGAACAGGTCAGCCGGTGTGGTCTGGTCGAGGCCGACGCGGGTGATGGTGTAGATCAGGCCGTCCCCGGTAGACAGGTGTGGCAACGCGGCACTGCGGACCTTGCTCTCCCACACCGTGTGACAGCCCGGGCCGGGGCTGTCGATGTCCACCCGGGTCATGCCGCCGACGAACGGCGCCGTCGCCGGAACTGCCGGGCCGGCGTTGGCCGGCACCTGCGGGTAGGGATAGCCGTACGTGCTGGCGATGAACATCGAATTGCCCACGCCGATAGGCGAATTCTCGCTACCCGGACCGCCCAGCGTCAGCACCGTCTGCTGGCAGATCGGGGCACCGCTGCCGGCTTGGTAGACCAGTGCGTGCACCTGGGGTTCGGCGTTGTCGACGATGGTCAGGTACTCGGCGCCGGTGGGCCCGAAATACGTTGGGGTGGAACCTGTTCCCCAGCTCAGCTGACCAGGCTTGCGGGCCGAGCCGCGGTCATAGGCCTGCCGCCACAATTGCTGCGGGGTACCGCCGCCACCGAGGATGATCTCGTAGAGCGCATGGGTGGTGGCCACCGCGACGCGGTTCTGCGGTGATGCCGAAATGCTGTTCGCCACTTGCTCTCCCGCGGGCAACTGCATGCTGGCGACGCCACCGCCCGCTTTCGCCACACCGACCACCCCGTTGGCGGTGGCAAACCAGACATTGCCCTGATAGTCGGGCACCACGCCGACGGAGCTGTCGCCCGGCGCTATCGCGGTGGACAGGTCGGTGGACTCGGTGACCGACAAGTGCCAGCGACCCCGCTCGTCTTTGCTGTGCGCGATACGCAGCAGATGGTTGGTCCCGTCGACCAGCACCATCTGGTTGTTGTTGTCCACGTAGGCATAGACGCCGCCCAACAGGCCGCCTTTGGCGATATCCATGCTGGCCAGTGGGATGATCTGGGGCAGCACGCCGTCAGGGTTGAGCAGATGCAGCACCGGGGACTGGGCGGTGATGGTGGTGCACAACGCCAGCACCAGGCCGTCGGTGCCCTGCGTGATCGTCGGACAGGCCGCCAGCAGCGGGAAGGCGAAGATCGGAACCGGCCGGGCACCGGGCCCGGGCAGCGGTCCCGCATCCGCGGAGCCGGCGTCGTTGTGCATGGACGCGATGCCGTTGGGCGCCATGAAGGGGTTGGGCGGCCCCAGCGGACCAAACGGGTCGGCGGCCCGGGCTGGGGTGATCAGGGGGACCAGGGACACAGCGCAAGCGGTGAGCACTGCCAGCGGAATCGTCAGCAGCGTCTTGGGACTTCGCGCCAAGGTGCCCTCCAGGGATCGGGTCACATCGCAGTGTGGCGATCGCCGGGAACGACACCGCAACGGTGCGTTAACGATTCGGCGTCAGGAGTTAGGCGCATCCCGCGGGCTCGGCGCAGGAACGTCAATGGGTGCAGCCACCCGCGGGCTCGCACCTATGCTTGGGCGATGGCATCGATCTTCACCAAGATCATCAATCGAGAACTCCCCGGCCGCTTCGTCTACGAGGACGACGACGTCGTCGCGTTCCTGACGATCGAGCCGATGACGCAAGGGCACACCCTGGTGGTGCCGCGCGCGGAAATCGACCAGTGGCAGGGCGTGGACAGTGCGGCGTTCGGCCACGTGATGTCGGTGAGCCAGCTGATCGGCAGGGCGGTGACCAAGGCGTTTTCGGCGGAACGCGCCGGGTTGATCATTGCCGGGCTGGAGGTGCCGCACCTGCACGTGCACGTGTTCCCCGCCCGCAACCTGAGCGACTTCGGGTTCGCCAACGTCGACCGCAATCCGTCCGAGGAATCCCTGGACGAGGCGCAGGCCAAGATCAAGGCGGCACTGGAAAAGCTGGGCTGAGTCCGCGCTGACGCTGCGTCCAGGGCGCAGTCGTACGAGATGTCGTCACCCTCAGCGCAGGGCCATTGGACTCTCGGAACCGGCGTGCGCTAACCGACGGGCGCGGGCACGTCGCTCACCCGCGGCAGCAAGACCCGGAAACAGCAGCCCTGGCCAGGGGCGGTGGTCACGGTGACGCTGCCGCCGTGTGCCTTGACCACGGAGTCGACGATCGACAGCCCGAGCCCGCTGCCGCCGGTGGCGCGGGCGCGCGAGGAATCGGTGCGATAGAACCGTTCGAAGACCCGCTCGGCATCCTGGCGGCTCATGCCGGGACCGTTGTCGGCAACCTCCAGGACGGCGTCGTCGCCCTCGGTGCCGACCCGCACGGTGATGTCGGCGCTGCCGGGCGTGTGCTGGATGGCGTTGGCGACGAGGTTGCTCAGCACCTGACGCAACCGAGGTTCGTCACCGACCACTTCGGGGGTGCCCGGGCCGTCGAGCACCGCCATCGCGATGTTGCGCGTGGAGTCCATCGCACGCCCGTCGTGCACGGCATCGCTGGCCAGTGCCAGCAGATCCACCCGGTTGGCCTCCAGCGGACGTTGTACGTCCATCCGGGCCAGCAACAACAGGTCGTCGACCAGCAGGCCCATCCTGCCGGCTTCGCTTTCGATCCGGGACAGCAGCATCGAGACGTCGCTCGCGGCGCCCTGCCGGTACAACTCGGCGAAGCCGCGGATCGTGGTCAACGGGGTCCGCAATTCGTGGCTGGCGTCGGTGATGAACCGCCGCATCCGCTCCTCGGAACCGCGAGCCGTCTCGGCCGAGGCTTCCGAGGCGGCCAGCGCCTGCTGAATCTGAGCCAGCATTCCGTTGAGCGCCAATGAAAGTCGGCCCACCTCGGTGCGGGAGTCACGTTCGGTGACGCGCCGATCCAACTGACCGGCGGCGATCGCCGCGGCGGTCTGCTCGACTTCACCCAACGGGCGCAGACTGCGTTGCACCACCGCGGACCCGGCGATGCCGACCACCACCAGCACCGCGGCCCCGATGCCGGCCTGCAGCAGGACCAGCGAGCGCAGCGTGTGGTCGACGTCGGACAGATCCGCGGCCACCGTGGTCAGGCCACCTTGCGGTCCGCGCACCGAGACCGCCCGCCACTCGATGCCGGAGTCGCTGACCGATGGCAGTGTCGTCGGATTGGGGCCGACGTCGTTGTCGGCCGGCAGCGCCGGTTCGGCATTGCGGTCGTTGATCGCTGTCATGGTCTTGCCCTCGGGGCTCACCGCCCGCACGTAGAACTTCGACGGCGGCCGGGCGGGGTCGGGCCCCTCGCCGATCGGCGCGGTGTGCTTCCACGGTGCCTGTGCCCAGGTCCGCGTCGCATCCATCAGCGTCGCGTCGATCCGGCTGATCAGGCTGTGGCGCAGGATCGAGGTCACCGCCACACCCGACACCAGCAGACCGCAGAGCACGAGCACCAAGGTGGCCGCGACCAGACCGACCCGCAGCGGCACTGCGCGTCGATATCGTCTGGCGGTCTCGGTACCGGCCACGCTCAGCGCGGCTCCCGCAGCACGTAGCCGACCCCCCGCAGGGTGTGCAACAGCCGCTTCTCGCCAGTGTCGATCTTGCGGCGCAGGTAGGACACATAGGACTCGACGACGTTGACGTCACCGCCAAAGTCGTAGCGCCACACGTGATCCAAGATCTTCGGCTTGCTCAGCACGGTGCCTGCATTGATGACGAAATACCGCAGCAAGGTGAATTCGGTGGGAGACAACGACACCGGCTCACCGGCCTTCCACACTTCGTGCGTCTCTTCGTCGAGTTCGATGTCGGCGAAGGACAACCGGGCATTGCGGGGTTCGTCGCGGCCCTTGCCGGCGCGGCGCAAGATGACCCGCAACCGGGCGACCACCTCTTCGAGGCTGAACGGCTTGGTCACGTAGTCGTCGCCGCCCAGGGTCAGCCCGGCGATCTTGTCCTGCAACGAATCTCGGGCGGTGAGGAACAGTGCCGGAGCCTCGATGCCGTCGGCGCGCAATCTGCGCAGCACTCCGAAGCCGTCCATGCCCGGCATCATCACGTCCAGGATCACCGCATCCGGGCGGGCTTCGCGCGCCCGGTCCAGCGCTTGCGCACCGTTGGATGCGGTGTGCACCTCGAAACCCTGGAATTTCAGGCTTACCGAGAGCAGTTCAACGATGTTGGCTTCGTCGTCGACGACAAGGATGCGCGCCTCCGGCGGGGTGGGGCCATTCGTACTTCGCGTCATGACCAACGGCCCCCGAACTGGATCCTGTGCACTTGCTGGTTGATCATTGTAAGATTCCTGTGAGGTCGTTGTACGTACTCTGCTAGCAGTCTGCCAGCAGATGGCGTTTCCGCGTAGCCCCCACACAGCGATATCAGCACGCGTCGCGAATAGACTCGCAGGATGAACCTCGTCAAAGCCGTGTTGGGAATCGCGACCGCCCCCGCCCGCGCCGGGCTGGCTGCCGCGGAGGCGAGCCTGACGCTTGCCGGCGCCGCGGTGGGCGTTGCCAAGCAAGCGCTGGGCGAGACCGGCAGCACCGGTGGGCCCAATGCGATGGCCAACATGCTGGGTATCGACGATGCGCTGGCCCGAGCCAACCGGCTGGCCCGGTTGCTGGACGACGACATGCCGCTGGGCCGCGCCATCGCGCCCAACGGCCCGATGGACCGGATGCTGCGACCCGGCGGCGTCGTCGACCTGCTGACCTCGGAGGGTGGGCTGATCGACCGCCTGACCGCCGAGGGCGGCGGACTGCACCGCGCGCTGCAACCCGGCGGGCTGGCCGACCAGCTGATGGGCGCGGACGGAATGATCGAGCGGGTGCTGGCCGAAGACGGACTGGCCGACAAGCTGCTCGCCGAGGGCGGCCTCATCGACACGCTGACCGCCAAGAACGGTCCGCTGGAGCAACTGGCCGATGTGGCCGACACCCTGGCCCGGCTCGCGCCCGGGATGGAAGCGCTGGAACCGGCCATCGCGACGCTGCAGGAGGCTGTCATCTCGCTGACGATGGTGGTCAACCCATTGAGCACCATCGCCGACCGCATCCCGCTGCCGGGTCGGCGTCCGCGCTCGTCAGCGCGGTCGGTGCGCACCACACGAATCGTCGACCCCGACTAGTCACCGGTTAGGCTTGACCGGCTTCACCGGCCTCCTTAGCTCAGTGGTAGAGCACTCGCCTTGTAAGCGAGCGGTCGTCAGTTCAATCCTGACAGGGGGCTCTGCCGTCTCCGCTCGCGCGAGCGGGGCCACTGCGGCGAATCCGGACGTACACCATGTGCACATGTGTGGCATACATATTCACCGCTAGCGCAGAAGATTTCCTGGACCCGATCCCACTGGGTAACATCGCCCGAGCCTGGATAACCCTTCGGTGGCAGCACCGCGTAGCCGCCGGTGGATCACATTTCGGCGGGTTTGGCAATCGGATTAGCGTATGCAAAATCTATGATTTTTGTTTGAGTTCGCTATCGCCCCGCTGTCCAGGGCTTGACATTGCCGTTAGATCAGTGGGTCAACGGTTTTGGCGACACCTGCATAGGGGGGTTTGTGGACCAGGATGGGACGCCGTTCGGCCGCTATCGGTTGATCGAGCTCATTGGCCGGGGTGGGATGGGTGAGGTCTGGCGGGCCTACGACACGGAGACCTCGCGCGTGGTCGCCGTCAAAGTCCTGTCCGACAACCTGGCCGCCGATCCGACCTTCGTGCAGCGGTTCCGCCGGGAGGCGTTGGCCGCCGCCGGGCTCAACGACCCGCACGTCATACCGATTCACCACTTCGGCGAGATCGACGGTCGCCTCTACGTCGACATGCGCCTGATCAAGGGCCGCGACCTGCAGAGCATCATCGCCGACGGGGTGATGGACCCGGCGCGGGCGGTGCTGATCGTCGAGCAGATCGCCTCGGCGCTGTACGACGCACACCAGATCGGGCTGGTGCATCGCGACGTCAAGCCGTCCAACATCCTGGTCACCCCGAACGATTTCGCGTATCTGATCGACTTCGGCATCGCCAGCGCGGCCGGGGAATCGCGGATGACCAACACCGGCAGCGTGATCGGCACCTGGGCCTACATGGCGCCGGAACGGCTGAGCCAAGGACAGACCGACCCGCGCAGCGACACTTACGCCCTGGCATGCGTGCTGCATGAATGCCTCACCGGCAGCCAGCCGTATCCCGGCTCGAGCATCGAGCAGCAGATCGGCGGCCACCTGGGCCTGCCGGCACCGCGACCGTCTGCGCTGCGACAAGGTCTACCGCTGCAGCTCGACGGCGTCATCGCGATCGGGATGGCCAAGAATCCCGACCAGCGGTATTCGAGTCCGATCGAGATGGCCGCAGCGGCCAAGGCGGCGATCACCCAGCCCACGGTGCTGCCCCCCGCCCCGCGCAACACCGACCCCGGTCAGTCGGAAACGCAGCGCCTGCCGATACCGCAGGGACCCCCGAACCAGCCACGCAACTACCACCAGCCGGCTCAGAACCGGGCCGTCTCGAACACCGACGCAACCCAGTACCGTCAATACCCGACCGGGGGCACCGATGCGCCCGGCGGGCAGTACGGGCACGGTGGCCCGACGGGTCCTTCGAGCCCATCCGTGCCGCCCTCCGGCCCGGCTGCCTCCGGTGGCGGGCAGAGCGCGAAGGCCGATCCCAAACGCCGTCGCATGATGCTGATCGGCAGCATTGCAGCGGCTGTCCTGGTCATCGGGCTGGTCGCAGCCTTCGCGCTGAGTGGCTCCGGGGACAAGGGCGGCAGCGGAACCACGACCGCGGCGAGCGGACCGAACAGCGGCCCGCTGACCGGCACCTACACCCTGGCCTTCGGTCAGAGCATCGGCCTGGACGGCAAACCTGAGGCCGGCCAGGACCCGCCGGGCAATGAGACGTGGAAACTGCGGTCGGTCTGCGGCGCCAAGGGGTGCGTGGCCACCGGGTCACGAAGCTCCGGCAGTTTCAAGCACCCGACGAGCCTGGTGTTCGACGACATCAAAGGACGCTGGATCGCCGTTGCACTGGACACCGAACGGTGCGGTAACGAAGACATCGAAGAGTGGCACTGGGTCTATCTGCTACCCCGCCCGGACGGCAGCATGGCCGGTGAGTGGATCGACGACTCGGTGAAGTGCTACAGCAAGAGAAGTGTGACGTTCACCAGAACCGGCGATGCCGACGTCTCCGGCCTGCCCGACCCGTCCGCCCTGCCGGCCCGGGTGAATTCTCCGGCCCTGGGGTTGCGCGGGTTCTACCGCTCGAAATTCACCACCGCGGCCGGCCAGGCCAGGCCCGCAGACCAGGACTTCAGCGTGGACACCTTCTGCATGCGCGCCGGGGACCGCTGTCTGAGCCGGTTCGTGCTGACGGATTTGTCCGACCATCAGCTGTTCATCTTCGCCAACAACGCGTGGACGGAAAATTCCGAGGAAGACGTTCCCTGTCCGGCCGGTGGGACCAGCCACGTCCGGGTGACGGGGGTGTTCCCGCTGCCGAAGGGGGCCGGCGATCCGATCCCCACGCTGTCCGGGCACGGGATGGAAGACGCGTCGGGCAGTGCCTGCAAGGGCGGTCCCTACGATCAGGTCTTCACCCGCATCCGGGATTGACCCCGACCCGGCATCAGGCGTCAATCCCCAGATCGGGTTGCGTTTAGAAGTTCCCAAGAAACCTGCAAGGCCTGCTCCGCAGACTCACTTCATCAGCACCATCCATGTCCGTTCACACCGAAGTGACCAAGCAGGCCAAAATGAGCGAAGTTCGCACGATCGACCTACACGGTGACCGCGTCGCCTACCGCGACGAAGGCGCTGGCGAGGTGCTGCTGCTGATCCACGGCATCGGCGGCAGCTCGAACAACTGGCGCGCCATCATTCCCGCGTTGTCCAAGCGATTCCGGGTCATCGCGCCGGACCTGCTGGGCCACGGACAGACCGACAAGCCACGCGGCGACTACTCCTTGGGCGCGTACGCGGTGTGGTTGCGGGACTTCCTGGACGCGTTGGGCATCCCCCGCGTGACCGTAGTGGGCCACTCCCTGGGCGGTGGAATCGCAATGCAGTTCACCCACCAGCACCGTGACTACTGCGAGCGGCTGATCCTGATCAGCAGCGGTGGACTCGGCGCCGAAGTGAACCGCACGTTGCGGCTGATTTCGCTGCCCGGGTCCGAGATTCTGTTGCAGGCGGCGGCGTCGCGGCCGATGATCGCGGTGCGCAAAGCCGTGACGGCCCTGGGGTCCAACGACGAGCACAAGACTCGCCTGGACGAGCACTGGGAAGCCCACGCGGCGCTCTCCAACCCCGAGAACCGGCGGGCTTTGCTGCGCACCCTGCGCGCTGTCGTCGACCGGCGCGGCCAGTTCGTGTGCGCGCTGAACAAGTTGCACCTCAACGCGAACGTGCCGGTGATGATCATCAGCGGCGACAAAGATCGGGTGATCCCCGTCTCGCACGCCTACGCGGCCCACCAGGCTATGCCACACAGCCGACTGCACATCCTCGACGGCGTCTACCACCACCCGCAGACCGAACGAACGGACGTGGTGGCGAGTCTGATCGACGACTTCATCGGCGCCGACGGCGAATACGCCGGTGCTGCAACGACTGCGGCCGTGTCGCTCGCGGACTGGTCGGCATCGGCTGACTCGCGCAGCGGCGGCCCGCGCTCTCGCGCCGTGATGCAGCGCATCAGCCGGCGACGCACGCGCCGGCACCTGCAGTCGGTACCGGCAGCCAGCTGAAACCGCGGAACGGTTACACCTGTCGGTCAGAGGGCCAGGCTGGGCAGGGCCACGATGTCACCGCGCAGCGCGGCGATCACGTCCTCGGCCACCGCGGCCGGGAATTGGACGGTGGCCGTGGCGATCTCGTCGATGCCGTCGCGAACCGCGGTGACAACCGCCGCCGGATCCCCGGAAAGCAACGACAGCCCGACGTCCCAGACCGCGTATTGCGGGGCGGTGATGAAGTTGCGCCAGTCGACGAACAAGGCGGTGGGTAAGTTCGCCGGGCCGATCGGGATGCCGTCCCAGCTGTTCATGGTCCAGCCGCCGGCCGGGTTGCCGGTCACCTGCACTATTGCGGTGTTGGGCAACGAATGTGTCAGCAGGAGTAGCGGATTGGGGTTGTCGACGTTCATCAGCGTGCCGACGCCGATGGTGAAAGCGCTGGAATACGCGACGGAGGTGTCGCCCGGCACCGGATTCGCCAGCGCACCGCCGTAGATCGCCTGTAGCGAGCTGTCGAAGTTACGACTGAAAACGATGCCGTTGAAGTCCGTGGATCCGGGGGCCAGCGTAGGGAAAAGCGGGAATCCCAGGGTCCAGGCGATCGGTCCGACCAGGTAGAGCAGACCGGCGGGACTGATCTGCGGCAAACCTTCGAAGATTCCCGCGTGGATCTCGTTGAGCCCGGGCAATACACCGTAGGCGGAGGTCAGTTCGGTCGCAGTCTGCTGCACCCTGAGTAGCTGCGACGCGAAGACCCCGGAGTATTGCGTACTCGGCGACAGCACCCCTGCCACGTTGGTCGCCTGCTGCACGCCCGCAGGGGTCAGGTTCACGCCAGGCACGGCGGTGTCGATCCAGCCCTGTGCGTTGGCCACCGACTGGGCATGCCGGACGAAATCGATGACAATCTGCTGGCCGCCACCACCCGCATCGCCGTACGAACCGGTGCCGATGAACAGTCCCGCACGACCGGTGGTGGCGCCGGGGCCGCCGTTGCCGAAGAAGAACGCCTGTCCGCCGGCACCATCCGTCCCGCCGGGACCGCCCATGCCGCCATTGCCCAGCAGCCAGCCGCCGGAACCGCCGGCACCACCCGGTCCGCCACCGGAGCCGGTACCGCCGGGACCGCCGTTGCCGATCAACCCGGCGTTGCCGCCGCTGCCTCCGGCGCCACTGGCCGGACTGAAGCCGGGGCCGCCGTCACCGAACAGCAGACCCCCCGCACCCCCGGTGGGCGCCGTCGCCGTTCCGGGCGCACCATTGCCGATCAGCGGACGCCCCAGCAGCATGCTGCTGGGGACATTGACGATCGGATCCAACGCCTGACCGACGGGGCTGGCGATCCACGCCTGACCGGCCGCATGAATCGGCCCGTACATCGCGATCTGAAACCCGTCGGCCGCGGCCACGCGCAACGTGACGACGATGGCCGCTTCAGCATCTGCATAGGCGGCAGCCGCACCGTTCAACGCGCTGACGAACTGCTCGTGATAGGTCGCCGCTTGGGCCGCTGCCGCCTGGAATTGCCGGGCGTGCGTGCCGAACAACTCGGCGATGGCGGTTGAGACTTCGTCGGCGGCTGCTGCGGCTACCGCGGTGGACGGCAGCGCCGCCACGTGCACGGGGGTAGGTGGCGCGGCGATCTCGGTCGATGTCGCCGCGGTCTGCAGCATGCCCGGCGCAACCAGCACAAATGACATCGCCCTACCCCCATTGGTATCGCGTAGTGATCATCATGGCGCGCAGGCCGGGCAATCACGGCGTTATCACCAGAATTGGTGGGCGGGTCAGCGCTCTCCGCTCTTGCGGGACAGGAACGCCTGCATGTGCTGCTGCGGTTCGCCGGTCAGGAAGGCGTGACCGAACTGTTCGACGCTGTCCTCGATCGCCTCGTGCACCGTCATGTCGAACCACTTGTTGAGCAGCCGCTTCTGCTGGCGAACCGCGTGTGGACCAAATCCGACGAGCCGTGCCGCGAGCTCGCCGATGCGGGCGTCCAGCGCGTCGGGCGCGACGACTTCGTGTACCAGGCCCCAGTCCGCGGCCGTGCCCGCATCGATGGTCTCGCCGGTCAGCAACAACCACGCGGCGCGCGACGCCCCGATCAGCGCCGGCATCAGCGCCGCGTGAATCACCGACGGGATGCCGACGGCAACCTCTGGCATTCCGAATCTGGCGCCGGACTCGGCAATTCGTAGATCGCACGACATCGCGACCTCCAGACCCCCACCCAGGCACCAGCCCGAGAGCCGAGCGATGACCGGGACGGGGCAGCGCCGAATCGCTTCGCACAGCCCCGCGAGTCCACGGATGAACACCTCGGCACCGGCCGGTTCGAGGGCGACCATTTCGTTGATATCGGCACCGCCGATGAACGCCCGGTCCCCCGATCCGCGGAACACGACCACCCGCACCTCAGCGTCCTGACCGATGACGTCGAACACGTCGGCCAATTCTGAATTAGCCGCGCTGCCAATGATATTCAGCGGTTTCGAGTTGATCAGTTCGACGGTCGCCAGTCCGGCATCGCGGCCGAACCGGACGAATCGCCCCTCCATGGTGGTCATCCGCCGCCCTAGGAAGCGGCCTCCAATTCGTCGAGCGCTTCGCCGGTGTAGACCGCCAGCCGCTGCAGGTGCGGCAGGGTGTCGCGACACCCGATGAATCCGAAGTTCAACGTGCCCGCATAGCTCTGCAGCGTGACGTTCAGCGCCTGACTGTGCGCCACCAGCGAGACGGGGAAGGACGCCTCCATCCGGCTACCGCGCAGATACAGCACGTCCTGCGGTCCGGGCACGTTGCTGACGCACAGGTTGAACGCGTACGGCAACGGCGTTCGCACCCCGGCGAGCGAGCTGGCCACCTGCATGGTGAACGGCGCCATCAAAGCTGTCGTGTAGGCCAGGATGGCGTCCTTGTTCATTTTGGACAACTCCGCCTTGGCCATTCGGGTCGTGGTCTTGACCACCTGCAGCCGCTCGAGGGGATCGGCCACGTCGGTGCCCAGCGACCCCAGGATGGCGGCGACGGCATTGCCGCCACCCTCGTCGTCCTTGGGCCGGACATTGACCGGCAGCATCGCGATCAACGACTTGGCGGGGAGTTCGCCCAACTCGTCCAGAAACCGCCGCAGGCTGGCGCCCACGAGTGCCAGCGCGACGTCGTTGATCGTCGCATCATTCGCGACGCCAATGGATTTGAGTCGGTCCAACTGATAGTGCTGGGTGGCGAAGCGGCGGTTGCGGCTGATCCGGGTGTTCAGGACGCAGTGCGGCGCCTGCACTGAGCCGATCAGGTTGCGGTACTCGTTGTCGGTGCGGATCTGGGTGTTGACGAGCGCCTTGGTCAGATCCAGCGTGGACCTGCCCGCACCCGCGACCGAGCCGATGGCGCTGCCCATGCCGCTGACCACGCCGCCCAGGCTGCTCAACACACCCCCGATACTGCCCAGCACGTTGGTGGCGATCCCACCGCCGCCTTCCGGCTTGTCGGCGGAGACCCGCTTGGGGGCGGCGACATTGAAGAACAACGGATGTTCGGTGTCATGGGGATCGGTCGACAGGCTGCGCGCCAGCATCTTCTGGCCGGTGTACCCGTCGATCAGCGCGTGATGCATCTTGATGTAGATCGCGAACCGGCCGCCCTCGAGGCCCTCGATGAAGTGCATCTCCCACGGCGGCCGACGCATGTCCAGGGCGTTACTGTGCAAGCGGGACACCAGGATTCCGAGTTCGCGTTCATCGCCCGGGCTGGCCAGTGCCGAACGCCGGACGTGGTAGTCCAGGTCGAACTTCTCGTCGCACACCCAGGATTGGATCGGGCTGCGCAGCAGATCGGGATGGCTGAGTTTCAGATTCCACGGCTCCACCACCTCGTTGGCCTTGCTCTCGTCGACCAACTGCCGCAAGAAATCACGCGGCGCATCCGGCGGCGGCGTGAAGGGCATCAGCCCACCGACATGCATCATGGTGCTCGGGGTCTCGGCGTAGAGGAACAACATGTCTTGCGGACCCAGCCGCCTGGCCGTTCTGCTCATAGCTCTCCTTTGCCGGCACCACCTGGTGATCAGGCTCCTCGCATGTGACCGTAGTCCACTTGAGTGCCGTTGACCCGGACTCTTTTTCGCGGCGGCGTCCGGTTGCGGCGGCAGCAGGCTCCGAGATCAGCGGGCTGCGCTTAATGGCGCGCCCGAGCCGCCCTGCCGGACAACAGGATTGGGCTGCGCGAACTCCGAGGCTAGTACAGCGGGATCCAGGTCCCGAAGAACCAGTAACCCCAGCCGCCGTACTGCCAGTTGAAGACCGGCAGCGCGGTGAAGTTGTTGTACGCGAACGGGCCGAAATCGCGCTGCCCGTAGCCGAGGTCACGCGCCGGAGGTCCCTCGTACGGCCGGTTCCATCCACCGGGGGGCGGCGGGCCATTCCATCCACCGGGAGGTGGCGGACCCTGCCAGTTGGGCGGCTGCTGGCCGGGCGGGGGGCCGTTGTTGTAGCCGAAGCCGCGTTGCGGCGGCGGAGGTGGCGCGCCGCGGCCGGGGAACAGGATGCCGGCCAGCGTGTTGATGGGACCACCCACCTGGTTGTTGGGCTGCTCCAGCGGTCCGCGCGGAATGAACGGCGGGTGCGGCGGCTGGGTGGCCGGGGCGTTGATGACGATCGTGATGCCCGGACCGGGAGCCGTCGGGGTGCTGGACTGTCCGGCCGGAGTCGTGGTGGTCTGCCCGCTCGACGTGGTCGTCTGCCCGCTCGACGTGGTCGTCTGCCCGCTCGGCGTCGTACTGGTCGACGAACTGGACGTGGTGGTCGACGGGGTGGTGGAGGTGGTGGCGGCGCTCGGCGAGGTGGTCGTCACCGTCGGCGTGGTGGCCTGCGTGGTCGTCGGGGTGGCCGGCGCCGTGGTGGTCTGGGCAGTCGGCGGCGCGCTACTCGCCGGAGCCGTCGCGGAGGTTTGCGGCGCCTGACTTTGCGGTGCCGTGGTCTGCGGCCGCGGCACCGTGGTCTGCGGGGCCGGGGTATTGGTTCCGGTTCCCGGCGTCGGGGTGTCCGGGGCGGAGTTGGCGAGCCCCGCGTCCAGCATGATCGCGGATATCCCCAGACCTGTCGCGACAGCCGCCGCGCCGACGACCCGTTTGATAGTCATAGCTGCGTCCCCTCCTGGGTTCGTCCGCCCGCGCTACGGGCAGGTCACGCTCATTTCGAACGACTTGGTCACCGGCTGCGGTTGCTGCGGGTTGGTCATGTCGACGCCCGACGCGGTGCCTTTGATGGCGTAGGTCTTGTCCTTCTTCGCCGCCCCCGCGTTGGTGGCCTGGTTGGGCGCTGCGTCGGAGAAGCCGAGCGTGATCCCGTCGACGCTGCCCAGTCCGACCGCGTGCACGATCGGCGGGTTGGCGTTGCTGACCACCGCACCGATCCCGGCGGACGCATCGCCGATGCCGATGTTGGTGTTGGGCCCGGCCACTGTGCAGGTCACGGCGCCGGTGATGTTCAGGTTCTTGCCGTCGACGATGATCACCGGGCCGGCCGGCGCCGACTGCGCCCCACTGGGCTGGCCGGCGGTGGACTTGTCCTTGTCGCTCGAACAACCGGTACCCGCCGCGATCACGACTGCCACACTCGTCACACCGATCCAGAACTGACGCTTCACCACTGCTCTCCTTGTCACTGGTGTCGGCCCCAACCAAGCGCTGCGCGCGGGTACCCGCCAGATCGCCTCCGCAAACCAATTCATACCGCGCACAGATTTGGCCGACCAGCCCTCAGCCAGGGCCGACGTGGCGGCCGAGGAAATCCAGCACGGCGTCGGCGAAGATGTCGTTCCGGTCGCCGGCAACCATATGACCGGCGCCGCGGACATCGGTGAACTCGACCTGCGGGAAACGCGCCAGGAATTCAGCGGCGCGTTCCTGACTGACCAGATCGCTGACCTGGCCTCGAACAAGCAAGACAGGCAGGCCATTTCGCAGAATCACTTCGATGGCTGCGTGCATCCGGTCGGGGTCGGTCACCTCGAAGGGCGGGAACGCCGCGGTGCCGCTGATGAACTGCGGATCCCAGTGCCAGTACCACCGGTCGCCGCGGCGGCGCAGATTGGTGGTCAACCCGTCCAGGTCGGTGGGTCGAGGCCGGTGCGGGTTGTACTCGGCGATCGCATCGGCGACCTCTTCGAGCGACCCGAAGCCCGTTTCCACCCGCTCGGACATGAAGGCGTGGATCCGGTCGGCGCCCGATTGCTCCATGTTCGGCACGATGTCGACCAGAACCACCGCGCTGGCGATACCCGGCGACACCTCCCCTGCCAACAGCATCGAGGTGAACCCGCCGAGCGAAGCCCCGACCAGCACCGGGTCCGGCGGTAGGTCACGCAACACTTCGGCGACGTCGGCGGCGAAGGTGACCACGCGGTAGTCACCGTCGTCGGACCAATCCGATTCGCCGTGACCGCGCAGATCCACCGTGACAGCCTGGAACCCGCGTTGGGCGACCGCTGCCGCCGCCCGCCCCCACGAGCGCCGGGTCTGCCCACCGCCGTGCAGGAACACCACCGCGCGCGCCTGCGGATCACCCAGCCGGTCCCAGACGATCCGCACGCCGCCCGGTCCGCGGGTGCTGAAAGGTTCGGCTACCGTCGCCATCACGGAATGGTAGGACGCTCCTGCCTAGCGCGGACCCGGCGATCACGCAGCCGCCGCACGATCGCCAGCGGCTCGCCGTCACGCCCGGGCGCGAACAGCGGAATGATGACCGCGGCGATGGCGACGATGAGCGCCATCACCCCGTAGGACGCGCTGGATGCCGTCACGAACGCTTCCTTGCTGCGTTCGGCGAGCTGCATCCCTTGCGGCCCAAGATGATTCGCGACAGCCAGCGCCTTGGACAACGAGTCGGTGACGGGTCCGCGCACCGGCTCGGGATAGTTGCCGAGGGCGGCGGCGATGTGGTGGCTGTAACTGCCGGCGAGGATGGACCCGGCCAACGCGATGCCCAAGGCCCCGCCGACCTCGCGGGTCGCGTCGTTGACCGCCGATGCCACCCCCTGCTTCTGATCGGGTGCGGCCGTCATGATCGCCGATGTCGTTGGCGCCGTGCACAATCCGAATCCAGTGGCGATCACCATCAGGGGCCAGCACACTTCGGCGTAGGACGAGTCGACGTCCAGAGTGCACATGCACAGGAAGCCGACCGAGACCAGCACCATGCTCGCGAACACCACCACCCGCAGGCCGAGCTTGGGCACGTACCAGGACGATAACGCGGACAGCGTCAGCAACGGGAAACCCATGGGGCTCAACGCAATTGCCGCGACCAGCGCCGAGTATCCCTTGACCTGCTGTAGGTACTGGACGACCAGGAAGAACAGCGCGAAAGTGGCCATGAACACCACCGTGATGGCCGCGGCGCCGGTGCCGAAGTTGGGATTGCCGAACAACCGGATGTCCAGCAGCGGTTGCGGCCGCCGTAATTCAACGAACCCGAACACCACCGCAAGCACCGAGCCTGCGATCAGACAGCCGAAGACGCGCGGGTCGCTCCACCCGTGTGCCGGCGCCTGCAGGATGCCGAACACGAAGACCGCCACCGCCGCCCCGATGGTCACCGCACCGGGAACGTCGAGCCGCGGGGCATCGACATCGCGTGATTCCGCAATGGTCAGTGTCGCCGCGAAAACCACCAGTCCGCCGATCGCGAGCGTCCAGAAGATCGACCGCCAGTCGAAGAACTCGATCAGCAGTCCGGTCCCGACCAACCCGAACAGACCCGCGGAGCCGGCGACGCCGGCCCAGATGCCGACCGCTTTGGTGCGAGCTTCGGGCGGGTAGGCCACCGTCAACAGCGACAACGTCGCCGGCATCACGAACGCCGCCCCCGCACCGGCGAGGCCGCGCGCGGCGATGATCTGCATGGGACTGTGGAAGACCAGGGGCGCTGCCGATGCGATCGCGAAGATGGCCACTCCCACCAGCAGGGCACTGCGGCGTCCGTACCGGTCGCCGATCGCCCCGGCCGGCAGTAGCAGGCAAGCGAGCAGCAGCGTGTAGCTGTCCACGATCCAGGTCAGCTGCGTCTGCGTCGCCGCGGTGGCGATGGCTATGTCACTGAGCGCGGTATTCAGCGACACCATGGACGCGATCACGAGGGCGACACCGGCACAGGCGATGAACAGCGTCCAGCCGCGCCGAGCGCGGGATCCATCGGCGAAGGTGTCGGACCCTGACTGATCGGACCGTTTGCGGGTCCGGACTGCGAAACCGGTCATCGGCCCGCTTTCTTTTGTTGGACAGGAGCAAAACAAGACTGACAGTCTCGAAACGAGACCAGCGGTCTCATACCCGCCCGACAGTGCCCGGAAACGGGCGAGGCGTCAGGTGCGCGGCCTCCCGGGCAACCGGTCGCGCAACCACAACCCGATCCGGGTCAGCGGGTTGGCACCCGCACGCTGCGCGTCTTTGATCTTGTCCAGCGTCTGCTCGCCCTCGATGGCGTAGTCCTTGACTGATTCGTCGCCTTCTTCAGCGCGCATATCAATGCCTCTCCTCACGGCATCCCGTGCGGATACCTCTGTCGGCCTCGATTGGCCTACCCGCGCCGGTGGAATTTCAAAACCGGCGGCCCTCAGCCGCCGGTGCGGGTGAACGTCATGTCATACGGCCCGCCCTTGCAGGAACTGCCGGATTCGTCCTTGGTGCCGCTGCCGGTGAGCACCGATATCGGATCCTGGGCCGGCTCGGGCAGCGGGAAGGTGCCCTTGATCCTGACGTGCGAGGTGCCCCCGGCCGGACAGGCCGCGTCGTACTCGTCGTCGCGGGTCCAGACGTTGTCGGCGAACAGCAGGAGCTGGGTCCCGCTGCTGCCGTTGCGGACGAACCGACTGTTGCACCGGTCCCCGGTGCGCAGGCAGATGGTGTCCACGTTGTAGTCGGCTTCTTGCGGCTTGGGCGCATTGGGTCCGGTGTAGGTCGTCAGCAGATGGTAAAAGCCGTGCAGCGCCTGCGCGGGGGACAACACCCGGGCGGGCTGCTCCGCGGGGTCGGACAGGCCGGCGACATCCGCGTCGCCGCTGCGGGTGAAGGTGACGGTGCGCTTGCTGTAGCAATCCAGCGAGTCGGTGATCCATTCCCCGACCATGGTGCCGTCGGCGTGCGGCTGCAGCCAGACGTAGTTCCATTTTTCGATGCTCTTGTCGTTGCACTTGCCGCCCTCGAGCGCGACGGCTATCCAGCGTCCCCGGACATCGTCGAAAATCAGCTTCGGTGTGTGGTTGTAGGTGCCGTCGCTGCGCTGCGCGGTGGCGACGCACTCGGTTCCCGACCCGTTGCATGCCGAGCGCAGCAACCAGGTCTCCTGGCCGGGCGGCTCGGAATTCGGCACCTCTTTGCCCGCGAGCGACACTTTCGGGCCGAAGTCGGCGGTGTAGGTGCCGGTGAACGGCCCGCTGTTGGTCAGCTCGCCGGGTTGCGCACCGCTGGAGTGCTCCGCGGTCGGCCGGCTCCCGCTACTGCCACCACCGCCGCTGGTCAACACGACCGCCGCGACCACCGCGACGACGGTCAGCAGTGCCCCCGCCCCCGCCAGGATCAGCGGCTTGCGGCGGCGTTTCGCCGGCGGCTTGGGCGTGTTCTCCTCGGCCGCCGGCCACGGCGCCGGAGTTTGCGGATCGCCGCTGGCCGGTCGGTACAGCGTCGGTTCGTCGGCGCTTGACGGCGACTGCTGATTCACATCGGCGGCCGGGCGGCGCTGGGTGGGATCGGTGAGGGGCCGACGCAGGTTCGGGTCGGTGGTCGGGCGCTGCACATTGCGGTCGGGTAGGGGCCGCTGCTGGTTGGGTTCGACGGGCGCGCGGTACTGGTTCAGGTCGACGTTCGGCCGGTACTGGCCCGGCCCGCCGGGAGGCCGGCGTGGGTCCGGGGGCGGGCGCCGCTGCCCCTGGTCCGGGTAGCCGGAGCCGGGGCGCATCGGGGGTTTCTGCTGCGGCGGCCGGTTCGGCGGCGGCGCGAGTTGGGTGCGTTGCTGAACCGGTTCGGGCCGGCGCATCGGAATGGGCCGGGTGCCGGTGACCGCTTCCCGGGCGGCCGCGGCCATGTCGGTGACCGTCGGGTAGCGCTGGTCGGGGCTCTTCGCCATCGCCGTCGCGACGACGTTGTCGAGTTCCTCGGGTATGCCGCGGCGCAGCGCCGACGGCCGCGGCGGCGGCAGGCTCAGGTGACCGCCGATCTGCTGCTCGAGGCTGCCGCCGGGGAACGGCTGTTCGCCGGTCAGGCACTCGTGCAGCACACATCCCAAGGCGTAGGTGTCGCCGCGCGGGTCGGTCTGGCCGCTGGTCACCCGCTCCGGCGCCATATAGGCCCAGGTGCCGATCACGTTGCCGGTACCGGTCATGTGCGAATCGCCCGCCGCACGGGCGATGCCGAAGTCGATCAGGTAGGCGAAGTCGTCCTCGGTGACCAGGATGTTGGAGGGCTTGACGTCGCGGTGCACCAACCCGATGCGGTGCGCCGAGCGCAACGCCGACGCGATCTGCTCGATGATGTTGACCGCGCGTTCCGGCTCCAGTGCGCCGTCGGCGATGATCGCCTGCAGGTCCCGGCCCACCACGAGACGCATATCGACATAGAGCCGGCCCTCGATCTCCCCGAAGTGGTGGATCGGCACCACGTGCGGGTCGTTGAGGCCGGCCGCCGCCAGGGCCTCGCGGCGGAACCGCTGTTCGAAGGTGGGGTCGTTGGCCAGGTTGGCCGGCAGTACCTTCACGGCGACGACACGCTGGGTCTCGGTGTCGTAGGCGCGCCACACCTCACCCATGCCGCCGCGTCCCAGCAACTCGATGAACTGGTAGCGGCCGAAGGTCGTGCCCTGCACTCCGCCCCCTCAAGCGAAAGTTATCGATGCTATTCAAGAAAAAGATTAGAGCCGTGCGGGCGGCGACGCCCGGCTTTGCCACTTAGCTAAGCACGAAAAGTGGGACGCGGGATAGCTGGTCCCGGCCGGGGCCGCAGGGGGTCACATCACAGGGCGCTGATTCCGTTGTGGAGCACCATCGCGCCGATCAGCAGCAGCACGACGGCGAGCATGGCGGCGTGGTTTTTCTCCATCCAGTCCTTGAGCCGGTCGAGCTTGTCGTCGAGGCGGTCCCCGGCGCTCAGATAACCGACGATCGGGATCGCGACCGTCGATGCCGACAGGACGACGAAGATCGCGGCGAACAAAAACTTCCCGCCTGCGGCGAGCCCACTGGTTCCGATGGCCAAGCCGCCGGCCAGGCACAACAGCGACACCTCGAGGCGGACCACCGTCAACACCACCGCGACGATGCCCGCGCGCCCAGGGGTGATGGTGTCGAAAGCGCGCATCCAGCGCGGGGTGTCGGATTCCCGATGCCGGGTCAGCCACCGATAGCCGCCGAACAGGATCAGCACGGTGCCCAACACCACCCGCAACCAGGACGCCCACTGCGGCGTCGCCTGGTGCAGGCCCGCGAACAAACCGGATCCGGCGACGAAGATGCCGGTCAGCGCGGCCAACCCGAGCACCCACCCGGCCAGGAACGCAATCGCCGTCGGCCGGGGCCGCGGTGCGTGCAGCACCAGCACCGCAGGAATGATCGTCAACGGCGATACCGCGATGACCAGAGCCAGCGGTATCAGCTTGGTCAGCAACGAAACAAGATTTCCTGTCACGGGCAGCAATCTTCGCATTGAGCCGTGCCGGGTGACTCACCAAACGCCGAGGCGCACCGACGGGCAACGCCTGCGGTCAGTCCTTGCTGGCCTTGACCGGGTCCGCGCTGGGCGCCAGCTTGAGCAGATTGCCCCGCAGGCTGGCGCGCGCGGTCCGGACGGTCACCAGGACCCAGGTCAGCAGCAGGCCGGCGTAGGCGACGGTTGCGGCCACCGTGAACGCCGGCAGGTGGGTGTGCGACGCCAGCTGTGCCGTGCCCGTGACGAACGTGCCGACGGGGAAGGTCAGGCTCCACCAGGTCAGGGCGAACGGCATGCCGCGCCGCAACGTGCGGACGGTGAGCGAGGTGGCCAGCGCTATCCACAGCACCGCGAAACCCCACACCGGGACCCCGAAGATGACGGCGAACGCGGTCATGGCTGCCGCCAGCCGATGATCCACCGCGCCGGTCTCAGCAGCCGACGCGAGCAGGCCCGCCGCGGTGATGGATTGCCCCAGCGGACCCAGCACGATCCACAGTGTCGGCACCCGCGCCGAACCCGAGGTGCCGTAGAGCACCAACCTGCTCCAGATCATCGCGATGATGTTCAGCGAGGCCAGCAACGACATACCGAACATGGCGTAACAGCCGAACAGCATCGTCTCGCGGCCTGTTCCGGGCGGCAGGTGCGGCAGCAGCAGCGCGCCCGTCGCGGCCGACACCATCGGCGGCACCACCGGCATCAGCCAGCCCCCGAACGCCGCGTCAGGTTCCACGCGCAACTGGGTGAACATCAGGAACGGGATGCTCACCGCGGTGAACAGCCCACCGACGGTGCCGACCGTCCACAGCACCCAGTCCAGGTCCACCGCGATGCGTTCGCCGAGCAGATCCCCCGACACCAGCACCGCACCCGCGCCGACCGTCATCATCGCCATCGGCGCGGCACCGTAGAAATGCGCCATCTGCGGATTGCGGGCATGGGTGCGGGCGACGGTGGGATTGCGCAGCCAATGGCCACCCACCAGGACGACCAGCACTGCCAGCAGAGCCGCGGCCAGTATCCAGACGCCGTGGGTGAAACCACGCAGCCCCGGCACCTGGACCGGCAGCGTGGCGCCCGCGATGGCCACGATTCCGGTGCCCATCACCGAGGCGAACCAGTTGGGCCCGATGTTGCCCAGCACCTCGACGCGGGTGGGTGACGTACCGGGTACCGGTGCCGCGTCGACCGGTATGGGGGCGCTCATAGCAGTGCAACCTACCCGCGCCCAGGTCACTAGACTCCCGATGAAGTGCACGGACGACGAAATGAGACGCACTTTTCGATGAAAGCGCCGTTGGTGATCGGGATCTGCACCGTGGTCGTGGTCGCGGCGCTGGCCATGCCGGTCAAGCAGCGCTGCGGTGCGCCGGACCGGACCTGCGCCACCACGGTCGACGCCCGCGGCGACGTGCACTACTACTACGAAGTCGAACCGTTCGGGATAGTGGTATTCGAGATAGTGACGGGTATGGACATCCCGTTGTATTACACCTCCGGTGAGGAGATCGAGAGGGTCCGATGAACGCTCGAATAGCGGGACTGGTCGTAGTGGCGATGATGCTCGGCGGCTCCCTCGCCGCGGTACCTGTGACCGATGTGGCGCTGGTGAACGTCAGCGAGAACTACTGCGGCGCCAACTATCTGTGCCTGGCCGATCCGGCGCCGGACGGTGGCGACCAGGCCACCGCGGAACGCCGGATCGCCGACGGCTACGTCGCCAAACAGGCCGGCTGCACCCCCGATGCACCGGCCAACCCGCGGTCCGTCACCTGGGATCCGCCCGGATTCACCCCCAACGCCGGGGGCGCAGGCATGATCAACGACGCCAACCCGGCCCTGGGCGGTCACTTCGTGGCCGACTACGTCAACGGCCGCTGGCACATCGACTATCAGTACTGCTGAGCTCCGGGATATCGCGCGAAACTCCCCCGAAAGGGTGTCTGACCTGCCCACCAGGTGAGTCTGCCCACATCGTTACCCGTGGAGCATGGGCTCCGCAGCAATCTGTCGCATACTGGACGTCATGCCTGAAACGACTGCACCGCAAACCGCCGGCCGGGCGCCGGCCGGTTGGTGGGTGGTTGGCCGAGGACGGTAGTGGCGCGCTCCGGCGGTAACCACCGCCTCCGATCAGACCGCCGCGCTGCTCGGCGGCCGTCGCGACTGGCCAAGCGGCTGTCGCGGGTCTTCATGACCCTGGCCTCGGCAGTGGCGGTCGGGATGACCGGGGCCGGCTACTGGGTCGCGCACGGCGCGCTCGGCGGCATCACCATTTCGCAGGCGTTGACCGCCGAGGACCCGCGGTCCAGCGGAAACACCATGAACATCCTGCTGATCGGGCTGGACTCCCGCAAAGACCAGGAGGGCAACGACCTGCCCTGGTCGATCTTGAAGCACCTGCACGCCGGCGACTCCGACCAGGGCGGCTACAACACCAACACGCTGATCCTCGTGCACGTCGGCGCCGACGGTAAAGTCGTCGCCTTCTCGATCCCACGAGACGACTGGGTGCCCTTCAACGGCGTCCCGGGCTACAACCACATCAAGATCAAAGAGGCGTACGGGCTCACCAAGCAGTACATCGCCAACCAGCTGGCCAATCAGGGCTCGCTCACCCAGCGCGCGCTGGAAGCCCGGGGCCGCGAAGCCGGCCGGGCCGCCACGCTGCGCGCGGTGCGCAGCCTGACCGGCGTTCCGATCGACTACTTCGCCGAGATCAACCTCGCCGGCTTCTATGACCTGGCCCAAACGCTGGGCGGCGTCGAGGTATGCCTGAACCATCCCGTTTATGACTCCTACTCCGGCGCCGACTTCCCGGCCGGGCGTCAGCGCCTGGACGCCTCCCAGGCGCTGTCGTTCGTCCGGCAACGGCACGGTCTGGAGAACGGCGACCTGGACCGCACCCACCGCCAACAGGCCTTCTTGTCCTCGGTCATGCGGGACCTGCAGAGTACGGGCACCTTCACCGACCTGAACCGCCTCAACAGCCTGATGGCCGTGGCCCGCAAAGACGTCGTGCTGTCGGCGGGCTGGGACGAGGGCCTGTTCCGCCGGATGGGCGAACTCGCCGGTGGGAACGTCGAGTTCCGCACGCTGCCGGTGGTGCGTTACGACAACATCGACGGCCAGGACGTCAACATCATCGATCCGGCCGCGATCAAGGCCGAGATCGCGGCGGCGTTCGGAACGGTTGCCGCCCCGACCCCGGCGACCACCACCAGCAGCAAACCGAACCCGGCGACCGTCGTCGACGTGGTCAACGCCGGCAGCATCGGCGGCATGGCCAGCCAACTGTCCACCGCGCTGAAAAAGCGCGGTTTCACTGCGGGACAGGTCCGCGACCGCGAGTCAGGCGACCCGACGTCCACCACGCTCCAATACGGTCCGGGTGCGGAAGCCGACGCGCAGAACCTGGCCACGCTGCTCGGCGTCGACGCTCCGCTACAGCCGAGCCCGAACATTGCGGCCGGACATATCCGGGTGACTGTCGACACCAACTTCTCGCTGCCCGCCGCCGAAGAAACCACCACCACGAGCACCAGCACCACCACGACCACGACATCGACCAGCGGCTATTACTACAACGGCAACTTCACGCCGTATCCCACGCCCGATCGCGGCAAGCCGATCGACGGCGGCGGCGTGCCCTGCGTCAACTGAGCCGCGTCAGGCGTGGGTTCCGCCGTCGATGCGGATCTCGGTCCCGGTGATGAACGCGCCGTCCTCGGAGACCAGCATCGCGATGACACCGGCGATGACCGACGGGTCCGCCATCCCGGTGCCGCTGGACGTTTCGGTGGTGGGCAGGATCGGCATCAGCCGGCCGAACAGCGACCAGTTCGCGTCTTTGGGGATGTATCCGCCGGTGGCGTCGGTGATTCCGGACTTGATGCTGCCCGGCGCCACGCATACCGCCCGCAGACCGGCGCCGGCGTACTCCAGCGCCAGCGAGTGGGTGAACGCCTGCACCCCGCCTTTGCTGGCGGCGTAGGCCGCCATGTAGGGATGCGCGAAGGTCGCCGAAGTGGAACTGAAGTTCACCACCGTGCTGCGCGCGTTGTCCAGCAGCGCGGGCAACGCTTCGCGGACCACCAGGAAGGTGCCGGTCAGGTTCACGGTGATGATCTGATTCCACAACTGAAGGCTGGTCTGCCGGGTGTGGGCGGCACGCAGCATGCCGGCGGCGTTCACCACGGAGTCCAGGCCGCCGAGGGTGCCGACCGCCGTCCGCACCCCGTCGATCACCGCCTGCTCGTCGGCCACGTCCATCGGCAGCGCGGTGAACCGGTCACCGGCCCGTTCCCCGACGGCGGTCAACGCGTCGGCGGCAACGTCGGCCCCCACCACCCGGGCACCTTCGTCCAGTAAGCGCAGCGCGGTCGCCCGACCGATCCCCGACGCCGCGCCGGTCACCAGGATCCGCTGGCCAACGAGTCGCTGCACGGCTTGCTCAGACCACGCCGCGCAGCGCGTCGGCACCGAACATCTGCTCCATCATCGACGAATAGTCCGGGCCGCGGCGCACCATGTGGCCGCCGTCGACGTTGATGCACTGGCCGGTGATGAAACTGGCGGCATCGCTGAGTAGGAACATGGCCAGATTGGCCACATCCTCGACTTCACCCACCCGCGGCAGCGGCGTGCACAGCGCATAGTCGCCGCTGATCTCCGGCGACTGGATCACGCTGGCGTCGACCAGGTCGGTGCGGATCAGACCCGGACGGATGCTGTTGGCCCGCACCCACGACGCCCCGAGTTCGTCGGCGGCCAGCTGCATCATGTGGTCGATGGCCGACTTGGTGACCCCGTACGGCCCGAACCAGCGGTGGGTGTTGCTGGCCGCGATCGAGGAGATCGCCACGAATGACCCGCCGCCGCCGCGCACCAGTTCGCGGGCGGCGTGCTTGAGCACGTACATGGTGCCGTTGACGTTGAGGTCGACGGTGCGCCGCCAGGCGTCGGAGTCGGTGTGGGTGAGCGGTCCGATGGTCAGCGATCCCCCGGCACTGTGCACGACGCCGTGCAACCGGCCGTGCCAGGCGGTCGTCGCGTCGACCGCTCTGGTGACCTCGTCCTCGTTGGTGACGTCGACGGGTTCGTAGCGGATCGAGCCGGGCAGCTGCAGCCCCTCGATCTCCTCGACGGCCTGCGCCAGCCGGTCGGAGCTGCGGCCCACGATCATGACCGACGCGCCGGCGTCGACGAGCCCGGTCGCCACCGCCTTGCCGATCCCGCTACCACCACCGGTGACCAGATACGTCCGGTCGTCAAACGAAAGCTGCACGGAAAGACCCTCTCTCGGTCAGGGCTCGTCGCGACGGGCGATCTTGGTCGGCCTGGCGGTACGCCAGTCCTCGACGTCCGGCGGCAGCCCGACCGGGAATCTGTTCTCATTGTGGGCCGCCCAGTGCGCGTGCCCTAGCTCGTGGACGTGGAACGCGTGCCGCAGCGCCTCGGTGAACCCCATCGCGTCCGATGCGGCGTTCACCGAAGCTTTGACCAGCAGCGCGGCCATCGTCGGTCGCTCGGCGATGCGGCGCGCGAACTCCAGCGTCTTGTCCTCCAGCTCGTCCACCGGGAACACCTTGGACACCATGCCGAGCCGGTAGGCCTCGTCGGCGTCCAGCGAATCACCGGTCAACAGCAGCTCTTTGGCCTTGCGCGCCCCGAACTCCCAGGGATGCGCATAATATTCGACGCCCGGCATGCCCAGCCGCACCGCGACCACGTCGCTGAACTTCGCGTTGTCGGCCGCGACGATCAGGTCGCAGGCCCAGATCAGCATCAGCCCCGCCGAGATCGCGTTGCCCTGCACCTGCGCGATGGTGATTTTGCGCAGATCGCGCCAGCGGGCGGTGTTCTCGAAGAAGAAGTGCCACTCCTGGTGGTAGAGCTTCTCCACGATCGGCGTCAAGGTGGCGCCGTGCGACTGGAACGTCGGGTGCTGGGCCGGGCCGGGCTTTCGCTCCAGCAGCGCGGCCTCCGAACCCAGATCGTGGCCGGCGGAGAAGTTGCGGCCCCGGGCGGCCAGGATCACCACCCGGACGGTGTCGTCGGCCTCGGCGCGCCGGAAAGCCTCGTCCAACTGCACCAGCAGGGTGCGGTTCTGGGCGTTGTGCTCGGCCGGTCGGTTCAACCAGATGCGTGCGATGCGACCCTCGTCGAGGGTCTCGTAGGCCACCATTTCCGGGGCCTGGTACTCCTGCGCCTCGGCGCTGTCCTGATCGGAGAGTGTCATGCGCCCACCTCACTTGTCACGGGCTAGGTCTTTACACATTACGGACGGTCTGTAAGCGGGCCGTAGCTGGGGCGGCGCGCCCCGGTGAGCACGCCGACCCGGGTGCCGGACTAGAAAGCGCCGGCGACCCGGCTTCCCTTACAGTTGAGTAATGCCTACCAAGACCGACCACGGTGACATCGGCGACGTGGAACCGCTGGCCGACAGCACGGCCAGCCAGGCTCGACGCGTTGTCGCCGCATACGCCAACGACGCCGACGAGTGCCGGGTCTTTCTGTCCATGCTGGGTATCGGGCCGGCGAAACTCGACAACTAATGGCTCCCAAGGGTGGCGGGGACTCTGACTTCGTCGTCGTCGCCAACCGTCTGCCGGTCGATCAGGAACGGCTCCCCGACGGCACCGTCAACTGGAAACGCAGCCCCGGCGGCCTGGTCACGGCCCTGGAGCCGCTGCTGCGCAAGCGGCGCGGGGCCTGGATCGGCTGGCCCGGGGTCGTTGACGACGACGTCGAACAGCAAGACGCGCCGATCGCCCAGGACGACCTGCAGCTGTATCCGGTCCGGCTCAGCGCCGCGGATGTCGCGCAGTACTACGAAGGGTTCTCCAACGCCACGCTGTGGCCGCTCTATCACGATGTGATCGTCAAGCCGGCCTACCACCGCGAGTGGTGGGAGCGGTATGTCGATGTCAACCGCCGGTTCGCCGAGGCGGCTTCGCGCGCCGCCGCCCAGGGGGGCACCGTCTGGGTGCAGGACTACCAGCTGCAGCTGGTGCCGAAGATGCTGCGCGAGTTGCGGCCGGACCTGACCATCGGATTCTTCCTGCACATCCCGTTCCCGCCGGTCGAGCTCTTCATGCAGTTGCCGTGGCGCACCGAGATCATCGAGGGGTTGCTGGGGGCCGACCTGGTGGGCTTCCACCTGGCCGGCGGCGCCCAGAACTTCCTGATCCTGTCCCGGCGGCTGGTCGGTGTCGAGACCTCGCGGGGAGCCGTGGGGGTGCGCTCCCGCTTCGGCGAAGTGCAGCTCGACGACCGCAAGGTCCGGGTGGGCGCCTTCCCCATCTCGATCGACTCCAGTGAGCTGGATCGGGCGGGCCGCGACCGCAACATCCGCCGCCGGGCCCGGGAGATCCGCGCCGAGTTGGGCAACCCGCGCAAGATCCTGCTCGGTGTCGACCGCCTCGACTACACCAAGGGCATCGACGTGCGGCTCAAAGCGTTCAACGAGCTGCTCGACGAGGGGCGCGCCAAACGGGACGACACCGTACTGGTCCAGCTGGCCACCCCCAGCCGGGAGCGGGTCGAGAGCTACCAGATCCTGCGCAACGACATCGAGCGGCAGGTCGGGCACATCAACGGCGAGTACGCCGAGGTCGGTCACCCGGTGGTGCACTACCTGCACCGGCCGGTCCCGCGCGACGAACTCGTCGCGTACTTCGTGGCCAGCGACGTCATGCTGGTCACCCCGCTGCGCGACGGCATGAATCTGGTGGCCAAGGAGTACGTCGCCTGCCGCGGCGATCTGGGCGGGGCCCTGGTGCTGTCCGAATTCACCGGCGCCGCAGCAGAACTGCGTCAGGCTTACCAGGTCAACCCGCACGACCTCGAAGGTGTCAAGGATGCGATCGAGGCCGCGCTCACCCAGTCCGACGAAGAGGGCCGGCGCCGGATGCGCGCGCTGCGCCGCCAGGTGCTCGCCCATGACGTGGACCGTTGGGCGCGGGCCTTTTTGGACGCGCTGGCCGATGGGCGTCCGAACGGCTCCGACTGAACCATGGTGCTGCCGCCGAAACGCTGTGATACTCAGGTGCAGCGCTCGGCGTGGGAACAAGCACCGATAGGGAGAGTTTCGTGAAGATCCGTCGCGGACTGGCCGTCAGCGCCGTCGTGAGCACGGCCGTCGCTGTGGGGATGGCGCTGGATTCCGACACTCCGGCCCATGCGATCGGACCGCCGGCCGACGGCAGCTACGCCTTCAACCAGGCCGGTGTGTCCGGCGCCGTCTGGGCCATCAGCGCGTTGTGCGTTCAACCGTCGGGAACCCGCAATATGAACGACTATTCGGACCCGATCGTCTTCGCCATGAACTGCGCGCTGAACGTGGTCAGCACGACCCCGGCCAACAACACCCGGGCCGAACATCTGCAGAACTTCAGCGGCCGGGCCCGGATGAGCAGCATGCTGTGGACCCTGGATGTCAAAAAATCAGAGGGCATTTCGTGTCCGGGCGGTGGATTCGCCGAAACCCACGAAACCTATGCGTTCAGCGACGAGACGATGTCGGGCACCCACACCATCCTCAACGACGCGGTGTGCGGCCTGCAGCCGGGGATGACCAAGCAGCCGTTCTCCCTGGCCTTGATCGGCCCGCCGCCCAGCCCGGTCGAGCGGTATCCGTTGAACTGCAACGAATACGCGATGTGCTTCTAGTCGAGCTCAGATAGGCGCGATCTTGGCGATCAGCCACTTGCCGTCGATGCGCTGGAATTCCACCCGGAGCCGGCTGCCCTCGTAGATGGGCTGGCGGGTCTTGTCGGTCACGATGCGGTTCATGTAGACCATGACCGCCGCCGAATTCCGGTTGGCCGACATCACTCCCACGCCGGACACGCTGGCCTGTACCACGACCTCGCGCTTCTTGGCCTCGGGGATGATCTGCTCGTTGACGCCCTTGCGGAACTCCTGCAAATACGCGGGAGTCAGCAGCGGAAAGGCTTCGGTCAGGGTGCGCTCGACGGTCTGAAATTCGTAGCCGAAGACCTGCGGGATCTCCTTCTCGGCCAGCTTCGGCAGGGTATCGCGCGCCGCTTGTTCGCCGCGTGCCTCCACCCGGTCCCAGTACATCCAGCCCCCGGCCGCCGACAGCCCCACCACCAGCGCGATCGCCAGGCTGGCGGCGGCGGTGAACAGCCACCGCAACCAGCGCATCAGTTACCCCCGTTGGGGTACATCAGGTCGTAACCGGTCATCCGGCCGGCGTCGTCCTCGTGCACGATGACCCGCAGCCGGTAGGGCTCGGACGGCTTGTTCACGCCGTCGATGTCGGCGACCGTCACCCGCACCGCCACCAGCACCGACGCGTTGTTGCTGACCGGGTCGATGCCCTCCAGGGCGGCACCGTTGACGACGGCCTCCGAGGTCGCGTTGGTCTTGCGGTACAGCGATTTGAGGAACTCGATGCTCTCGGTGCCGAATTTGCTGCGCAGCGGCCCGCTGGTGCCGTTGACGAACCGGTTGACCGACTCGTCGATGGTGTCCGGCGTGTAGCTGTACATGTTGACCACGGTCTGCTTGCCGGCGTCGACGAAACGCTGCTCGCGGGCCTGACGTGCGTCGGCGTGCCGGTGCTGGAGCAGCAGGACGGTGACCACCGCCGTCAGCCCGGCGATTGTCACCATCGCGGCCGCCAGCGAAATCCAGCCGACCAACCGCCGGTGCGGCTGCCGTCGCCGCGGCGGTCTGGCCTTTGCGGTGCGTTTGTCGAGTTGGACCGTCCGCGGTGTCGTCGCCTCAACCGCGGCATCGCCCGGGGCGGGACTCTTGCCGTTCGTTTCGGCCGTGGGCGGTCCCGCCGCCCGCGACGCCTTGCGGCGTACGCGCGGGGTCGTCGACTGTGTTTCTGTCACCACCGGAACCACTGAACCTTGCTCGTCAGAACGCTTTGGGCGCCAGCATCAGGTCCACCCAATTCTCGGCGGTGGACGTGCCGCTCACGCCGGACGCGAAGATACCAGTGCCACCGGCCGGGTCGGCGAACCGTCCGGTAGCCGGGTCGTACGTCGTGTAGGCCGGACCGGCGGCCTGCGGCTCGGGACCGGGCGCCGGGCCGGTGCCCAGCGGCGGACCCGGCGGCTCGAGGTACTTCGGGTACGGCAGCTGCGGCGGCACCGGCGGCACACCCGGCGGCATGTACGACGGGTTGCCCGGCGGTGGCCCGCTGTCATTGGGCGGCGGATGGTTGAACGCCGGCTGATGCGGAGCCGGACCCGGGCCCGGCACCACCCCGGGCGGCGGTGGGCCCGCGATCGGGATGCCCGGATCGGGGTCCGCTCCCGGCGGAATGTACGGGAAGTGGTTGGGCGGCAGGATGTTCAACCCGTTGGTGACCGGAGTGCCGTACGGGACCGGCGGGCCGCGCCACGGGTTGCTGCCGATCGGCACGAACCCTTGCGGGTCACGGCACAACTGGACCGTGGGTGCCCGCTTGCCGGGGAACTCCTGGCACGGGTAGTTGCGGGCGCCGCGCACGGTGGTGGGGTCGTTCTGCGCTGCCTTGCAGTACATGTCGCGCGGGACCTCGCGCACCGTCTCGTCGGCCGGGGTGCGCATCAGCGGCGCGGGGATGAAACCGGTGCTGCACGGCGGCGGGTCGTTGAGGTCGAGCTTGAAGTCCAGCTTCGCGCCCTCGTCCTGCGGCGCGCCACCAGCCGCGGTGGTGATGGCCGCGAACAGCGCCGGGAAGACCACCAGGAGTTGCTCGATCGACTTGTGGTAGATCACGCCGACCCGGCCCAGATTCGCCATGTTGGCCGCCAGCGCCGGGAACGACGGGCGGATGCCGCTGAACGTCTCGTTGGCCTGGTCGATCGCGCCCGGGGCGGTGGCCAGCGTGTCGCGCAGCCGAGGGTCGGCGACCCGCACCTGGGAGGTCACCCGTGCCAGCCCGTCGGCCAGGGTCCTGATGTCGGCGCCGGCGCGGACCTGGGCTTGCAGGAACGGCCCGGCCTGGTCGATCAGCTGCGAGACCTGCGGGTAGTCGGCGTTGGCCTCGTCCACCAGCAACCGTGCCGACTCGACCAACCGGGCCAATTCCGGGCCGGTGCCGTTGGTCGCCACGAACGCCTCGTGCAGGACTTCGCGCAACCGGGTGTCACCCAGGCTGTTGACCAGTGTCTCCGCCCGCTTCAGCAAATCGGCGACGTCCTGCCCGATCTGGGTGTTGGCCCGGTCGATCTTGGCGCCGTTGCGCAGCTTGCCCGGCGACGGGTTCGCCGGCGGCACCAGGTCGATGTACTGCTCGCCGATCGCCGACACGCTTTTCACGGTGGCGGTGACGTTCGCCGGAATCGGGGTTCCGCTGTTGAGCCGCATCTGGGCGGTGACGCCACTCTTGTTCAGCCCGACGGATTCGACCCGGCCGACCGCCACGCCGCGGAAGGTGACGTTGGCGTTCTTGTACAGACCCCCGCCGGCCACGAAATCGGCACTCACACGGTAGGTTCCGATGCCGAAGGTGGCCGGCAACCGCAGATAGAAGATCGCCATCACGGCCAGGGTGATGACCGTGATGATCGCGAAAATCGACAGCTGGATCTTGGTGAGTCTGTCTATCATCGTCCCGCCTCTACTGTGCTGCCGTGCCGGGCGGAATCTTGAACGGGTCGGCCGCCTGTCCGGACAGGTTGGCCAGCGAGCCCATCAGGAAGTCGGGCGGAGTGAGCACCTCGTCCATGTGCATCATGTTCGGGTCGAGCGCGTAGCTGGTGGTGAAGAACGTCTCCCCCAGCCGGCGCAGGGTCAGGTCGAACGTGGTGAACACGTTGAGGTAGTCACCGCGCACCGCCTGCTTGATGCCGAAGTTCGGGAACGGGAACGTCAGCATGATCTGCAGCGACGTCACGAAGTTCTTGCGGTTGTCGTTGAGCGCCTTGAGCGCCGAATACAGATCCTTGAGGTCGGCGGCGAAGTCGACCTTGGTCTGGGACAGCACGTGCGAGGTGACGTTGGCCAGCCGACGCAGCGAACTGAACGCTTCGACGATGTGGTCGCGATTCTTGTTGAGCACCCGGACCGCTTCGGGCAGCGTGTCCAGCGCCCGGCCCAGATTGTCCTTGTCGCGCGCCAGGATCGCCGAGAACCGGTCCAACCCCTCCATGGCGCCGATGATGTCGTTGACCTGCCGGTTGAGCCCGGACGTCAACTCGGCCAGGCGCGGCACCAGGTCGACGAACTGTCCCTGCCGACCGGCCACCGCCTGATACGTCTCGTCGGTGATCTCTTCCAGCGCACCCACATTGCCCTTGTTGACCACCACGCCCAGCGCCGAGAAGACCTCCTCGGTGGTGGGGAAGCGGCCGGTGTTGGCCTCGATGATGCGCGACCCGTCCCGCAGCTTGTTCGGCGAGGCGGGCTTGCCGACCGGCGGGGCGAGTTCGATGTGCAGCGAACCCAGCAGCGACGTCTGGGAGACCCGCGCAATGGCGTTGGCGGGCAACACCACGTTCTTGTCCAGCGCCAGTTTCACTGCGGCATAGAAGGATCCGTCGGCACGTTGCTCGGCGGCGATGCCGGCCACACTGCCGACGGTGACGTCGTCGACCATCACCGGCGAGTTCTGCGGCAGTGTCGCCACATCCTTGAGTTCGACGGTAATGGAGTACGCACCACCGCCGTGGCCCGCGGTCCCGGGCATCGACAGCGAGTTCAGTCCGCCGAAGGAACAGCCGGCGAGCAGCGTGCTACCGAGCGCACAAACACCCGCGCGCAACCAGATTCGCCTCATCTGCCGGCTCCCTGCTCGGCGGGCAGCGGCCCGGCGGGACCGGGCAACGGGCCCGGGGCGGGCGCTGTGGCGGGACCCGGCGCCGGGCCGTATCCCGGCGGCGAGGCGGGCCCCGGAGCCGTCGGGACGAACAGGCCCTGCAGGTCGGTGGTATTGCCGGGCGCGGGTTGCTGCCCGGCACCCTTGGCCGGAATCCAGGTCAGCTCCGGAATCGGCATCTGGGCTTTGGCCTGCGTCGCCGGGGTGTCGTAGATCATCTGGCCCTTGTAGGCGGTGATGGTGTTGATCGGGTGGAACATGATCGGCGGGTAGTTGACGGTCAGCCGGCGAAGCACCGGTCCCAGCCGCTCGCGGCAGATCTCGGCGCGCCGGTAGTAGTCGGGAGCCGACGGGCCGCCCGCGGTGTCGAAGGAACCACCGCAGATGAACTGCACCGGGTTCATGAAGTTCGGCAGCGAGAGCAGCCCGTTCAGGGTGCCCTGCGCAGGGTCGTAGATGTTGTAGAAGTTGGTGATGCCGGGACCCGCGACGTGCAGCACCTGCTCGATGTTGTCGCTCTGGTCGTTCAGGGTCTGGGTGAAGTCCTTGAGCTGATCGACCGTTTCGATCAGTGTCGAATTGTTCTCCTGCAGGAAACCGCGGACGTCGGTGAGTGCCTGGTTGAGAGTGCCCAGGGTCTGGTCGAGATCGCGGGTACTGTCAGCCAGCACCTGCGACACCGACGCCACATGGCCGGCGAATTGCACGATCTGCTCGTTGCTCTGCGAGAGCGCGTCGACCAGGATCTGCAGGTTCTTGACAGTGCCGAAGATGTCGCTGCGCGAATCCCCCAGGCGCCCGGCCACCTGTGCGAGCTCGAGCAGCGCGCTGTGGAACGACTGCCCGTTGCCGTCGAGGGTGTTGGCCGCCTGGTTGATCGCCGCGCCCAGCGGGCCCTGCATCTCGCCCGCCGCCGGGCTGAGCGACACCGACAGGTCGGTCAGCGACTTCTTCACCTCATCCCACTCCACCGGGACCCCGGTGCGCGACAAGTCGATGCTCGCGCCGTCGGGCAGCACCGCGCCGCCGGTGTAGGCCGGGGTGAGCTGGATGAACCGCGCCGCCACCAGGTTCGGCGACATGATCAGGGCCTTGGCGTCCTTGGGGATCTTGACGTCGTCGCCGACGGTCATCGTGATCAGCACGTCGGAGGCCCGCGGCTCGATCGACTCGATCTCGCCGACCGGAACGCCCAGGATGCGTACCTGGTCCCCGGGGTAGAGCCCGACGGCGGAGGTGAAGTGGGCGGTCAGCTTGCGCCCACCGCCGCCGGCAGAAAACAGCACGTAGGCGCCGCCCAACAGCGCCGCCACCAAGGCCACGACGGTGACGGTCCGCAGGCCTTTGCTGCCGAATCGCTTCGCGGTGGTCATGGCGACTTCGGCCTGATCGTCCAGCGCTCCTGGATCATGCCGCGCAGGTAGTCGGCGAGGCTGTCGGGCAGCTTGCCCGGCTGGAAGACGAAGTCGAACATCGCCGCGACCAGTGGCGCGGGGATCGCGCCGAAGACGTTGACGTTGAAGCCGGGTCCGGAGCCCACCACCTCCCCCAGCGTGGTGGCGTAGGTGGGCAGTCGTTTGAGGGCCTCGGTGATGTAGTCCCGCCGCTCGTTGAGGTTGGCCATCACATCGTTGATCTTGGACAACGCCGGGCCGAACTCCCTGCGGTTGTCGTTGACGAAGCCGGAGAGCTGCGCGGAAACGCCCTGGATACCGGAGATCAGCGAACCCAGCGCGGCACGGCGTTCGTCGAGGGCCGCGAACAGTTGGTTGCCGTCGTCGACCAGCTGCCTGACCTGCCCGGCGCGATCGGACAGCACCGCGGTCACCGACTTGGCGTGGGTGAGCAAACCTTGCAGCGCCTCGTCGCGGGAATTCAGCGTGCGGGACAGCGTGGTGACGCCGTCCAGAGCGCCGCGCAGGCCCGGCGTCGCGTCGTGCAGGGTGTTCGTCAGCACCTGCAACGCGTGCTCGAACTGCGGCTTGTTCAGATTGGTGGCGTTCTGGCCGAGATCCTCCAGCGCGCCGGCCAACGTGTAGGGCGTGGTGGTGCGGCTCAGCGGGATGACCGTCGCGTGGCCGCGGCCGCCCGGGCTCACCGAGATCGACCGCTCACCGAGGATGGTGTCGGTGCGGATGGCGGCCAGCGACTGGTCGCCGACTTCGACGTGCCGGTCCACGGTGAAGGTGACCTTGGCGGTGTCCCCGGCCAGGCTGACGTCGGAGACCTTGCCCACCTTGACGCCCGAAACCAGCACATTGTTGCCTGAGGTGATACCGGCCGCGTCGCTGAAATAAGCGGCGTAGGTCTTGCCCTGCGGCCAGAAGGGCAACCCGGCGTAGCCGAAGGCGATCAGGACGACGCAGATCACCACCGTGAGGCCGATGACGCCGGTACGCAGCGGATCACGGTCACGTTGGCTGCTCGGCTTGCTACTTGGCAAAGGCGCACCTCCCCTTGCTCGAATCGACCTGGCCGCCCAGGCCGAGCCGGATGTCCGAACCGGCCGGCCCGTTGATCTTGATGGTGACCGAGCAGAAATAGATGTTGAAGAACGAACCGTACGTGCCGAGTGCGGCCAGCCGCAGGTAGTCCTCGCCCAATTGCTCGATGTCGTTGTTGATTTCGGCTTTGCGGGTGTCCAACTCGGTGGCGAACGGCCGGGCGTTTTCCAGTACGCCCTGCAGCGGCCGGCGCGAATTCCGCAGCAGGTCGGTCAAATCCGTCACCGTCGACGACAACGGCGGGATCGCACCGGCTATCGGGTCCCGGTTCTTGGCGAGTCCGTCGATCAGCTGCTGCAGTTGGTCGACGCTGGTCGAGAACTGGGCGCTGCGCTGGTCGATGGTGCCCAGCACGGTGTTCAGGTTGGTGATCACGTCGCCGATCAGCTGGTCGCGCTTGCCCAGCGTCGAAGAGAAGGCACTGGTGTCGGCGAGCACGCTGGACAATGCTCCGCCCTGCCCCTGCAGCAGTTCGATGACCGCGCCGCTGATCGCGTTGATCTTGTCCGCGTCCAACCCTTTGAGCACCGGCTTGAGTCCGCCGAGCAGTGCGTCGAGATCCAGGGCGGGCTGGGTGTGCGCAGAGTTGATGGTTCCGCCGGCCGGTAGCTTGCGCAGCTCGCCGGGCCCGGAGGTGATCTCCAAGAACCTGTCGCCGACCAGGTTCTCGTACCGGATCACCGCACGGCTGGACGAGTACAGCGTGTAGCGCGAGTCGACGCCGAACTCCACGTCGACGGTGTTGTCGCGGTTGAGTTTGACCCCCGAGACCGCGCCGACCGGAACACCGGCGATGCGGACCTTCTGACCACCCTTGAGCTTCGACGCGTCGATGAAGGTGGCGTGATACGTGCTCTCCGAACCGAACCGGAAGTCACCGAACACCACCACCAGCGCCGCACTGACCAGCAACATGACCACCGTGAAGATGCTGACCTTGATCACCATCGACCGGTGCGACGGCATTGCCCCGCTGGCCATCAGAGTCGTCCCGTTCCGCGAAGGCGCCGTGGAAGAGGAACTGCAGCGTAGAGGGCGCGTCGAACTGGAACTCGGTGTAGGGCTCGTAGGGGATCAGCGCGTTGTCGGTGACCAGGAACGGCGCCCGGTAGAACGAGCCGCCGGTCTGTTTGGTCGGGATGTTGGGCAGGCCGCGGCAGTTCGGCCCGCCGGAGGCGTTCACCAGCGGCAGGCTCTCCGGGTACGTGTAAGCGGGGGCGCCGATCACGAAGCTCGACGAGGTGAACAGGCCCGCCTTACGCACCCCGATCAGCGGTGCGAATTCCTTGATGCCGCGGTCGATTCCGGCCAGCAGGCAGCCGAACTCCGGCGAGTAGTCGGCGGCCACTTTGAGCGGGGCGCGCAGCCGGTTGACCGTGTCGATCAGGTTCTGTTCGGCCGGGGCCAGCGTGTCGTAGCCGTTGTTGGCCAGCCCGATCGTGGCCAGCAACGTGGTGTTGAGGTTTTGCTGCTGATCCACCACGGTCCGGTTGATCGTCGGCAGGTTGCCGACGACGGTGTCCAGGTCGGGTGCCGCGTCACCGTAGTAGCCCAGCGCGACGGACGCCTGGCGGAAATCCTCCTGCAATGCAGGCAGTTTCGGATTCGCTTGGCGGGTGAGGGTGTTGAGCCCGGTGAGCAATGCCCCGAAGTCATCGCCGTGGCCACGCAGGCCCTCGGAGAGCGCGCTCAACGTTCCGTTCAACTCGATCGGGTCGACCTTGCGCAGCAGGTTGAGCAGCGATTGGAACAGCGTGTTGACTTCCAGCTGCACCGCCGAGGCCTCCACCTGCGCACCGTTGCGCAACGGGGGCCCGGCTTTGTCGCCGGCGGGCGGAATGAATTCCACCGACTTCGCGCCGAAGATCGTGTTGCCGGCGATCTGCACCGTCGAGTTGGACGGGATGTAGTGCATGTCGTCGCTGTAGATGGCCAGCTTCAACCGCGCCTGCTCACCGCTGTAGGTGATGTCCTCGACCTTGCCGATCTGGATCCCGCGGAACTTGACCTTGGCCCCGGGCTCCATCACCAGCCCGGCCCGCTTGGACGAGACGGTGACCGTGTCGGTGGAGGTGAAGGCGGCTGAATAGGACAGATAGGTCAACACCGCCGAGGCCACCAGCAACCCGCCCAGCACCGCTGCGGCCACCCGGCCGGCTGTGCGTCGCGATCCAGTGTCTGACATGCCCGTTACCCCGACAGATTGAAGTTGCCGGACGCACCGTACACGGCGAGTGAAATGAACAGGGTGATCACCACGACGACGATCAGCGAGGTACGCACCGCCTGCCCGACGGCGATGCCGACGCCGACCGATCCGCCGCTGGCGTTGTACCCGTAATAGGTGTGCACCAGCATCACCGCGATCGACATCACGATCGCCTGCAGGAACGACCACAGCAGGTCGGACGGGATCAGGAAGGTATTGAAGTAGTGGTCGTACAGGCCGGCGGACTGGCCGTTGACGAACACCGTGGTGAACCGGGCCGCGAAGAACGCGGCCAGCACCGACAACGAGTACAGCGGGACGATCGCGACCAGACCGGCGATCAGCCGGGTGGACACCAGGTAGGACACCGAGTGCACCGCCATGCACTCGACGGCGTCGATCTCCTCGGACACCCGCATGGCACCGAGTTGAGCCGTCGCCCCGGCGCCGATGGTGGCCGCCAGCGCGATTCCGGCGATGACCGGCGCGACGACGCGCACGTTGAGGAAGGCCGAGAGGAACCCGGTGAGCGCCTCGATGCCGATGTTGCCCAGCGATGAATAACCCTGCACCGCGATCACCCCGCCGGAGGCCAGGGTGAGGAAGGCCGCGACGCCGACCGTGCCGCCGATCATCACCAGTGCGCCCGCCCCCAGCGTCATCTCGGCGACCAGGCGGATGGTCTCCTTGCGGTAGCGGGTGAGCGCGTTGGGCACGTAGCGGAAGGTTTCGCCGTAGAACAACGCCTGCTCGCCGAAGTTGTCGACCGGTTCGGCGAACCTCGAGAAGAAATTGCGCAGGCGAAAGGTGACGTCGTAGCTCATCGCATACTCACCATCGCTCGCCTGACCCCCACCGTTACCTCGTCCCTATTTCGCTGAGATTCGGACACCGATGGCCGTCATGACCACGTTGATGACGAACAGGCAGATGAATGCGTAGACGACGGTTTCGTTGACGGCGTTGCCGACGCCCTTGGGGCCGCCTTTGACGGTCAGGCCGCGATAGCACCCGACCAACCCGGCCATCACGCCGAACAGCAACGCTTTGACTTCGGCCAGGATCAGCTCGCGCAGGCCGGTCAGCACGGTCAGTCCATTGATGAACGCGCCCGGATTGACCCCCTGCAGGAAGACGGAGAAGGCATAGCCGCCGGACAGCCCGATGATGCACACCAGGCCGTTGAGCAGCAGCGCAACCAGCGTCGAGGCCAACACCCGGGGAACCACGAGGCGCTGGATCGGGTCGATGCCGAGCACCCGCATCGCGTCGATCTCTTCGCGGATGGTGCGTGCGCCCAGGTCCGCGCAGATCGCGGTGGCGCCGGCACCCGCCACCACCAGCACCGTGACGACCGGTCCCAGCTGGGTGATGGTGCCGAAAGCCGTTCCGGCACCGGACAAGTCGGCGGCGCCGATCTCACGCAACAGAATGTTCAGGGTGAAGGCGACCAGCACGGTGAACGGGATGGACACCAGCAACGTCGGCACCAGGGAGACGCGCGCGACCATCCAGGTCTGATCCAGGAACTCCCGAAACTGAAACGGCCGCCGGAAGGCGGCCCGTGCGGTCTCTATCGACATCTCGAAAAAGCCACCGACGGCCCGGGCTGGTACGGCAATTCGCTGCAACAAAAACGGGTCCCCCAATCTGCGGCTCGCGGCGACATTTTCTTGACCGGAACACACCGTTGGATGACTCGTTGCCTGGTGTGAGCGGGCTCATACTAACTAGAACAAGTTCCGAGTGTCGATTAACCCCAAATATTTTGCGGCGAAGATGCACAGCTGGTACTCCACCTCCATCAGCGAAAACGCGTGATTTCGACGTCTGGCTACGGCCCGTCACGCGGTTGCCGGGAGATGACCGGTGGTCAGTCCATCAGCGCGGTGGCGGCGAAGTTGAGTTCCGGGTCACGACCGGAGAAGTAGCCCTGCATCGCGGCACTGAGTTCGGCGGGATCCCAGGCGTCGGCCCCGGCGTCGAACTGGTGCTCGACGGTCGGGGCGGCGACCAGCGTCACCCGCGGGCCGTAGACGATGAAGACCTGGCCGTTGACTTCGGCGGCCGCCGGCGACGACAGGAACCCGACCAGGGTCACCACGTGGTCGGGTGAGAGAGGGTCGACCTCGCCGTCGTCGGGCGCCGCGCCGAACACGTCGGCCGTCATCGCGGTGCGAGCGCGGGGGGCGATCGCGTTGGCGCACACCCCGTAGCGGCCCAGCGCGCGCGCCGCGCTCAACGTCAGCGCGATGATGCCCGCCTTGGCGGCGCCGTAGTTGGCCTGCCCGACCGGTCCGACCAGGCCCGCCTCGGAGGAGGTGTTGACGATCCGGCCGTAGACCGAGCCGCCCGCTTCCTTGGCCTTGGCCCGCCAGTAGGTGGCCGCGTTGCGGGTGAGCAGGAAGTGGCCGCGCAGGTGCACGGCGATGACCTGGTCCCAATCCTCGTCCGTCATGTTGAACAGCATCCGGTCGCGGGTGATGCCGGCGTTGTTGACGACGATGTCGAGCCCGCCCAGTCCGTCTGCGGTGGTGACGAGTTCGTCGGCGGTCGAGCGCGCACTGACGTCACCGGCTACGGCCACCGCCTTGGATCCGGCGGTGCCGATCTCGTCGAGGACGTCGGAGGCGTCCAGGGCGGCGGCGATGTCGTTGACGACGACGGTGGCGCCCAACCGGGCCAAACCTATCGCCTCGGCGCGGCCCAGGCCGGCGGCGGCACCAGTGACCACCGCGACCTTTCCGGAGAGATCGGTCGCATTCGTGCTGCTACTCAATTTATGAATACCTCTAGTCTTCTCGTACCAGGGCGGCGCGCGGACATTCGGCGATCGACTGCTCGGCCAGATCCTCCTGGCCGTCGGGGATGGGATCGGTCTTCACCACGGCGTAGTCCTCGTCGTCCAGGTCGAAGATGTCCGGTGCTATCCCTAAGCACACGGCATTACCTTCGCACCGGTCACGGTCAACTTTCACTCGCACGGCATCCTCCTTGAACCTGGGCTGGGAGTTAGGGAATACGCGTAAATCCGAACTCGGTCTTCATCTTGCACCACCATAAGGCCCCGGCACATCTGCAGAAAGGTCGCTGGATTCCCAGACTAGAACGTGTTACAACCGGGATGACGGATGGGTATCCGCTGGTGTCGAAGACGGCGGCTGCACTGAGACTTTCTTTGGGCACGGTCGCTCGATCGGAGGCAGCGGAAATGCAGATCAGTTACACCCCTGAACAGGAGGAGCTGCGTCGCGAGCTGCGCTCGTACTTCGCTGGGCTGATGACCCCGGAACGCCGCGAGGCACTGAGTTCGGTGCAGGGCGAATACGGCACCGGCAATGTGTACCGCGAGACCGTGGCGCAGATGGGCAAGGACGGCTGGCTCACGCTGAACTGGCCCAGGGAGTACGGCGGTCAGGACCGCGCGCCGATGGACTCGTTGATCTTCACCGACGAAGCCGCCATCGCGGGTGCGCCGGTGCCGTTCCTGACGATCAACAGCGTGGCGCCGACGATCATGGCGTTCGGCACCGACGAGCAGAAGAAATTCTTCCTGCCCAAGATCGCCGCCGGTGAGCTGCACTTCTCGATCGGCTACTCCGAGCCCGGCGCCGGCACCGACCTGGCCAACCTGCGCACCACCGCGGTGCGCGACGGTGACGACTACGTGATCAACGGTCAAAAGATGTGGACCAGCCTGATCGCCTACGCGGACTGGGTCTGGCTTGCGGTGCGCACCAATCCCGAAGCCAAGAAGCACCGCGGCATCTCGATGGTGGTGGTGCCGACCACAGCCGAGGGTTTCTCCTGGACGCCGGTGCACACCATGGCCGGCCCCGACACCAGCGCCACCTACTACACCGACGTGCGGGTGCCGGTGACCAACCTGGTCGGCGAGGAGAACGCCGGCTGGAAGCTGGTGACCAATCAGCTCAATCACGAGCGCGTCGCACTGGTGTCGGCACAACCGATCATCGTGGCCCTGCGCGAGGTTCGTGAATGGGCGCAGAACACCAAGGACGACGGCGGCGCGCGGCTGATCGATTCGGAGTGGGTGCAGATCAACCTGGCCCGGGTGCACGCCAAGGCCGAGGTGCTCAAGCTGATCAACTGGGAGCTGGCCTCGGCCGATGCCGAGTCGCTGAATCCGGCGGACGCGTCGGCGGCCAAGGTGTACGGGACCGAGCTGGCGACCGAGGCCTACCGGCTGCTGATGGAGGTGCTGGGCACCGGGGCCACCCTGCGTCAGGACTCCCCCGGAGCACTGCTGCGGGGCCGAGTCGAGCGCATGCACCGGGCCTGCCTGATCCTGACCTTCGGCGGCGGCACCAACGAAGTCCAGCGCGACATCATCGGCATGGTCGCTCTCGGCCTGCCCCGGGCCAACCGCTGAATCCTCTGACAGGACGGACCTTTTCATGGATTTCTCGACGACCGAAGCGGCCCAGGACCTCGGAGGCCTGGTCGACAGCATTGTGGACGCGGTGTGCACGCCGGCACGTCAGCGGGAACTCGACGGCCTCGAGCAACGCTTCGACCGCGAGCTGTGGCGCAAGCTGATCGACAGCGACATTCTGACCAGCGCGGCCGCCACCCAGGTGGGTGGCGACGGGTTCGGGGTGCTCGAGCAGGTCGCGATCCTGGTCGCGCTCGGACACCAGCTGGCCGCCGTGCCTTACCTGGACTCGATCGTGCTGGCGTCCGGTGCGCTGGCCCGCTTCGGTTCCGAGGAGCTGCAGCGCAGTTGGGGCGCTGACGCGGTGCGCGGCGAGAAGATCCTGACGGTGGCGCTGGCCGGTGAGATGGGCGAGGGACCGGTGCGCGCCGCCGGGTCCGGCGAGGGGTACCGATTGACCGGCACCCGCACCCAGGTCGGTTTCGCGCCGGTCGCCGACGCCTTCCTGGTGCCCGCCGAAACCGATTCCGGCACAGCGGTATTCCTGGTTGCCGCGGATGATCCGGGGGTGACGGTGACACCGTTGCAGACCACGGGCCTGGGCAGCGTCGGGCAGCTGTCCCTGGACGGCACCGAGGTGCCGGCGGACCGCAAAGTGGGCGACGGTGTCGTGGTGGCCTGGTTGCGCACCATCGCGGCCCTGGGCCGCAGCGCCTACCAGCTCGGGGTGCTGGAGCGCGGCCTGCAGCTGACCGCCGAATACGCCCGGACCCGAGAGCAGTTCGACCGCCCGATCGGCAGCTTCCAGGCTGTCGGTCAGCGCCTGGCCGACGGTTACATCGACGTCAAGGGACTGCGACTGACGTTGACCCAGGCCGCGTGGAAGGTGGCCGAGGACATTCCGGCCGAGATCGACGTGGCGTCCGCCGCGTTCTGGGCCGCCGACGCCGGACACCGGGTGGCGCACACCATCGTGCACGTGCACGGCGGTGTCGGGGTGGACACCGACCACCCCGTCCATCGTTACTTCCTGGCCGCCAAGGAGGCCGAGTTCGCGCTGGGTGGGGCGACCGGGCAGCTGCGTCTGATCGGCCGTGAGCTGGCGGAGACGCCGGCCTAGTGCCGTGTGCGATCCCACCGTCACCGACCTGCTGGTGCCGCTGACCGAGATCGGCGACCGCGGCGTCTACTTCGAGGATTCCTTCACCAGTTGGCGCGATCACCTGCGGCACGGCGCGGCGATCGCGGCCGCGGTGCGGGCCCGGCTGGATCCGGCCCGGCCGCCGCACGTCGGTGTGCTGCTGCAGAACACCCCGTTCTTCTCCGCGATGCTGGTGGCCGCGGGGATGTCGGGCATCGTCCCGGTGGGACTGAACCCGGTACGCCGCGGTGCCGCACTGGCCCGCGACATCGACCACGCCGACTGTCAGCTGGTGCTGGCCGACTCCGGATCGGCGCACACCCTCGACGACATCGATTACGTCGACGTCGACTCCGATTCGTGGGCCGCCGAGCTGGCCGCACACCGGGACGCCCAGTCTGATTTCCAATCTGCTTGTCCCACAGACCTTTTCATGCTGATCTTCACCTCGGGAACCAGCGGCGAGCCAAAGGCGGTGAAGTGCAGCCACGGCAAGGTGGCGGTTGCCGGTTCGACGATGGCGCAGCGCTTCGGCCTGGGCCGCGACGACGTCTGCTACGTGTCGATGCCGTTGTTCCACTCCAACGCGGTGCTGGTCGGCTGGGCGGTGGCCGCGGCCTGCCGGGGCTCGCTGGCGTTGCGGCGCAAGTTCTCCGCGTCGCAGTTCCTGCCGGACGTCCGCCGCTACGGCGCGACCTACGCCAACTATGTGGGCAAGCCCCTGTCCTACGTGCTCGCCACGCCCGAGCAACCCGACGACGCCGACAATCCGTTGCGGGCGGTGTACGGCAACGAGGGTGTCCCCTCCGACATCGACCGCTTCGCCGCCCGGTTCGGTTGCCGGGTGCAGGACGGGTTCGGTTCCACCGAGGGTGGCGTGGCGATCGCCCGGACACCCGACACCCCCGCCGGATCGCTGGGCCCGCTGCCGGCCGGTATCGAGATCGTCGATCCCGAGACCGGCGAGCCGTGCCCGCCGGGCGTGGTCGGCGAGGTGGTCAACACCGCCGGGCCGGGACGCTTCGAGGGCTACTACAACGACGCGGCCGCCGAGGCCGAACGGATGGCCGGCGGCATCTACCACAGCGGCGACCTCGCCTACCGTGACGAGGCCGGCTACGCCTACTTCGCCGGCCGACTCGGCGACTGGATGCGGGTGGACGGCGAAAACCTGGGCACCGCGCCGATCGAACGGGTCCTGCTGCGACACCCGCAGGTACGCGAAGCCGCGGTGTACCCGGTGCCCGATCCGGTGGTCGGCGACCGGGTGATGGCCGCGCTGGTGCTGGTCGACGGTGCACAGTTCGACACGGCCGCGTTCCGCGCCTTCCTGGCCGACCAACCCGACCTCGGACCCAAGCAGTGGCCGTCGTACGTGCGGATCAGCGCCGGGTTGCCGGGCACGGTCACCTTCAAGGTGCTCAAACGACAGCTCTCGGCCGAGGGCGTCGACTGCGGCGATCCGGTCTTCCCGATCCGTCACTGAGCTCCGGTGCCATGGCGCGGGCACCTGAGCTCGGCGGCTTGACCCGCACCCGGCAGTCGCACCGCAATGGCCTGGCCGGCCGGCCGCTGGCTGGGTTTACTGAAACAGAGTAGTGATGCGGTGCGAAATAACTTTCGACAATTCGGCTTCGTTGAGCATCTGCTCCAAATCCACTGGAACTTCAAATGTTCCGAACTTCATCCTTTTTGGGCAGGCGCGTAATACCATCCCCCGCGTAAATGTGTGCGCCGTATCCAGGCGTTGCTGGCGGCGCGTCGAGTCAAGGGAACCGCCGCATGCCATTCGTCTCCATTGCGCCGGACATGGTGGCTGCGGCTGCCGGCGAACTGACCAAGGTCGGGTCCACGCTCGAAGCCGCCAACCTGGCGGCCGCGTCGTCCACCACGCAGATCCTGGCCGCGGCCACCGACGAGGTGTCCACCCGCATCGCAGCGCTGTTCGGCGCTTACGGCCGGGACTACCTGGCGATCAGCGACCAGTTGGGTGCCTTTCACGCACAATTCGTCGCTGCGCTCAGCGCCGGCTCCGGGAGCTATGCGACGGCCGAGACGTTCAACGCCGAGCAAGCCGTGTGGGCAGTCATCAACTCACCGACCCAAACCCTGCTGGGACGGTCGTTGATCGGCAACGGCGCCAACGCCACAACGCCGGGTGGGTCCGGCGGCGCCGGTGGGATCCTCTACGGCAACGGTGGCAACGGCGCGGCCGGGGCCGCCGGGCAGGCCGGCGGCGCCGGGGGCGCGGCGGGACTCTGGGGCAACGGCGGGGTCGGGGGTGCCGGCGGAGCGGGCGGCGCGACCGGTGGCGCCGGCGGCGCGGCCGGGCTGCTGTTCGGTGTGGGCGGCGCGGGTGGCCTCGGGGGCAGCGGGGGTGGCACCGGCGGAGCGGGCGGCAGCGGCGGCTGGATCTGGGGTGGCGGTGGCACCGGCGGCACCGGCGGGTTCGGCGGCGGCACCGGCGGGGCGGGTGGCCGCGCCGAGTTGCTGTGGGGTGCCGGTGGAGCCGGCGGCGACGGTGGTGCCGGCACCGATGCGACCGGCAGCGGCAGCGGTGGCGCCGGTGGCACCGGCGGTGCCGGCGGCGCCGGTGGCCTGTTCGCCGGCGGTGGGGCCGGCGGCAACGGCGGCAGCGGTGGGGCCGGCGGTGCGGGCAGCACGGGTGCGGCGGTCGGGAACAGCGGTGGCACCGGCGGCGCCGGCGGCAGCGGGGGCGCCGGTGGCCAGGGTGCGCTGTTCCTCGGCGCGGGTGGCCACGGCGGTCTCGGCGGTTCCGGTGGTATCGGAGGGCACGGCGGTGACGGGGGCGCCGGCAGTGTGGCCGGTCTCGGCGGGATCGGCGGCACCGGCGGGACCGGCGGGACCGGCGGAAACGCCGGCCAGGGCGGGGCCGGTGGTGCCGGCCAGTTGTTCAGTGCCTCGGGTGCAGCAGGTGCCGCCGGTGTCGGTGGTCTGGGTGGCGAGGGCGGCAACGGCGGCGACGGCAGCACCGGCGCGTCCGCGGTTGCGGGCACCGGCGCCAACGGTGTCGCGGGCTTTGCCGGTGGTGCGGGTGGCGCCGGCGGTGTGGGCGGCGATTCCGGCCCGGGCGGCGTCAATGGTTCCGGCGGCAAGGGCGGTACCGGTGGTACCGGCGGCACGGGGGGCAAGGGCGCGGCCAGCTTGACCACGATCGGTGGCGATGGTGGCACCGGTGGTGACGGTGGTGATGCAGGTGCAGGCGGTAACGCCGGATCCGGCGGCACGGGTGGCACCGTCGGCAACGACGGCACCGGCGGCAAGGGCGGTCGGGGTGGTGACGGCGGTGCCGGCGCCGCAGGCCTCGGCGCCGGTCAGGGCGGCTTCACCGGCGGCGAAGGTGGACAGGGCGGGGACGGCGGCGCGGCGGGCGCGGGCGGTGTCAACGGCGCCGGCGGAGAAGGCGGTCGCGGCGGAGGAGGCGGTGCCGGGAAGGCTGCCCCCAACGGGTTCGGCGGCACCGGCGGCCAAGGGGGCGACGGCGGTGACGGAGGCGATGGCGGGAACGCGGGTGACGGCACCGGCGCGGCCGCACGCGGGGGCGCGGCAGGTGCCGGCGGCGACGCCGGCGAAGGTGGCCGCGGTGGTAACGGCAGCCTCAACCAGGGTGGCGGCCAGGGTGGCGCGGGCGGCCGCGGCGGACAGGGTGGCACCGGTGGCCTGGATACCGGCTCTGCCAGCAGCGCCGTCAGCGGAACCGGCGGCACCGGCGGACAGGGCGGAGACGGTGGGACCGGCGGGACCGGCACCATCGGCACCGCGGGCTCGGGCGGCGTCGGTGGCGAGGGTGGCGACGCCGGCGCGGGCGGTGCGGCCAACGTCGGCGGCATCGAGGGCAAAGCAGGGACCGGCGGCAAAGGCGGCGGCGGCGGTAACGGTGGCGTCGGAGTCGGCGGCAGCGGTGCCGGTCAGGCCGGCTACCAGGGCGGAGAGGGCGGCCGGGGTGGCGACGGCGGTGCTGCGGGTGCCGGTGGCACCAATGGAGTTGGCGGCACCGGCGGCACCGGCGGTAATGGCGGTGCCGGGAACGCCGCAGCCGCCGGCTTCGGCGGACAGGGCGGCGAAGGCGGCGACGGCGGTGCCGGCGGCGACGGTGGCGACGCCGGCGACGGAGTGGGTGCAGGGGCGGTCGGCGGCGCGGCCGGCACCGGCGGCAACGGTGGCGGTGGCGGCCGCGGTGGTAACGGCAGCCTCAACCAGGGTGGCGGCCAAGGCGGCGACGGCGGCCAGGGCGGTCAGGGCGGCCGGGGCGGCCTCGACACCGGTGCCCTCAGCAGCACCGGCAGCGGAACCGGTGGGAACGGCGGTCAAGGCGGCGAGGGCGGTACCGGCGGCACCGGCACCCTCGACACCGCGGGGTTGGGTGGAACCGGCGGTAACGGCGGTGACGCCGGGCAGGGCGGCTTCGCCAATGTCGGCGGTGCCGAAGGCAGCGCCGGGATCGGGGGCAAGGGTGGCGACGGTGGCGATGGTGGAGTCGGTGCTGCGGGCTCTGCTGCGGGCCAGGCGGGCTACGGGGGCGGTGGCGGCGGCCTGGGGGGTAATGGCGGTTATGCCGGCGCAGGCGGTACCAATGGTGCCGGCGGCAGCGGCGGCGACGGCGGCCACGGTGGTGCCGGCAAAGCGGCTGCCAACGGATTCAGCGGTACCGGCGGTCAGGGTGGCAACGGCGGAGAAGGGGGCTACGGCGGAAATGCCGGCTCGGGACTCGGCGCGGTCGCCAGTGGCGGCGCAGCCGGAACCGGCGGCGACGGTGGCGAGGGTGGCCGGGGTGGCAACGGTGCCCCGACTCAATCCGGCGGGTTGGGCGGCAACGGCGGTCAGGGCGGCCGAGGTGGAGTCGGCGGCTTGAACAACCCCGCGTCCGGCAGCCCGACCAGTGTCGCAAGCGGAACCGGCGGTAACGGTGGCCGCGGCGGTGACGGCGGCACGGGTGGGGCCGGCAGCACCACTAACGGGGGTTCGGGTGGTGATGGCGGGTATGGCGGCGACGCAGGCGCGGGCGGCGTCGCCAACCTCGGCGGTACTGAGGGTAACGCCGGCACGGGAGGCAACGGAGGCAGCGGGGGGAAGGGCGGAGAAGGCAACGACGGTCCCAACCTGGGCCAGAGCGGCTTTTACGGCGGGAACGGCGGCCTGGGCGGCAACGGCGGCAACGCCGGCGTCGGCGGCACCAACGGCGACGGCGGCGCCGGTGGCCATGGCGGCGACGGCGGCGACGGCAGAATCGGCGCGGATGGAGTCGTCACTTCGGGCGGCGTCGGAGGGTATGGCGGCAACGGCGGCAATGGTGGCGACGGCGGGAACGCCGGCACCGGCAACGGCGCCAGCGGCAGCGGCGGACTAGGCGGCGAGGGCGGCAACGGTGGTGGCGGCGCCCGGGGCGGAGCCGGAGACGCCTACTCCGAAGGTGGCTTCGGCGGCAACGGCGGCGACGGCGGCCAGGGCGGTCGAGGCGGCCTCAACACCGACGGTGTCAGCAGTGTCAACAGTGGCAACGGCGGCGACGGTGGCCTGGGCGGTACCGGTGGCAAGGGCGGATCGGGGCCCCTGGGTGCCGCCGGGTCCGGTGGCACGGGCGGGACCGGCGGGAATGCGGGAGCGGGCGGGGACGCCAATGTCGGCGGAGCGCAGGGTTACGACGGAACCGCCGGTGACGGCGGCCGCGGCGGCGACGGCGGCAACGGAGCGAACGCAGCCGACGGCAACGGTGACGGCGGCCAGAACGGCGGTACCGGGGGGCGCGGCGGCGACGGCGGCCGGGCCGGTATCGGCGGCGCCAACGGTAACGGCGGCGAGGGCGGGCGCGGCGGTGACGGAGGCGACGGGGGTGACGCGCCGGAGGCCCCGATCGGTGTTCCCGGCGGAAACGGTGGGAGCGGCGGGGAAGGTGGCCAGGGCGGCAATGCCGGTACCGGCGTCGGTGCGGCCGCTCTCGGTGGCGGCGCGGGCACTGGCGGTGACGGTGGCGACGGCGGTCGCGGCAGTAACGGCTTCCCGACCATTCCGGGCGGAGTCGGTGGCGACGGCGGTGGCGGCGGGAATGGCGGCATCGGTGGCCTGAACACCGGCGCGCAGGGTAGCGCGGCCAGCGGTCTCGGTGGCAACGGTGGCAAGGGCGGGGAAGGCGGCCGCGGCGGTGACGCGGGTGCCGGCGTGGCTGCCGCGGGCGGTCGGGGCGGCGAAGGCGGCGACGCCGGTGCCGGCGGGCTGGCCAATACCGGCGGCACCAACGGCAACGCCGGTGTCGGCGGAGAAGGCGGGACCGGAGGTAAAGGCGGCAACGGTCATGACGCCGACGTGGGTGGTCGCGGTGGAGACGGCGGCGACGGGGGATCGGCCGCGCTGGGCGGCACCAACGGCAACGGTGGGGTAGGCGGTGCAGGCGGGACCGGTGGGACCGGCTTGCCAGGTGCCGATGGTACCGGCGGATCAGCCTCGCCCGGCGGCTACGGCGGCGATGGCGGCGACGGCGGCGACGCCGGCCTGGGCAGCGGGGCACCCGGCGATGGTGGCGACGCGGGTAAAGGCGGCCTCGGTGGGACCGGTGGCACGGGCGGCTACGGGGCGAATGGGTATGACGGTGGCGACGGGGGCACGGGCGGCCAGGGCGGCCGGGGTGGACACGGCGGCAACCCCAGCCCGGGCGGCACCGGCGGAAGGGGCGGCCCCGGTGGCACCGGCGGCGAGGGCGGCGAGGGCGGTGGTTCGCAGTACGACCGAGGCGGCGACGGCGGCGACGGCGGCAGAGGGGGCGACGGCGGCAACGGCGTCGGCTCGCCCGGCGGCACCGGCGGCGACGGCGGCGAGGGTGGCGACGGCGGTATCAGCGGTGGCAACATCAACGGCTCGAGCGGGTCGCCCGGCAACCCGGGCCAGGACGGTCAGGTCACCTGAGCACGGCTATCCCAGCAGCGACGGCACTACGGCGTCGATCAGGTGTGGGCCGGGTTCGGCGAAGGCGTCGCGCAGCGCGTCAGCCAGTTCCTCGGCGGTGCCGGCCCGTCGCGCCGGCACCCCCATACCTTGCGCGATCTGTACGAAATCCATTGTGGGACGGGATATGTCGAGCAGGTCCAGGGCTTTGGGGCCGGGCGCCGACCCGGCGCCGACGCGTTGCAGTTCCATGCGCAGGATGTCGTACTTGCCGTTGTTGTAGATGACGGTGGTGACGTCGAGGTTCTCCCGGGCCTGGGTCCACACTCCCGAAATCGTGTACATCGCAGAACCATCCGACTCCAGACACAGCACCGGACGGTCCGGTGCCGCGACGGCGGCGCCCACCGCGGTCGGGATGCCGTAGCCGATCGCGCCGCCGGTCAGGGTGAGCCAGTCATGCGCCGGGGCGCCGGCGGTGGCGGCGGGCAGCAACAGACCTGAGGTGTTGGATTCGTCGACGACGATCGCGCGCTCGGGCAGCAGCGCTCCGATCACGTCGGCCGCCGATGCCGCCGTCAACGGCCCGCACGGTAGCTCCGGACGCGACGCCACCGCCACCGGCACCTCGGTTCCCGGCGCCAACTCCTCGGCCAGGGCAACCAAAGCTATTCCAGCGCAACCGAATTCAGCGAGCCGATGGACTTGACAACCCGGCGGCACGAGGTCGCTGGGCAGGTCCGGGTAAGCGAAGAACGAGACCGGCGACCTGGCCCCGGCCAGTATCAGATGCTTGCTGCCCTCGAGTTGGGCGGCCGCGGCTTCGGCGAAGTACCCCAGACGTTCGACGGCCGGAACGCCGGCACCGCGTTCGAGCCGCGTGGGGAAGGTCTCGCACAGCAGGCGGGCACCGGTGGCTGCGGCGATCCGCGCGGCCGCGGCCAGCCCCGGCCCGCGGGTGGCGTCGCCGCCGATCAGGATGGTGGTGGGTTCATCCGAGCGCAGAACCTCAGCCACCGAACCGTTGTCGACGTGCCCGCCGGAGAACGAGGAAGCGACCGTCTTGGCCGGCCGGCCGCCGTCGGACCAGGACACGTCGGCGGGCAGGATCAGCGCCGAGGACATCGAGCCGGACACGCAGGCGGCGATGGCATCGGCGGTGTCGGCCCCCACTTCGGCGACGTCGGTGGTGCGGCGCACCCAGCCCGAGACGGTGCCGGCGACGGCGTCGATGTCGGATTCCAGTGGGGCGTCGTACTTCTTGTGGTACGTGGCGTGGTCGCCGACGACCACCACCATCGGGACGCGGGCGCGCCGCGCGTTGTGCAGGTTGGCCAACCCGTTGCCCAGTCCGGGTCCCAGATGCAGCAGTACGGCGGCGGGCCGACCGGTGATGCGCGCGTAACCGTCGGCGGCGCCGGTGGCCACACCCTCGAAAAGGGTTAGTACGCCCCGCATTCGGTCCACGGTGTCCAGGGCGGCGACGAAGTGCATCTCCGAGGTGCCCGGGTTCGAGAAGCACACGTCGACGCCACCGTCGACCAGGGTGTTGATCAGTGCCTGGGCTCCGTTCATCTGTCCGCCTTTCGTTGCAGCCTGAAGACCCGCTCGGCATTGCCGTGCAGGAAGTCGCGCCGCGCCTCGTCGCTGAGTCCGAGTTGGTCGATGCCGGCGAGGGCGTGCGAATGGGAGATCATCGGATAGTTGGTGCCGAACAACACTTTGCGTTGCCCCGTACCGGTTTTCATGAATCGGACGAGTTCGTCGGGAAGGCGACGCACCGTGTAGGCGGAGGTGTCGATGTAGACGTTCTCGTGCTTGCGGGCCACGGCGACCATTTCCTCGGTCCACGGATAGCCGACGTGGCCGCACACGATGACCAGTTCCGGGAAGTCCAGTGCCACCTGGTCGACATATGGAATGGGTCGACCGGTCTCCGACGGCCGCAACGGACCCGTGTGTCCGACCTGGGTGCAGAACGGCACGCCGGACTCGACGCACTGGGCGAACAGTGGATAGTAGCGCCGGTCGGTGGGCGGTGCGTTCCACAGCCACGGCACCACCCGCAGCCCGACGAAGCCGTCGGCGACGCGGCGACGCAGTTCTCGTACGGCCCGCATCGGACGGTCCAGGTCCACCGCCGCCAACCCGGCCAGCCTATCCGGGTACAGCGAAACCCATTGGGCTACCTCGTCATTGGAGACCAGATCCAACCCACCCGGTCCGGTCCACGCGCTCAGCAGGCCGAGCTGCACGCCGCCGGCGTCCATCGAGGCCACCGTGGCCGCGATGGGTATCTCGGCATCTGGGATCGACCCCCCGGTCCAGCGTCGCAGCGAGGCCAGCATCTCGTTGCGCAGGAACCGCTGAGTCGGATGCTGCATCCACACGTCGATCGCCATCGCGCGTTGACTCTAACTCGCTGACGATGCCGGCCGCGGAGCGGCAACAGGTCACGCCTGCAACGCCTCGCGTGCAGCCGCGTGCGTTTGACTCAGATAACCGCCGCCGAACAGCACCACGTGCGCCAGCAGCGGGAACAGTTGATGCAGCCGCACTCGACTGCGCCATCCGGGTCGCAGCGGTCGCACGTGCTGGTACCCGGCGATCACCGCGTCCAGATGCGGACAGCCGAACAGCGCAAGCATCGCCAGGTCGGTCTCACGGTGGCCGCCGTGCGCGGCGGGGTCGATCAACACCACACCGGCCGGTGTCCACATCACGTTGCCACTCCACAGATCGCCGTGCAGCCGGGCGGGCGGGTCGTCGTCGTCGAAGTCGCCTGCACGACAACGCCGCACGACCGCATCGACGGCGTCACGGGTGCTGCCATCGAGTTGGCCGCCGGCCAGCTCGGCCATCGGGGCCAGCCGTTCGTCGGCGTAGCAAAGACCCCAACTGCGGTGCCCGCGCAGCGACATCGGCAGCGGCTGGGACAGTGGCCCGAAAAATCCCGGGCCGTCCCAGCCGTCGGGCCCGACGCCGAAGGCCGCCGCTCCGGCGTCGTGGGTGACGGCCAGCCTGCTGCCGAACTCCCGCGCCGCCGCGCCGCTGGGCCGCACCGATTCGAGTCGTTGCAGGGTGAGGCTGGTCGCGTCCACGGACACCACCCGCGCGCACGGCACGCCGCCGTCGACGTCGGCGAGCCAACCCAGACCGGCGGCCTCCCACGCGAAGAAACGGTCCGGCGCGCCCACCCGGCTCTTGACGAAGTCGCTCACGACGCGACTGTAGACACCGGCCCGGAGTTGAGTCCGACGAACTGGTTCTCTCGCCGAAACCACTACGTGCCCGGCGAAATCGCGATAGATTTCCGTGACAATTGACGGAAACGTCGATTCTCGAATAGTCGTGCACAATGCCGGAGTCGCGTGATGACGTTCCTTTCCGCCGCACCCGATCTGATCGCCACTGCGACAGAAAACCTGGCCGAGATCCGGTCGGCCCTGCAGCACGCGAACGCTGCCGCCGCGCAGGCCACCACCCAGCTGGCCGCAGCGGCGGCCGACGAGGTGTCGGCGCAGATCGGTGCGTTGTTCGGTGCGCACGGCACCGCCTACCAGGCGGTCAGCACGCAGGTGGCCGCGTTCCAGCAGGAATTCGCCAGTGCGCTCAGCGCGGCGGCCGTGGCCTACTCGGGCACCGAGTCCGCATCGGCTGCCGCGATCACCCCGCCGGCCATCTTCGGCCGGCCGCTGTTCGGCAACGGGGCCGACGCCACCACGCCCGGTGGCAGCGGCGGCGACGGCGGCTGGTTGTTCGGTGACGGCGGTAACGGTGCGGCCGGGGCCGCCGGGCAGGCCGGCGGCAACGGCGGGTCGGCTGGACTACTGGGCCGGGGCGGTACGGGCGGTACCGGCGGTGCCGGCAGCCACGGCGGCGCCGGTGGCAGCGGGGGCTGGCTGCTCGGCGTCGGAGGTGCCGGCGGCACCGGTGGATCCGGCGGTGGCACGGGTGGCGCCGGCGGCAACGGCGGACTGCTGTGGGGTGGTGGCGGCGCCGGTGGCACCGGTGGTTCCGGTGGCGGCACGGGCGGGGCAGGCGGGCGCGCGGAATGGCTGTTCGGCGCCGGCGGGGCCGGCGGGACCGGCGGCGCGGGCGACCCGGGATCCGAGGGTGGTGGTACCGGTGGCGACGGCGGGCGTGGTGGAGTCGGCGGTGCGGGCGGACTGCTGGCCCGCGGTGGTGCCGGCGGTGCTGGAGGTGTGGGTGGCACCGGCGGTGCCGGCGCCACCGCAGCGGTCGGCGGCACCGGTGGTATCGGCGGAGACGGCGGCGCCGGCGGTCACGGCGCCCTGCTGCTGGGCCCGGGCGGTACCGGCGGGGCGGCCGGAGCGGGCGGCACCGGGGGCGCCGGCGGAACTGGTGCGGACGGCGCGGTCGCCGGTCTGGGTGGCATCGGGGGCACCGGAGGCCAGGGCGGTGTGGGCGGGGTGTCCGGTCACGGCGGTGCCGGCGGGGAGGCAGGCGGATTGTTCGGTGTGGCCGGCCACGCAGGCAGCACCGGCACCGGTGGCACCGGAGGCGCCGGGGGTGCTGGTGGCAGCGGCTTAGCCGGTACCAAATCCGCCGCCGGGCTCACCGGCGGCGACGGGTTCGCCGGGGGCCCCGGGGGCGACGGTGGCCAGGGTGGCAACGCGGTCGACGGCGGAATCAACGGTTCGGGTGGCGTCGGCGGAAATGGTGGCACGGGTGGCAAGGGTGGCACCGGTGGTGCGACCGTCGCCGGCAGCGACGGCGCCACCGGAGGAAAGGGCGGGGCGGGCGGCGATGCCGGGCTCGGTGGTGCGGCGGGAACCGGCGGGCAGGGCGGGGTGGCCGGCAACGCCGGCACCGGCGGCACCGGTGGTCGGGGCGGGGACGGCGGCACCGGCAGCAAGGGTGCCGACGCGGCTGCGGGCAGCGGCGCCACGGGCGACACCGGTTTCGTCGGCGGTACCGGTGGTGAGGGCGGGGCAGGCGGTAAGACCGGCGCGGGCGGAACCAACGGCAGCGGCGGCCAGGGCGGCACCGGCGGGCAGGGCGGCACCGGTGGACAGGGCGGATCGGGCGCCGACAACTCCAGCGGGGTCGGCCACCAGGGTGGCACCGGTGGCACCGGCGGAGACGCTGGTCAAGGCGGTGCAGGCGGTGGCGCGGGCAGCGGCGGGCACGGGGGTGCCGACGGCGCCCGAGGCGATGCCGGCACCGGTGGTACCGGCGGGACCGGGGGCACGGGCGGGACCGGCGGCAACGGCATCAGCGCGGCGTCGAATACCGGCGCAGACGGCACCGACGGCTTCGCCGGCGGCAAGGGCGGTGAAGGTGGCCAGGGCGGCAACTCGGGCGCCGGGGGTACGAACGGCAGCGGCGGTAAAGGCGGTCAGGGCGGCAACGGCGGCTATGGCGGCAACGGCGGGTCGGGCGTCGCCAACGACACGGGCATCGGGGGTGACGCCGGCAACGGGGGCGCAGGCGGCGATGCGGGCGACGGCGGGAGCGGCGGCACAGTCGGCAGCGGCGGAACCGGCGGCGACACCGGCGAACACGGACTACGAGGCGGCGGCGCCGACGGCGGCAGGGGTGGCGACGGCGGCGGCGGCGGCCTCGGCGGCACGTCGACCAGCACGCCGGGCGCAGCGGGTGCCTCCGGGTTTGCCGGGGGCGACGGCGGAACCGGCGGCCGGGGTGGCGCGGGCGGCGGCAACGGCGGGGCCGGCGGCAACGGCGGCCAAGGCGGTGACGGTGTCGGCGGCAACAACGGCGGCGTCGGCGGTCAGGCCGGCGGCGACGGCGGCGACGGGGGTGACGGTGGCAACGCTGGCAAGGGCGGCGCTGCCGGCTCCGGCGGCGGCCGCGGCGGGGAGGGCGGTTCGGGTGGCAAGGGCGGTGCAGGCGCCCGGGCCGGGGCCGGCACCACCGACGGCGCGCACGGCGGCGACGGTGGCGACGGCGGCCGCGGCGGCGACGCCGGCGCCGGCGGTGACGCAGGCCCGGACGGCACCGCCGGGGCTGTTGGCAAGGGTGGTCTCGGCGGAAACGGCGGAAACGGGGGTCGGGGCGCTGTCGGCTACCGCGGTACCGACAGCACTGACGGCGGCACCGGCGGCACCGGTGGCACCGGCGGCCAGGGCGGTAACGGTGGTGATGGCGGCGACGGTGGCGACGGTGTCGGCGGTGTGGGTGGCGGCACCGGAGGCAACGGCGGCAAGGCCGGCGATGGCGGCACCGGCGGCACCGGCGGAACCAGCACCGGAGCGGCGGTGCACGTCACCGGCGGTGACGGCGGCCGCGGCGGGATCGGCGGGGACGGCGGCAACGGTGGCTTGGCCGGCGCGGGCGGCGCCGGCGGCGGCGTCGAAGGCAAGGCCGGCACCGTCGGCAACGGCGGGGCCGGCGGCCAGGGCGGGTCGGGCGGTACCGGCGGTGAGGGCACCAATCCCCCGCCGATACACATCGACAACGCCGCCGACGGTGCCGACGGTGCCGACGGCATCCCCTGGGGGGCGAACGGTGAGAGTGGCGCAAACGGCGTGACGACCGGTCAGCAAGGCGGCAACGGTGGCAGTGGCGGCACCGGCACCAGTGGCAACATGATCGTTGCCGTCGGTGGCGACGGCGGCAACGGCGGCGACGGCGGCACCGGCGCGAACGGCGGAAACGGCGGGCGCGGCGGCGACGCCGACCGTACCGTCAACAACAACTTTCCCAGCCAGGGCGGCCAGGGCGGCGACGGCGGCCGGGGCGGTGCCGGCGGAAACGGTGGAAACGGCGGCGACGGCGGAGAAGTCCTCAGTCCGAACGCCTGGGATATCGACTTCTACTACCACGCGGGCGACGGCGGCGACGGTGGCGCCGGGGGGACGGGCGGACGCGGCGGAAACGGTGGAAACGGCGGGCTCAGCTACAGCGCCTACGAGCCCGGCGGTAACGGCGGAACCGGTGGCCGCGGCGGCGACGCCGGCGGACTGACCAGCACCGGCGGCACCGGCGGCGACGGCGGCGCGGGCGGCACCGGGGGCAACGCCGGCACCGTCGGCGATCTCACCGGCGCGGTCGGTGGCGTCGGTGGCCTGGGCGGCGACGGCGGCACCGGAGGAGTAGGCGCGGCCGGTGGCGCCGGCGGTGACGGCGGCAAGGGTGGTCCCGCCGCATCCAATGCCTACAGCGGCAACGGCGGAAACGGTGGCGATGGCGGAAACGGCGCCGACGGCGGCCGGGGCGGGAACGGCGGGCAGGGCGGGGCCGGCGGAATCGGTCCCAACGGTCAGGCCGCCGGCGGCTCGGGCGGCGGCGCCGGCTTCGGTGGGCTCGGCGGAGCGGGCGGGGACGGCGGCGCGGGCAATGCCCCGGGCACCGCCGCCAATCCGGCTCATCTGGGTGCGCCGGGAGTCGACGGCATCGACGGCGACGCCGGGAACACCGGCCCCCGGGGCACGGTGGGCGCCCCGGGCTGATCGCCGGCTGGTCAGGCGGTTACGTGCGCGGCATGCACGTCGTCGGCGGGCCGGGCCTCGGTCTGCTCCTTGGCCCACCGGTAGTCCGGCTTGCCCGCGGGCGAGCGCTTCACCTCGTCGACGAACCAGAGGCTGCGCGGCACTTTGTATCCCGCGATCTCCGACCGCACGAAGCTGTCCAGCTCCGCCAGCGAGGGCCGCGCCCCCTGCCGGGCCTGCACCACGGCGGCGACGTGCTGGCCGTAGCGCGGGTCGGGCACCCCGACCACCAGCGCGTCGAACACGTCGGGGTGGCCTTTCAAGGCGGCCTCGACCTCTTCGGGGTAGATCTTCTCCCCGCCACTGTTGATCGACACCGAACCGCGTCCCAGCATGGTGACGCTGCCGTCCTCCTCGACCAGCGCCCAGTCGCCGGGGATCGCGTAGCGGACCCCGTTGATGGTCCGGAACGTCTCGGCGGTCTTCTTCTCGTCCTTGTAGTAGCCGAGCGGGATGTTGCCCTTCTTGGCGAGGAAGCCGCGCACGCCCGAGCCCGGCTTGACCTCGTTGCCGTCCTCGTCCAGGACCACCGTGCGGTGGTCGATGGTGACCCGGGGACCACCGCTGTGCGGCGCGTCCTTGGCGACGATGCTGGTGCCGCCGAAACCGGTCTCCGACGACCCGATGGAGTCGGTGATGACGCGATTGGGCAGCAGCTCGAGGAACTTCTCCTTGATGCTCGGCGAGAACAGCGCGGCCGTCGACGCGAGCAGGAACAGCGAAGACAGGTCGTACTCGTTGCCGGCGCCCTGGTGTGCCAACAACGCGTCGAGCAACGGGCGCGCCATCGCGTCACCGGTGAAGAACAGCAGGTTGACTTTGTGCTGGTGGATCGTCCGCCATACCTCGTCGGCGTTGAATTCCGGTGCCAGCACGGTGGTTTGGCCCGAGAACAGCGACATCCAGGTGGCCGACTGGGTGGCGCCGTGAATCATCGGCGGGATCGGGTAGCGGACCATCGGCGGGTTCGCGGCGGCCGCTTTGGCCAGGTCGTACTCGTCCTTGATGAATTCGCCGGTGGCGAAGTCGGTTCCGCCGAACAGCACGCGGTAGATGTCCTCGTGCCGCCACATCACGCCCTTGGGGAAGCCGGTGGTGCCGCCGGTGTAGAGCAGGTAGATGTCGTCGGCGCTGCGCTCGTCGAAGTCGCGCTCGGGGGACCCCTGCTCCAGCGCGGCGTAGAACTCGACGCCGCCGTAGCGCTGATAGTCGTTGTCGGAGCCGTCCTCGACCACCAGGATCGTCTTGACGTCGGGGGTGTCGGGCAGCACGTTGGCGACCCGGTCGGCGTACTGCCGCTCGTGCACCAGCGCCACCATGTCGGAGTTCTCGAACAGGTAGCGTAGTTCGCCCTCGACATAGCGGAAGTTGACGTTGACCAGGATCGCGCCCGCTTTGATGATGCCCAGCATCGCGATGACGATCTCGATGCGGTTGCGGCAGTACAGGCCCACCTTGTCGCCCTTCTGCACACCCTGGTCGATCAGGTAGTGCCCGAGGCGGTTGGCCTTCTCTTCCAGTTCGGCGTAGGTCAACTGCTCGTCACCGGAGATGAGCGCTACGCGGTCCGGCACAGCGTCGATGGCGTGCTCGGCGAGGTCAGCAATATTCAGGGCCACGGCCACCAAATTAGAACGTGTTACATTTCTTGACAAGCTGATGCCCGATGTCGCGCGAAAGGCGGTCCCGGTGAGCGAGAGCCCAGCAAACGAATCCGGTTCTTCGGAAGCCGACGCGCTGGTCGAGCAGCGCGGTCACACGCTGATCGTCACGATGAATCGGCCGGCCCGTCGCAACGCTCTGAGCACCGAAATGATGCGGATCATGGTCGAGGCCTGGGACCGGGTGGACAACGACCCCGACATTCGGTGCGCCATCCTGACCGGCGCCGGTGGCTACTTCTGCGCAGGCATGGACCTCAAAACGGCGACGCAGAAGCCGCCGGGGGATTCGTTCAAGGACGGCAGCTACGACCCGTCGCGCATCGATGCGCTACTCAAGGGGCGCCGACTCACCAAACCGTTGATCGCCGCCGTCGAAGGACCCGCGATCGCCGGCGGCACCGAGATCTTGCAGGGCACCGATATACGTATCGCCGGCGAGAGCGCGAAGTTCGGCATCTCCGAGGCCAAGTGGAGTCTGTACCCGATGGGCGGTTCGGCCGTGCGACTGGTGCGCCAGATTCCCTACACGGTGGCCTGCGATCTGCTGCTGACCGGTCGGCACATCACCGCCGCCGAGGCCAGGGAGATGGGGCTGATCGGGCATGTCGTCCCGGACGGCCAAGCGCTGACCAAGGCCCTCGAACTCGCCGAGATCATCGAGAACAACGGGCCGCTGGCGGTCCAGGCAATCCTGCGCACCATTCGCGAAACCGAAGGCATGCACGAAAACGAAGCCTTCAAGATCGACACCCAGATCGGGGTCTCGGTGTTTCTCTCCGACGACGCGAAAGAGGGCCCGCGCGCATTCGCCGAGAAGCGCAAGCCGCAATTCCAGAACCGCTAGCCGTTACGGGTTGGCGAGATTGCTGCTCAATTTGCTCGTGATGCGGTTGGCGACAACCTGAGCCTGGTCGACGGTGTCGTAACCGCACGCCACCACGTCGATGACATACTGCGTTTGGTATGTCAGCACGTGCTGGCAGGTGTATCGCGAATTCTCCTGCGAAATGGCCGCGGTCAGGGTGGTGTCGGTCTGTTTCAACGACTTCATCAACCAATGGCCGACGGTGCCGCTGGCGTCGACGGTGTATGACTGGCCGTTGCATTTCTGCCACGACTGCGTCGCCGTCCGGAGATATGTCTTGGCCTTGTCTTCGGTGCCGAGGGCGACCATTCCCTGCGCGACGTAATGCGTCCGTTCACCTTGCGGGGACGATCCCACCGCGCCCCTGAGCGCCACCCAGTCGATGCCGGTCAGGGAATCGGGCGGCACGATCATGGAAATTCCGATACAGGTGGCGGGATTCACCCGGACCGGATCCTTCGACAGCCGGCTGAACCGACTCGAGGTCACGAACGAGTTGTCGCCGACCGCCGACCGGATCTCTGCCTCGGTCAGCGTTGAGACGGTGAGCGCCGGGGCCAACGGTTGCTCGGTCGATGGCTTGGCCCGGCTGTTACCGGCCCGCAGGACGACGGTGGTGACGATGATCGCGACAGCGGCGACCGCGATCAGCGCGCATGTCAGCAGTTTGCGATTCATGATGCCGCCAGGATTTTGGAAACGAGGGTGTCTGCCTTCGACTCGACGCCGGCCCGGTTGTCACAGACGATGACGGTCGCAATGGCGGTGTCGGACGTGGCCACGTTCTGTTGACACAGGAAGCTGCTGTCGTCGACGAAATGGTATTGCGCGGATATTTTGGTGCGCCCGTCCGCGACGATCGTCGCTTTCATCTTGACGCCACCGGCCGAGTAATCGAGGTTGTTGCAGCTGCGCCAGGCCTGCAGTCGTTGTTGCAGAAAGCGATTCGCCGCCGACACCGATGGCGCGTTCGCCAGATATTGATCCACGCTGCCCCGGATGTCGTTTCCGGTGGCGTGCAACGTCTGGGAATCGGCCGTGTTGATGCCGACGGCAGCGAATGCCGCTTTCATATCGATCGACTGAATTGCTCCGCACTGTTGCGGCGTGACGGTGAAGCCGGGCTCGGTGAGTTTGCGTGCCGAGTCGATGAGCCGATAGTTCTTTTCGCCCATGACGTTGTTGACCTGCTGCACCGACAGCAACGCCGGTCCCGCCGCTTCGGAGGACCCGGTGGCCACGAAGATGATCGGCACCGCGATCGCGACGGCGACAACGGCGCAAACCGCGGTGACAGCGACCGCGTGCCGCTGCCACCGACCAACCTGACCGCCGGCGGCGAACGCCACGGGTTGCTGTCGGGGCCCGGGTGGTGGCCACGGCGCGGCCGCGGGGGCGCCGTGCCACGGCCCGGCAGCGGGAGCGAATCTCGGATCCACCCCGCCCGGCCCGGGCGGAATCGGTTGCGGAGTCATCACGGGTTGCGGTCCGGTAGGAGGGCCGGTGATGGCCGCGCGGGCTGCAGCGGTCAATTCCTTGGTGGTGTCGTAGCGGTCGTCGGGGTTTTTGGCCATCCCTTTGGCCACCACGGCGTCGAGTTGGGCGGGCAGGCCGT
>NZ_JBVAXK010000011.1:80772-181748 GCF_055419285.1 Mycobacterium sp. IDUB_28 | reverse complement strand
GGGGAGCTGCGCGGCGGGGTGGGGTGGTTTGTGGGGTGGGCTATCGCCGGGGGTCGTCACGCTGGTGGGACGTTGGGTGTTGAGTGCCACTCCTGCGTGACGCTCGGCGGGGTGGGGAGTTGCGCGGCGGGGTGGGGTGGTTTGTGGGGTGGGCTATCGCGGGGGCTCGTCACGCTGGTGGGGCGTTGGGCGTTGAGTGCCACTCCAGCGTGACGCTCGGCGGGGGCGGGGGAGTCGAGGCGCGAGCACGTTTGACACTGTCGGAAATCTATATGACACTGTCATCACCATGACCTTGCTCACCTTGCCCGAATTCGCCGCCGCGGCCGCCGCGGCCGTGCAAGCCTCCGGCGCTGCGCCGGAGAACCGGCAGGCCAAGGCGGTTCCGGCGGAGCGGATGGTGCGCTACTACACCGCCCGGGGTCTGCTACCGCGCCCCGGCAACCGGGGCCGCGCCCTGACCTACGGCCGGACCCACCTGATTCGCCTGGTGGCCATCAAGCGGCTGCAGGGCCAGGGCCTGTCGCTGGACGAGATCGCCACCCGACTGGAGACCATGCCGGCCGCGGACGTGGAGGCCCTGGCCGCTATACCACCCGCCGCGATACCGGCCGGTCTCGGCGACCCCGAGCCCACCCCGGAACCCGCCCGGGCGGCCGGGCCGTTCTGGCGGACCGTGCCTGAGCCGGTGGCCGATGCACCGGCCGTCACCAGGCTGCAGGCCGTCCGCCTGTCCGACACTGTCACCTTGCTGGTCGACGGCCCGGTGCCCCCACTCGATGCGCTGCGCCGCGCCGCGGCGCCATTGCTGGATCTGCTCGCCACCCCAGGAAAGGACTCTCCATGAGTGCTCAATTGTTGCCCCTGCTGCCCGTCCAGCCCGCCCGGCCGGCCGAGACCGGGCGGCCGACCTGCGGTCAATTGAGCGCAGCGGACGGACGAGTCCTGCCGCTGAAGGCGATCAGCGTGGAGACCGCCATCGTGGGCATGACCGCGACGTCGACCGTGCGGCAGCGGTTCGTCAACGCCGGCGACACCACCATCGAGGCGACCTATGTGTTCCCGCTGCCGGCCCGCGCGGGCGTGACGGACTTCGCCGCCGACCTCGCCGGGCGGCGGGTGATCGGGGTGCTCAAGGAGCGGGGTGCGGCGCGGGTCGACTACGAGCAGGCCCTGGCTGCGGGGCAGCGCGCCGCGATCGTCGAGGAGGACCGCTCCGACGTGTTCTCAGTGCGGGTCGGCAATATCGGGCCCGGCGAGGAAGCGGCCATCGAGATGCGGCTGACCGGCCCGCTGTCGTTCGAGGACGGCGAGGCCACCTTCCGCTTCCCCCTGGTGGTCGCGCCGCGATACACCAAAGGCGACGCGCTGCCCGGCGATCAGACCGGCCCGGGGGAGGCCACCGACACCGACCTGGTTCCCGACGCGTCCCGGGTCACCCCGCCCCGCCTGCTCGACTCCGACGAGCGCCCGGAGCTGAAGATCTCGCTGAGCGTGGACGGTGCCGGGCTCGCGGTGTCCGATCTGCGGTGCAGCCTGCCGACGGCACGCGGCGACGACGGGCGGTGGCGCGTCGAAGCGGGTGCGCGCGCCGACCGCGACTTCGTGCTGCGGTTCCGGGTCGACCGCAGCGAGCTGTCGTCGTCGGCGCTGCTGGTGCCCGATCCGGCGGGCGACGAAGGCACCTGGTCGGTGACACTCGTGCCTCCTGTTGAGACATCCAGTGCGCCAAGGGATGTGGTGGTGTTGCTGGACCGCTCAGGCTCGATGCACGGCTGGAAGATGATCGCCGCCCGCCGCGCCGCGGGCCGGATCGTGGACATGCTCGACGCCGGAGACCGGTTCTGTGTGCTGGCGTTCGACGACCGGATCGACGCTCCTCCGCAGCTGCCGGGCGACCTGGTCGAAGCCGACGACCGCAACCGGTTCGCCGCGGCGTCGTGGCTGGGTTCGCTGGACAGCGGCGGCGGGACGGTGATGGACGAACCGCTGGTCAAAGCGGCCGACATGCTGGCCGCGTCGGGTGCGGGCCGGCAGGCCAGCGTCGTACTCGTCACCGACGGCCAGATCAGCGGTGAAGACCACCTGTTGCGCCGGCTGGCACCGGCGGTGGGGGAGACGCGTATCTACTGCGTGGGCATCGACCGCGCCGTCAACGCCGGCTTCCTGGACCGGTTGGCAAAGTTGGGCAACGGACGATCCGAGTTGGTCGAATCCGAGGAACGCCTCGACGAAGCGATGGCCCGATTGGCCCGCACCATCGGCCGCCCCGCGCTGACCGGGCTGCGGGTGAGCGCCGTGGGCGTGCAGCTCCTCGACGGGACGGTCACGCCCGGTCGTGCTCCCGACGCGTTCGCCGGGGTGCCCTGCGTGATCTCCGGGCGGTACCGGGGTCTGACCGAGGCCGAGTTCCGGGTGGACGCCGACGGCTTCACGACCGCCCTGCCCGGCCGTGTCGACCCGGAAGCTGTTGCAGTACAGACGATTTGGGCACGTTCGTTGGTACGTGACCTGGAGGACGAGTACGCCGCATACCGCGCTGACGACGACCTGGCCGCGCAAATCGTCGCGCATTCCATCCGGTTCGGGGTGCTGTCGCGGTTCACCGCCTTCGTGGCGATCGACCCCCAGCAGACCGATGCCGGGCCGCTGACCGAGGTGATCCAGCCCGTCGAGGAGCCCTCGGGGTGGGCGACGAACGTCGGGTTCGCCCCGGTCGCTCGCGTCTATGCCGGCGTGCCAGCGGGTGCCCCGATGCCCGTGCTGGCCGCCGCGCCGATGGCTGCTCCCGCACCGAAACGCCGCGCACCGCGGCGGTCGCTGGACAACTTGCTCAAACAGGTGGAGAAGGGCACCCAGGTTCGGCGTTCGGGACTCGAGGCGGTGCTGGCCGAACTCGAGCAGCACCGCGACGCCACGACGGAACCCGACCTGCGCGCGGCGCTGGTGCAGTTGTGCAATGCCCTGGCGCGCTTTCTGAAGAGCCGGAAACAAGCGCAGTCGGGGGAGGTGGTGGTGGCACTGGAGGCGGTCAAACGGCTGCTCGGCGACACAGACCGCGGGCGGCGCCGCACCAAGCGCAGATTCTGGGAATGAACCGCGCCGGCTACAGCTGAGTGGCCGCCAGGTCCACGTACGCGAGGGCGGGGAAGCCGATCGTGCCCATCCATAGCCGCCCGGCCGCTTCGACCAGACCGGTCACGCTGCCGAAGTCGGGATGTGTGGTGCGCAGACCGGCGACGGCCGCACCGCTGTCCGGGTCGAACGCGACCGCCCAGATTTCCGGTTTGATTCGTGGTTGAAACCGCTCGGGCAGGCGCCACAACACTTTGCGGATGATCGGCGCGCGCGGGAACAACCGTTCCAGCGCGGGGTTGGCCTCGGTGACCAGCGCCGCCCAGATGCGGCCGTCGGCGCCGGTGGACAGGTTGTCGGGCATCCCGGGCAGGTGCTCGGCCAGCGGCGTCACCGATCCGGCCTGCGGACCGGTCAACCAGTATTTGGACAGCCGGCGGGCCTGGGTCTCGGCGAACACCAACGCGGCGCCGTCGGCCGTCGGCGTCACCCCGTTGGCGAAGAACAGTCCGTCGAGCAGCGTGGTGACGGTGCCGTCCGGGTCGAGCCGCAACAGCCCGCCGGTACCCCGTGCCTCCACGATCGGGGCGGTGTAGTCATCGAAATGGTAGTCGCTCGTCGATTCGGTGAAATAGATTGTGCCGTCGGATGTTTCGGTGACATTCGAGCAGAACTTGAACCGTCTGCCACCCACCGAATCGACGATCACGTCCAGCGTGCCGCCGGATGGGTCCAGAGCCAGCAATCCGTGATGGCTGTCGCAGACCAAAATTCGGCCATCGTGCGCGACGTGCATCCCGAGCGGCCTTCCCTCGGTGTCGGCGACGACGTCGGGGCGGCCCTCGGATAGCCGCACAATGCGCCCGTCCTCCAGCCCCGTCCACAATCGCCCGGCGGCGTCGACGACGACATCTTCGGGTCCGTTGCCGGGCAGGGGGACCACCGTGACACTCGGTGCCGGCATGGCCGGTAACGGGTCGATCGGCGGTGGTTGCCACCGGACCGGGTGGATGCGTGCCTTTGCCACGGCTAGAACCGTTCCGAGATCGGAGTCAGCACGCTGCGCAGGATCGTTTCGATCGCGTCGAACTCGGCCGGGCCGCTGATCAGCGCCGGCGCCAGCTGGATCACGGCGTCGCCGCGTTCATCGGTGCGGCAGTACAGTCCCGCTTCGAACAGCGCCGACCCGACCTCGGCCAGCAGCTTGGCGCGCTCCTCGTTGCTGAACCGCTGTTTCGTCGCCTGGTCCCTGACCAGTTCGATGCCGAAGAAGAAGCCCTCGCCGCGGACATCGCCGACGATGGGCAGGTCGTAGAGCTTCTCCAGGGTCGCCCGCAGTGCGGGGGACTGCTGCTTGACGTGGTCGGTGAGACCCTCGCGCTCGAAGATCTCCAGATTCGCCAGCCCGACGGCCGCGGAGACCGGGTGACCGCCGAATGTGTAGCCGTGCCGGAACGTCGTCTTGCCGTCATTGAACGGCTCGAAAACGCGGTCACTGGCGATGGTCGCACCCAGCGGCGAGTAGCCCGATGTCATGCCTTTGGCGCAGGTGATCATGTCCGGTACGTAGCCGAAGTCATCGCAGGCGAAGATCGACCCGATCCGCCCGAACGCGCAGATCACCTCGTCGGAGACCAACAGCACGTCGTATTCGTCGCAGATCTCGCGGACCCGCTCGAAGTAACCGGGCGGCGGCGGGTACGAACCGCCGGCGTTCTGCACCGGTTCCAGGAAGACCGCCGCGACGGTGTCGGGCCCCTCGAATTCGATGGCCTCGGCGATCCGGTCCGCAGCCCACCGGCCGAAGGCCTTGATGTCGGTGTCCAACGGTTCGGGCGCGCGATAGAAGTTGGTGTTCGGCACCCGGAACCCGCCCGGCGCCAACGGCTCGAAGGCTTCCTTGTACTTCGGCAGGCCGGTGATCGCCAGCGCGCCCTGGGTGGTGCCGTGGTAGGCGATGGCCCGCGAAATCACCTTGTACTTATTGGGTTTACCGGTCAGCTTGAAGTACTGCTTGGCCATCTTCCACGCGGTCTCGACCGCTTCGGTGCCACCGTTGGTGAAGAACACCCGGTTCAAGTCGCCCGGCGCGTAGTGGGCCAGGCGTTCGGACAGTTCGATCGCCGGCGGGGTGGTGTTGCCCCACAGCGGGAAGAACGCCAGCTGCTCGGCCTGCCGGGCCGCGGCCTCGGCGAGTTCGGTGCGGCCGTAGCCGACCTGCACCACGAACAGACCCGACAGCGCGTCGAGGTAGCTCTTGCCGCGGTCGTCGTAGATGGTGACGCCGTCACCGCGGGTGATGACGGGCGGCGTGATGCCATTGCCGTGCTGGGCGAAGTGCAGCCAAAGATTTCTGGACATCGTGTTCGCGAGCCTAGCGGTCCGGGGGAATACTGCACTGAGAGTGGGCAAGCGCAGGACCGGGGGCGATCCGATGAACGATCACACACGCCGCTATCGGCGGCTGCTCGGTCAGGGCGGCATGGGCCGGGTGTGGCGTGCCTTCGGCACCGCCACCGAGCGCGCCGTCGCGGTCACGATGCTGGCCGGGCACATGTCCGACGGCGAGAGCTCTCTCCACCGGATACGTCGTCAGCGACGCCACCGCAGCGGCTCATGACATCCACCCAGGTCGACGAATTCGAATCGCTACGGCCCCACCTGATGTCGGTGGCCTACCGGTTGACCGGCACCGTTGCCGACGCCGAGGACATCGTTCAGGAAGCCTGGCTGCGGTGGCACACCCAGGACAGCGTGATCGGGGACCTGCGGGCCTGGTTGACGACGGTGGTGAGCCGGCTGGGGCTGGACAAGTTGCGCTCGGCCTCGCACCGGCGCGAAACCTATACGGGCAACTGGCTGCCCGAGCCGGTGGTCACCGGTTTCGACCCGGCAGATCCGCTGTCGGCGGTGGTCTCGGCCGAGGATGCCCGCTTCGCCGCGATGGTGGTGCTGGAAAAGCTCAACCCCGATCAGCGAGTGGCCTTCGTGCTGCACGACGGTTTCGCGGTGCCGTTCGCCGACGTGGCCGACGTGCTGGGCACCACCGAAGCCGCGGCCCGCCAACTGGCGTCGCGGGCCCGCAGAGCGGTCGCGGCCGCGCCGCCGCCGAAGCCGGATCCTGGGCACGCCGAGGTGGTCGGCAAGCTGATGGCGGCGATGGCGGCCGGCGATCTGGAGGCCGTGGTCGCGCTGCTGCACCCCGACGTCACCTTCACCGGCGACTCGAATGGCAAGGCGCCCACCGCAGTTCAGATCATCCGGGGTGCGGACAAGGTGGTCCGGTTCATGCTCGGGCTGGCCGGCCGGTACGGCGACGCGTTCTACACCGCCAATCACCTGGCTCTGGTCAACGGCGAATTAGGTTCGTACACAACGGGTTTCCCTGCCGCTGAGGGACGCCGCGAGATGGCGCCGCGGATCACCGCGATGACGGTGCGCGACGGCAAGGTGGTCGCCCTGTGGGACATCGCCAACCCCGACAAGTTCACCGGATCCCCGTTGCGCCGGTGATGACTAAAGGACGATCCCGGTGGCCGGGCCGAGGATGATCTGCTGGCCGCCGGGCGCCACGTAGGGGCCGGTGGGCCCGTAGATGCCGTACTCTGCGGGATCGGTGCTCGGGCCGAAACCGTTGTAGATGTCGTTGATCCAGCCGCCGGCCAGGGTGTGGACCGCCGCGGTCGCACCGGGCGGGGAGAACCCGGTGAGCAGTTGGGCGGCGAAGTCGACCAGCGGGTTGCCGCCCAGCATGGAGTCGACGTGTGAGCCGCCGACGATCTCGACGCCGCTGAACTGCCCCGGATACAGGCTCACCAGGGTATCGGTGGTGGCGCCGTAGGCATTCCACGGCTGCGGCGGCGCAACCACCGCATACAGCGGAATGCCGGCGGTCTGCAACGTGGTCGCCGCGTCGGCGAACGCCGCGTTGTTACTCGCGACGCCGTCGAACATCACCACGCCCTGCAGGTTGTTGGTGCCGCTGCCGAGGGCCGAGAGGTAGTTGCTGGCCGCCATGGTGGCCAGGCCACCGCCGGCGGAGTGTCCGGTGAGGATGAACTGCTGCGGCAGCGTGCCCAGGTAGCCGGCCTGGTGCGCGGCGGTGTTCAGCGCCGGCTGGCCGCCCAGGAACAGCGAGCCCACCCCCTGCTGCATCTGCGGGCTGTTCAGGTACACACCCAGGGGCAGTGGGATCGACGGGATGGTGGGTGTGACCACGACGCTGTTGGTCTGTTGTGCGAGGTTCATGGCCAACGGCTGGTAGAACCAGCCGATCGCGGCGAAACCGTGCTGCAGGTAGACGGTGCCGGTGGGGGTCACCGCGCCGCTCGCCTGGGTCGGGAAGTACCAGAACGCCGGCGCCGGGTAGTTGAACTGGGGAACCGTGAGCCCCAGGAAGGAACTCGGGCCGACCGGGATCTGCAGGAACGAGAACCCGATCCTGACCCCGCTCACCCCGTTGGTCCCGGAAACGGCGACCGTGGCGGGGAAGTTCAGCACCCCGCCCAGGCCGACCGCGTTGGTTCCCCAGTTGAGCAACGCGCCCAGCGTCGCGGTGTTCACGCCGATGCTGGCGCCGAACAACGGGCGCCCGATCAGCAACTCGATGGGTGCGAAGAACCCGGCCTGCTGCAGCGCGGCCAGCAGCGGCAACACATTGGCGGCCTCGGCGGCAGCGTAGGCGGCCGACGCTTCGCTCAACGCCCGTGCGAATTGCGTCTGCCACAGGGTGGTCTGGGCGCTGAGCACCTGGAACTCCTGGGCGTGGCTGCCGAAGAGACTCGCGATGGCCGCTGACACCTCGTCACCGGCCGCCGCGAGCACGTCCGTCGTCAATGGCGCCGCGGCAGCGGCTGCCTCCCGGAGGGCGTTTCCGATCCCGGTCAGCTCACCGGCAGCTGCGGCCAGCGCCTCCGGCGCTGCGATCAACGACATTGTCGAATCGTAGGCAGGTCAGGCCCGATTCGACCGAATTTCCGCCGAGTCGGCCCACGGCACCCGGCAGGAGTCCCCCGAACTGAAACCCTGCTCGGTGATGCCCAGCGCCGAGTACATCCGGGCGCGCATGTTCTCGATGCCGATCTGGTAGGTCAGCTCGATCACGCCGGCGTCGCCGAAGCGGGCCCGCAGATCCTCGACCTGCTCGTCGGTCACCGCATGCGGGTCGGTGGTCATCGCGTCGGCGTAGGCGATGGCCGCGCGTTCGTCGTCGCTGAAGGCCGGCGAGGTGGCGTAACGGTCGATGTCTTTGAGCCGCTCGATGTCCAGGCCGTCCAGCCGCTGCAGCATCGACCCGAAGTCGACGCACCACGAGCAGCCGACGGTGCGGGCGGTCCAGAAGACCGCCAGTTCGCGCACGCTGGCCGGCAGCGTCCGCGACGCGCTCTGCAGCAGGGTCTCGTGCACGGCATTGGCGACCAGCAGGCGCGGATGGTGCGCGGCGACCGTGAACGGCTCGGGAACCTCGCCGAACCGCCGTTTGGCGACCCGGTACATGGCGCGGACGAGCAGGCCGGCGCGCTTGGGGGGCAGGGGCTGGATGCGGGTTTTCTGTGTCATACCGATCAGACGAGGCAGGTCGGAAGGATGTGACACCTTCGGCGCAAGAAAATTCCAAGGATCCGACAAGAATGCTCCAAGGGCTCCGGCCGAGTCTTGCCCGATGGAACTCACAACCTCGTCGTACTGGGACATCGTCGAAGCGTCCCTGCTGACCGACCTGGAGGAGCTGGCGCACACCGAGGTGCTGGTCGCCGACTCGCGGCTGGACCAGTCGGGCGTGCGTGCCGCCGTGGACGCGGTCTTCGACGCCAACCCCACCCTGGGCGCGGTGTTCGAGCCGAGCATGGAGCGCTGGCTGGCCCGGCCGGGCGGTGGCTGGAGTTGGGCGGTCGAGCCGCCGGGGGTCTTGGTGGACGAGGTGATTGCGCGGCAACGTGCCGGTTACGACAAGCGCACCGGCCGACTGTTCGCGGTGTCGCTGCTGCCCGGTTCGCCGGAGCGGTTGGTGCTCACCGCCAGCAGGCTGTGCGTGGACGAGGCGTTGTGGCAGAGCGTGGTCGATGCGCTGGTGACCGGGTACGTGGGCGCTACCCTCACGCCCGACATCACCTTTCGGGCTAAAAGTCGCGCCGCACGCTCATGGGCGTGGTGGCGGGCAGATCGCCGCCCGCGATCACCGCTCGCGCTAGCGGGGTGAGTGCTTCGAACAAGGCCCGCAGTTCGTCGTCGTCGAGACCGTCGAACACATGCAAAGCCATTGTGTCCGTGACGGTTTCGATCTGATTTCGGAACTGGCGACCGGCCTGGGTCAACGCTCCGTCAGCGTCGATGAGACCGCGGGCGGCGAGGCTGCGCCGGCAGGCGTCCCACTCCTGATCGTCGTAGTGACGAGCGCGCTTCATGTAGTCGGCGGGCACCTGCCCGGCGGCGGTGTGCAGCACGTTGGACTCCCGTCCGGAGATGCCCGCCGCGGCCAGCACCGCCACGTGCCCGTCGCCGCGGTGTTCACGCAGCAGCGTCACCGCATGCCAGAGTGCGGCCACCGGATCGGACGGCACCGGCAGCGCGACGTTGGCCGCGAACAGCGGGCGGGCGTCCACCGGGGCGCGCTGCGCCGCGCGGATCGCCAATTCCGCTGCAGTGCGGACGTTTTCGTCGTCGAGAAGGCCCACCCGGTGCAGGGCGGCGACCGTCGACTGCTGACGTGCGCGCAATGCGGCGTCCGGCCCGGCGATATCCCACGCCGCCGGAAGGGCTTTGGCCACCCGCGCAGGCGCGAAGTTGTAGAACACCGCCGTCACGACCTGTGGCGCCACCACACCCAGCGGTGCCGACCGGGCGGCGAAGTACCCCATCCAGAACCCGCGGTAACCGAGGTCGTCCAACCCTGCGCGCACCTCGGGCGCGAAGTACGTCACGGCGTGGATGGGTTCGAAGCGGTCGTAGAACTGTCGGGCCAACTCGGTTGTGCGTTGCATGCTTGCAGCTTCCTTGATGCCGTTAGGCTGCGCTAGTGGCGGATGGGGAGGCCTTCGGGCGGTATCGGCTGCTCGAGGAGCTCCGTTGGGCCGGGGCCGGGACCGTATACCGGGCTCGGGACACCATGATGACGCGCGACGTGGCCCTCAAAGTGCTTCCCGCGGAGTCCGCCGACGATCCCGAATATCGGGAGCGGTTTCGCTCCGAGGTTTCCATCGCGGCCCAGCTGAACAATCCGAACGTCATCCCGGTCTATGAAGCCGGCGAGATCGACGGTCGCCTCTACCTGGTGATGCCCATCCTGGACGGCATCGATGCGCGCAGTCTGCTGGACCGCGACGGCGCGATGAGCCCGGCACTGGCGGTGCGGGTGATCGAGCAGGCTGCGGTGGCGCTGGAATCCGCGCACCGATCCGGGCTGGTGCACGGTGACGTGAAGCCGTCGAATCTGTTCGTCGTGGGCGGCGAATTCGTGTATCTGATCGACTTCGGGGCCCACGCGGCCGGCGCCGCCGTGGATAGCGGAAGCTGGCCGTATCTGGCCCCGGAGCGACTGCGGTCCCAGACCAGTGCCCCCGGCGCCGCCGGCGACATCTACGCCCTCGCCTGTGTGTTGCACGAATGCCTGACCGGACAGCAGGCCGTGCGCGGCGACAGCTTGGAGGAGATCGCCGCCGCGCATCTGCACGGCGCGCCGCCGAAGCCGTGTGACATCGACCCGTCGATCCCGGTCGGTTTCGATGACGTGGTCGCTCGCGGCATGGCGAAGAACCCCGATGACCGTTACCAGTCCGCACGCGAATTCGCCCGTGCCGCAAGAGCTGCGCTCACGCCTGCCGGGGGTGCGTCGGCGGTCTCGGCCGACCAACGCGAGTTCGGCCGCTATCACCTGCTGCAAGTCCTCGGCGCGGGCGGGATGGGTGCGGTGTACCGGGCTCGCGACACCGAACTGCACCGGGACGTCGCCGTCAAACTGCTGCAGCCGGGTCTGGCCGTCGAGCCGGGCTATGAGGAGCGATTTCGCCGGGAGGCGTACGCCGCCGGCCGGCTGGCCAGTCCGAACATCATCCCGATCTACGAGGCCGGCGAAGTCGACGGCCGGTTGTATCTGGTGATGCCGATCATCAACGGCGTCGACGTGCACACCGTGTTGCAGCGGGACGGGGCCATGGACCCGGACCGGGCGGTGCGGGTGATCGAGCAGGTCGCGGGCGCGTTGGAAGTGGCGCACAAGTCCGGGTTGGTGCACCGCGACGTCAAGCCGTCGAACCTGTTGATGGTCGACGAAGACTTTGTGTACCTGATCGACTTCGGGCTCGTCCACGACTCCTCGGCCGCCCGTCTGACGGTGACCAACATCGCGCCGGGGACCCCGGCCTATATGGCGCCGGAGCGCTTCACCAGCGGGTCGATCACCGACGCCCGGGCCGACGTGTATTCGCTGGCCTGTGTGCTCTACGAGTGTCTGACCGGTCAACTGCCGTTCGCCGGCGACAGTATCGGGCAGCTGGTGGGCGCGCATCTGTCCACCGATCCGCCCCGGCCGAGCAGCTGCAACCCTGCCCTCGCCGGGTTCGACAACGTGATCGCGCGCGGCATGGCCAAGGATCCCGATGCCCGCTACCAGTCGGCCAGCGAGCTCGCTGTCGCCGCCCGCAAAGCCCTCACCGACCCCGGCGAACCAACGCCGGCACCGATCGACGACCCGGTACTGGACGCCACGATGCTGGCGGCACCGCAACCGCGACGCAACCGTCGCCGTGTTGTCGCCGCCGCGGCCGCCCTGCTGGTCGTCGCGTGCGGCGCGGCATTCTTGGTGACCCACAACAGATCTCGTCCCACCCAGTCGGCGGCGCAGACGGTACTGCCGTTCAGTGACCTGGACGGGCCGCTGGGGATCACCGTCGACGCGAAGGGCACCGTCTACGTCACCGACACCGGCCACAACCGCGTCGTGCAGCTGGCGACCGGCTCGACCGAACAGACCGTCGCGCCGTTCTCCGGGTTGGACCACCCCACCGACATCGCGGTCGACAGCCAAGGCACCGTCGTGGTGGGCGAGAACCGCCGAGTGCTGCAGCTGACCGCGGGATCGACCGATCAGACCGTCCTGCCGTTCGCCGGCCTGGCCGAACCCAGTGGCGTCGCGATCTCCACCCGCGGTCCAGACCTTGCCGTCTACGTCGTCGACTCCCGGCTCAACAAGGTGCTGACGCTGCGCGGGCCGGCCGTGGACCAGACCGAGTTGCCCTTCACCGGCTTGAACCATCCCTCGGCGGTGGCGCTGGACGGCAACGGGACACTCTTCATCGTCGACCGGAACAACGAGCGGGTGATCAAATTACCCGCCACCGCGACGGTCGCCACCGTGCTGTCCTACGCGGTCGGTCGGCCGGAATACATCGCCGTCGATGCCGACGACGACCTGTACGTCACCGACACCCGCCACAACAGTGTGTTGAAGCTGGTCAAGGCCTCCAACACGATGATCACGCTGCCGTTCCAGGGACTGAGCAATCCGCAGGGCGTCGCAGTCGATGCCGCCGGGAATGTCTACGTCGTCGATTCCGGCAACAACCGGGTGCTGAAACTGCCGCCGAGCTGACTCAGCGCGTGAACATCACGGCGCGTTTGACTTCCTGGATCGCCTTGGTCACCTCGATGCCCCGCGGGCAGCACTCGGTGCAGTTGAACGTGGTGCGACAACGCCACACCCCGTCGACCTCGTTGAGGATGTCCAGGCGTTCGGCGGCCGCCTCGTCGCGACTGTCGAAGATGAACCGGTGCGCGTTGACGATGGCCGCCGGCCCGAAGTAGCTGCCTTCGTTCCAGAACACCGGGCAGCTGGTGGTGCAGCAGGCGCACAGGATGCACTTGGTGGTGTCGTCGTAGCGGGCGCGGTCGGTCGGGCTCTGAATACGTTCGCGCGTAGGGGGATTGCCGCTGGTGATCAGGTACGGCTTGATTGCGCGGTAGGCCTCGAAGAACGGTTCCATGTCGACCACGAGGTCTTTTTCCACCGGCAGCCCGCGGATCGGTTCGACGGTGATGGTGAGTTTCTTGCCGGGCTTCTTGGGCAGCAGATCGCGCATCAGCACCTTGCAGGCCAACCGGTTGACGCCGTTGATCCGCATCGCGTCCGAGCCGCACACCCCGTGCGCGCACGACCTGCGGAACGTCAACGTCCCGTCCAGGTAGCCCTTGATGTACAGCAGCAGGTTCAGCAGCCGGTCGCTGGGCAGACACGGCACCCGGAAGCTCTGCCAGCCACCGGTGGCCGCGAACTTCTCCGGGTCGTCCGGGTTGAACCGGGCGATCTTCAGCGTCACCATCACCGCGCCGTCCGGGACCGGCGGCAGCGGGGCTTCGAGCGTGTGGACCTCTGGCTCGGCAGTCATCAGTACTTCCGCTCCTTCGGCTCATACCGGGTCTGCACCACCGGCTTGAAGTCCAGCCGGATGTCGCTGATCAGGTCGGCACCTTCTTTGTAGGCCATGGTGTGGCGCATGTAGTTGACGTCGTCGCGGTTGGGGTAGTCCTCGCGGGCGTGCCCGCCGCGCGACTCCTTGCGGTTCAGCGCACCCACCACGGTGACCTCGGCGAGCTCCAGCAGAAAGCCGAGCTCGATAGCCTCCAGCAGGTCGCTGTTGAACCGTTTCCCCTTGTCTTGCACGGTGATTCGGGAGTACCGCCCTTTGAGCGCATGGATGTCGGTGAGTGCCTGCTTGAGCGTTTCCTCGGTGCGGAACACCGCGGCGTTGTTGTCCATGGTCTGTTGCAGGGCACCGCGGATGTCGGCGACCCGCTCGTTGCCGTGCTCGGAGAGGATGTCGGCGACCCAGCCCTGCACCATCGCCGCGGGTTCGGGCGGCATGTCGGAGAAGTCATGCCCCCGCGCGTACGCGGCGGCGGCCAGGCCCGCGCGGCGCCCGAAGACGTTGATGTCCAGCAGCGAATTGGTGCCCAGCCGGTTGGCGCCGTGCACCGAGACGCACGCGCACTCGCCGGCCGCGAACAGTCCGGGCACGGTGTTGGTGTTGTCGCGCAGCACCTGGCCGGTGACCGTGGTCGGGATGCCGCCCATCACGTAGTGGCAGGTCGGGTAGACCGGGACCAGTTCGTGCACCGGGTCCACACCCAGGTAGGTGCGGGCGAACTCGGTGATGTCGGGCAGCTTGGCTTCCAGCACCTCCTCGCCGAGGTGACGGACGTCGATGTAGACGTAGTCCTTGTGCGGGCCGGCGCCCCGGCCTTCCAGCACCTCGAGCACCATCGACCGGGCGACGATGTCGCGCGGCGCCAGGTCGACGATGGTCGGGGCGTAGCGCTCCATGAAGCGTTCGCCCTCCCCGTTGAGCAACCGGCCGCCCTCGCCGCGCACCGCCTCGGAGATCAGGATGCCCAGACCGGCCAGGCCGGTCGGATGGAACTGGTGAAATTCCATGTCCTCCAACGGAAGTCCCTTGCGGAACACGATCCCGATGCCGTCCCCGGTCAGCGTGTGCGCATTGGAGGTGGTCTTGTACATCCGGCCGGATCCGCCGGTCGCCAGCACGACCGCCTTGGCGTGGAAGACGTGGATCTCACCGGTGGCCAGTTCGTAGGCCACCACCCCGGTAGCGACCGGCCCGGTGGGGGTCTGGGTGAGCACCAGGTCCAATGCGTAGAACTCGTTGAAGAACTGCACATCGTGCTTGACGCAGTTCTGGTACAGCGTCTGCAGGATCATGTGGCCGGTGCGGTCGGCGGCGTAACAGGCCCGCCGGACCGGGGCCTTGCCGTGGTCGCGGGTGTGCCCACCGAACCGGCGCTGGTCGATGCGGCCCTCCGGGGTGCGGTTGAACGGCATCCCCATCTTCTCCAGGTCCAGCACCGCGTCGATGGCTTCTTTGCACATGATCTCCACGGCGTCCTGGTCGGCGAGGTAGTCGCCGCCCTTGACGGTGTCGAAGGTGTGCCACTCCCAGTTGTCCTCTTCGACGTTGGCCAGCGCGGCGCACATGCCGCCCTGGGCGGCGCCGGTGTGGCTGCGGGTGGGGTAGAGCTTGGTCAGCACTGCGGTGCGGACGCGGGGGCCGGCCTCCACCGCGGCCCGCATCCCGGCTCCGCCCGCCCCGACGATCACCACGTCGTATCGGTGTTGCTGGATCAAGGCGCCCCTCTCAGGAGATGTTCGGGTTGAAGGTCACGATCACGTAGGTGCCCAGCACCAACGTGAACCCCATCGACAGCAGCAGGATGCTGTTCAGCCAGAAGCGGGTGACGTCCTTGCGGGTGTAGTCGTCGATGATGTTGCGCAGACCGTTGCCGCCGTGCAGTTGCGCCAGCCACAACAGGGCCAGATCCCAGAACTGCCAGAACGGCGACGCCCAGCGCTGGGCGACGAAGTTGAAGTCGATGCGGTAAACACCGTCGTCCCACATCAGCATGATGAACAGATGCCCGATCGCCAGGAGCACCAGCGCGATCCCGGAGAACCGCATGAACAGCCAGGCAAATTTCTCGAAGTTGGGGATGCCGGCGCGACGCCGCGGCGAGCGCGGGTTGTCCAGGCTGGCCGGCCGGTCGTAGCTGCGTTGCCGCACCGGGGCGACCTGGCCCGGGCCGAGCTGCAGATCGGGTGTGCTCATCGCAGGTGATCCCAGGCGTGAATGCCGATGACCACCCCGGCCATCACGAACGGCACCAGGAACCCGACGGCGACGATCCACAGCATGGTGCGCTGGTGGCGCGGACCTTCGGCCCAGAAGTCGATCAGGATGATCCGGATCCCGTTGAGCGCGTGGAAGAGCACCGCCGCCACCAGACCGAATTCCATCAGCCCGACGATCGGGGTCTTGTAGGTCGACAAGACCTCGTTGTAGGTCTGCGGGCTCACCCGGAGCACGGCGGCGTCCAGCACGTGCACGAAGAGGAAGAAGAAGATCGTGGCGCCGCTGATGCGGTGCAACACCCACGCCCACATGCCGGGGTCGCCCCGGTACAGGGTCCGCGGCGGCCTTCGTTTGCGAGAGGATCCCAGCGGTGCCGGGTCCGCGGTCGTCGTCGTCTGAATCACCCGCCTTCGAAAGAGGCCTGGAAGCGGCCCGGGAAAAGCCTTGCAGAACCGCTACCAAACATAACGCCGCGAGGTGGCCCGTAGTCCCGAACCATCCGATCAGAATCGCATGTTGTTTTCAGGTTAGGGTGGCTTTACCTGAAGGCAGTCATTGGTTGAGCGGGGTTGCGCAGTGCCTGGCATTGATTGGAACGTGTTGCGGGACAAAGCAATCGGTGCGGCCGCGCTGGCGTATGCCCCGTACTCGGGGTTCCCGGTGGGCGCGGCGGCGCTGGTGGACGACGGCCGGGTGGTCACCGGTTGCAATGTGGAGAATGTCTCATATGGCCTTGGTCTCTGCGCGGAATGCGGGCTGGTGTGCGCGCTGCACGCCACCGGTGGGGGCCGACTGATCGCGCTGGCCTGCGTCGACGGGCGCGGTGCGCCGCTGATGCCGTGCGGGCGCTGTCGCCAGGTGTTGCTCGAACACGGCGGTCCGCAACTGCTGATCGACCACCCGCGTGGGCCGCGACGCCTGACGGAGCTGCTCCCGGACGCGTTCGGTCCCGACGATCTGGGTCGGGAATCGTCTTGACAGACTTCGCATTTGACGCACCGACGGTGATCCGCACCAAGCGGGACGGCGGCCGGCTCTCCGGGGCCGCGATCGACTGGGTGATCGACGCCTACACCGGCGGCCGGGTGGCCCCCGAACAGATGTCGGCGTTGTTGATGGCGATCTTCCTGCGCGGCATGGACCGCGGCGAGATCACCGATTGGACGGCGGCGATGCTGGCGTCGGGCCCACGACTGGATTTCACCGAGCTGGGCCGGGTGACTGTGGACAAGCATTCCAGCGGCGGTGTCGGCGACAAGATCACGCTGCCGCTGGTGCCCGTCGTCGTCGCCTGTGGCGGCACGGTGCCGCAGGCGGCCGGACGTGGGTTGGGCCACACCGGCGGCACCCTGGACAAACTGGAATCCATCCCCGGGTTCACCGCGGACCTGTCCGGTCAGCGGGTGCGCGAACAGCTGCGCGACGTCGGCGCCGCCATCTTCGCCGCCGGTGAACTGGCGCCGGCGGATGCCAAGCTGTACGCGCTGCGCGACGTCACCGGGACCGTCGAATCCCTGCCGTTGATCGCCAGTTCGGTGATGAGCAAGAAACTGGCCGAGGGTGCCGGCGCGCTGGTGCTGGACGTCAAGGTCGGTTCCGGGGCTTTCCTGAAGACCGAGGCGGAGTCCCGCGAGCTGGCGCACACCATGGTCGAGCTGGGGCTCGCGCACGGCGTCCCCACCCGCGCGCTGCTCACCGACATGCAGTGCCCGCTGGGGCTGACCGTCGGCAACGCGCTGGAGGTGCAGGAGTCGCTGGAGGTGCTGGCCGGTGGCGGGCCGCCCGACGTGGTGGAACTGACCGTGCGGCTGGCCGCCGAGATGCTGGAGCTGGCCGGCCTGGACGGCCGCGATCCCGCACAGACCTTGCGCGACGGGACCGCGATGGACAGCTTCCGTCGGCTGGTCGCCGCGCAGGGCGGAGATTTGGCGAAACCGTTGCCGGTTGGTGGGCATTCGGAAACCGTCGCAGCCACCCGGGGCGGCACAATGGGCGACATTGACGCGATGGCGGTGGGGTTGGCGGCGTGGCGGCTCGGCGCGGGCAGGTCCCGGCCGGGTGCGCAGGTACAGCATGGCGCCGGGATCCGGATCCATCGCCGCCCGGGCGATCCGGTGGCTGCCGGCGAGACGTTGTTCACCCTGCACACCGAGACGCCCGGGCGGCTCGGTCCGGCGCTGGCCGAACTCGACGGCGCCTGGCACGTGGCCGACCACCCGCCCGAGCGCAGGCCATTGATTATCGATCGGATCACACCATGAACCTGAACCTGGAACAGATCCGCACGGCGCCCAAGGCGCTGCTGCACGATCACCTCGACGGCGGGCTGCGGCCGGCCACGGTGCTGGAGATCGCCGCTGAGATCGGCTACGACGGGCTGCCGGCCACCGACGCCGACGCGCTGGCGACGTGGTTTCGCACCCAGTCGCACAGCGGCTCGTTGGAGCGTTATCTGGAACCGTTCTCGCACACCGTGGCGGTGATGCAGACGCCCGACGCGCTGTATCGCGTGGCCCACGAATGCGTGGAAGATCTGGCCGCGGACTCGGTGGTGTACGCCGAGGTCCGGTTCGCCCCCGAGCTGCACATCAACCGCGGCCTGTCCTTCGACCAGGTGGTGGACGCGGTGCTGGAGGGCTTCGCGGCCGGCGAAAAAGCATGTGCCGCAACTGGTCACGGTATCAAGGTGCGCTGCCTGGTGACCGCGATGCGGCACGCCGCCATGTCCCGCGAGATCGCCGAGCTGGCGATCCGGTTCCGGGACAAGGGCGTTGTCGGATTCGACATCGCCGGAGCCGAGGCCGGCCACCCGCCGACCAGGCACCTGGATGCGTTCGAATACATGCGGGATAACAACGCGCGCTTCACAATCCACGCGGGGGAGGCATTCGGCCTGCCGTCCATCCATGAGGCGATCGCGTTCTGCGGCGCCGACCGGCTCGGTCACGGCGTGCGCATCGTCGACGACATCGAAATCGTCGATGGTGCGGTCAGGCTGGGTCGGCTGGCATCACTGTTGCGGGACAAGCGGATTCCGTTCGAGATGTGCCCCAGTTCCAACGTGCAGACCGGTGCGGTCGCCAGCATTGCCGAGCACCCGTTCGACCTGCTGGCCCGCAGCCGTTTCCGGGTGACCGTCAATACCGACAACCGGTTGATGAGCGACACCACGATGAGCGAGGAGATGTTCCGTCTGGTCGAGGCGTTCGGCTACGGCTGGAGCGATCTGCAGCGCTTCACCATCAATGCGATGAAATCCGCCTTCATCCCGTTCGACGAGCGGCTGGCCATCATCGATGACGTGATCAAGCCGCAGTACGCGGTGCTGATCGGCTGAATACGATCAATGGTGTGCAGCTGCCCGAGCGTGTTCGCGTCGACGAGGCGTCGACGTTCACCCTGCCCGACGGACGCAGCTTGGCCTATCTCGAGTACGGCGACACCGCGGGTTATCCCGCGTTCTACTTTCACGGCACCCCGAGTTGCCGGTTGGAGGGCGCCTTTGCCGACGGTGCCGCGCGCCGGCACGGCATCCGGCTGATCGCGGTGGACCGGCCCGGGTTCGGGCAGTCGACCTTGCAGCGTGGGCGCCGGTTCCGGGACTGGCCGGCCGACGTGTGTGCCCTGGCCGACGGGCTCGGACTGGGCGAGTTCGGCGTCGTCGGGCATTCCGGTGCCGGGCCGCACCTGTTCGCGTGCGGGGCGCTGATCCCGCCGGCGCGGCTGAAGTTCGTGGGAGCGCTGGCACCGTGGGGTCCGCTGGTGACACCGCGCATCCGGGCCAGTCTCAGTCGGACCGACGCGCTCTATTTCCGTGCCGCACAACGCGGTACCTGGATCTTCAACGCCGCGTACGTGCCGCTGGGCTGGTGTGCGCAATTCGCGTCGGGCCTGTTCGGCCGGCTGGTGACACTGTCACTGCCCGACATCGACCGGGACCACATGCGCGACGAGCTCTTCCTGCGGCACTTCGGCGCCGTCCAGCGTGAAGCGTTCCGGCAGGGCGGCCGGGGCGCCGCGTACGAGTCGTTTCTGATCTACCGGCCGTGGGGGTTCGAGGTCAGTCAGGTCGCGGTGCCGACGCACATCTGGCAGGGCGACGAGGACTCCTTCATCCCGCGGGCGATCGGCGAATATCTCGAGGGCGCGATCCCCGAGGTGGATCTGCACTGGGCCCCCGGCAACGGTCATTTCGCACTCAAATACTGGGACGACATCCTGGCGGCGTGCGTCGCCGGTCTAGATCCCCAGTAGCGACCCCAGGTAGGCGAAGGGCAGATAGATCGCGAGCGCGGCGTAGATCGGGATCAGCATCAGGAACAACACGTAGTAGAGAGCGGCCGCGAGCTGGAAAAACAGCGACGTCACGTCGCCGATGATCGAGGACACGACGTCGGTCAACGTGGCGGCGGGCAGCGGCTGCAGCGATGCCGCGTTGGCCGACTCGGCGCCCGCGTAGGCGCCGGCTGCCGCCCCGAGCTGCTGCACGAACTTCTCGTGATAGGCGGCAACCTGCCCGGCCACGCTCTGATAATCCCGGCCGAATTCGGCGAACAGTTGCGCGACGGCGCCGGACACTTCGTCGGCGGCCGAGGGAACAATGTCCTGGGTGGGCGCCGTGGCGGTGAGGTGCGCTGCGCGCAGCGCCGAGTCGATGGCCGCCAGATCGGTCGCAGCCTGCGCGATGAGCTCCGGCGCCGCAACCACCACGTCAGCCATACCGGTCTCGTCCTATTCGCGCCGCAGCCGCGAATCCACGAAGGACTCCAGCTTTTCCCAGCCCCGCACCGCCGCGGCGTACGGTCCGGCGGGTTTGCTCACCGAGTCCGGCTCCAGCACGTAGGCGATCAGCTTGCCCAGCGGCTTGTTCGTCTCCAGCGCTTTGTCGACGGTGCTCTCCTCGGAATAGTCCCCGATGTCGCGCAGCAGCTCGACGGCGAGGTCGAGCTGTTCGCGGTCCACCGCTTCCGGTCCGTCGGTGAAGTCGTCGGCCAGTCCGCTGAGCACGTAGACGTTCTCGTCGGTGATGTCGACTTTCAGCGAGCCGTCGGTGGCGGCGGTCCGGATGTCGTCGTAGGTGCTCAGGTCCGACAGGTCGTGATCGTGCTCGTCGGCGAGGTAGCGCGCCAGCGCCCGCTCGGAGCCGAACACGCTGATCCGGCCGTTGCGGCCCAGGAAGATCGGCCGGTCGTCCAGATAGCAGCGCAGGGTATAGAAGGTGCCCGAGCTGGTCATGATCTGGATCGGGTCGATGCCGACCTGCGTCCAGAAGTCGTCGGTGCCACCGAGCACCACGGTGTCGCCTTCGGCGCGGCCTTCTTCTTCTTCTTCGTCGTCGTCGTCTTCTTCGGCTTCGTCGTCGTCGGCCGCAGCCTCGTCGGCCTCGTCTTCCGGCTCGGCGGCCTCGTCGGCGTCCGCCGTGACGGCCGGCTCTTCGTCTTCTTCGATCTCCTCGTCGAGTTCTGCAGCCGCCTTGGCCGAGAGGTCCTCGTCGACCTCGGGGACGGTGGCGATGTCGTCGACGGCCTCGAGCACGTCGTCCCAGCTACGTGCGATCACCTCTGCGATCGTGTTCCACCGCTTCTGACCGGCTTTCCCGGCGAAGTGGTCGATGCCGCCCGAGACCGTGCCCAGCATCGGGTTGCCGTTGAAGAACTTCGAGATCGCCGGCAACTCGCAGACCGACCCGATGGACGAGACGATGGCCAACGCTCCGGCCAGCGCCGTCACCGATTTCTCGGTCGGCTTCTCGGCGACCAGCTCCTCGACCGCCACCAGGTCGAACTGGTTGTCCTCGGCGGGTTCCAGCTTCTGGGCGTGCGCCTCGGTGACGCTCTGCCAGCCCGGGTGGTCGGTCAGGTCGTTGTCGGCGTCGCTGCGCACGAAAGCGACCAGGTCGGCGACGCTCTCGAAAACGTACAGGTCGTCGTCCTTGCCCAGAAACGCTTCCCACTCGTCCCCGGAGTCGCGCCAGCGGGGCGCCCACAGCGTGTAACGGTCCCCCTCGGACAGGCTCAGGCGGATGGGCACGAGGTCAGCAGCCATGCGGCACACAATAGCGACCCGGCCCGACCCGGCTTATCCGCCCCAAATAGTTGCGATGGGTGCGGCGGTGGCCGCCAGGCCCGTTTTGGGCAGCCCGTACATCTCCTCGAGCGTGGCCAGCAGGTTGTAGTGATTGATGGTCTCGTTGTAGCTGCCCGGCTGCACGTGCGCGCCGTAGAACACCGTCGGGATCTGGTTGCGGGGACCGCCGTCGTCCTCGTCCCACGTCACGATCAGCAGGCTGTTGTTGGTCCTGGCCCAGGTGGCGTACGCGGCGAGGTGGGTGTTCAGCCAGGCGTCGCCCTGGGCGATCGACCCGTCGTGCATGTTGTTGTCGTTGTTGGGGATGACGATCGAGAGGGTGGGTAGGTTCGCGTAACCGCCCGGCTGCGGGAACGCCGAGAACGGCACCGAGACATTGGCCGGCACATTGCTGAAGTTCACCCACGGCACGTGCTTGCGGGCGTACTTGCCCGCGCTGCACACCGGCGAACCGACCGCGGGCAGGTCCTCGGAATAGCCGCCGAAGGTGCGGCCGGAGGCCAGCAACTCCGACGCCAGGTTCGGGGCGGCACCCGCGTTGAGCGGGCAGCTGTCCTTGGTGACGCCGAAGGTGCTGCCCGCGAACAGGGCCAGATAATTGGGTTCGCTGGGGTGGGTCTCGGCGAACGACTGCGCCATCATGGCGCCGCCGGCCGCAAGCGCGTTGAGGAACGGTGCCGCCTTGTTGCCGATGATGTCGGCCTGCGAGCGGTTCTCCTCGATCACCATCACCACGTGCGCATACCTGGGCAGGGTCGCGGCGGCCAGGGTCACCCGCGCCGCGGGCAGCGGCAGCGCGCAAAGCACCGCCATAGCACAGAAAAGGCTGGTCAGATGGCGTCGCACGCCCGGAGTATAGGGCTGGGAATGGCCGGCCGGCCGCACGACGACGCGCGTGTCAGCCGGCCTGCACCCGATCGTTATATAGGGTCGGGCCGATGGACGTGCACGTCATCGATCACCCGCTGGCCGCCGCCCGGCTGACCGTGCTGCGTGATGAGCGCACCGACAATGCCACGTTCCGCGCCGCGTTGCGCGAACTCACGGTGATGCTGGTCTACGAGGCGCTGCGTGAGGCGCCCAGTGTCCCGGTGCCGATCCGCACGCCACTCGCCGAGACGACGGGGTCCAAGCTGGCGCGTCCGCCGCTGCTGGTGCCGGTGCTGCGGGCCGGCCTGGGCATGGTCAACGAGGCACATGCCCTGCTGCCCGAAGCGCACGTCGGGTTCGTCGGTGTGGCCCGCGACGAGCAGACCGCCCAGCCGGTGCCCTACCTGGCGTCGCTGCCCAACGACCTGTCCGGGCTGCCGGTGCTGATCCTGGACCCGATGCTGGCCACCGGCGGCTCGATGGCGCACACCATCGAGCAGCTGCAGGAGCGTGGCGCCACCGACCTCACCGCGCTGTGCGTGGTGGCGGCGCCGGACGGGGTGGCGGCGATGGAAAAGGTGGCGCCGGACGCGCGCCTGTTCACCGCGGCCATCGACGACGGGCTCAACGAGATCGCCTACATCGTGCCCGGACTCGGAGACGCCGGCGATCGTCAGTTCGGTCCGCGCTGAGTCACCAGCGGGCTATCGCAGCCACCAGTTCGTCGCGCACCGAACGCGCGCGGATGCGGGCAGCATCCAGGTCTGCGCTGGGTGTGCAGCGAATCTCGAGGTAGCACTTGAGTTTCGGCTCGGTACCCGACGGCCGGACCACCACCCGTACGGACGTCTGGTCGGCACCGCCGGTGAAGATCAGCGCGTCGGCGCTGGCGGTTCTGTCGAAGCCGGCCAGCTCGGGCGGCGGTGCCTCGCGCAGCCGACGCAGCAGCGCGGCGGCCTCGTCGGTGTCGGCGACCCGGCGCGGCACCGCGGCGACCTCGTGCACGCCGTGGCGACGGGCCAGGTCGTCGAGCGCGTCGGAGACCGTGCGGCCGCGCAGCGAGGCCACCAGATCGCAGCACAACACCGCGGCGCTGATGCCGTCCTTGTCGCGGACCGCGGCCGGGTCGACGCAGTGCCCGATCGCCTCCTCGTAGGCGTACACCAGGCTGCCCGGCTCATCGGCGTCGGCGCGGGCCAGCCACTTGAACCCGGTCAGGGTCTCGACGTGCCGCGCGCCACGGTGCGCGGCGATCGCGGCCAGCATCCGGGACGACACCACGGTGCTGGCCACCGTGGGAGGGTCGCCGCGGTGCCGGGACAGAATGTAATCGCCCAGCAGCCACCCGGTTTCGTCACCGGAAAGCATCCGCCAGCCACTCGGCCCGGGTATCCCGACAGCGCACCGGTCGGCGTCGGGGTCCAGCGCGATCGCGACGTCGGCGCCGACGTCGGCGGCCAGCGCGAGCAGCGCATCGGTGGCACCCGGCTCCTCCGGGTTGGGAAAGGCGACGGTGGGGAAGTCGGGGTCGGGGTCGAACTGCGCGGCGACGGTGTGCACATCTGCGAAGCCGGCCCGGCGCAGCGTCTCGACGGCCACCGCGCCGCCCACCCCGTGCATCGGCGTCAACGCCACCCGCACCGTGCCGTCGCCGCGCCGCACTGCGGCCGCCCGCCGGATGTAGCGCTCGACCAGACCGGTGTCGGCGGGCGGCACCGGGGTGCGGGCGATCTGGTCGGCCGGGGGAGCGTCGGCCATCGCGGCTTCGATCCGGCGGTCGGCGGGGGAGATGATCTGCACACCGCCGTCGAGGTACACCTTGTAGCCGTTGTCGCCCGCCGGGTTGTGCGAGGCGGTGATCTGCACGCCGGCGACCGCTCCGGTGGCGCGCACCGCGTAGGCGACCACCGGCGTAGGCACCGGAGCGCTGCATAGCAGCACTGAAAAACCTTGAGCGGCAAGCACTTCGGCGGCAGCAGTGGCGAACGTCGCCGAGCCGTGCCGGGCGTCGCGTCCCACGATCACGGTGCCGGGCCGGTCGAGCACCCGGGCCAGCGCCCAGGTCGCGCGCAGCACCACGGCCAGGTTCATCGCGTCGGGGCCGCCGCGCACCGGCCCGCGCAACCCGGCGGTGCCGAACCGCAGCGGTCGGGCGAAGCGCGCGGCCAGCTCGTCGGGATCCAGCGCGGCGAGTTCGGCGGCCGTCTGGGGGTCGGGGTCGTGCGCGATCCAGGTTTCCGGGGTCACGGCACCCGGCGGATCACGTCGGCCAGCAGCGACCCCATCCGGGCGGCGGCCGCGGCGCCGGTGGCCAGCACCTCGGCGTGACTCAACGGCGCACCGGAGATCCCGGCCGCCAGATTCGTCACCAGCGACACGCCCAGCACCTCCGCACCCGCCGCCCGCGCGGCGATCGTCTCGTGCACGGTGGACATCCCGACCAGGTCGGCGCCGAGCACCTGCAGCATCCGGATCTCGGCGGGGGTCTCGTAGTGCGGCCCCGGCAGGGCGGCGTAGACGCCTTGCGTGAGCTGCGGATCGCAGTCGCGGGCCAGCGCCCGCAGCCGCGGCGCGTAGGCGTCGGTGAGGTCGACGAAGTGCGGGCCGACCAGGGGTGAGCGCGCGGTCAGATTCAGGTGGTCACTGATCAGCACCGGCTGGCCGACCGCCATGTCGGCCCGCAACCCGCCCGCCGCGTTGGTCAGCACCACGATCCGGGCCCCTGCGGCGCACGCTGCCCGCACCGGGTGCACGACGTGCTGCAGGTCGTGTCCTTCGTAAGGGTGGATGCGGCCGGCCAGCACCAGCACCCGGTGCGCGCCGACCGGCACCGACAGCAACTCACCCGCGTGACCGGCGGCCTGCGGCGGGGCGAAGCCGGGGATCTCGGCCTGCGCCAACACGGCGGTCGGGGCGCCCAGCGCGGTGACCGCCGGTGACCATCCCGACCCCAGCACCACCGCGATGTCGTGCCGGTCGATACCGGTGCGTTCGGCGATGACGCGAGCAGCCTGCGCCGCGATCTCGTCAGGACGGGGCGCCATGCTGGTCACATTGCGCGAGCCTAGCTCGTCGCGCCCCGCACTCCGGAGGTGTGTGATGATCGGCTCTGTGAGATTGCGCGAACCGTCCTGTGTTGTGTTGGCCGCCGTAATTTTCGCTGCCGTCCTCGCGTTGCCGATCGCCCCGCCGCCCCGCGCGATCGCCGACGAGTGCCCCGACGTCGAACTCGTCTTCGCCCGCGGCACCGCTGAACCGCCCGGCCTGGGCCGGGTCGGGGACGCGCTGCTGGCCGCGCTGGGCCCCGCCCTGGGCGGCCGCAGCCTGGGCGTGTACCCGATCAACTACGCGGCCAGCTACAACTTCCTCACCACCGGCGACGCGGCCAACGACGCCCGCGACCACATCGCCTTCATGGCCGAACAGTGCCCCAACACCAAGATCGCGCTCGGCGGCTTCTCCCAGGGTGCGGCCGCGATCTCGATGCTGGCGGGGGTGCCGCCGCTGGGTGAGCGGATCGGCACGTTCGGCTCGGCTGCGCCGCTGGATCCGTTCCTGACCGGGCGCGTCACCGCCGTCGCGGTGTTCGGCAACCCCGGCAACCGGTTCAACACCCCGCTGTCCACCTCCGGCGGGTTCGCGGGCCGGGCGATCGACCTGTGCAGCGAGAACGATCCGGTCTGCGTGGTCGGGGGTCGCGACCGCGAGGCGCATCACGCCTACGAGAACCCGCCCTGGCCGGGCCAGGCCGCGCAGTTCCTTGCCGCACGGGTCTGACCGATGGCATGGGCACCGATGAGATACTGCCGAGATGCCCGTAGCACTGGACCGCGTCGAAGAAGTGGTGCGCCGGCGCGGCGGTGACCTGGTAGCGCTTTCCCACGCCATCCACGCCGAGCCCGAGCTGGCGTTCGCCGAGCACCGCAGCTGTGCCAAGGCCAAAGAGCTGATCGCCCAGCGCGGGTTTCAGATCGGCCCGGTCGCCGGACTGGACACCGCGTTCCGGGCGGAGTTCGGCAGCGGCCCGCTGGTCGTCGGGGTGTGCGCGGAGTACGACGCGCTGCCCGAAATCGGGCACGCCTGCGGACACAACATCATTGCGGCCGCGGGGGTGGGCGCAGCGCTGGCGTTGGCCGACGTCGCCGATGAACTCGGCCTGACGGTGGCCCTGCTGGGCACGCCGGCCGAGGAATCGGGCGGCGGCAAAGCCTTGATGCTGCAAGCCGGGGCGTTCGACGATGTCGCGGTGGCGGTGATGGTGCATCCCGGGCCCACCGACATCGCCGGGGCGCGGTCGCTGGCCCTGTCCGAGGTGACCGTGCACTACCGGGGCAAGGAATCGCACGCCGCGGTCGCCCCGCAGCTGGGGGTCAATGCCGCCGACGCGGTCACCGTCGCGCAGGTCGCGGTCGGCCTGCTGCGCCAGCAGTTGGCGCCCGGACAGCTGTTGCACGGCATCGTCACCGACGGCGGACAGGCCGTGAACGTGATCCCCGGCCGCGCCGCGTTGCAGTACGCGATGCGCGCGATCGACTCCGATTCGCTGCGCGAGCTGGAAGGCCGCGCCTACGCGTGTTTTTCCGCGGGGGCGCTGGCCACGGGCTGTGAATACGAGATCGACGCGGCCGGCCCGGCGTACCTGGAGTTGCAGCCCGACGAGTGGCTGGCCAACGTGTTCCGGGCGGAGATGCGGCGGCTGGGTCGCGAGCCGGTGCCCGCCGCGGTCGAGGTGGGACTGCCGATGGGCAGCACCGACATGGGCAACGTGACGCAGGTGATGCCGGGCATTCATCCGGTGATCGGTGTCGACGCCGGCGGCGCCACCGTGCATCAGCGGGCCTTCGCCGCCGCGGCCGCGGGACCCAGCGCCGACCGGGCCGTCGTGGAGGGCGCGATCATGCTGGCGCGCACGGTGGTCGCGCTCGCATCCGACTCCGGTCAACGCGAGCGGGTGCTGGAGCTGCGGGGACGCCGGGTGGCGTCATGAGTCTGGTCGACAGCGCCGAATCCTGGCTGGCCGCGCACTACGACGACCTGGTGGACTGGCGCCGACACATCCACCGGTACCCCGAGCTGGGCCGACAGGAGTTCGCCACCACGCAGTTCGTCGCCGAGCGGCTGGCCAACGCCGGGCTGAACCCCAAGGTGCTGCCCGGCGGCACCGGCTTGACCTGCGACTTCGGCCCCGAGCACCAACCCAGGATCGCGCTGCGCGCCGATATGGACGCGTTGCCGATGGCCGAGCGGACCGGCGCGCCGTACGCCTCGACCGTCGCCGACGTCGCACATGCCTGCGGTCACGACGCGCACACCGCGATCCTGCTGGGCACCGCGCTGGCGCTGGCGTCGGTGCCTGAGCTGCCGGTGGGGGTGCGGCTGATCTTCCAGGCCGCGGAGGAGCTGATGCCCGGGGGTGCGATCGATGCGATCGCCGCCGGTGCGCTGACCGGGGTGTCGCGGATCTTCGCGCTGCACTGCGATCCCCGGCTCGAGGTGGGCAAGGTCGCAGTGCGGCTGGGGCCGATCACCTCGGCGGCCGACCAGCTCGAGATCACGCTGCATTCGCCCGGCGGGCACACCTCGCGCCCGCACCTGACCGCCGACCTGGTCTACGGGCTCGGCACGGTGATCACCGGCCTGCCGGGTGTGTTGTCGCGCCGCATCGACCCGCGCAACAGCACCGTGCTGGTGTGGGGGGCGGTGAACGCCGGCAACGCGCCCAACGCCATTCCGCAGTCCGGGGTGCTGGCGGGCACGGTGCGCACCGCCAGCCGGCAGACGTGGGTCGATCTGGAAGCGATCATCCGGGACGCCGTCGCGGGCCTGTTGTCGCCGCTGGCCATCGAGCACACGCTGCAGTACCGGCGCGGCGTGCCGCCGGTGGTCAACGAGGACATCTCGACCCGCATCCTCACCCACGCGATCGAGGCCGTCGGCCCGGACGTGCTGGCCGACACCCGGCAGTCCGGCGGCGGCGAGGACTTTTCCTGGTACCTCGAGGAGATACCCGGGGCGATGGCCCGGTTGGGGGTCTGGTCGGGCGAGGGGCCGCAGCTCGACCTGCACCAGCCCACCTTCGACCTCGACGAGCGCGCCCTGGCCATCGGCGTGCGGGTGATGGCCAACATCATCGAGCAATCCGCTGCCTTCTGAGGTACTTCGGTCTGCTTGTTACTGCCGAGCGGCCCCATATGTGCGCGAAAACGGGTCTGCGACCGGCATTTTGAGGACGCTCGCGCGGTGAATTGTGGGCGCGTTAGGTGGTGCCGAAGATGGGTCGCGTGCATGCCGGACTCGGTCAGCTGCTCAACGAGCAACAGGGCGTCGTCACCGCGGCCCAGGCCCTGAGCATGGTCAGCCGCCGCAACCTGGAGACCTGCGTCCGGCGCGGCGAGCTGCGCCGGATCTGGCACGGCGTCTACGGCAGCGGCCGCGACACCGCTGCTCTGCGACTGCGCGGGCTCGACCTGTTGGCGGGCACGACGGTCGCCATCTGCCTGCACACGGCCGCGGCCAGTTACGGGTTTGCCACCGAACGCGACACCGACCTGCACGTGCTCAACCCCGACCAGGGGCACCTGCACTCCACGCGGGGTCTCGTGGTGCACCGCCGCGAGGACGCGCCACTGGTATCAGTGCGCGGCCGGCCGACGACGACGCCCGCGTGGACAGCGATCGAGGTGGCGCGCAGCCTGCGCCGGCCGCGTGCGCTGGCTACTCTGGACGCGGCCCTGCGCAGCGGTCGCTGCCGGCCCGACGAGCTGGCCGAAGCCGTCGAGTCGCAGGCCGGGCGTCGCGGCATCTGCACCGCCCGGGCGCTGCTTCCGCTGGCGTCACCGCTGGCCGAGTCGCCGATGGAGAGCGAAGCCCGCCTGGTCATGATCGACGGCGGACTGCCGGAACCGGTGCTGCAGTACAACATCGTCGACCTGACCGGGCGGCTGTGGCGGGTCGACTTCGCCTGGCCGGAATGTCGTGTCGTCGCCGAGTACGACGGCGTGGACTCGCACAGCAGTCCCGAAGCGTTCAGATACGACCGACTCCGGACCGCGGCGCTGCAGGATCTGGGCTTCATGGTCGTGGCGATGGTGGCCCAGGACGTCAGGTGTGAACCCTGGCATCTCGTGCACCGGCTCAGAACGCGACTGGACCGAGGTCGCGCGGCGGGACCGTCACCAGCGGCCTGAAAATGCCGTCACAACGGGCATTTCGCCGCACCTATGAGGACGCTCGGCGCACCAGGGCGCACCGGAAAGCCTCAGGCGCTGGTCCCCGGACCGATGTTGCGGGCCGGGCGGGTCCGCAGATCGTGCACGTAATCGGCTGGGGCGCCGGCCTTTTCGGCGGCATCGGCCATCACACCGAGGTAGCGCGCCGACGGCAGCCCGCCCTCCCAGGCATCCAGCACATAGAGCCACGCCAACACCGGGTCGATGTCGGTGTCGGAGGATTCCCGCTGCACGCGGCAGCGGATCTTCTTGTGCACGCCGAACTCCGAGCCCTCCCACCGGTCCAGGTTCATTTCGTCGGCCGGCGTCATGTCGTAGAGCACCACGAACACCTGCGAGGTGGGCTCTTCGACGACGGTGGCCAGCGCACCCTCCCAGCCGATGTCCTCCCCGCCGAACGTCAGCCGCCAGCCCGGTAACCAGCCGGTTCCGGCCATCGGCGAGTGCGGTGCGCGCTTGAGCATCTGCTCGGGATCCATGTTCGAGCCGTACGCGGCGTAGAGCGGCACGGGGAAAGCTTAGACGCTAGGTTTGGTGGCTGTGACGACGCGCATCGTGATCCTCGGCGGCGGCCCGGCCGGATACGAGGCGGCCCTGGTGGCCGCCAACTCGCGCCCCGATGCCGAAGTCACGGTCGTCGACTCCGAAGGCATCGGCGGCGCGGCCGTCCTCGACGACTGCGTGCCGTCCAAGACCTTCATCGCCTCGACCTGGCTGCGTACCGAGCTGCGCCGGGCGCCGCGACTCGGCTTCGAGATCGACATCGACGACGCCAAGATCGACCTGCCGCAGATCCACGCGCGGGTCAGGAACCTCGCCGTCGAGCAGTCCGAGGACATCGCGGCGCAACTGCGCGATGTGGGCGTGCACCTGGTGGCCGGGCGCGGTGAGCTGATCGACCCGGCCCCCAACCTGGCCCGGCACCGGATCAAAGCTACGGCCGCGGACGGGACCGTCACCGAGCACGACGCCGACGTCGTGCTGATCGCCACCGGCGCCAGCCCGCGTGTCCTGCCGTCGGCGCAGCCGGACGGCGAGCGCATCCTGACCTGGCGGCAGCTCTACGACCTCAAGGAGCTGCCCGAACACCTCGTCGTGGTGGGCTCGGGGGTGACCGGCGCGGAGTTCGTGCACGCCTACACCGAGCTCGGGGTGCCGGTGACGGTGGCGGCCAGCCGCGACCGGGTGCTGCCCTACGAAGACGCCGACGCCGCGGCGGTGCTCGAAGAGTCGTTCGCCGAGCGCGGCGTGAAGTTGTTCAAGAACGCGCGCGCCGAGTCGGTCAAGCGCACCGGCAACGGCGTCCTGGTCACCATGACCGACGGACGCACGGTCGAGGGCAGCCACGCGTTGATGACCATCGGGTCGGTCCCCAACACCAGTGGTCTCGGGCTGGAGCGGGTCGGCATCGAGCTGGGCCCCGGCGACTATCTGAAGGTGGACCGGGTGTCGCGGACGTCGGTGCCGGGCATCTACGCCGCGGGCGACTGCACCGGCCTGCTGTTGCTGGCGTCGGTGGCGGCGATGCAGGGCCGCATCGCGATGTATCACGCGCTGGGCGAAGGTGTCAGCCCGATCCGGCTGCGCACGGTCGCGGCGACGGTGTTCACCCGGCCGGAGATCGCCGCCGTCGGGGTCCCCCAGTCGGCGATCGACGACGGCGAGTTCAGCGCCCGTACCATCATGCTGCCGCTGCACACCAACGCCCGCGCCAAGATGTCGGGGCTGCGGCAGGGCTTCGTCAAGATCTTCTGCCGCAAATCCACCGGCGTGGTGATCGGTGGGGTGGTGGTGGCGCCGATCGCCTCGGAGCTGATCCTGCCGATCGCGGTCGCGGTGCAGAACCGGATCACGGTCAACGAGTTGGCCCAGACCCTGGCCGTCTATCCGTCGCTGTCCGGTTCAATCACCGAGGCCGCCCGGCGGCTGATGGCCCACGACGATCTGGACTGATCGTCGAATTCACAGAGTGAAGACCGACTCGAGGACCGGCAACCCACTAGCCTTGGCTGAGTACCGCTACTGACGAGTAACCGACAGGAGTCTGTGGTCGTGAGCAACCCGATCGAGAGCGAACCCGCCGCGTCGGCCCTGGGCCCCGAACAGCGGGCACTCGCCTGGGAGCGTCTCGGTACCGAGCAATTCGACGTCGTGGTGATCGGCGGCGGGGTGGTGGGCTCGGGCTGCGCCCTGGACGCGGCCACCCGCGGGCTGAAGGTGGCGCTGGTGGAGGCGCGTGACTTCGCCTCGGGCACCTCGAGTCGCTCCTCGAAGATGTTCCACGGCGGCCTGCGCTATCTGGAACAACTTGAGTTCGGCCTGGTGCGCGAGGCGCTGTTCGAACGCGAGCTGTCGCTGACCACCCTGGCGCCGCACCTGGTCAAGCCGCTGCCGTTCCTGTTCCCGCTGACCAAGCGACTGTGGGAACGGCCCTACATGGCTGCGGGCATCTTCCTCTATGACAGTCTGGGCGGCGCGAAATCGGTGCCGGCGCAGAAGCATATGACCCGCGCCGGGGCGTTGCGGCTGAGCCCGGGCCTCAAGCGCAACTCGCTGATCGGCGGCATCCGCTACTACGACACCGTGGTCGACGACGCCCGGCACACCATGATGGTGGCGCGCACCGCGGCGCACTACGGCGCGGTGGTGCGGTCGTCCACCCAGGTGGTGGCGCTGCTGCGGGAGGGCGACCGGGTCACCGGGGTGCGGGTGCGCGACTCCGAGGACGGCGAGATCACCGAGGTCCGCGCGCACGTGGTGATCAACGCGACCGGAGTCTGGACCGACGAGATCCAGGCGTTGTCCAAGCAACGCGGCCGGTTCAAGGTGCGCGCCTCCAAGGGCGTGCACGTGGTGGTGCCGCGGGACCGCATCGTCAGCGACGTCGCGATCATCCTGCGCACCGAGAAGTCGGTGATGTTCGTTATCCCGTGGGGCAGCCACTGGATCATCGGGACCACCGACACCGACTGGAACCTCGATCTGGCCCATCCAGCGGCCACCAAGGCCGACATCGACTACATCCTGGGCACGGTCAACACCGTGCTGGCCACCCCGTTGACGCACGCCGACATCGACGGTGTCTACGCCGGGCTGCGGCCGCTGCTGGCCGGGGAGAGTGAGGAGACCTCCAAGCTGTCCCGGGAGCACGCCGTGGCGGTGCCCGCGGCCGGCCTGGTCGCGATCGCCGGCGGCAAGTACACCACCTACCGGGTGATGGCGGCCGACGCGGTGGATGCCGCCGCCGAGTTCATTCCGGCCCGGGTCGCGCCGACGATCACCCAGAAGGTGCCGTTGATGGGCGCCGACGGCTACTTCGCCCTGATCAACCAGACCCAGAACGTCGGCGCGATGCGTGGCCTGCACCCCTACCGGGTGCGCCACCTGCTGGATCGCTACGGGTCGCTGATCGACGAGGTACTGGCGATGGCGGCCAAAGACCCCAGCCTGCTGGGGCCGATCACCGACGCGCCCGGGTACCTGAAAGTGGAAGCCCTCTACGCCGTCGCGGCTGAGGGGGCGCTGCACCTCGAGGACATCCTGGCGCGCCGGATGCGGATCTCGATCGAGTACTCCCACCGCGGCGTCGACTGCGCGCGCGAGGTGGCCGAGCTGGTGGCGCCGGTGCTGGGCTGGAGTGCGGCCGACGTGGATCGCGAGGTCGACAACTACAAGGCGCGGGTGACCGCCGAGATCCTGTCGCAGGCCCAGCCCGACGACGTGTCCGCCGACGAGTTGCGCGCCAGCGCACCCGAGGCGCGCGCGGAGATCCTCGAACCGGTGCCCCTGAATTGAGGGCCGCCCCGCTGCCGGTTCGCGACGGGCTGGGTCCGGCACGGGTCCGGATGTACGGCGGGCCGGTCCTGGCGGAGTTGACCGCGCGGTTCGGCGCGCCCGCGCGCGCCAAAGTCCTGGCCGGCGAAGTCGTCGACGCCGACGGCACGGTGATCGACGACGCGACCGTGCTGCCCGGCGGCGCGCACGTCTACCTGTACCGCGACCTGCCCGACGAGGTGCCGGTGCCGTTCGACATCCCGGTGCTCTACCGCGACGACAACATCGTCGTCGCCGACAAACCGCACTTCCTGTCGACGATGCCGCGCGGACGCCACGTCGCGCAGACCGCGCTGGTGCGGTTGCGGCGCTCGTTGGACCTACCCGAACTCAGCCCCGCGCACCGGCTGGACCGGCTGACGGCCGGCGTCCTGCTGTTCACCACCCGACGTGAGATCCGGGGCGCCTATCAGACGCTGTTCGCCCGGGGCGAGGTCAGCAAGGTCTATCTGGCCCGAGCGGCGGTCGACCCGGCGGTGACGCTGCCGCAGCTGGTGCGCACCCGCATCGTCAAGTATCGAGGCCAACTGCAGGCGGTCTGCGAACCGGGACCTGCCAACGCCGAGACACTGGTGGAGCTGCTGTCGCCCGTCGGTCTCTACCGGCTCACGCCACGCACCGGACGCACCCACCAGTTGCGGGTGCACATGGCGTCGCTGGGGCTGCCGATCTTCGCAGATCCGTTGTACCCCAACGTCATAGCCGTCCCCGACGGCGACTTCACCACGTCGCTGCAGTTGCTGGCGCAGCGCATCGAATTCGACGATCCGGTGACGGGCGCGCACCGGGAGTTCGTCAGTCGCCGAGAGCTCCCGGCAACCCGGCAAGACCGTCCTTGATCCCTGCGCTGACCGGGTCCCCGGAGGCGATGGCCTCGCTCGGCACCACGTCGCACGTGCAACTGAGCTCGGTGAACATGTTGGGCTCGGCCTCATCTTCGGCGCCGACCGCGGTGGCGGTGACCAGGGCGGCGCACAGCGCGGCGACGACGACGGAGAACACTCTGCTGATCAGTTCGACTCCCGGTGAGGCGTATCGCCAGAGTGTATGTGTGCCGAGCCCGCGAATCCGAGACGGACACACAAACTTAATTTGACGCGTGATGCCTGGGGCAGAACGCGGCGATGCTCAAGCCGACGAAGAACCCCGCGTGATAGCCGTCGAGGTTGCTGCTGGTGGACACGTCGTTGGCGACGTCGCTCTTCTGCTTGCCCTGGTCGAGTTCGTTGCACACCTGATGGCCGGCGAGCAGGGCTGCTTGCGACGAGCCGAAATGGATGTCCTTGGACCGCATCGCGTTGAGGAACTGGTCGTCGACAGCGTCGGCGTGCGCGCGTGGGGCGGCTACGCCGGCACAGCTCAGCAGTCCCAGCAGCACGAGAAAGCTCGTACGCAGCCGGCGGATCGCCATCGCTGAACCCCCTCGCTTGTGCTGGTCGCGTCATGTCCTGCTGACATGCTGATCATTGCATGTGAAGTTGGTATGAGCTAACAGCTTAGGTGTCCGGACCGTGTACCCAAACGGAACTGTGGCTGAATTGGCGACCCCGGACCGCCGCAGCGATGGCCGATCACATTTCCCTGCTGGATGATCTGTACCGGACCCGATGATCGCGGGGACGCCCACCACCTGCCGTCCGAGGAATCACCGTGAAAATTAGTCGGTTCGGTGCCCTCCTGAGCGCGCCCGCCCTCGCCGCCGCGGCGGTTTCGGCCTGCGGGACGCAGCAGCACCCGAGCCCGGCGTCGAGTGCGACCACGCGGTCGGCGAACGTCGCCTGCGGCGGCGAGCCGACCGTGCGCGCCAGCGGGTCCACCGCGCAGGAAAATGCCATGACCCTGTTCGTCAAGGCGTTCGAACAGGCATGTCCGGGCCAGACGCTGAAGTACACGACCAACGGATCCGGCGGCGGGATCAGCGATTTCCTGGACAACCGGACCGAGTTCGCCGGCTCCGACTCACCGCTGAGCAGGAGCGAGTACGACCGGGCCACGCAGCGCTGCGGGTCACCGGCGTGGAACCTGCCGGTGGTGTTCGGTCCGATCGCGATCGCGTTCAACATCAAGGGCCTGTCGTCGTTGAGTCTCGACGGCCCAACCGCGGCCAGAATCTTCAACGGCGCCATCACCACCTGGAACGATCCGGCGATCGCCGCGCTCAACGCCGGCGTCGCGCTGCCGGCGGCGCCCATCCGGGTGGTGTTCCGCAAGGACGAGTCCGGGACTTCGGACAACTTCCAGCGATACCTCGACACCGCCGCCAACGGCGCCTGGGGCAGGGGCGCCGGAAAGCAGTTCAAGGGCGGTGTGGGCGACGGATTCGCCGGAAGCGACGGCGTTGCCGCCGCCGTCGGTGCCACCGAGGGGTCGATCACCTACCTGGAGTGGTCCTTCGCGCAGCGGCAACGGCTCAACACCGCCGGGATCATCACGTCGGCCGGTCCTGAACCGGTATCGATCAGCGGTGACTCGGTAGGCAAGACCATCGCCGGTGCCTGGTTCACCAGGGAGGGCAACGATCTGGCGCTGGACACGATTTCGTTCTACCGGCCGAACCAACCGGGCTCCTACCCGATCGTGCTGGCGACGTACGAGATCGTGTGCTCGAAGTACCCGGATGCCCAAGCGGGCCGCGCGGTCAAGGCATTTCTGCAAGCCACGATCGGTCCTGGTCAGGCCGGGCTGTCGGACAACGGCTACGTTCCCGTGCCGGCCGATTTCGGTTCTCGGTTGGCCGCCGCGGTGAGCGCCATCGCGTGATCGGGGCTTGGCCGACGCGCAATGTTTCGGGGTTCTTCCCGCTGCGGTCGACATAAAGTTTCCAAAAATTCCTTCACTACGTCATATAAAGGTGCTATGGAATACATAGGTCTGCCTCCCGAGGTCATCTCGGCGCTGATCCACGCCGGTCCCGGCGCCGGATCGCTGCTCGAGGCTTCCAGCGCGTGGCAGGCGCTCAGCACCGACCTGGATGAGACGGCCGGCAATTACTCCGCCGTGCTGTCGATGCTGGCCGCGGAATGGCGCGGCACCTCCACCCTGGCGATGATCCAGTCCGTCGCGCCTTATCTCACCTGGCTGCGCACCACTGCAGCGCAGTGTCACCAGCTGGCCGCCTCGGCGCAGGTCGCTGCCGCCGCGTTCGGATCCACTCTCGCCTCGGTGGTCCCTCCCGCAACGGTGGCGGCCAACCGCGCCCAACTCGCGCAACTGCTGGCCACCAACACCTTCGGCCACAATCTCGCGGCCATCGCCGCCACCGAGACCCAGTACGAGCGCATGTGGGTCAACAACGCGACAGCGATGTACAGCTACGAGTCGACCACCGCACAGGCCGCCGTGCGGCAGCTGTTCTCGACGCCGCCGTCCATCGCAGACCCGGGCAGCTCAGCGGCGCAGGCGCAGGCCGTATCGGTGGCGCAGGCGGAGGCCGTACCCGCCGCGGCGGCCGCCGCGACGCTGGTCCTGCCCGCCGATGCGGTCGCGCCGCCGGTGTCTCCGCTGGATGCGCTGCTGCAGGCGGTGGGCGTCACGTTCGACCCCAATCAGGGCTGGTTCGGCCTGACCAACACCTATCTGAACCAGTTCGTCTCGTCCGGGTTCCCGATCAACCTGCTCAGCTACTTTGCGCAGACCACCTCGGCCCAGGCGCTGCAGGGAATCGCTCCGGATGTTTTCTCCGGCCTGTCGGAAGGGGAGACGGCGCTGGGCGGTGCGGAGGCCAGTCTGGCCGAGGCAGTCGGAGCCTTCAGCGCGGCGGGGACCCCGACGGGAGCGATGGGCGTCGCAGTGTCGATGGGCAACCTGTCCGCGCCGCCCGCCGCGACGGGCGTGCTGACCGCCGCCCACCTGCCGGTGCAGCTCGCTTCGGCGGCATCGCCGCTGCCCGCAGGCGACGTCGACGCCGGATTCCCGATGCTGCCGCCGCTGATGGCGCCACCGATTGCCGCAGGCAGCGGCTGGCGTAAACGCAAGGACCAGAAGTACGAAGACCTGGCCATGGGTCTGGAGGTCGAGGGGAAGTTCATTCCACGCTCGCCGTCGGCGGGATGAGTGTTCACCCCGCCGCCGTACCGCTCCACTCGCTGCGATCGGTACTTTTGACTGATGCCTTGGGCGCGATTGCTCTCCCTGGCCGTTCTGCTGGTCTGTCTGGCCGGGTGCAGCGAACGGCAGGTGCAGGCCGCCGGTGCCCGGAATCAGGCCGGGATGCTCCAGTACGGCGGCCTGAACCGGACCTATGTGGTGCATGTGCCGCCCGGGCCGACCGTGGGCCTGGTGCTGAACCTGCACGGCGGCGGCGGCACGGGTGCCGGCCAGCGCGGGCTCACCGACTTCGACTCCGTCGCCGACGCCAACGGCCTGCTGGTCGTCTATCCCGACGGCTACGACAAGAGCTGGGCCGACGGCCGGGGGGCGGCTCCGGCGGACCGCCGCCGGCTCGACGACGTCGGTTTTCTGGTGACGCTGGTGACTAAATTGCGCGATGAATTCAATGTGCCCCCCGGGCACGTCTTCGCGACCGGCATGTCCAACGGCGGGTTCATGTCCAACCGGTTGGCCTGCGACCGCGCCGATGTGTTCGCCGCGATCGCGCCGATTTCGGGCACGTTGGGGGTAGGTGTGGCGTGCAATCCGTCGCGGCCGGTGTCGGTGCTGGAGGCGCACGGCACCAGCGATGCGGTGGTGCCGTACAACGGCGGCGATGTCCGTGGTCGCGGCGGACTGAGCCACGCGATCTCGGCCAACAGCATCGTCGACCGGTGGCGGGTCGTCGACCGCTGCCCGGGCAACCCCACCGTCGAGCAACTGCCCGACGTGGGCGACGGAACTGCCGTGCGCCGGTTCGATTCCCGCAACTGCGCCGACAACACCGAAGTGATCCACTACCAGATCGAGAAGGGTGGCCACACCTGGCCGGGCAGCAAGCAGTACCTGCCCAAGACGGTCATCGGGTCCACCACGCGGGCGTTCGACGGCTCGCAGGTGATCGCCCAGTTCTTCCTGTCCCACGGCCGGGACGGCTAGCGCTAGCGCTGGCAGGACGGGCACCAGTACTGCACCCGATCGGCGCTGCCCGGCGCCGGGTCCTGGGATGCGATGGGCGTGCCGCAGCGCCGGCAACCCTGCCCGGCGCGCCCGTAGACCCACATCAACCGGCCACCCCGGGTGTCGCCGGTGGTGCAGCGATTCCAGCGAAACCTGTTGGCCCACAACATGTCCCGGGCCCGGGAGACGAGCCGCAGCGGGTCGGCGACAGCGCTGACCGGCGCGGTCGGCAGGTGTCCGCTGACGAAACACAGTTCGTTGGCGAAGACGTTTCCGACCCCGGCCATGACTCGCTGGTCCAGCAGCGCCTCGGCGACGGAACGGTCCGGGTCGGCGGTCAGGTTGGCGGCGGCGAAGTGCGGGTCCCAGTCGTCGCCCAGCAGGTCGGGTCCCAGATGCTCGACGGCAGCCGCATCGGTGGCTCGGTCGAGGATTTCCAGCACCCCCAGGTCGACTCCGACGGCGCGAGTGTCACCGGCTTCCAGAACGATCCGTGCCCGGTAGTCAATGCGCGGCTTCGGCCGGCTGCCGACTCGCCAGCTGCCGTCCATCTTCATGTGTGAGTGGATGCTGGCCCAGCCGACCCGGATGAACAGGTGCTTGCCGCGGCTGAGCACTTCATCCACCACCTGCCCGGTCAGGTCGATGGTGGCGTACCGCGGCACCCGGATATCGCAGCGCGTCAGCGTCTGCCCGGCCAACTGGCGGCGCAGCGCGTCCGCGGTGTGAAAGACCGTGTCCCCTTCAGGCATGGCTCAACGCAGTCGCAGTCCGCGTGGGGTCCGGGCGAATCCAGCTTCCACCAGCGCTGCCAGCACGTCCTGGGGTCCGTCGGGCTGCAGCACCGAGACGCCGTCGACCCGCTCGACCAGGATCGACGACACCCGCCGGCCGGCCACCAGATCGGCGAGCGCGGCGGCCGCCGCGCGCGCGGCCCCGGGGTCCTCGGTGAAGGTCAGCAGGGACCGGCCGCCCCGCTCGAGGAACCAGGCCAGCGCGCCGTCCACCAACACCACCAGTGCGCCGGCCTTGCGGCCGGGCCGTGCCCCGTCAGTACCCGCGGCGGGCCACGGCAGCGCCGCGCCGTAGGGGTTGGCCGGGTCGGCGGCGGCCAGCACGACCGCGTGGTATTCGGGCCGTTGCGGATCGACACCGTCGAGGTAACTGCGCAGCCGGTCGACGGTTGAGGCGACCGCGAACTGGGCGCCACCCAGCGATTCGACGAAGTAACCGCGCTGGCAGCGACCGGCATCCTCGAACGCGCGCAACACTTTGTAGAGGGTGGCGAAACCGCCTGGCACGCTTTCGGCGGCCACCCCGCCTTTGGTCAGCACGCCGTGTCGATTCAACAGCAGCTCGGCCTGGAAGTGCGCCCGCAGGGTGGAGTCCGGTTCGGCCACCGGCAGCGCCGACCACCGTCCGGCCACGGTGGGGTCGTTGGGCCGGGTTTGCGCATGCGCGACGCTGTAGCGGCTCAGCCGCGGCGCGCGAGGGGTGCGGTGCGCCGGAGCCGAGCGTTTGCGGGCACCCGCGCCGCCGCCCAGCAATGCCCGCACCGGCGCGAACGTGTCGCCGGTGACGCGGCCGGCCCAGATCAGTTCCCACAGCGCCGCTTTGAGCGCTGCCTCGGCGTGGCCACCCTGGGCGAGCTGGCGGAAGAAGTACGCGCCGCCGCCGGCCAGAGTGTCCAGAATCGCCTGGTGGACGTCGGTGACTTCGATGTCGACCGGGGTGGCCAGCGTCAGGGCCGCGGAGTCCGCGACATGCAGTGCGATCCAGCCGTCGCTGCCCGAGATCGACCCCGCACCCGACCAGGTGACTTCGCCGGTGGCGAGCAGCTCGTCGAGCAGGGCGGGGGAGTAGTCGCGCACCCGGGGCGCCAGGACCAGCGGTTCCAGTGCGGAAGCGGGGATCCGCACCCCGGCGAGCTGATCGACGACGGACGCCAGGCCGTCCAGGCCGGCATGCCCCGACGACCTGTCCCCGACGTGGTGCCAGGCCGGCAGGAATCGACCGTAGGCGGCGGTGCTGACCGGTTCCACCTGCGCGCGCAGCGCTGCCAGCGACCGTCGCCGCAGGATGCGCAGCACGTCGGCATCGCACCACTGTTCGGCGCCGGCGCCCCCGGCGCTCTCGACGAACTCCCCGCGCACCAGCCGGCCGTCACCGGCCAACCGTCCGAGCACGTCGGCGCTGACCCGCAGGCCCAGACCGAACCGGGCGGCGGCCTCGGCGGTGGTGAACGGCGTGCGGGTGCGTGCGTAGCGGCCCAGCAGTTCGCCCAGCGGGTCGGCCACCTCCTCGGTGAAGCTCGCGGGCAGGCCCACCGGAACCGCCGCGCCGACACCGTCGCGCAACCGGCCGATGTCCTCCACGGCCACCCACCAGCTGCGTCCCGCGAACGACACGGTCAACGCGCGCCGGGCGGCGTGCAACCCCTCCAGCCAACCGTTGAGGGCGGGGCCGTCGGGGGCCGTCGAGCGGGCGGCGATTTCCGCCGCGGTCAGCGGCCCCAGCAGTCGCAGCAAGTCGGCGACACCTTCGGCGTCGCGGGCGGCCCGGTCTTCCGACAGGTGCTGCAACTGGCGCCCGGTACCGGCGATCACTTCAGGGTCCAGCAGCTCGCGCAGCTCCACCCGGCCGAGCAGCTCAGCCAGCAGCGTGCTGTCCAGCGACAGTGCCGCGGCGCGGCGCTCGGCCAGCGGGACATCGCCCTCGTACATGAACGCGCCGACGTAACCGAACAACAGCGACGCCGCGAACGGCGAGGGTTTGGCGGTCTCCACCTCGATCACCCGCACCCGGCGCTGCGCGATCTGCGCCATCAGCCCGGTGAGGGTGGGGACGTCGTACACGTCCTGCAGGCATTCGCGGATCGTTTCCAACACGATGGGGAAGTCCGGGTATTTGCGTGCTACCTGCAGCAACTGCGCGGCGCGCTGGCGCTGCTGCCACAACGGCGAGCGACGTCCGGGATTGCGGCGGGGCAGCAGCAGGGCGCGGGCCGCCGACTCCCGGAACCGCGATGCGAACAGGGCGGACTCGCCGACTTCAGCGGTGACGATCGGGTCGATCTCGTCGGGGTCGAACACGAACAGCTCGGCGCCCGGCGGGGCGTCGTCACCCGAGAAACCGGTGTCGGGCAACCGCACCACGATGCCGTCGTCGGAGGCGGTCGGTTTTTCGTCGAGGCCGTAGCGCTCGCGCAGCCGCCGCCCCACGGCCAGCGCGAGCGGGCCGTGCACCTGCAGCCCGTAGGGCGAATGCAGGATGATCCGCCAGTCGCCCAACTCGTCGCGAAAGCGCTCGATCAGCAGCGTGGTGTCGGTGGGCACCACCCGGGTTGCGGTGCGCTGTTCGTCGAGCAGCCGCCACAGGTTCTCGGCGGCGTAGTCGTCGAAACCCCAGTTCGCGCAACGGTTGCCGAACGCGTCGCGGTCCAGGCTGGCCAACTCGCCGGTCAGCGCGCCCAGCGCGGCCCCGAGTTCGGCGGGCCGGCCCACGTCGTCGCCACGCCAGAACGGCAACCGGGCGGGCTGGCCCGGAGCGGGAACCACCAGCACCCGGTCATGGGTGATCTCGACGATGCGCCAGCTGGTGGCGCCCAGCGAGATGACGTCGCCGGGCCGGGATTCGTAGACCATTTCCTCGTCCAGCTCGCCCACCCGCGACGGTTTCTCGGAATCGGTGGCCAGGTAGACGGTGAACAATCCGCGGTCGGGGATGGCCCCACCGGAGGTGACGGCCAGCCGTTGCGCGCCCGGCCGCCCGGTCAGGGTGCCGTGATCGCGGTCGTAGACCAGCCGCGGTCGCAGCTCGGCGAACTCGGTGGACGGATACTTGCCGGACAGCAGGTCCAGGGTTGCTTCGAACACGCTGCGCGGCAGGGTGGCGAACGGCGCGCTGCGGCGTACGGTGTCGAACCAGCGGTCGGCGTCGATCGGCTCGAGGGCCGCGGCCGCCACCGTGTGCTGGGCCAGGATGTCCAGCGGGTTGGCGGGCACCCGCATGGTCTCGATCTGGCCGGTGAGCATGCGCTGCACGCTGACCGCGCAGCCCAGCAGGTCGGTGCGGTGTTTGGGGAACAACACCCCGCGCGACACCTCGCCCACCTGGTGGCCCGCCCGCCCGATCCGCTGCAGGCCGCTGGCCACCGACGGGGGCGCCTCGACCTGGATCACCAGATCGACTGCGCCCATGTCGATGCCCAGTTCCAGGCTGGAGGTGGCGACCACGGCTTTGAGCCGCCCGCCTTTGAGATCCTCTTCGACCAGGGCGCGCTGCTCCTTGCTGACCGAGCCGTGGTGGGCCCGCGCCAGCAGCGTGGGCGCCCCGAAGGTCTGTCCGCTGGCCATCACGTAGGCCGGTGCGCCGCCGGGCACCGTCGGGTTGCCGTCCGGTGCCACCGCGACACCGGAGCGTTCGGCGTGGATCTCGTTGAGCCGCGCGGTCAAACGCTCGGCCAACCGCCGCGAATTGGCGAACACGATGGTGGAGTTGTGCGACTCGATCAAATCCACCAGCCGCGCCTCGACATCGGGCCAGATGGAGTTGTCGGCCAGATTGGTCATGTCCGGCACCGGCACCTGAACGGAGAGCTCGACGGTCTTGGTCGACGCCGGCGCCACGATGGTGGTCGGGGACCCGCCGGAAAGGAAGCGCGCCACCTCCTCGGGCGGACGCACGGTGGCCGACAACCCGATGCGCTGGGCCGGGCCCCGCTCGGACAGATCGCGCAGCCGTTCCAGCGACAGCGCCAGGTGTGCGCCGCGCTTGGTGGCCGCAATGGCGTGGATTTCGTCGACGATGACCGTCTGCACCCCGGCCAGTGTCTCCCGGGCTGCTGAGGTCAGCATCAGAAACAGTGACTCGGGAGTGGTGATCAGCACATCGGGCGGGTGGGTGATGAGTTGGCGGCGCAGTGCCGGCGGGGTGTCACCGGACCGGACGCCCACGCTGATCTGCGGTGCGGGCAGGCCGCGGACGTGCGCGAGGCGGGTCAGTCCGGCCAGCGGGGTGCGCAGGTTGCGTTCGACGTCGACGGCCAGCGCTTTGAGCGGCGAGACGTACAGCACCCGGGTGCCTGCCGGCCGGTCCGACGAGGCCAGTCTGGCCAGGTTGTCTAACGCCCACAGGAAGGCCGCCAGTGTCTTGCCGGACCCGGTGGGCGCCACCACGAGCGTGTGGTCACCGTCGGCGATGGCATTCCAGGCGGCGTCCTGCGCGTCGGTGGGCGCGGCGAAGGTGCTGGTGAACCAGTCACGCGTGACCGCACTGAACCGGGCCAGCGCCCCAGGTGGATTACTCACCACACCATCGTGCCAACAGGCACCGACAACACCGGTGGAGCCGTGTCAGGCCTGCGGCTTGAAGCGCGCGGTCGACATCGCCTCGGCCAACTCACCCGGGATGTCCGGGACCCGCGCGATCGCCTCGAGCAGCGTATGCGCGCAGGCGTCGGCCAGCCGGTCGGCCTCCAGGGTCATATCCATGATGCGCTGCCGGCAGATCTCGAAGGTGAACGCGAGCCAGCCGTGGATGATCACCCGCAGGTCGCGCTCGACGTCGGGTTCCAGCACCTGCGTGCCCGGCATGCCGCTGACGACCTCGCCGATCCGGGTCATGATGTGTTCCATCTGCCGGTTCTTGGCTTCGTCGTCGATACCCAGCAGAACCGGGTCGGACCGGCCCAGACCGACGTATGCCGCCCAGGCTGCCTCCGGGTTCTGCTCGTGGTAGGCCATGTAGGCCAGCACGCCGGTGCGGATCTCCTCGAACATCGTCATACCGGACGTCGGCTGGATGTTGGTTGCCGAGTAGAGCCGGTCCGCCTCGTCCTTGACGACCGCGGCGAAGAACGCCCGCTTGTCCGGGAAGTAGTGGTACATCAGCGCGCGCGAGACACCGGCACGCTCGGCGATCTCGTCGATCCGCACCTCGTCATAGGGCCGCTTACCGAAGACTTCCGCCCCCAGGGCAAGCAGTTCCGCACGTCGATCCTCAGGCGATAACCGCCTCCTGGCTGTCGCCATAAGCAGTGATACTACTCACGGTCGGGGTGGGCTCCGCCATACCGGCGGGATAGCGGACTTGCCCGGGCCCGGTGGTCGGCCGGCGCGGGCAGGCGTTCTAGGTGCTCCAACCGGCCCCGCGACGGGTGTGAGCTGCGCTTCGAACCGGGCGCAGCGGTTTGCTGAGTGGTACCGCGGGGTACTGAATGACAACGGGTTCCAAGTTGGTTCAGCCAGCAGATACGAGGTGCTCCGATGCATACGGCAGACGAGAGGGTGCGTGGTGACCGCATAGGTCACGACGACAGGGAAGTCCACGCTGCCATCAAATTCGCCGTCCTGGCGACGCTGGCCGGCATCGGATTCGTAGTGGTGGCCGCGATGTGGGTCAGCACGTGCGGCGGGGGCAGCATCGACACGGTGGCGTGTGGTCCACCCGAACGCACCATGCTCGCGCTCGGCGGCCCCCTGATTCTGCTGCTGGCCGGCCTCTGGGCGTTCTTCCGCACCTACCGGGTCTGGCACGAGCAAGGGATCTGGTGGGGCTGGCACGGCGCCGGCTGGTTCCTGCTCACGTTGATGGTGATCACGGTGTCGATGGGAGTTCCGCCGATCGCCGGCCCGGTGCTGGGCCTGTAACGGCAACGCTTTTCCGCGGCGGTAAAGTTCGAGGCCGACGCGGGGGGTGCTGGCCGTTGGTAACTCCGGATGTCGTAGTTTTACCCGCGCTGACGACTGGGTATCAGGAGTAGACCATGATGAGCACCGGCACGAGTCCAATAGCGTGTGCGCCGCATCATGCGGGACAGAATCACCAGCGCTACCACCCCCACTCCAACTGGAACCACGATCACCCCGACCTACCCCCCGGCAATCACCGCGATGCTCTGTTGTCAGCGCGCGCAAGTCGTGTCGGAACCGTCTGTCTCGCCGGCAACTGGCGGCGACCATGACCAACCGTCTCGATCCATTGGTCCACGGCGGGTCTCAACCCGGCGCCACAGGCCGTGACCATGCCAGGAGTAGTGTCGGTCGAATATTGCCGGGAGGCCACATGACCGATGCGGATCTACGCGCTGACGGGCGTCAACGCGGTTATCGCGCCGTCGAACTCAAGGTAGCTGCACGGCTGGAAAACCTGGCCATGCTACGCACCCTGGTCGGCACCATCGGCACCTTCGAAGACCTGGATTTCGACGCCGTGGCGGACCTGCGGCTGGCCGTCGACGAGGTGTGCACCCGACTGATCCGTTCGGCAACCCCCGGCGCCTCGCTCACCCTGGTGGTGGATCCGCGAGACGACGAGCTAGTGGTCGAGGCTTCCACGGCCTGCGACACCCACGACGTCGTGTCTCCTGGCAGCTTCAGTTGGCACGTGCTCACCTCGCTGGCCGATGACGTCCAGACGTTCCATGACGGTCGCGAGCCCGATGCCACGGGCAGTGTCTTCGGCATATCGTTGACCGCACGACGGGCGGCCCCCGGTAAGTGACGGCCAGTTGACACAGCAAACTGCCGGCGGTTCAAATTCTCGACCGAATGAATACGCCGATGTCCCGGACATGTTCCGCGAGCTGCGGGTCTTTGCTGCCGGCTCAGCGGAGTTCCAGCGTCACCAGGACAAGATCGTGGAACGCTGCCTGCCGTTGGCGGATCACATCGCGCGGCGCTTCGAGGGTCGCGGCGAACCACGCGACGACCTGATCCAGGTGGCGCGGGTCGGGCTGGTCAACGCGGTCGTCCGGTTCGACGTGGAAACCGGTTCGGACTTCGTCTCCTTCGCGGTGCCGACCATCATGGGTGAGGTCCGGCGGCACTTCCGCGACAACAGTTGGTCGGTCAAAGTGCCGCGCCGGCTCAAGGAACTGCACCTGCGGCTGGGTACCGCCACCGCCGAGTTGTCCCAGCGACTCGGCCGCGCTCCCACCGCCACCGAGCTGGCCGTCGAACTCGGCATGGACCGCGCCGAGGTGGTCGAGGGGCTGGTCGCCGGCAGCTCCTACAACACGTTGTCCATCGACAGCGGTGGCGGCAACGAGGACGACGACGCCCGCGCAATCGCCGACACCCTGGGCGACGTCGACTCCGGTCTGGACCGGATCGAAAATCGCGAGGCGCTGCGCCCGCTGCTGGAGGCGCTGCCGGAACGCGAACGCATGGTGCTCGTGCTGCGGTTCTTCGAGTCGATGACGCAGACCCAGATCGCCGAACGAGTCGGCATCTCGCAGATGCACGTGTCGCGCCTGCTGGCCAAATCGCTGGCCAGGCTGCGCGATCAGCTGGAGTGAACCCGCCTACTTGATTTCGGCGAGCACCGTGCCCTGAGTGATGGCGGCGCCCTGCTCGACCGCCAGGCCGGTGATCACACCGTCCTTGTGCGCGGTGACCGGGTTCTCCATCTTCATCGCCTCCAGGACCACCACGAGATCGCCGGCGGAAACCTCCTGGCCTTCTTCGACGGCGACCTTCACCACGGTCCCCTGCATGGGGGCGGTCACCGCGTCACCGGAGGCCGCAGCGCCGCCGTGGCCGCCGCGCTTGCGTGGCTTGGGCTTGCGGCGCACCACCCCGACCGCGTCGGGAGCGCCGCTGGCCAGCGCCAGATCGCCGGGCAGGGAGACCTCGACGCGACGGCCGTCCACCTCGACGACCACCTTCTGCCGGGGCCGGGTCTCCTCCTCGTCGATGGGCTCACCGCCGGTGAACGGCTCGACGGTGTTCTCCCACTCGGTCTCGATCCAGCGGGTGTGCACCGTAAAGCCGTTCTCGTCGCCGATGAAGGCCGGATCGGACACCACGGCGCGGTGGAACGGGATCACGGTGGCCAGACCTTCGACGTGGAACTCGTCCAACGCGCGCCGCGAGCGGGCCAGCGCCTCGTTGCGGTCGGCGCCGTAGACGATCAGCTTGGCCAGCATCGAGTCGAACTGGCCGCCGATCACCGAACCGGCGTGCACCCCGGAGTCCAGCCGCACCCCGGGCCCGCTGGGGGTGTCATACCGGGTAACCGGGCCCGGCGCGGGCAGGAAGCCGCGCCCGGCGTCCTCGCCGTTGATCCGGAATTCGATGGCGTGTCCGCGCGGCGTGGGGTCTTCGGTGATGTCCAGTTTCTCGCCGTTGGCGATCTTGAACTGCTGCAGCACCAGGTCCAGGCCAGCGGTCTCCTCGGTGACCGGATGCTCGACCTGCAGGCGGGTGTTCACCTCCAGGAACGAGATCAGCCCATCCTGGCCGACCAGGTATTCGACGGTTCCGGCGCCGTAGTACTGGGCCTCTTTGCAGATCCGCTTGGCCGACTCGTGGATTTCCTTGCGCTGGGCGTCGGTGAGGAACGGCGCCGGGGCTTCTTCGACCAGTTTCTGGAACCGGCGCTGCAGCGAGCAGTCCCGGGTACCGGCCACGACGACGTTGCCGTGCTGGTCGGCGATCACCTGGGCCTCGACGTGGCGGGGCTTGTCCAGGTAACGCTCCACGAAGCACTCGCCGCGACCGAACGCGGCGACGGCCTCACGGGTAGCGGACTCGAACAACTCGGGGATCTCTTCGAGCGTGCGGGCCACCTTCATGCCGCGGCCGCCGCCGCCGAAAGCGGCCTTGATCGCGATCGGTACGCCGTGCTCCTTGGCGAAGGCCACCACCTCGTCGGCGTCCTTGACCGGGTCGGGGGTGCCGGGCACCAGGGGCGCCTGCGCGCGGGCCGCGATGTGGCGCGCAGTGACCTTGTCGCCGAGGTCGCGGATCGACTGCGGGCTGGGCCCGATCCAGATCAGCCCGGCGTCGATCACCGCTTGGGCGAAGTCGGCATTCTCCGACAGGAAGCCGTAGCCGGGGTGAATGGCGTTGGCGCCGGACTTGGCGGCCGCGTCGAGCAGCTTGCCGAAATCCAGGTACGACTCGGCCGAAGTCTGACCGCCCAGCGCGAACGCCTCGTCGGCCAGAGCGACGTGCGGAGCATCGGCGTCAGGCTCGGCGTAGACGGCCACGCTGGCCAGGCCGGCGTCCTTGGCCGCCCGGATCACCCGGACTGCGATCTCGCCGCGGTTTGCGACCAGAACCTTGGCGATTCGCGAGCTGGCGTGACTGGGCACTGCGCCTCCTGTTTTAGGCTTGGTCGTCTCTAAGAGAATTTCTTACAAGTCTTGTGCGGGAAGTTTATGCGGCGCGCCGAAGCCGGTGGAAACCGGTCTACCGTCACGCGGATTCGCGCAGCCGGCGCTTGATCCTGGCGAGCATCGCCGACATGCCGCGCAGCCGCAACGGGCTGATCAATTCGCCCAGCCCGAGGTCGGTGTAGAAGTCCTCCGGCACCGCCAGGATGTCGGCGGCGGGCTGTTCGTCGAGTCCGGTCGCCAGGATCGAGGCGAAGCCACGGGTGGTCGGAGCCTCGGCCGGCGCGCTGAAGTGCAATCGCACCCGATCCGGATCGCTGGCGTCGACATGCAGAAACAACGGCGACTGGCACTCGGGCACCGGCTCCATCGCAGACTCGGCCAGGTGCGCCGGAAGCGCCGGGAGTTCATTGGCGAACTCCAATAACAGCTGCAGCTTGTCCTGACCGTGCACGTCGGCGAAGTCGGACACCACCTCCGCCAGGGGCGCAGGCATGCTCATCCGGCGGGCGTCGCTGCCGGAGCCCGCCCAGGCTCGGGACCGCCGACGATCGGCACCCGCACGGTGTTGCCCCACTCGGTCCACGAGCCGTCGTAGTTGCGGACACCCGACTTGCCCAGCAGGTAGGTGAGCACGAACCAGGTGTGGCTGGACCGTTCACCGATGCGGCAATAGACGATGGTCTGGTCGTCCGGGTTCAGGAAACCGTAGAGCTCCTGGAGTTCCTCCGGACTGCGGAAGCGGCCGTTGTCGTCGGCTGCCTTGCCCCACGGAATCGAGCGCGCCGTGGGGATGTGGCCACCTCGCAACGCCCCCTCCTCCGGGTAGTCGGGCATGTGGGTGCGCTTGCCGGTGTACTCGTCGGGAGAGCGCACGTCGATCAGCGGCTGGCTGCCCAGCGCCGCGAGGACGTCCTCCTTGAAGGCCCGGATGGGTGCGTCGTTGCGTTGCACGACGGGGTAGCCGGTCGAGGTCTTGGTCGGCACGTCCAGGGTGGTGTCGCGGCGCTCGGCGAGCCAGAGGTCGCGGCCGCCGTTGAGCAGGCGGACGTCGGGATGACCGAACAGGGTGAACACCCACAGCGCGTAGGCGGCCCACCAGTTGCTCTTGTCGCCGTAGATCACCACGGTGTCGTCGCGGGCGATGCCTTTGCTGTCCATCAGCGCGGCGAACTGCTCGCCGTCGATGTAGTCCCGGACCCGGGGATCGTTGAGGTCGGTGTGCCAGTCGATCTTGACGGCTCCGGGAATATGCCCGACGTCGTAGAGCAGCACGTCCTCGTCGGATTCGACGATCGCCAGGCCGGGTGCGCCGATGTTGGCCGACAACCAGTCGGCGGTGACAAGCCGTTCGGGATGGGCGTAGCCCGACAGGGTGGGGCTGGGATCTGGGGGAAGTGGCACGTCATCGAGCCTACCCAGTGCCTGGCTACGACGGGTTGGCCGACCACAACGCAGCCACCGACACCCCGCACCGGGTCAGCAGGGTGCGCAGCAGCGGCAGGCTGACCCCGATCACCGTCGACGGGTCGCCGTCGACGCCGTCCACGAACCAGCCGCCGAGTCCGTCCACCGTGAAGGCGCCCGCGACCCGCAGCGGCTCCCCGCTGGCCAGGTACGCCTCCAGATCCGCACTCGTCGGGGTGCCGAAATGCACTGTGGTGACCGATGTTTGGGCCTCGATCTGCACCACGGCATGGTTGCGCAACCGGACCAGGCAATGCCCGGTGTGCAGGTGCCCGGCACGCCCGGCCATCGACTGCCACTGTCGGCGGGCGTCCTGGACCGACGCGGGCTTGCCACACAGCCGACCGTCGAGGTAGAGCATCGAATCGCAGCCGATCACCACGCAATCCGCGGTCACGTCAGGGTCGGTGAGCCGCGTCGTGACGTGTTCGGCCTTGGCGCTCGCCAGGGCTCGCACCACCTCGTCGGGTGCGGCGCCCGGGCCCAGCGCCGCGATCAGCGCGTCCTCGTCGACGCCGGAGACCACCACCAGCGGGTCAACGCCCGCCTGGCGAAGCACCTGCAGCCGGCCGGAGGAGGCCGACCCGAGCACCAGCCGGGTCATCGACGCATGTGCGTCAATTCCTGCAGGGTGATGCGTTGCCAGCTGAAGACGGGGTAGCGCAGCTTGTCCACCGGCAGGCCCCAGCGGGCCGGCTCGGGTTCCGGCGGCGCCGTCTGACCGCCGATGCTGCCCAGCAGGGCGATCAGCGCCGCCAACTCCTGGTCGGTCGGATGGCCTTTGACGATCCGGATGTGCGGCTCGTGCAGCAGCTGCGGCGCCTCGGGTGCCTCGGTCACGTCGCTCACCTCGCTCACAGGGGGATGTTTCCGTGCTTCTTCGGCGGCAACTGCGCGATCTTGCGCTCCAGCAGCCGCAGCGCCGTGCCGATGTACCCGCGGGTGTACGACGGCGGGATCACCGCGTCGACGTAGCCGCGCTCGGCGGCGATGTACGGGTTCACCAGGGTGTCCTCGTACTCCTGCTGCAACTGCAGCCGCAACGCGTCCACGTCCTCACCGTTCTGGGCCGCTTCCTTCAGCTTCTGCCGGTAGACGAAGCCCACCGCGCCGGAGGCGCCCATCACCGCGATCTGCGCCGTCGGCCACGCCAGGTTGACGTCGCAACCCATGTCCTTGGAGCCCATCACGCAGTACGCGCCGCCGTAGGCCTTCCGGGTGATGACGGTGATCTTGGGTACGGTCGCCTCGCCGTAGGCGTACAGCAGCTTGGCGCCGCGGCGGATGATGCCGTTGTATTCCTGACCGGTGCCGGGCAGGAAGCCGGGAACGTCGACCAGCATCACGATGGGGATGTTGAAGCAATCGCAGGTCCGCACGAAGCGGGCCGCCTTCTCCGAGGCGTTGATGTCCAGGCAGCCGGCGAACTGGGTGGGCTGGTTGGCCACGATCCCGACCGGCCGGCCGTCGATGCGGCCGAACCCGACGATGATGTTCTGCGCGTAACCCGCCTGGACCTCGAGGAACTCGTCGTCGTCGAGGATCCGGACGATCACTTCGTGCATGTCGTAGGGCTGGTTCGGTGAGTCCGGGATCAGGGTGTCCAGCTCGAGGTCCTCGTCGGTGAGGTTGTCCTCGATGGCCCCGACCGGCAGCGGGGCCGGCTCCCGGGGGGCGTCGGTGGCATTGTTGGGCGGCAGGTAGCTCAGCAGGTCGCGGACATAGTCGAAGGCGTCGTGCTCACCGGACGCCACGTAGTGCAGCGTGCCCGATTTCGCCATGTGGGTGTGGGCGCCGCCGAGTTCCTCCATGGTGACGTCCTCGCCGGTGACGGTCTTGATGACGTCGGGCCCGGTGATGAACATCTGGCTGGTCTGGTCGACCATGATCACGAAGTCGGTCAGGGCGGGGGAGTAGACGTGGCCACCGGCCGCGGCGCCCATGATCAGTGAGATCTGCGGGATCACGCCGGACGCCAGGATGTTGTTGCGGAAGATCCGGCTGTACAGACCCAGCGAGACGACGCCTTCCTGGATGCGGGCGCCGGCGCCGTCGTTGATGCCGATCAGCGGCCGGCCCGTTTTGATCGCCAACTCCTGGACCTTGACGATCTTCTCGCCGTAGACCTCGCCGAGGCTGCCGCCGAACACCGTGGCGTCCTGGCTGAAGATGCACACGTCGCGGCCCTCGATGGTGCCGTAGCCGGTGACCACACCGTCGCCGACCGGACGGTTGGCTTCGAGGCCGAAGTTCTTGCTGCGGTGTTTGGCCAGGGCGTCGAGTTCGACGAAGGATTCATCGTCGAGCAGCGCCGTGATGCGTTCGCGCGCAGTGAGTTTGCCTTTGGCGTGCACCTTCTCCACGGCGGTCTCGCCGACCGGGTGCAGCGACTCTTCGCGGCGCTTGTGCAACTCCGCGAGCTTGCCGGCGGTGGTGTGGATGTCGATGACGTGCTCGGCGGCGGGCTCGGCAGTGTGGTCGGCAACGCTTGTCATGGGAGTCGATGCTATCGGCAGACTCAGCCCGCCCGGTGGGAGGCCCTTAATATGCCCTTAAGTAGTCTCCGCTGATGGGCGACCATGCGGCGATCGAGTGGGCAGCCGAGACCGACGTAGTGGTCGCGGGCTCCGGCGGCGGGGGAGTGACCGGCGCGTACACCGCCGCCCGCGAGGGCCTCGACGTGCTGCTGGTCGAGTCCACCGAGCGGTTCGGCGGCACCACCGCCTACTCCGGCGGCGGCGGGGTGTGGTTTCCGTGCAATCCGGTGCTGCAGCGCGCCGGAACGGACGACACCATCGAGGACGCGCTCGCCTACTACCGCGCCGTCGTCGGCGACCGGACCCCGGTCGAGCTGCAGGAGACCTATGTGCGCGGCGGTGCGCCGCTGATCGAGTATCTGGAGCAGGACCCCGCCATCACGTTCGTGCCGCTGCCGTGGCCCGACTACTACGGCAGGGCGCCCAAGGCCCGGTTGGACGGCCAGCGGCACATCGCGGCCAAGCCGCTGAAGGTGGCCGCCGCCCCGGAACTGCGCGACGCCATCCGCGGGCCGCTGGACACCGACCGGCTCGGGGCGGCTACCCCGGCGGACTACTACGTCGGGGGCCGGGCGTTGATCGCGCGGTTCCTGACGGCGATCAAGCAGTACCCGAACGCGTCGCTGCGACGCGACACGGCGCTGGTCGAACTCGTGGTGTCCGACGGTGAGGTGGTGGGGGCCATCGTGGACAGCTGGGGCGAACGCACGGCCATTCGCGCCCGGCGGGGAGTGTTGCTGGCCGCCGGTGGTTTCGAAGGTAACGACGAGCTGCGCCGCCGGTACGGCGTGCCCGGCCACGCCCGGGACACGATGGGCGGGCCCGGCAGCCTCGGGCAGGCGCTGCAGGCCGGCATCGCCGTCGGCGCCGACACCGACCTGCTGGACCAGGCCTGGTGGTCGCCGGGCATGACGCACCCCGACGGCCGTTCGGCGTTCGCGCTGTGGTTCACCGGCGGCATCTTCGTCAACCAGGACGGCAACCGTTTCGTCAACGAGTCCCGGGCCTACGACCGGGCCGGCCGGGAGATCATCGCCCAGTTGCAGGACGGCTCGATGACGCTGCCGTACTGGATGATCTACGACGATCGGGAAGGCGAGGTGCCGCCGGTCAAGGCGGCCAACGTGTCGATCGTCGAGACGCAGAAGTACGTCGCGGCCGGGTTGTGGCACAGCGCCGACACCCTGGCGGAGCTGGCCGCCAAGATCGGGGTGCCACCGGCCGCGCTGGTGGCGACGGTGGCCCGGTTCAACGAATTCGCCGCGGCGGGTGTCGACCAGGACTTCGGCCGCGGTGACGAAGCGTTCGACCGCGCCTTCTCCGGCGGGGCCTCGCCCCTGGTGCCGATCGACACGCCGCCGTATCACGCTGCGGCCTTTGGCATCTCGGATCTGGGCACCAAGGGCGGGTTGCGCACCGATGCCGCCGCGCGGGTGCTCGACACGGCGGGCAACCCGATCCCGGGCCTGTACGCCGCCGGCAACACGATGGCCGCGCCGAGCGGCCTGGCCTACCCCGGCGGGGGTAACCCGATCGGGACCAGCATGCTGTTCAGTCACCTCGCGGTGCGGGACATGCTGCAGCGCAGCGGGAGCCTGCGGCGTTGAGCGTGAGCCCTGGGCGGCAATTTCACGTTTTTCCCGCCCAGGCTGCACCCGCTACGCCCACGATTCACACCAGATGGCGCGGTGCGGGACATGCTGCAGCGCGCCCGGAGCGGACCGGCCGCGTCTTAAGCTGAGCCGATGACCGACTCCGATCAGCCGGCCCTCGACGAAGCCGCCCTGCGCGCCGACGTGCTCGGCGACTCCTACTGGCGGCACCTCGACGTCGTCGCCCAGACCGGGTCCACCAACGCCGACCTGCTGGCCCGCGCGTCGTCAGGCACCGACATCGACGGCGCGGTGCTGATCGCCGAGCAGCAGACCTCCGGACGTGGGCGCCACGGCCGGCAATGGTCGGCCGCGCCGCGCGGACAGATCGCGCTGTCGGTGGGAGTGCGGGTGGACGACGTGCCCACCGCCGGGTGGGGTTGGTTGTCGCTGGCCACCGGGCTGGCGGTGGTTGATGCGGTGGCCTCCGTCAGCCCCGTGGAAGCGGGCCTGAAATGGCCGAATGACGTGCTGGCCGGCGGCGGCAAACTGGCCGGCATCCTGGTCGAGGTGACCCAGCCGTTCGCGGTGATCGGCATCGGCGTCAACGTGACCGAGGCGCCCCCGGACGTCGGGGCGACCTCACTGCGGGCTGAGGGCGTCGCGCAGCCCGACCGCGACCTCCTGGTCCGCCGGCTGCTGCGGGACCTCGGGGAGCGCATCGCCGCCTGGCGCGAAGCACGGGGAGCCGACCCCCGGCTGGCCATTGACTACCGGGCCCGCAGTCTCACGCTGGGATCCCGGGTGCGGGCCGAACTCCCCGGTGGCAGCGACGTCGTCGGGATCGCGCGGGATATCGACGACCACGGCCGGTTGATGCTGGAAACCTGGGACAGCAATTCCGGCAAATCGGGTCAGCTGGTCGTGGTGTCGGCCGGCGACGTCATCCATTTGCGCTGACGCAGCGATAGGTTTGTGCCATGGGCTATCCGGATAATGCACTGGCCAAGGGCGAGAAGGTGGTCCTGCACCGCCATCCGCATTGGAAGCGACTGATCCTCCCGGTGCTGGTGCTGATCCTGGTGACCGGCCTGGCCGCGCTGGGGTCCGGCGCCCTGGAGTCGACGCCGTGGCAACCGCTGACCAAGAAAATCATCTACGGCGTCATCTGGGGCGGCTGGCTGATCATCGTCGGCTGGCTCACGGTGTGGCCGATCCTGACCTGGCTGACCACGCATTTCGTGGTGACCAACCGGCGGGTGATGTACCGGCACGGCGTGCTGACCCGAAGCGGTATCGACATTCCGCTGGCCCGGATCAACAGCGTGGAGTTCCGGGACAGGGTATTCGAGCGGATGTTCCGCACCGGGACGCTGATCATCGAGTCGGCGTCCCAGGACCCGTTGGAGTTCTACAACATTCCGCGGCTACGCGAGGTGCACGCGCTGCTGTATCACGAAGTCTTCGACACCCTGGGGTCCGAGGAATCGCCCAGCTGAGCTGTCCTCGACCGGCGGTTGCGCCACGACTTCAACAACGTGACGTTGCCGTCTTCCAGCTCGTCCTCGAACACTTCGGCGATCCCGCCCGCGGTCAGCGCCGACTCCAGCGCCTTCTCCGGGTCGCGGGCGAACGCGTCCGGGAACACCCAGCGCCGGAAAGCCCAGAACCGGAACGCCATCTGCAGCAGATTGCCGATGATGTACGCCGAGAGAAAGTCGGCGAGGTTCTCCATCGTCAGGGACACGTTCGGCACCCGCAGTTCCAGCACGTAGCTGGAGAACCACAGTGGCGCCATGCTGAGCAACACACCTACGCCGCTGAACGCGAAGAACAGCAGCGCCTCGTGGTGCCGTTCGCGCCCACCGCGGTTACGGAAGCTCCATTCGCGGTTCAAGATGTAGGACGCGATGACCGCTACGATGCCTGCGATCACCTTCGCCGTCACCGGCTTGGACTCGAGGATGGTCAGCTTCAGCGTGTAGAAGATCGCCGAGTCGATGATGAACGTGGTGCCGCCGACAATGGCAAATTTGATCAGCTCGTGGTGGCGCATCGCAAAGGGCTGGACCACCCCGGGGAGGCGCGCAATTGTGGCATCGGCGAAGGACACAGCACGCCAGTCTACGGATGATCTCGAAATAGGCGCAAAATGATACATAACAATTTGGCACAACTCCCGGTAAACACGCCGGTCAGGTGCCATGACAACATGATGGCCGTGTCCAGACCCCGCACCCCGCTGGTAGCCATGGTCGGCGGTGGTCAGCTTGCCCGGATGACGCACCAGGCCGCCATCGCGCTCGGACAGAGTTTGCGCGTGCTGGCTAATTCGGCGGACGACCCGGCCGCCCAGGTCAGCCCCGACGTGGTGATCGGTTCGCACACCGACCTGGCAGACCTGCGCCGGGTGGCCGCCGGCGCGGCCGCGCTGACGTTCGACCACGAACACGTGCCGAACGAGCTGCTGGAGAAGCTGGTCGCCGAGGGCGTGAACGTGGCGCCACCGCCGCAGGCCCTGATGCACGCCCAGGACAAGCTGGTGATGCGGCGACGGTTGGAGCTGCTGGGCGCGCCGGTGCCGCGGTACATCGGCATCGAGACCGCCGAGGGTCTGGCCGAGCTGGACCGGTTCGCCGCGCGGATAGGAGGTCCGCTGGTGGTGAAGGCGGCCCGCGGCGGTTATGACGGCCGCGGTGTGGCGATGGCGGCTGATCTTGCGCATGCCCGCGAGTTCGCCGCTGAGTACCTGGCCGGCGGGGTGCCGGTGCTGGTCGAGGAGCGGGTGGCGCTGCGCCGGGAACTGTCCGCGCTGGTGGCCCGCTCACCGTTCGGGCAGGGCGCGGCGTGGCCGGTGGTGGAGACGGTGCAGCGCGACGGCATCTGCGTCCAGGTGATCGCGCCCGCGCCGGACCTGGCCACCGACGTGGCGTCCGCCGCCCAGCAGTTGGCGCTGCGGTTGGCCGGGGAACTGGGTGTGGTCGGGGTGCTCGCGGTGGAGCTGTTCGAGACCACCGACGGTTCTCTGGTGGTCAACGAGCTGGCGATGCGGCCGCACAATTCCGGGCACTGGACCATGGACGGCTCCTTGACCAGCCAGTTCGAGCAGCATCTGCGGGCGGTGCTGGACTACCCGCTCGGTGACACCGACGCCGTGGCGCCGGTGACGGTGATGGCCAACGTGCTAGGGGCCGCCCAGACACCGGCCATGTCCATCGATGAGCGTCTGCATCACCTGTTCGCCCGGATGCCGGACGCGCAGGTGCATCTGTACGGCAAGGCCGAGCGCGCCGGCCGCAAGGTCGGGCACATCAACTTCGTCGGCCGGCGCGCGACCGGTCCCGATGGCGTGGCCGGCCTGCGGGAACGCGCCGAGCTGGCAGCACACTGGTTGGCGCACGCGCAGTGGACGGACGGATGGGATGGGCACGCCGATGACTGAGCAACCCCGGGCACCCAGGGTCGGGGTGATCATGGGCAGCGACAGCGACTGGACGGTCATGCAGGAGGCCGCCCAGGCGCTGGCCGAGTTCGACATCCCGCACGAGGTACGGGTGGTCTCGGCGCACCGCACGCCCGCGGTGATGTTCGATTACGCCCGGCAGGCCGCGGACCGCGGCATCGAGGTGATCGTCGCGGGTGCGGGCGGCGCCGCGCATCTGCCGGGCATGGTGGCCGCGGCCACGCCGCTGCCGGTGATCGGCGTCCCGGTGCCGCTGGCCCGGCTGGACGGGCTCGACTCGTTGCTGTCGATCGTGCAGATGCCGGCCGGGGTCCCGGTGGCGACGGTGTCGATCGGCGGCGCGCGTAACGCCGGGTTGTTGGCGGTGCGGATGCTGGGTGCAGCGGACCCGCAGCTGCGGGCGCGGGTGGTGGCGTTTCAGGATCAGCTGGCCGAGACGGTCGCGGCCAAGGATGCGGCGCTGCAGAGTAAAGTTACCGATCAGTAGCAAGAGGTCTTAGGAGGCTGGCGATGGCTGGATGGGCCGGAAATCCGTCGTTCGATCTGTTCCAACTACCCGAGGAGCACCAGGAGCTGCGCGCCGCGATCCGCGCGCTTGCGGAGAAGGAAATCGCTCCGCACGCCGCCGATGTGGACGAGAACTCCCGGTTCCCGCAGGAGGCGCTGGACGCGCTGAACGCCTCGGGCTTCAACGCCGTGCACGTCCCGGAGGAATACGGCGGTCAGGGCGCGGACTCGGTGGCGGCCTGCATCGTCATCGAGGAAGTCGCCCGCGTCGACGCGTCGGCGTCGCTGATCCCGGCGGTCAACAAGCTGGGCACCATGGGCTTGATCCTGCGTGGATCGGACGAGCTGAAGAAGCAGGTCCTGCCGTCCATCGCCGCCGGGGAGGCCATGGCGTCCTACGCGCTGAGCGAACGCGAGGCCGGCTCGGATGCCGCCTCGATGCGGACCCGGGCCAAGGCCGACGGCGACGACTGGATCCTCAACGGCGCCAAAGCGTGGATCACCAACGGCGGCAAGTCATCCTGGTACACCGTGATGGCCGTGACCGACCCGGACAAGGGGGCCAACGGCATCTCGGCGTTCATGGTGCACATCGACGACGAGGGCTTCGTCGTCGGCCCCAAGGAACGCAAGCTGGGCATCAAGGGCTCGCCGACCACCGAGTTGTACTTCGAGAACTGCCGCGTCCCCGGCGACCGGATGATCGGCGACCCGGGTACGGGATTCAAGACCGCGCTGGCCACCTTGGACCACACCCGTCCGACCATCGGCGCCCAGGCCGTGGGCATCGCGCAGGGCGCGCTGGACGCGGCCATCGCCTACATCAAGGACCGCAAGCAGTTCGGTCAGTCGATCAGCAGCTTCCAGGCCGTGCAGTTCATGATCGCCGACATGGCGATGAAGGTGGAGTCCGCGCGGCTGATGGTGTACAGCGCCGCCGCCCGCGCCGAGCGCGGCGAGGGAAATCTGGGTTTCATCTCCGCGGCGTCGAAGTGCCTGGCATCCGACGTGGCGATGGAGGTGACCACCGACGCCGTGCAGCTTTTCGGCGGCGCCGGGTACACCGTCGACTTCCCGGTGGAACGGATGATGCGCGACGCCAAAATCACCCAGATCTATGAGGGCACCAACCAGATTCAGCGGGTTGTGATGTCCCGGGCGTTGCTGCGCTGAGCGTTATCCACCGGTGCGCATATAGTTTGTCCGAACTGGGCAGAAAGCCCGTCGCCATTGCATAGGATCCACTGACGATCGAGTCCACGCGATTGAGAAGCCAGTCGTGGTGGACGCGCCAACGTGTAGGCCTGTGTCGGCGCGCCGGCCGGGTGCCGACGCGTCGTACGACGACCACATGACGTGGTGCCACTGTTGCCCTGGGGAGCCGAATTTGGTGAGAAACGTAGGTCCGCGCCCGCCGGGGGCGGGGACTTGACGGTGCCGGGTTCCCTGCCGGGCTCTATGGTGCCGGCGGACAGCTGGCAGGCCCTGTCCCTGCTGCTGGTCGAAGACGACCGGGCCGACGCGGTACTGGTCGAAGAGCTGATCACCGATGCGGTCGCCGACATCGAAGTGGTGTGGGCCCAGTCGATGGCGCACGCCGAACGCGAGTTGGCCGCCGCCCGGCCCGACTGCGTGCTGCTGGATCTGAACCTGCCCGACGCCAACGGGATCGACGCGCTGGACCGCATCCTGCGCAGTGATGCCACCGTCCCGATCGTGGTGCTCACCGGACTGAACGACGAGTACTTCGGCGCCTCCGCGGTCGCCGCCGGCGCCCAGGACTACCTGGTCAAGGGGCGGGTTGAGCCGGAGATGCTGCGACGCGCGCTGCTCTATGCGATCGAGCGCAAACGCGCCGAGCTGATCGCCGCGGACCTGCACGCCAGCGAACTACGGGCGCGGGAGAACGCGCTGCTCGAACGCGGCTTGCTGCCGTCCCCGCTGCTGTTGGAGCGGCCCTGCGTGGAAATCGTGACCCGGTACCGGCCCAGCCGGGAGAACGCGTTGCTCTGCGGCGACTTCTACGACGTGGTCCAGACGCCCGACGGCGTCACCCACGTGCTGATCGGCGACGTCGCCGGGCATGGCCCGGATGAGGCGGCTCTGGGTGCGGCGCTGCGGATCGCTTGGCGCACATTGACTTTCACCGGCATTCACGGTGTGGACCAGATGCGCCAGCTGGAGCGGGTGTTGCACGCCGAGCGCGCCGAGAACGGTGTCTTCGCCACGGTGCTGAGCCTGGCGATACCGCCCGAGCCTGCACCGATCACCGCGGTCCGGGCCGGTCATCCGGGGATGCTGCTGCACGGCCCGGGATCGGTGGAGTGGATCGAGCCGCCCTACGGTCCCGCGCTGGGACTGCACAGCACCGACTGGCCCTTGCACGAATTGACCCTGCCCGCCGGGCACGGCCTGCTGCTGCTGACCGACGGCCTCTTCGAGGGCTATGCGGGGCCGGGCGGGCGGCGACTCGGCGAGGACGGCCTGCTGACGCTGGCGCGAGGACATGCGGGACTGTCGGGCCCGGAGTTCGTCGACGCCCTCATCGACGGTGCGGAAGAACTCGCCCGCAGCATGGGCGGCTTGAGCGACGACATCGCGGTGGTGCGCGTCGAACGGACGACCCGGTGACGGCCTCGTGAGGAACGACGCGCGGGGCACGCTGCCCAAGGCGCAGCTCACCGTCCGGGGCTGGCTGGTGTACGTGCTGGCCACGATGGGCGTGTTGGTGCTGGTGGGTGCCGTGATCGGCAGCTTGCTGCTGGACCGCACCGACGAGGTGTCGCGTTCGCTGCGCGACGACATCCAGCCGTCGCGGGTGGCGGCCGCCCAGTTGCAGTCGGCGTTGCGCGATCAGGAGACGGGCCTGCGGGGCTATCTGATCTCCGCCGATCCGCAGTTCCTCACCCCGTACTACGACGGGATACGCGCCGAACAGGCGGCCTCGCAGGACATTCGGCAGCGCCTGGTGCGACGGCCCGATCTGATCGCCGACCTGGAAGCCGTCGAGACGACCGCGGCCAGGTGGCGTCACGACTACGCGGAGCCACTGATTTCCCGGGTCACTCCGCACGTGGCGGCGGTGGTGCCCAATGCCACGGCGGCCCTGGGCAAGTCCGACTTCGACCACCTGCGCGCTCTCTTCGATGCGCAGAATGCCCATCTGACCGCGGCCCGCGACGGCGGCGCCGCCCGACTCGAGCGCATGAACGACTGGCGGGACCGGGTGCTGGGCGGGATGGTGCTGGTGTTCATCGCCACCGCCGCGTTGTTGGGCCTGCTGGTGCAGCGTGCGGTCACCCGTCCGCTGGCCGCGCTGGCCGCCTCGTGCCGGTCTATCACCGACGGCCATTTCACCGAGACCATCGAGCCGCCGCGTCGGCCCGCCGACATCCGCGGCATGGCCGTCGATGTGGAGAACATGCGGCAGGGAATCGTGCTGGCGTTGGAAGACTCCCAGATCGCCCAGGCCCAGCTGGACGAGCAGGCCAGCGATCTGCGCCGGTCGAACGCCGAACTGGAGCAGTTCGCCTACGTCGCGTCCCACGATCTGCAGGAACCGCTGCGAAAGGTCGCGTCGTTCTGTCAGTTGCTCGAGCGGCGGTATGCGGACAAGCTCGACGCCCGCGGTGTGGAATACATCAACTTCGCTGTGGACGGCGCCAAGCGCATGCAGGTGCTGATCAACGACCTGCTCAGCTTCTCCCGGGTGGGCCGGCTCAACACCAAGTACACCGCCGTCGAGCTCGACACCGCACTTGATTCGGCGGTGGCCAACCTCGCGGTCGCGATCGAGGAATCGCAGGCCGAGATCGTCCGGCTGAACCCGCGTCTGCCCCAGGTGTACGGCGACCCGACGCTGCTGACCATGCTGTGGCAGAACCTGATCGGCAATGCGGTGAAGTTCCGCCGGGAAGACCTCGCGCCCCGGATCGTCATCGACTGCCAACGCGGCACCGGCAACCGGCAGGGTTTCTGGCTGCTCAGCGTCGCCGACAACGGCATCGGTATTCCGCCGGAGTTCGTCGACAAGGTCTTCATCATCTTCCAGCGCCTGCACGGTCGCGACGCCTATGGTGGAACGGGACTCGGGCTCGCGTTATGCAAGAAGATCGTCGAACACCACGGCGGCACCGTGTGGATCGACACCTCGTATACCGAAGGGACACGGTTCGAGTTCACCCTGCCGATCGTCGAGTCCAACGGGGGGGCCGGCGCGGCGGTCCAACAGAGCTTGGTCACTGCAGAAGGAGCACGCGAATGATGATGATGGCACCCGGTCGGGCGATCGACATCCTGCTGGTCGAGGACGACCCGGGAGACGAACTCATCACCCGAGAAGCCTTCGAGCACAACAAGCTCAACAACCGGTTGCATGTGGCGCGCGATGGTGAGGAAGGGCTGAACTACCTCTACAAGCGCGGCGCCTACGAGCACGCGCCGCGGCCCGACCTCATCCTGCTCGACCTGAACCTGCCGAAATACGACGGCCGGCAACTGCTGCAGAAGATCAAGTCCGATCCCGAGCTGTGCCGGATTCCGGTCGTGGTGCTGACCACGTCTTCGGCGGAGGAAGACATCCTGCGCAGCTACAAGCTGCACGCCAACGCCTACGTCACCAAGCCGGTGGACCTCGACCAGTTCATGAACGCGGTCCGGCAGATCGACGAGTTCTTCCTTCAGGTCGTGCGGCTGCCCAACGGCTGAGCCATCGCGTCGGCGGACTCGGCGGCGTGCACGATGCCGTCCCGGTCGATCACGTGCACGTGGACCGTGGCGAAGTCGAAGAAGATGCCGACCACTTGTATCGCGCCCGACTCCAGCGCGGGCACCAGGATCGGGTTCCGGCTCAGCCGGTCCACCTGCATTGCGATGTTCACGATCGCCAGCTGGTCGACGTCGCTGAACCGGAAGCCGTTGGACGTGCTGCTCACCCGGGCCGTGTGATGGTTGCGGTAGGCGTCCAGACTCTCCTGGGCGTACTCCAGCCAGCGGCCGATCGCAGTGCCGGGGTCGACAGACGTGCCGTCCAGCAGCACCTGCATCGCGCGGCACGACGAATGACCGCAGACCACCACCGATGTCACGCCCAGCCGGTTGACCGCGAAGTCCAGCGCGGCGTCCACCGAGCGATCGGCGGGATCGTCGGGCACCAGGTTGCCGACATTGCGGACGATGTAAAGGTCCCCGGGCCGGCTGGCGGTGATGGTGTCCGGCAGAATCCGGGAATCCGCGCAGGTCAGGAACAGGGTGTCCGGGTTGGTCGAATCGGTCAACTCCGAGACGTGGTGGTGCAGGTGCGGCACGCCGCTGCGGTGATATTCCTCGACGCCGTCGAGGATCGACACGTCGGACCGATCTCCGTTGCGGTCCCGGCGTGACGTCCACGGGACTTCCCGCAACGAGCCCGACTTGAAGTGGCGTTTCGGTGGCCTGGTGTGCGCGGTGGACAGGTTCGCCGGTGAGATCTCATTGATTCGGACCCGCCCGCCGGTGGCTTCGTGGCTGGTCTTCCAGTCTGAGATGGCCTCCGAGATGGAATGGTCGATGTAGTCGGCGTTGAGGTTCAGCGTGACGTCAGAACCCTTCGGCAACGTGGACAGCACGCCCGTCAGGCGCGGCATCAGCAGGAAGCTGAGCGTGCCGTCGATGTCGACGCGCCACTCTTTGGTCTCGTCGCCCACCGGGCGGGCTTCGATGGGGGCCCGTACCACGCGCACCAGCAGGAAGCCGATCGCCACGGCCAAGCCGATCGCCACACCCTCGAGCAGGTTGAGGAACACCACGCACACGATGGTGATGCTGTAGATGACGGCGTTGCCGGTGCGCCAGGCCAACTGGACGTGGGCCAGTTTGACCAGCTGCAAACCGATCACGATGAGCAGGCCGGCCAGGGCAGCGGTGGGGATCAGCTTGACCAGGTCGGTGAACAGCGAGGCGAACAGCAACACCCACACGCCGTGCAGGATCGCCGACATCCGGGTCCGGGCACCGGCGGCCACGTTGGCCGAACTGCGCACGATGACGCCGGTGATGGGCAATCCGCCGAGCAGACCGGACAGCATGTTCGCGCTGCCCTGCCCGATCATCTCCCGGTTGAAGTTGGTGCGCGGACCGCTGTGCAGCTTGTCGACCCCGACCGCGCAGAGCAGCGACTCCACGCTGGCGATCAGCGCAATGGTCAGGACGCCGAAGACGATGGTGCTGATCTCGGTGGTCCAGGTCGGCCTGCCCGGTTCCGGAAGCTGGGGCAGGCCGATGGCGTCGAAGAAGCTGCCCTGCAGATTGATGCGCTCCACATCGAGGCCGACCGCCCTGGCCAGGATCGTCGCTGCCACGATGGCCACCAGGGCGCCGGGAACCATCCGCACTTTCGGCGGCAGCTTGCCCCACGCCAACAGGATGACGATGACCGTGCCGCCGACGATCACCTCGTGCAGTTCGTGGTGCAGGATCCCGTTGGGGATCGCGATCAGGTTCTGCCACGCCGAGCTGAACGATTTGCCGCCGATCAGCACATGGAACTGCTGCAGCACGATGGTGATGCCGATACCCGCGAGCATGGCGTGCACGACGACGGGAGCGATCGCCAGCGCGGCGCGCGCCATCCGGCTCACGCCGAACAGGATCTGCAGCACACCGGCCGCCAGGGTCATCATGCACAACATCTCGAACCCGAGATGTTCGATCAGCTCGGCGACCACCACGGTCAGGCCCGCAGCCGGGCCGCTGACCTGGACCGAAGAACCACCCAGCGCGCCGGCGACGATACCGCCGACCACCGCGGCGATCAGCCCCGCGGCGAGCGGGGCGCCGGAGGCGATCGCGATTCCCAGCGACAGCGGCAGCGCGACCAGGAACACGACCATGGATGCCGGGAGGTCATGGCGCAAATTAGTCAGGAGGCCGCCGGACTCCGGCGCCGCAGCGGAACCGGTGGTGGTGCTGCTCATAGGACTCCTCGGAACCCGGCCGTCTGGACAGTCAGCGGACCGTTGCGACCGCCGCTCGCCGGCGACCTTTCACGACCGGGGTGAACACGGCCTGTCCGTACCGTGTCCACCGAGCGGCGGACCGGCGGGAAACGTCATATCTGCCGGCAGCAAACATGTGAATCCCGCTATGATTTCCGCCGGAGGCGGACGCCCAAATCGTCCCTCGCGGCACGCGGAATCGGTCGGCCGAGCACCGATTCATGGCGTATTCAAAGAAAAGACACCGATTGGCGAACCGCGCTTAAGAACCGCCGGTGAGGTACAGCTCGTTGTGTTGACCGACCGCCGGCGGCGGGTCGGTGACCGTGGCGTCGAAGCTGGCGAAGCGCGCCGGGGTGCGGATCACGGTGACCGCGGCCTCGCCGTCGCCGACGACCAGGGCGAGGTCGTTCTCCGCGAACAGCGGGGTGTCCACCACCTGTTTCCAGCTGTAAGCCAGGCAGGCCATCAGGCCGCCCTGCTGCAGCAGCTCGACCCATTCGGCCGCGGTCTTGGTGGCCAGCGCCTGCTCGAGTTCGTCGGTCAGTTCCGGATAGTTGATCGCCCGGGACCGCTGGTCGGCGAACCGCTCGTCGTCGATCAGGTCGGGTCTGCCGATGATCTCGCACAGTTTGGTCCAGTGCTTGGGCACGTAGGCGCTGATCACCAGGTAGCCGTCGGAGGCGCGGAAGGCGTCCGACGGCTGGGTGGCAAAGCCGACGCCCTTACGTTTCTTGACCGGCGCGTCGGGTTTCGGGGCCGGCGCCGGCGCGCCGGTCTTGTTCAGGTGAATGGTCAGCTGATTGGCCTGCAGGCCGACCGCGACGTCGTACATCGCGACCTCGACGAGGTCGCCGACGCCGTGCCGTTCCCGATTGAGCAGGGCGGCCAGCACCGCCTGGGCCAGCACGTGACCACTGGCATTGTCGACCAGCTGGAACGGGATGATCTGCGGCTTGCCGCTGGGCGTCGGCATGCCGGTGCTCATGCCCGCTTCGGCGGCGACCATCAGATCGACGCCGGGGCGTGAGCCGTGGGGTCCGTTGCCGCCGTAAGCACTCAGCCGGGCATAGATCAATGTCGGGTTGCGGGACCGCAGTTCGTCCGGACCGAGGCCGAGCCGTTCCATGACGCCGGGCCGGAACCCTTCCAGCACCACGTCGGCGGTGTCGGCCAGCTGCAGGATTTGCTGCTTGGCCCGGTCGTCGGTGAGGTCGACGGCCACCGACTTCTTGCCGCGGTTGTTGGGCAGGAAGTAGGTCGCCAGTGGGGGCCGGCCGGGCAACACCGAGGTGAGGCGCCGGGACTGTTCGCCGCCAGGCGCCTCGATCTTGATGACTTCGGCGCCCAGGTCGGCCAGCACCTGTCCGGCCAGCGGTCCGGCCACGTTCTGGGTGAAGTCCAGTACCCGGAAGCCGTCCAGAGGTTTGGCGGCGGCGTTGTTCGGCATGGTTAGACAGATTAACGAGGCGCCGACGAGCGGGCGCGCATGGCACGGTCGCAGCCGGCGCACCGCTAGCATCGACGGGATGGAGACTGCGGCCACCTCCCACGTGCACGCGGCGCCTGCGCTGCACGACTCCGAATGGCAGCGCAACGCGCGGTGGGCACACCGGCTGGCCTGGGTCAGCCTCGCGGTGTTGCTGATCGAGGGTGGCATCGGTGTGTGGCAGGGCTTGGCGGTCGGGTCGGTCGCATTGACCGGCTGGGCCCTGGGCGGGGCATCCGAGGGCCTGGCCAGCGCCATGGTGGTGTGGCGGTTCAGCGGTGACCGGGTGCTGTCGGACACCGCCGAACGACGTGCCCAACGCGGTGTCGCGGTGTCTTTCTGGCTGGTGGCTCCGTATGTCGCCGCCGAATCCATCCGTCACCTGTTCGTCGGCGAGCACGCGGAGACGTCGGTGATCGGGATCGGGTTGACCGCACTGGCCCTGATCCTGATGCCGGTGCTCGGCTGGGCGAATCGCCGGCTGGGCACGCGTCTGCGGTCCGGGGCCACCGCGGGAGAGGGCACGCAGAACTATCTGTGCGCGGTGCAGGCCGCCGGGGTGCTGGTCGGGCTGGCCGTCACCGCGGCCTGGCCCGCCGGATGGTGGATCGACCCGGTGATCGGACTGGCTGTCGCTGGGATCGCGGTGTGGCAGGGAGTCCGCGCTTGGCGCGGCGAGGACTGCTGCTGATCCCTCCGGCAGCCGTCGGCTATTGGCCGGGGGAGCCGTCCGTTCCCTGCTGGGGGTTGATTCCGAAGGCTTTGCCGCCCTTGCCGCCGGCGCCGCCCGTGGCGAGGCCGTCGCCGCCGTTGCCTCCGTTGCCGCCGACGGACTTGCTGGTCGACGGGAGGGTGGCAGAAATCGTCGAATCGCCGCCGGTGCCGCCGGCGCCGCCGGTACTGCCGACATCGGTGCCGGCGCCGCCCTGACCGCCCGCCCCGCCGAAGCCGCTGCCCAGACCCGCGTTCTGCGCGCTGCCGCCGGCGCCTCCGTTGCCACCGGCGGCACTGCCGGCGCCACCCTGACCGCCGTTCCCGGCGGTGGCGGAAGCAGTCGAGGTGGTGGAGCCGATCGACGCGAAACCACCGACGCCCCCGTCGCCGCCCTTGCTAAACGTGCTGGTCCCGCCGGGTGCGCCGGCAGTGCCTGTCGCCGCACCCAAGCCGTTGTTCTCAGCCGATCCGCCTTCGCCGCCGACACCTCCGGTGCCGCCGGAACTGTTGCCGGCCGCGCCGGCTTTACCGCCGACGGCATTTGCCGTCGAGTTGGGGTTGTCGATCTGCGAATGGCCGCCGGCGCCCCCGGTGCCGCCATTTCCGATGCTGCCTTTGCCACCGGCACCGCCCGCCCCGGCGACGTTGTTGCCCAGTCCGCCGTTCTCCGCCTCGCCGGCGTTACCGCCGTTGCCGCCGGCGAATCCTGAGCCGCCGTTGCCGCCGGAACCGCTGGTAGCGGTCGCGGTGGAGGTCGTGGAGTCGATCATGCCGCCGCCGCCGTCGCCGCCGTCGCCACCTTGTCCGGCAAAACTGGTCCCACCGGCTGCGCCGTCGGAGCCGGTGACGGTGCCCAGGCCGGAGGTGTAAGCCAGGCCGCCGTCGCCGCCACGGCCGCCATCGCCGGTGCCGCCACCGTTGCCGCCCGCGCCGGCTACGCCACCGACGAGATCGGCCGTCGAGTTGGGGTTGTTGACCAGTGAGCTGCCGGCGGTGCCACCGTCACCGCCGCCGCCGGTGGCGCCCTGACCGCCGCTGCCACCGCCACCGGCGAAGTTGGCGCCGAGACCTTCGTTTTCAGCGTTGCCGCCCCGGCCGCCGTTGCCGCCGGAGGCGCCGTTGGTGCCGTCGCCACCCGTGCCCCCGGTGGCGGTCGCCGTCGAGTTCGCGTTGGCGATCAGTCCGGTGCCGCCGTCACCACCATCGCCTCCGCCGTCGCCACCGCGGCCCCCGTTGCCGCCGGTCGCGTTGCCGGTGCCGTGGGCCGTGGCCAATCCGCCGTCGCCGCCGCTGCCGCCACGAACGGTGCCGGCGCCGCCGTCGCCGCCGCGACCGGCGGTGGCATTCGCGGTGCCGGCACCGACTGCGTCGCCGCCCTTGCCGCCGTCGCCGCCGTGGACGCCGTCGCCGCCGTTGCCACCCGTCCCGCCGATGCCGGCGTCACCCGCGCTCCCGCCTGTCCCACCGGTCCCGGCGCTGCCGCCCTGACCAGCGGTGCCGCCGTTGCCGCCGTTGCCACCGGTACCGGCCGCCAGGTGACCGCCCCGGCCACCCAACCCGCCGTCGCCGCCGCGGCCGCCGTCGCCGTTGGTGCCGCCGAACAGTCCTGGCGCATTGCCTCCGGCTCCACCGGACGCCCCGGTGCCGCCGCGTCCGCCCAGGCCGCCGTCCGTCCCGGCCCCGCCGGTGCCGCCGGTTCCACCGATCCCGCCGGCTCCGCCGTCGCCCCACAACAGGCCGCCGTTCCCGCCTGCCCCGCCGGCGCCCCCGATCCCGCCGGGCCCGCCGAACTTGGTGGTGCCAGTGGCCCCCGGCACACCTTGGCCGCCGGCGCCGCCGGCACCGCCGCGGCCGAACAATCCGGCATCGCCACCACGGCCGCCGGCCTGCCCCACTCCGCCGGACCCGCCGTTGCCGCCGTTGCCCCACAACAGGCCGCCGGCGCCGCCGTTGGCACCGGTGCCGGCCGCACCGTTGGTGCCGTCGCCGATGAGCGGGCGGCCCAGGAGCAGGTTGGTCGGGGCGTTGATCGCCGCCAGCACTGCCTCTTCAAAGCTCTGCACCGACGCGACATTGGCCGCCTCGGCCCAGCCGTAGGCGCCCCCGGCCCCGGACAGGGCGCGTACGAACTGTTCGTGCAACGCCGCCGCCTCCGCTTGCATCGCCTGGTATTGGCGGCCGTGGGCGGAAAACAACGCGGCGATGGTCGCGGAGATCTCATCCGCGGCAGCGGCCGTCATCGCCGTCGTGGCGCCCGCGGCAGCCTGGCTGGCGCCGCTCACCGCCGAGCCCACTCCCGACGCCTGCGCGGCCGCAGCGGCAATTGCATCGGGCACTACGGACACATAGGACATGGTCTTCTCCTCGCCGCCAGATGGCTTACGGCCAGTTGGGCTGCCACCGGTGAGCGCATCGTATCGGTCACCCACCGCACGTTGGCCAATTTTGGCCAATTGGGTGGACCAAATTTCGTTGTCCGATGAAAGATATTGCCGCACAACAATATTGGCGACGTATGTGCGGCTCAGTCCAGTCGGTAGCGGATCAGTCGCGAGCTGTTGGCCACCACCGCGACCGACGACGCGTTGTGCAGGATCGCGGCCAGCACCGGTGACAGCGCGCCGCCCGCCCCGATCAGCAGCCCGGCGGCATTGACGGCGATCGACATGCCGTAGTTCTGTTGGATGACGTCCACCGCACGGGCGCCCAGGTCCCGCACGTCCAGCAGTCGGTGCAGGTTGTCGTTGGCCAGCGCCACATCAGCTGTCTCCACCGCGACGTCGGTGCCGGCCAGTCCCATCGCGATGCCGATGTCGGCGGCAGCCAGGGCGGGGGCGTCGTTGATGCCGTCGCCGACCATGCCGACCACGTATCCTTCGCCCTGTAGTTGCCGCACGGTCTCGAGCTTGTCCTCAGGCATCACCTCGGCGCGCCACTCGTCGATATTCAATTCGGCGGCCACCACCGCGGCGATGTCCGGGTGGTCTCCGGTCAGCATCACGATCCGGCGAATGCCGTTGGCTCGCAAGAGCTTCAGCACGTCGGCGGCCTCGGGTCGCACTTCGTCGCGCAGGCTGATCAGGCCCACCAGTTTGCCGTCCACCGCGAGCAGCAGCGGGGTCTCCGCCTCGGCGCGCAGCTTGTCGACCCACTCCTGTGCCTTCTTGGACACCCGGACCTGCTCGGCGCGCAGCAGTCCCGGACTGCCGAGCAACAGGGTGCGCCCGTCGGCCCAGGTCCGCATGCCCAGCCCCACCAGCACCTCGCACTCCTCGTGCGGCGGAATGCTGATGTGGCGTTCCTCGGTGGAGCGGATCACCGCCTCGGCCAGCGGGTGCCGTGAGTGGATCTCCGAGCTGGCGGCGTAGGCCAGCACCTGCTCGGGTTCCCAATCCTTGTGCAGCGAAACGATATTGGTCACCACCGGACGTCCGACGGTCAGCGTGCCGGTCTTGTCGAAGACGATCGCGTCGACCCGGCCGGCCTGCTCGAGATGCGAACCGCCCTTGATCAGGATGCCGCGCCGCGCGCCGTTGCCGATGGCCGCGCTGATGGACGTCGGGGTGGACAGCCCCACCGCGCACGGGCAGGCGATCAGCAGCATCGTCATGGCGCGCCGCACGTCGCCGGTGACCAGCAGGGTCAAGGCGGAGACGACGAACGACGTGGGCACGAAACGGCGGGAGAAATTCTCCCCGACCGTTTGGATCGGGGCGCGGTCGTGCTGCGCCTCTTCGACCCGGGTGATGATGCGGCCGATGGTGGTCTGGTTGCCGACGGCCTGCGCGCGCACCACCAGCCGGCCGCGCACCACCACCGACCCGGCGTGCACATGTGCTCCGGCTGTGATCGAGACCGGCAGGTTCTCCCCGGTGATCGCGGACTGGTTGACCACGGCCTCGCCGGCCACCACCTCGCCGTCGACCGGGATCGCGACGTGGTCGTGGACCACTACCTCGTCGCCGATCTGGACGGTGTCGATGGCGACCTGCACCTCGGTGCCGTCGGGCAGCCGCAACCAGGCGGTGTCCTGGTTGCCGCGCAACAACTCCGAGATGGCGCGCCGGGTTCGGCGCAACGTCAGGTCCTGCAGATATTCGCCGATGTTGAGTAGCCACAACACCGTCAGCGCCACCACATTCTCGCGCAGCACCAAGCTGGCCACGGTGGCCGCACTGACCAGCGCATCGGTGCCGAGCCGGCCCGAGCCCACCGAGCGCAGCGCGCCGCGCAGGAACGGGTAACCGGTGAAGATGGTGACGCCGGTGGCGACCACTCGCCCGCTCGGGCTGAGCAATGGGGGGCGGGTGAACACATAGCGGCGTATCCCGAGCAGTGCCAGCGCGGCGCCGCCGATGACCATGCGCAGCACGTCGGTGTTGCGGATCTCCGACGAGTGCGGGGCCCGAGCCGCAATCAGTTCCGCCGCAGTGCTTTTGGCGCCCGCTACGGCGTCGAGCACCGCGGCGCGGTCACAGCGGCTGGGGGAGTACCAGACGACGACCGACCCGGTCCGTGGGTAGGCGTGCACCACCCGCACGCCGTCGCACCCGGCGACGGCGTCCTCCACGGCGACGGCGCGCCGGGCATCGGAGCGAACCCAGTCGACCTTGATTCGCATCCGACCGGCGGCGTCGGAAACGACTTCCGGCGTCATGTGCTGGTCAGTGATCGTGGTCGTGGACTTCGCCGACGGCCGGGGTGGGTGCCTCTTCGCCGATGCGTTCGCGCGCTTCGGCCATCACATCGGCGATCTTGAGGCGGGCCGATTCGGCGGCTACTTCTGCCTTGCGGGTGCCGCGCAGACCCAGTTCGGCGCTCTTCACCGCGGTCTCGTGCAGGGGTGCTTTCCTGGCGGCTTTCTTGAGCACTTCGTAGGCGGTCACCCCGGCAAGCCCGGTGATCACCGTCGAAGCCGCCTTGGCCAAAAGCACCTGCACCGCCATCATCCGCACCTTTCTACAGGGTTTTCCCGACGCTAACATCCAAATATTGCGATATCAACATGAATCGTCGTGCCGGCGCTCGTCCAATTCGGTTCAGGCTGCGGCAAAATATGCGCGGCCTATGTATATGCCGCATCGCGGGGCGCGATGTGCGGCGGCCGAAGTACCCTGGCTTGTCTACTGATTCCGTCCTCGGGTCCCTGCGCCACGAGCGGTGCGATGAGTTCAACCCGGACACGGTGCTTCGAGGAGCAACGAGTCATGAATTTCGGGAGCTACCCGCCAGAGGTCAACTCGGCCCTCATGTTTGCCGGTGCTGGGTCGGGACCGTTCCTGGCCGCGGCCGAGGCGTGGGGTGCGCTCGGCACGGGACTGAATTCGGCGGCGAGTTCGCTCCAGGCCGTGGTGTCGGCGTTGACCGCTGGTCCCTGGTTGGGGCCGTCGTCGGCGTCGATGAGCGCAGCGGCGGCGTCATATGCGGCGTGGTTGCGAGCCACCGCTGCACAGGCCGAAGAAACCTCCGCCCGGGCCAAGGTCGCCGTCGCTGCCTACCAAACCGCGTTCTCGGCGACGGTTCCGCCGCCGATCGTGGCGGCCAACCGCAGTCAGTTGTCGACCCTGGTCGCGACCAATGTGTTCGGCATGAACACCCAGGCGATTGCGGCCACCGAAGCCGAGTACGGGGAGATGTGGGCCCAGGACGCGGCGGCGATGTACAGCTACGCAGCCTCCTCGGCCGCAGCGACCGAGCTGACGCCGTTCGAACCACCCCCGCAGATCACTGACCCGGACGGCGTGGCCAACCAGGCTGCAGCCGGACGGGCCGCGACGGAGAGCGCCGTCCAGCGAGCCTTTGCCGCGGTGCCTAGCGCGCTGCAGAGCGCGGCGACCCCGGCGGCGGCCGCGGAGGACCCCTTGCTCCTGCTCGCCGTGCTGGGCGATCTGTCCACCATCACCTTCGGCCTGTCAGCGGCCATCGCCACCCTTGGGCTCGGCGTGCCTGCCAGTGTGCTCGGGGTGGTCAACCTTCCGGTCGCCATCTACAGCACCATGGTGGGTCTGCACAGCGACGAGATCCTCAGCGGCTGGGATGGCGTTATGCCCTTTCCGAGCACGGAGCCGGCGCCGGTGGAGCCGTTTCCGGCGCCGCTGCTCAACTTGCCGGCGGGCACGGTACCGCCGCCGAAGTTGTCGGCCGGTCTGGGTGAGGCCAACACGGTCGGGGCGTTGTCCGTGCCGCCGACGTGGACCCTCGCCACCCCTTCGGTGCGCCCGGTCGCGTACACGCTGCCGGCGCTGGCTGGATCCGCAGCGGAAGTCGCCGCCGTACCGGTGGCGGGAGCCGGCTCGGCCGGCACGCTCGGTCAGCTGGCACTGGCGGGCATGGCCGGACGAGCCATGGCCGGAACCGTGGGCGCAGGACGGCGCGTCGGCAAGGATGCCGGGAAGGCGGTGGGGGCCGCTCGCGCCAGAACTGCTGGGACCCCCGGCGACAACGCGGCACCCGGCGAAACCGGTGAGCCGACCAACGACAAGCCCCGGGCTGTGGTCACCGGAGTCGCGGCCGAGCTACGTGAATTCACCAAGCTGCGCGACGAGGGGATTTTGACCGACGAGGAATACACCGAGCAGAAGAACCGCTTGCTGGGTCGCTGAGGCCCCGGTAGGGCGAATGCATCAGTCATCGAGAACCAACGAGACGAGGTATGCGCTGCAGTGGATTTCGGCATCTATCCGCCGGAGATCAACTCCGGTCGGATGTATACCGGTCCAGGACCGGGGCCGATGCTGGCCGCTGGACAGGCTTGGGCCAGCCTGGCGGACGAGCTGCACAGGGCGGTCAACGGATATCAGTCGGAGGTGTCGGAGCTCACCGCAGGGACTTGGACGGGTCCGTCGTCCGCGGCGATGAGCGCAGCGGCCGCGTCATATGTGGAATGGCTCCGCGCTACCGCCGCCCAAGCCGAGCAAACCGCCGCCCAGGCCCGGGTGGCGGCCGCCGCTTACGAGGCCGCGTTCGCGTCGACGGTGCCGCCTGCGGAGGTCGCCGCCAACCGCAGCCTGCTGGCAGCGCTGGTGGCGACGAATTTCCTGGGACAGAACACTCCGGCGATCGCGGCAACCGAGGCGCTGTACGCCGAGATGTGGGCGCAGGACAGCCTGGCAATGTACAACTATGCAGCTTCGTCGGCAGCCGCAACGGTGCTGACACCGTTCACCCCACCGCACCAGAACACCGTTCCGGGCGGGACGGCCGGCCAAGCCGCCGCGATCCGTTCGGTTGTGCCGCAAGCGTTGTCCGCAATGGCGGTCCCGGCCCAGTTCGAACAGTTCGAACTCCTGGTCGGCCTGGTCGGACTCTTTCTCGTTGCGCCAACCGAAATAGTGGCCCTTTTCGGGGTCTTACCGGCAGACGTGATCGGCAACTTCGGGGATTTTCCGCTGGCCGGGTTCACCGCTGCCTCGGGAGTCGATGACGACGAGACATTCAGCGCCTGGGACGGGGTGGAGCCGTGGCCCGGTACCGGACCGGCACCCGTGGAGCCGTTTGTGGCGCCGCTGGCGAAGCCGCCCGCGGGCGGGCTGCCAGTGCCGACGATGTCTGCGGCGGTGGCCCGCGCGAACGTGATCGGGGGCTTGACGGTGCCGCCGAGTTGGACCCGGACCGTCGCAGCCGAAATACGCCCGACCGCACTGACCACTCCGTTGGCTGGTGCGAACACGGCAGCGGCGGCAGAACTCGGCGCAGCGAACTCGGTCAATCAGATGGGAGCTGGCGTCATGGCCGCGCAGGCGATGGCCGGCCCGCCGGCCGGCGCGGACGGCCCGAAGAATGGCACGCCGGCGCGGCCCGCCAGCCCCCCCGAGCAAGCACCCACCGAGGATGTCGAGGTAGTGCCCGCTCCGCGGACCGTGATGACCGGCGTGGCTGCCGCGATTCGCGAGATCGCCGTACTGCGCGCCGCCGGACTGCTGAGCGAACAGGAATACACCGAGCAGAAGAAGAGCCTGCTGGAGATCTCGTTCGGCCAGTAGCTCAGCTGGCGGATGCCGGCCCGACTGATCACGCCGGTCCAGATCTGGAGGACGCGGGTTCCCAGGCCAGCTCCAGGCGACGCCGGTACCCAGTACGACCAGGACGGCGCCTACGGCGTCCCCGGCGCACCCGGGGAACCCGGCGGCGTGCCGGCGCCGCCGCCACCCCCGGGCCCACCGTGGGCCACTCCGAAGATCGAGCTGGCGTTGCCGCCCTTGCCGCCGTTGCCGCCCGGGCTGCCCGGCTGCGTCGCAGCACCGCCGGTGCCCCCGGTACCGCCGTCAGCGATCCCGGCAGCCTTGCTGATCGCCTCACCGCCGACGCCACCGGTCCCACCGCCGGCACCACCATTGCCGCCCGTGCCGCCGACGCCACCGGTGAGGTGGTTCGAGCCTTCGCTGTAGGCGATCCCGCCCGTGCCGCCGATACCACCGGTGCCGCTGAGGCTGGAGCCACCCACTCCGCCGGTGCCGCCGACCGCGTCTACCGACGAAGTGGGGTCGTAGATCATCACCTGGCCGCCGGTGCCTCCCTTTCCGCCGTTGCCGGTGGTGGCGTTGCCGCCCGCCCCGCCAGTGCCTGGGTCGACACTGCCGGTGCCGAACGAGTGCGTCCAACCGCCCTCGCCGCCCGCGCCGCCGGTGGTTCCTGCGCCGCCCGCGCCGCCGTCCCCGCCGACTGCCGTCGCCGTTCCGCCGACCAACTGCACTGCGCCGCTGCCACCATTACCGCCGGTGCCGCCGGTTCCCGTACCGGCGTCGCCACCCTGCCCGCCGGTGCCGCCGATCGCGTTCGCGGTGCCGTTGGTGATGGCCACGCCCGCGTTGCCGCCGGCGCCACCGTCGGCGCCACCGGAGCCGCCGGCGCCGCCGTCCCCGCCGTAGGCGTTGCCGGTCCCGCGGGTTGCGCCATACGCGCCTTCCCCACCGCTGCCGCCGGTGCCCGTTTCGCTGGTGCCGCCGTCCCCGCCGCTGCCGCCGAACGCCTCGGCGTCGGCTGTCGCGCTGTCGCTGCTAGCAGTGGCACCGTCCCCGCCGGCGCCACCGGTCCCGGAGGTGGCGGTGCCGCCCGCACCGCCACTGCCGGCCCAGACGCTGCCCTTTCCTTCATGGGTGGCCACCCCGCCGGCTCCGCCGGCACCACCTGAGACACCGGCACCGCCCGTGCCGCCGTCGCCACCGACGGCAGCCCCTGCTGAATCGACCTTGGCGTAGTACACGTCACCACCGATGCCGCCCTTGCCACCGGTGCCGCCGGAGGCATTACCGCCGGCGCCGCCGCGGCCGGCGAGCGCGTCGCCCGTCCCTTGGCCGACCACACCGCCACCCCTGCCGCCTTCCCCGCCGGCGACGGCGCCGCTGCCGCCGTCCCCGCCGGTTCCGCCGATACCGTCGCCGGCTCCGTACTGGAATACGACGTTGACCGAGCCGCCCTTGCCGCCGGCGGCTGCCTCGCTGCTGCCACCCGCGCCGCCGTTGCCGCTGCTGGCGTTGGCGGTGCCGGTGGGGTTGTAGCTTTGGGCCCCGCCGCCGTCACCGCCGTCGCCACCGTTGCCGCTGGAGCCGGCGCCCCCGGCGCCACCGTCGCCGCCTGCGGTGAATCCGATGCCTTCGCTGTAGGCATCGCCGCCACGGCCGCCGGTGCCGCCGGTGGTGCCCGCACCGCCGGCGCCGCCCTGACCACCGGTGTGGGGGCCGGCAACGGAGGAGAAGCTGGAGGCGTCGCCGCCGAGGCCGCCGTTGCCGCCGGGCCCGGTGCTACCGCCGTCTGCGCCCGCTCCGCCGGCACCACCGAACGCCGAGCCGGCGCCTTCACTGCTCGCGTTGCCCCCGGCCCCGCCGTGGCCGCCGCCGGCCGCACCGCTGCCTCCGGTGGCGCCCGCGCCTCCGGTGGCGCTGCCCGGCGCAGATGTCGCCGCCTGACCGCCGTCCCCGCCGGTCCCGCCGCGACCGGTGATGCTGTCGCCGCCGAGGCCGCCCATTCCGCCAACGGTGTTGTGGGTGGATCCACTGTTTTCGATAATCGCCATGCCCCCGGTTCCACCGGTGCCGCCGTCACCGGTGGTGCCGTCACCCCCGGCACCGCCGGTGCCTGCCGAGACCTGCCCGATGCCCGCGGTGTAGGCCGAACCGCCGTGCCCGCCGTCGCCACCGGTAACACCATTGCCGCCCACACCGCCGGTGACACCGGTGGCGGTTGCCATCGACCCCTCCAGGAAGATCACCGCGTGGCCACCATCGCCGCCTCGGCCGCCGGTGGTGGCGCCGTCGCCGCCGGCTCCCGCTGCGCCGCCGGTGGCCGATCCGGTGCCGTAGTTGTACGCGATGCCGCCGGCCCCGCCGCCGCCGCCGGTCGCGGTGTCGCTGCTACCGCCGGCGCCGCCGGCGCCGCCGACGGCATTGCCGGTGCCATAGCTGTACGCGTCCCCGCCGTAGCCGCCATAGCCGCCGATCCCGGTAGCCCCCGCCACGCCCTGGCCGCCGGTGGCCGTCCCGGCGCCGTAGACGTAGGCCTTGCCACCGATTCCGGCCGCGCCGATCCCTGCGGGACCCATTCCGCTGGTTCCACTGATTCCTCCGGTCGCGTCGGCAGTGCCGTAGCCGGTGGCGGTCCCTCCGAAGCCGCCGTCGCCTCCCACCTCGGTGCCTTCGCCGCCTGCACCGCCGGCACCGCCGACGGCGTGGCCGGTGTGCGTGGTCGACTCACCACCGGTGCCACCGGTGCCGCCGAAAACGCCGGTGCCGCCGGTGCCACCCTGCCCGCCGACACCGGAGCTGCCTGCCGTGCCGCCGGTGCCGCCGCTCCCGGCGGCACCCCCCTGGCCCGCGATGCCGCCGGTCCCGCCCATGCCACCTTTTTCGATGAGGTTGGTTCCGCCCTGGCCGCCTTTACCGCCGGTACCGCCCCGGCCGCCGTCGCCGTTGGTGCCGCCGTTGCCGGCGCCGCCGGTGCCGCCCTGGCCACCCTTTCCGCCGTCGGTGCCGACCAGGCCGGGGGACATGGCCGAATCGCCCTGCATGCCTGCGCCGCCCTCACCGCCCGCACCGCCTTCGCCGCCCGTGCCCGCCGCACCGGACGCGGCGCCGGCGTAGCCCGCCCCACCGATGCCGGCCGCCCCGCCGGTGCCTCCGTTGCCGCCGGTGCCCGCGCCCGAGCCGGTGTCGACCGCCCCGGTGCCGCCGGTCCCGCCGGCGCCGCCGGTGCCGCCGGTCCCGCCCGCGCCGCCGACGCCGTGCGCGCCTGCCGTCCCGCCGAACAGCGCCCTGGACTGTCCGCCGGCCCCACCTGCGCCGCCGGTGCCGCCGAAGCCGCCCTGTCCACCGTCGCTACCGGTTTCGCCGGCACCGCCGCTGGCGGCGGTGCCGGTCGCACCGGCCAGGCCCGCGCCGCCGGCACCACCGGTCCCGCCGACGCCACCAGCCCCGCCCGCCCCACCGTTGCCCCACAGGATGCCGCCATTGCCGCCGGCCCCGCCGGCCGCGCCGGCGCCACCGGTGCCGCCGATCACCCCGCTCGGCCCGGTCGCGCCGTTGGTCCCGATGCCGCCGGCCCCGCCGGCACCGCCGTGACCGAACAACCCGGCGTCGCCGCCGCGCCCACCGGCCATCCCGGCCGCCCCCGAACCGCCGTTACCGCCGTTACCCCATAACAGCCCGCCGGCCCCGCCGTTGGCACCGGTCCCGGCAGCGCCGTCCGCACCGTTGCCGATCAGCGGGCGGCCCAGCAACGCATTGGTAGGCGCGTTGATGACACCCAGCACGGCTTCTTCGAGACTCTGCAACGGTGCTGCGCTGGCCGCCTCGGCCAGGGCATAGGCCGAACCCGCCCCGAGCAACGTCTTGACGAACTGCGCGTGCGATGCGGCCGCCTGAGCGTGCAGCGCCTGGTACTGCTGGCCGTGGGTGGAAAACAGGGCGGCGATCGCCGCCGAGACCTCGTCCCCGGCGGCGACTGCCACCGCGGTCGTGGCGCCTGCCGCCGCGTGGCTGGCAGTCTGCACCGCCGATCCCACCCCGGACACCTCGCGGGCGGCGACGGCCATGATCTCGGGCACGGCGAACACATACGACATTCGTGGACTCCTTCGACGCGCGGCAACGGGAGACGGCTGGCACGTCGACTCCCGACCGGTCAGTCGCCATCGATCCAGCCGCATCGTATAGCTGGGCCATCGATAATTTGCTGTTTTCGCGCATTCGCAGTTGCGTTTCAATTCGGCACATAGGAGTCTCAAATGATCTTCGAACAATTCAAGTGATAGATGCATTTCTCGCAGGCCAGCGCGGCCCTCAGCGTGCGCAGTCTCGTCGGCCTGGGTGAATTCGTTGTGCCGCATCGTTTGCCGACCCGGCGGCAGCGCCGGGCCGTGCCGACAGGTGGTGACCGGTGCTCTATACGACTCGTGGCGAACGAATATTGCCGACCGGGCGGTTTGGTTGAATCGGGGCACGCGGAAAAGACTTCGAGCAATTTGCTGAATAGTATTCCACTACCTGGCTGTCACATTCACCGACACCGGCCGCCGGGCGCCGAACGACGTGGTGGGCGCCCCCGACGCGGCACCCGACGGCCGTTCCTGCGAATTGACGAGTCAGTTAATTCGATTTTGCCGTCCGAAAGCTCTCGTCATTTGTCCAGCACCCGGGTGACCTTCTCCGTTTCGACCCGACGCGGCAACGCGCCTGGGTCGGGGTTGGCCACCTGGACCAGCGACCCGCCCACCGACAGCACCGTCAGCAATCGGTCCACCAGGTGCTCGGGCCGGTCCCAGGCCAAGCTGGACAACACCCGATCCTCGCCGGTCAGACTCTGCAACGCCGCGGATTGTGCACAGGCGGCCAGCACCTGGGCCGCAGACTGACCGGCCAGCGCCGGGCCGGGGGTGCGCGCGGGGACGACCTGATCGCCATGCACCCGCACCGCCGTGGCGTAGTCGGTGACGCCGATCGGCAGATCAGGCACCGGCTTGCCGAAGGGATCCAACGACAGCACGGCGACCTCGCCACCATTGGCCGCGTCGTCGGCCTCGTCGAGCCGGTCGATCGTGCACAGCGCGACCTCGGCCGGTCCGTCCCGCACCGCTTCGGCGCCGATCCACCACACCCCGAACAGCACCGCCGCCGTCTGCCAGTGCGCCGGCAGCAGAACGGCGACCCGACTGCCCGGCCCGGCGCCCAGTTCGTCGCGCAACAGATTGGCCGTCTTGGCCGCCCAGTTGGCCAGCGTCACCGCGGACAGCTCGATCCGCTCGCCGGTGGCGTCGTCGTAGTAGGTGATGCGCGGGCCGACCGGGTCGGCGCGCAGCATCGGGTCCAGGATCGCTGCGGACAGCGTGGTCAGGGCAGACACGGCACGGTCAGTTTATGCACTCGGGGTTCTCGGAGCCCGCGGTCAAGATCGGTGACGGCGCCGGGACCGTGCCACCCGTGCTGTTGCCGGCCGCCGCACTCGAGACCCGCGCGGACGTCGCTGTCCCACCGTCGAGTCCGGATCCCGGGCCGGTGTAGTCGTTGGCCAGCACCACCCGCACCGATCCGGCCGGTATCGAGGTGTCGGCGACGACGGGCAGCCCGCCCAACAGTTTGGCGACCTCCTGGGCGCCCAGGTCGTCGGTCTTGGCGACCCGCACCTGACTGCTCTTGACGTGGCCACCCTCGTTGTTGCCCACCGAGCCGGCGGTAAAGCCCTTGGCGCTCAACGCATCCGACACCGCCGACGCGAGGCCGTTGATGTCGGTGTCGTTGACCACATTGGCGGTGGTCTTGGCCGGCGTGTAGGCCAGTTCCTCGGTTTTGCCCTGATCCTGTTCGTGCAGCAGGCCGCCGACCCACTCCTGAACCTGGTGGGCGTCCACCCGCACCACGCTCTGCATGCCGTCGTCGCTCCAGCCGGCACCGTCGAGCACCGGGATGGTCGCGAACGCCACGTTGCCACCGGCCAGCTGCTGCAGCTGCCGCACGAAATCCATGATGTCCCAACCGGAGGACAACACCACCGAGCGCTGCACGGCCTGCTCGAGTCGTCGCAGGGTGGCGGGACTGGACAGCGTCTTCCCGGAGATCACCCGGTGGGCCAGCGAGGCCATCACCGCCTGCTGGCGCACCACCCGGTCCAGGTCGCCGCGCGGCAGTTCGTGACGCTGGCGCACGAAGCTCAGCGCCTGGGGGCCGTTCAGCTTCTGCCGGCCGGCGGGGAAGTCGGCGCCGGAAAGAGGTTCGTAGACAGCGTCTTTGAGGCACACCTCGACGCCGCCGAGCGCATCGGCGATCAGGGAGAAGCCCAGCAGTCCGATTTCGGCGTAGTGGTCGACGGTGACGCCGGTCAGGTCGGCCACCGTCTTGATCAGCGCTTCGCGGCCCGCCTCGGTGCCGACCGCGGCGGCCTCGCCGGCCGAGGCGCCGGCTTTGACCAGGCTGACGCGCTTGGTCTCGCGGGTCTGTCCGTACACGCCGTTGATCTTGGTCTTGCCCAGGTTGGGGGCCTGGACGTAGGAGTCGCGGGGGATCGATATCGCGGTGGCCGACTTCCCGTTGTCGGGGATGCGGATCAGGATGATGGTGTCGGTGTTGGTGGCTTCCTCGTCGCCGGCGCGCAGCGATGCCAGTTCCTCAGCGGAGAGCGGGTTGCCGTGCGCGTCGGTGCGGCTGTCCAGGCCCACCAGCAGGATGTCGATCGCGCCGTCGTCGGCTCCGTGGCCCAGCGAGGGTGCCGACATGTGGAAGATGCCGTCCTCGAACGACTTCACGTTGCTCCAGGCGACGCCGGTACCGAGTACGACCAGGACGGCCATCGCCGTGCAAACCACACGCATCACACGAGTCACACTCTGCTCAAACACCACTGTAGGTTACTTGCGCAACACCGGCTTTCCGGGTAGCCAGGCCCGGCGTGCCAGACTCAAGACATGTCAGCCAGGCTCGTGATCACCGGTGCGGGCGGTCAGCTCGGCAGCCTGGTACGCGCACAGGCCACCCGCGCCGGCCGGAATGTGCTGGCCAGGACGTCATCGGAATGGGACATCACCGACCCCGCCGCGGCCGGGGTGATCGAGCCCGACGACGTGGTGATCAACTGCGCCGCCTACACCGACGTCGACGGCGCCGAAACCGACCAGGCCGGCGCGTACGCCGTCAACGCCGCCGGTCCCGAGCATCTGGCGCGTGCCTGTGCGCGCACCGGTGCCCGACTGATCCATATCTCGACCGATTACGTGTTCGACGGCGCGCAGTCGCGGCCCTACGAGCCGGGCGACCCGACCGCGCCCCAAGGTGTTTACGCGGCCAGCAAGCTCGCCGGGGAACAGGCGGTGCACGCCGCGCTGCCGGACGCCGTCGTGGTGCGCACCGCCTGGGTCTACACCGCTGGGGTGCACCGCAACGACTTTGTCGCGGTCATGCAGCGGCTGGCCGCCGGAGACGGACCGGTCAAGGTGGTCGACGACCAGACCGGCTCACCGACCTACGCCGCCGATCTGGCTGCCGCGCTGCTGGAGTTGGCCGACAGTGACGTTCGTGGGTGCCTACTGCACGCCGCCAACGAGGGTGTGGTCTCCCGATACGAGCAGGCCCGGGCGGTGTTCGAGGAAAGCGGCGCCGACCCGCAGCGGGTCAATCCGTGCGGCACCGACGAGTTTCCGCGGCCCGCCACGCGCCCGTCGTATTCGGCGCTGTCCAATCGGGCCTGGGTGGCGGCGGGACTGGCCCCGCTGCGTCCGTGGCGCAGTGCGCTGGTCGCGGCGTTGACCGCGGCGACCGATCGACCGTTACCCTCAACGCGTGACTGACGTTCTGCCGGTCGTTGCGGTGACCTATTCGCCGGGCCCGCACCTGGAGCGGTTCCTGGCGTCGTTGTCGCTGGCCACCGAACGTCCGGTCAGCGTGCTGCTGGCCGACAACGGCTCCACCGACGGAACACCGCAGGCCGCCGTCCTGCGCTATCCCAATGTGCGGTTGCTGCCCACCGGGTCCAACCTCGGCTACGGGACGGCAGTCAACCGCACCGTCGCCAAGCTCGACCAGCGCGACGAAAACTGGATGGACGACTGGGTGATCGTGGCCAACCCGGACGTGCAGTGGGGCCCGGGCAGCATCGACGCGCTGCTGGACGCCGCTGCCCGGTGGCCGCGGGCGGGTGCGCTGGGCCCGCTGATCCGGGACCCCGACGGGTCGGTGTACCCGTCCGCGCGTCACCTGCCCAGCCTGGTCCGCGGCGGCATGCACGCGGTGCTCGGCCCGGTCTACCCGCGCAACCGGTGGACCCGTGCGTACCGGCAGGAACACCTGGAGCCCAGCGAGCGCCCGGTGGGCTGGCTGTCGGGGTCGTGCCTGCTGGTGCGGCGCGCGGCGTTCGACCAGATCGGCGGTTTCGACGAGCGCTACTTCATGTATATGGAGGACGTCGACCTCGGCGACCGGCTCGGCAGAGCCGGCTGGCAGTCCGTGTACGTCCCCACCGCTGAGGTGCTGCACCACAAAGGCCACTCCACCGGCCGGGACCCGGCCAGCCACCTGGCTGCGCATCACCGCAGTACCTATATCTTCTTGGCGGACCGGCACTCCGGATGGTGGCGCGCCCCGCTGCGCTGGACGCTGCGCGGTTCGCTGGCGGTGCGTTCGCGCCTGATGGTGCGCAGCGCGCTGCGCCGGTCGCGCAAATCGTTGCAGCGGGAACTGGCAGAAGGGCGGCACTGAGTTGGCAACCCACCACGTCGATGCGGTGGTCCTGGTCGGCGGCAAAGGCACGCGACTGCGGCCCCTGACGCTGTCCGCGCCCAAACCGATGCTGCCGACGGCCGGGCTGCCATTTCTCACCCATCTGTTGTCGCGGATCGCCGCCGCCGGCATCGAGCACGTGGTGCTGGGCACGTCGTACCGGGCCGAGGTGTTCGAGGCCGAGTTCGGCGACGGATCCAAGCTCGGCCTGCAGATCGAGTACGTGACCGAGGAGAACGCGCTGGGCACCGGCGGCGGCATCGCGAATGTCGCCCCCAAGCTCCGCCACGACACCGTCATGGTGTTCAACGGCGACGTGCTCTCCGGCGCCGATCTGGGCCAGTTGCTGGAGTTTCATCGCGGGCATCAGGCCGACGTGACGCTGCACCTGGTCCGGGTCGGTGATCCGCGCGCGTTCGGTTGCGTCCCCACCGACGACACGGACCGGGTCGTCGCCTTTCTGGAGAAGACACAGGACCCGCCGACCGACCAGATCAACGCCGGCTGTTACGTGTTCGGCCGCGACATCATCGACCGCATTCCGCGCGGGCGCGAGGTGTCGGTGGAACGCGAGGTATTTCCGTCGCTGCTGTCGGCGGACGACGTCAAGGTGTGCGGATACGTCGACGCCACCTACTGGCGCGACATGGGCACCCCGGAGGACTTCGTGCGCGGCTCGGCCGATCTGGTGCGCGGGATCGCGCCGTCGCCGGCCCTGCACGGGCAGCGCGGCGAGTCGTTGGTGCACGACGGCGCGGCGGTGGCGCCGGGCGCGCTGCTGATCGGCGGCACCGTCGTGGGCCGGGGCGCCGAGATCGGCGCGGGGGTGCGGCTGGACGGCGCGGTGATCTTCGACGGGGTCAAGGTCGAGGCGGGCAGTGTGATCGAGCGCTCGATCATCGGGTTCGGTGCCCGCATCGGGCCGCGGGCGCTGATCCGCGACGGCGTGATCGGCGACGGCTGCGACATCGGTGCGCGCTGCGAACTGCTGCGCGGGGCGCGGGTGTGGCCCGGGGTCTCGATTCCCGACGGTGGGATCCGCTACTCGTCGGACGTCTGAGCTTCCTCCGGGCGGCGGGCGCGATCCACCAGGTACGCCAACGCGTGATCGGTGCCTTCGGGCAGCGCGTCCGCCGGCCACCAGCGCAGGTCGTCGGACTCGTCGCTGATGGCGATCCGGGCCCCCGCCGGGGCGTGCGCCACGAACTGCAGGTCCAGGTGCCGGGTCGGCTTGCCCAGCGAGCAGGTCAGCGCGTGGACGTGCACGGCGACGAGTTCCGGGTCCAGCGCCAGGTCGGGGATGCCGGACTCCTCGACGGCCTCGCGCAGCGCGGCGGCCTGGATGTCGGCATCGACATCCTGCTCGCAGTGTCCGCCGAGTTGCACCCAGCGGCGCAGCCGGGGATGCAGGGTGAGCAGCACCCGCTCGCCGCTGTCGTCGAGCACCAGGGTCGAGGCGGTGATGTGCCCGGGTTCGCACTCCCGCAGGCACGCGTCCGGGCGGGCCAGCACGAACCCGAGCACGGCCTGGCGCAGCGCGTCCTGGGCGGGTTCGGGCGCCTGCCACCCGGCGAGCAGGTCGATCACCGAATCCCGCAAGCTCATCGGCGGATCAACAGATCCGCGACCGGCGCCGGCTCGCGCGGTTCCATCGCCTCGGCGGGGTAGCCGATTGCGACGGCCCCCAGCGGATCCCAATCACGGTGCAGGCCAAGCTCTTCGCACACCAGGTCGGCGGCGAAGATCGTCGACCCGATCCAGCAGCTGCCCAGGCCGCGGACCGCCAGCGCAACCAGCAGACCCTGGACGGCGGCGCCGACGGCGACGGTGAACATGGTGTGCTCGGCCTCGGTGCGCGCGGCGTCCGGGTAGCTGTGCGCGCCGTCGGGCACCAGAAAGGGTATGACGACTTCGGGCGCGTCATAGAGAATCTGGCCGCGCGAGACGCGGCGCTCCACCGCATCGGCGGGCTTGCCGTCACCGCTGAGATCGGTCCGCCACTTGTCTTTCATCCGGTCCAGCAGCCGATTTCGGGTGGCCTGGGTCTGCAGCCACACGAACCGCACCGGCCGGGTGTGGTGCGGGGCCGGGGCGGTCAGCGCCTCGGCGACCGCGGCCTCGACCAGCTCCGCCGGCACCGGTTCGCTGCTGAACTGCCGCACCGAGCGGCGCATCAGCTGGGCCTGGCGGTGACCCAGGTCGAGGGCCTCGGCGGTGCCGAGCCAGAACAGGTCTTCGGTGCCTGCGCGCACCAGGTGCCGCGCGGTCGTGCCGTTGTCGGCGGGTTCGAGCCCCCGGATCACCGCCACCGGCATCGCGGTCAGCTTGCCCTTCACCAGGTCGGCTGCCGCCGCGATCTCGTCGGCGACGGCGATCTCGGTGACCACCAGATCATTGCCGTGCTGATCGACGGCGCCCGAATAGTTGTGCAGCACAGCTATTCCCGCACTTCCCACCGCAGCGTCGATCTGGCCGTTACGCCACGCCCGGCCCATGGTGTCGGTGATCACAACGGCGACGGTGACCCCGAGCAGTTCACCCAGCCGCGCCCGCAGCGCGGCGGCACTGCCGTCCGGGTCCACCGGCAGCAGCGCCAATTCCGATGTCCCGACGTTGGATCCGTCCACCCCGGCCGCGGCCTGGATCAGGCCCAGCCGGTTCTCGGTGATCAGGGTGCGTCCCTTGCGGGCCAGCACCCGGACCGCCTCGTCGTCAATCAGCTTACGGCGCAGGGTATCTCGCTGCTCAGGATCCGGGGGAGCCGGCACCAGGCGGCCTTCACATTTGGACACCACCTTGCTGGTGACCACCACCACGTCACCGTCGCGCAGCCATGGCATGGCGGCGGCCAGCGCGGCGCCCAGGTCGTCACCGGGACGGAACTCGGGAAGTCCGGGAACGGGCAGGATCTCGATCCTCCCGGCGGTGCCGTGTTCGCCCGTCGGCGGCAGCGTGGGCTGCCCGGTCATACTGTCACGCCAGCCAGTTTCAGCCCGGCGCGCACCATCTCAGCCGTGGTCGCCGGGTCGTTCATCAGCAGCGGGATGGATCGCACCGCCACAGCGTCGATTTCGGCGCGATCACCCTCGTGGATCAGCCAGCAGTCCAGTATCCCGGTGGTGCCGCGCGCACCGTAGTGCCGCCCGACGGCCTCGGCGGTGGAGTCCACGCCGATCACCGATAGACAGGCATCGGCCATGCCGCGCAACGGTTTTCCACCGATGATCGGTGAGTACCCGACCACCGGGGCGGTCGCGGTGCGCAGGGCGGCGCGGATGCCGGGTACCGCCAGGACGGCTCCGACGCTCACCACCGGATTGGACGGTGCCAGCATGATTACGTCGGCTTCGGCGATGGCTGCCACCGCTTCTGTTGTGGCGCTAGCCTTTTCGGCTCCGACGAAGGCGAAACTGTGGGTGGGGACTTGGGCGCGGTAGCGAACCCACCACTCCTGGAAGTGGATCGCTTTGCGCGAACCGTCGGACGGATCGGTGATCACCACATGCGTTTCACAGCGGTCGTCGCTGGCCGGCAGCAACCGCGCGCCCGGCTGCCAACGATCGCACAGTGCGGCGGTGATCTGCGACAGCGGGTAACCGGCGTTGAGCATCTGAGTTCGAATCAGGTGGGTGGCCAGATCGCGATCGCCGAGCCCGAACCAATCGGGTTGCACCCCGTAGCGCGCCAGTTCCTCTTTGGCATGCCAGGTTTCGTCCCGATGACCCCAGCCGCGCTCCGGGTCCACCCCGCCGCCCAGGGTGTACATGCAGGTGTCCAAGTCCGGGCAGATGCGTACGCCGTGGATCCACGCGTCGTCGCCGATGTTGACGACGGCGGTCAGTTCATGACCGGTTTGGTCCGGCCGAGCAAACTGTCCCAGGCCGAGGAAGTGTTGTGCGCCGAGCAGGAAGCGGGCGCCGCCGACGCCGCCGACCAACACGGTGACCTTCACACCGCAGGACAGTACCCGTCGCGCGCGGACGGGTTGTTATCGGTAACCACTGTGGCACAAGGGACTTGTGATAATACTGTGTTCGACACGCCCGAGTGCCGAAACAACAGAAACGCCGAAATTCGGTTACGAGATGGTATGGAAATGCGCCGAAGTGCTTGACCAGGGTCACCGGCACGTGTCTAATCACATCAGTGTCATTTCCCGGTTGGCCGGCCGGTTCCGGTGTCGCAGACCGAGATTCGATCACTTGTTCGAATTGGGTATCTGTACATCAGAACAGTGGTAAACCATTCACTCTCTATCAGTGAGGAGGCGGAGTCATGTCCTATGAATACCTTCGGGGCGTAATGGGGGGCACACCGCACACCACGTCCGGCTCGGTCGTGACGTCTCTGCCGACACCGAAAGCACCCGTCCGTCCTCATCTCAGCGTGGTTCCGGATGCGCCCGCCGCATTCGAGCCCGAGCCACTGCCGGAAGTCCCCGCCGACCAATGGCAGGACAAAGCGCTGTGCGCCCAGACCGACCCCGAGGCCTTCTTCCCGGAGAAGGGTGGCTCCACCCGCGAGGCGAAGAAGATCTGCCTGGGGTGTGAGGTCCGCCATGAGTGCCTCGACTACGCGCTGGCCCACGACGAGCGGTTCGGCATCTGGGGTGGACTGTCCGAGCGCGAACGTCGCCGCCTCAAGCGCGGCGTCATCTAGTCCGCCGCACAAAGTTCAGTCGTCGATCGTCGGGTCGATGACCGACGGCTCCACGTCCAGGTAGATCGCCACCTGGGCCACCAGGATCTCGTGCAGCAGGTCACCGAGTTCGACGGTGTCTTTCGCCCGTCGCTCAATCGGCTTGCGGAACAATACAATTCGCGCCCGCGTCGCGTTGCCGCGCACGTCGACCCCGGCGGGTATCAGACGGGCCAGGGCGATCGGTCCGTCCGCGATCACCTCAGGTGGCCACTGCACGCTGGCGGGATCCTTGGCCGCGATGCGGGGGATCTCGTCGACGGCGACGTCGAGTTCGGCTACCCGCTCACCGACCCGTCGCTCAATGGGTTCGTAGGCCTCCAGCACCGCCATGTCGAACCGCTCGGCGCGGCTGCGCCAGCCCGGCACGGTGGGCGGCAGCAACGGGCCGCGCAGATCGCGGCCCCTGCGCCGGGATCGGTGCCCGAACGTCCCGGCCCACCTGCCCGCAGGCCGACCGCTGCGGCCGGAGCCGCGGGAATCGCTCACGCGCCGATGGTAACGGTTGTACATCGTGGCTAGAACCGATGCGCGTGTCCGGCGCTTGAGCGGCGTTTGCGCACGATAGCCTTTCGCTCGTGAACGTACCCCGTCGCTGCTGCCGGCCCGGGTGTCCGCACTATGCAGTGGCAACGCTGACGTTCGTTTACTCGGACTCCACGGCGGTGGTCGGACCACTCGCTACCGCGCGGGAACCCCACTCCTGGGATCTGTGTGTCGGTCATGCCGGCCGCATCACCGCCCCGCGTGGCTGGGAGCTGGTGCGCCACGCCGGACCGCTCAACGCCGAGCCGACCAATCCCGACGAGGACGACCTGGTGGCGCTGGCCGATGCGGTGCGCGAGGGCGGGGTGCGTGCGAGTGCGGTCGTGAACGGCTTCACCGCGCGGGTCGACGGATACGACGGGTACGACGACATCCCACGCGCCGCTGGGGTAGGGGATCCGGTGCATTCGGCGGGAGCTCACGCCACCGGTGTGCTGGCGCCACCCGAACATCGGTCCGGACGCCGGCGCGGACACCTGCGGGTCCTGCCCGATCCTGCCGACTGAGCGCGCCGAACCGTCGATCGCCAACCGGACCGTTCCGGTCCGCAGTGCCGGCGGGCCGATAGGCTGACGGCGAAGAGTTCACGTCGTCAGGAGCACCCCACATGTCTTGGCCCGCCGCGGCTGTCCACCGTGTGATCAAGGCCTACGACGTCCGTGGGCTGGTCGGTGCGGAAATCAGCGAGCCCTTCGTCGCCGACGTCGGTGCCGCCTTCGCCCGGTTGATGCGCAGCGAGGGCGCCGGCCGGGTGGTGATCGGTCACGACATGCGCGACAGCTCCCCGTCGCTGGCGGCGGCGTTCGCCGACGGCGTCACCGGTCAGGGCCTGGACGTGGTGCGCATCGGTCTGGCCTCCACCGATCAGTTGTACTTCGGCTCGGGTCTGCTGGACTGCCCCGGTGCCATGTTCACCGCCAGCCACAACCCGGCGGCCTACAACGGCATCAAGCTGTGCCGCGCGGGTGCCAAACCGGTCGGTAAGGACACCGGTCTGACCGTCATCAGCGAGGACCTGATCGCCGGCGCGGCGGCCGGCTACGACGGCCCGGCCGGATCGGTGACCGACCAGGATGTGCTGGCCGACTACGGCGTGTTCCTGCGCTCGTTGGTGAACACCGCCGACCTGCGCCCGCTGCGGGTGGCCGTGGACGCCGGCAACGGCATGGCCGGCCATACCGCCCCGGCGGTGCTCGGTGCCATCGACTCGATCACGTTGTTGCCCTTGTACTTTGAGCTCGACGGCACCTTCCCCAACCACGAGGCCAACCCGCTGGACCCAGCGAACCTGGTGGACCTGCAGCACTTCGTGCGCGAAACCAACGCCGACATCGGCCTGGCGTTCGACGGCGATGCCGACCGTTGCTTCGTGGTCGACGAGCGTGGCCGGCCGGTCTCGCCCTCGACGGTCACCAGCCTGGTCGCCGCGCGCGAGCTGACCCGCGAGATCGGCGCCACCGTCATCCACAACGTGATCACCTCGCGCGCGGTGCCCGAGCTGGTGGCCGAGCGCGGCGGCACGCCGCTGCGCTCGCGCGTCGGGCACTCCTACATCAAGGCGCTGATGGCCGAGACCGGCGCGATCTTCGGTGGGGAACACTCGGCGCACTACTACTTCCGGGACTTCTGGGGCGCCGACTCCGGAATGCTGGCCGCGTTGTACGTGCTCGCGGCGCTCGGTGAGCAGCAGGACCGGCCGCTTTCCGAGCTGACCGCCGACTACCAGCGCTACGAGTCCTCCGGCGAGATCAACTTCACCGTCGCCGACGCGGCGGCGTGCGTGGATGCCGTGTTGAAGGCGTTCGGTGGCCGGATCCACTCCATCGACCACCTGGACGGGGTGACCGCGGACCTGGGCGACGGCCGCTGGTTCAACTTGCGCAGCTCCAACACCGAGCCGCTCTTGCGGCTCAATGTCGAGGGGCGCAGCATCGAGGATGTGGACGCGGTGGTCGCACAGATCAGCGAGCAAATCGCGGCCCGGGCCGACCCACCCCAGGCGGGACCGTGAGCACCGTCGGAGCTGTCGATCTCGAGGACGCCGAGGGTCTGCTGGCCGCCGACCGGGACGGCCTGCTGCGGGCGGCGTCGATGGCCGGCGCCCAGGTGCGCACCGTGGCTGCCGCGCTGGAGGAGGGCGAGCTCGAGTCCCTCGGCGGCAACGACCGGCCGCGCAGCGTGATCTGGGTGGCCGGGCGCGGCCCCGCGGAAACGGCCGGGGCTCTGCTGATCTCGACGCTGGCCACCGACGCTGCGGCGCCGATCGTGCTGGCCACCGAGGCTCCGTCCTGGATCGGTCCGCTGGATGTGCTGGTGGTGGCCGGCGACGATCCCGGGGACCCCGTGCTGGTCGGCGCGGCCGCCACCGGGGTGCGCCGCGGAGCGCGGGTGGTCGTGGCGGCGCCGTTCGAAGGTCCGCTGCGTGACTCCACCGCGGGCCGGGTCGCGGTGCTGGCGCCCCGGTTGTGGGCGCCCGACGAGTTCGGGCTGTGCCGGTATCTGGCGGTCGGTCTGGCGGTACTGCAGACCGTGGACTCCCGGCTGCCTCTTGATCTGGGGGCGCTGGCCGACGAACTGGACGCCGAGGTGCTGCGCAACAGCGCCGCACGCGAGTTGTTCACCAATCCGGCCAAGATGCTGGCGGCGCGGCTGACCGGGTGCCAGGTGGCGCTGGCCGGGGACAGCGCCGCAACGCTGACGCTGGCCCGGCACGGCAGTTCGATGGTGCTGCGCAATGCGCAGCAGGCGGTCGCCGCCACCGGCCTGGCGGACGCGGTGGCTGCGCTGCGCGGTGGGCCCGGCGGCCACCCCGCGCCGGAACACGACCTGTTCCACGACGAGCAGATCGACGGGCCGCTGCCCCAGCGGTTGCGGGTGCTGGCGCTGACGCTGGCCGCTGAGCGCACGGTGGTCGCCGCCCGGGTGGCCGGGCTGGACGACGTCTACCTGATCGGTGCCCAGGACGTGCCGGAAGCGCCGGCGCCCACCGCTGCTCAGCGCGTCGAGCAGCAACTGGCGGTGCTGGCCGTTCGGCTCGAGATGGCGGCGGTTTACCTGCGATTGGCACGGGGATAGATACAGGGTGGAACTGCTACGCGGAGCCATGCGCACCTACGCCTGGGGGTCGCGCACCGCACTCGCCGAATTCACCGGGCGGCCGGTGCCGGCCGCCCATCCCGAGGCCGAACTCTGGTTCGGCGCTCACCCGGGCGACCCGGCCTTTCTGCACACGCCGCACGGCGAGACCTCGTTGTTGACGGCACTGAGCGCCGACCCCGAGGGCCAGCTGGGCGCGGCGTCGCGGGCACGGTTCGGCGACGTGCTCCCGTTTCTGGTCAAAGTGCTGGCCGCCGACGAGCCGCTGTCGCTACAGGCCCATCCCAGTACCGCGCAGGCGGTCGAGGGGTATCGGCGCGAGGAGCGGCTCGGCATTCCGGTGAACTCGCCGGTGCGCAACTACCGCGACATCAGTCACAAACCCGAACTGCTGGTGGCGTTGCAGCCGTTCGAGGCGCTGGCCGGGTTCCGGCAAGTGGCCCGCACCAGCGACCTGCTGCGGGCGCTGGCCGTCTCCGACCTGGACCCGTTCATCGACCTGCTCGGCGAGGGGTCCGACGACGAATCCGATGCAGCCGGCCTGCGGGCGTTGTTCACCACCTGGATCACCGCCCCCCAGCCCGACCTCGACGTGCTGGTGCCCGCCGTACTCGACGGGGCCATCCAGTATCTGAGCTGCGGGGCCACCGAGTTCGCCGGCGAAGCGCGCACGGTGCTGGAACTGGGGGAGCGCTATCCCGGTGACGCCGGCGTGCTGGCGGCGTTGCTGCTCAACCGCATCAGCCTGGCCCCCGGCGAGGCGATCTTCGTGCCCGCCGGCAACCTGCACACCTATCTGCGCGGATTCGCGCTGGAGGTGATGGCCAACTCCGACAACGTGTTACGCGGCGGCCTGACCCCCAAGCACGTCGATGTGGCGGAACTGCTGCGGGTGCTGGATTTCACCCCGTCCGCCGAGTCGCAACTGCGTCCGCCGATCCGCCGCGACGGCCTGGCCCTGGTGTACGAGACCCCGGCCGACGAGTTCGCGGTCGCGCTGCTCGTCCTCGACGGTGAGCAGCTGGGCCACGAGGTCGACGCGCCGTCCCGCCATGACGGACCGCAGATCCTGTTGTGCGCCGAGGGGGAGCTGACGGTGCACGGCAAGACCGGGTCGCTGACGCTGGAGCGCGGAGCGGCGGCCTGGGTGGGCGCCGACGACGGTCCGATCCGGCTGTGCGCGCGCCAACCGGCCAAGGTGTTCCGGGCTACGGTCGGCTTGTAACCGCCCGCCGGGCCAACCGGCGCTCGCGTTTCTCGCCTACCCACAAGCGCATGTTGTGCGCGATGGTGCGGCCCAGGATGGACGGTGTCGGCACCATATACAAGCTGTCGAGCAGCGAGAAGCGGCGCAGAAACCATTCGCCGAGCACGGGATTGGTCTCGGCGGCGCCCAGGAACTGATCGAACAGCCCGCCCGCCGCGCGGTACCAGCGCGGTTCCGGGTCGGCGACGGCGTGGTGAAAAGTCACGTCGCCGATCGCGTTCATCATCCACACCGGGAAGGTGGTTTTGGCGGTCAGCCGACTCAGCTCGGTGGCCAGGTCCACGTCGGGGGTCTGCAGGGCTTGGCGCAGATTGCGGGCCTGCAACGAGGTCATGGTCATGCCCTGGCCGAAGGTGGGGTTGAAGCTGGCCACCGCGTCGCCGAACGGGATGATTCCGCCCGGGAAGCGCTCCACCTTGTGGTAGCGGCGCCAGCGGCTCACCGGGAAGGCGTGATAGGAGGGGTCGCCGACGGGTTCGGACTGCGCCAGCGCGGCGTTGAAATGGTCCGGCAGCATTTCTTTTGCCAGGCCCAGCATGTCCGGGAAGGTCCGCGGCGGTTTGGTGTGGCCCACCCCGAACGTCGTCAGCACCCAGGTGCGGTCCTCGTAATACAGCATCCCCAGCCCGAGCGGCTGGTCGTGGGAGGCCCCGGCGACCACCACCTTTTCCTGGATCAACCCCTCAGGCATCCGGAACCGGTGGGTCGCGTAGTTGATGCCGATGTCCACCGTCGTCTCCGGTGCGCGCTGGTAACCCCACTGCGTCAGCCAGACCGGCAGCCGGGTGCCGCGCCCGGCAGCATCCACGACCAGGTCGGCCGGCACGAACTCGGGATCCTGACCCGGGGTTTCGGGGTCCAGCAGCACGCCGGTCACCCGCTGTGTGGCAGGTTCGAACCGCGGTTCGGCGACGGGACGCTGCACGATCTCGACGTTGGCCAGCTCGAGCACCCGGCGTCGGAGCTGCCATTCCAGGTGCGGGCGGCTCGGCACGTAGGCGGTGAACTCGTCGCGCAGCGTGTGCCCGGTGCCCAGGACGTGTCCGGCCGCCCCCAGGTGGATACAGTCGGGCCGGTTCTCCAGCATCGGCACGCCCGCGGCGACCATGTCGTCGAGCAGGCCCGGAAACAGGCTCTCGAACTCTTTGGCCCCGCGGGCCATCAGCATGTGCAGGTGCCGGTCCTGCGGGACGGCGGCCCGGCTGGCCGGTTCGCCGGGCAGCTCGTCCCGCTCGAACACCGTCACCTGCGTATAGAAGTCCGACAGCACCTTCGCCGCGGACAATCCGGCGATGCTGGCACCGATGACTATTGCGTGATTCTTGTTCTCCGCGCTCCCCACCATCTGGGCAGAGTACCCAGTACTGTCCGGTCCATAAGTGATTGAAGGGGCGTGCTCGGATGGCAGATCGCTGGCGCAGGAAAACGGTCGAGCAGTCGATCGCCGACACCGACGAGCCGAGCACCCGGCTGCGTAAGGACCTCACCTGGTGGGATCTCGTCGTCTTCGGTGTCTCGGTGGTGATCGGGGCCGGCATCTTCACCGTCACCGCGTCGACCACCGGTGACATCACCGGCCCCGCCATCTGGATCTCGTTTCTGATCGCGGCGGGTACCTGTGCCCTGGCGGCGCTGTGCTATGCCGAATTCGCCTCCACGCTGCCGGTGGCCGGCAGCGCCTACACCTTCTCCTACGCCACCTTCGGCGAGGTGCTGGCCTGGGTGATCGGCTGGAATCTGGTGCTGGAACTGGCCATCGGCGCGGCGGTGGTGGCCAAGGGGTGGTCGAGCTACCTGGGCACGGTCTTCGGGTTCGCCGGCGCGGTCCAGCACTTTGCGTGGTTCACCTTCGACTGGGGCGCGCTGCTGATCGTCACGCTGGTGGCGGTCCTGCTGGCGCTGGGCACCAAGTTGTCGTCCCGTTTCTCCGCCGTGGTGACCACCATCAAGGTGGCGGTGGTGCTCCTGGTGGTCGTCGTCGGGGCGTTCTACATCAAGGGCGCCAACTACCGGCCGTTCGTGCCCGAACCCGAGGTCCAACACGGCGGCAACGGACTGGACCAGTCGGTGCTGTCGCTGATCACCGGGGCGGGCGGCAGCCACTACGGCTGGTATGGCGTGCTGGCGGGTGCTTCGATCGTGTTCTTCGCGTTCGTCGGCTTCGACATCGTCGCCACCATGGCCGAGGAGACCAAAGACCCGCAGCGCAACGTGCCGCGCGGCATTCTGGCGTCGCTGGGCATCGTCACCGTCCTCTACGTAGCGGTCTCGGTGGTGTTGTCCGGGATGATCTCCTACACCCAGCTCAAGACCGTCGATCACCACTCGGCCAATCTGGCCACGGCGTTCCAGGCCAACGGCGTGCACTGGGCCAGCGGCATCATTTCGGTCGGTGCGCTGGCCGGCCTGACCACGGTGGTGATGGTGCTGATGCTGGGTCAGTGCCGGGTGCTGTTCGCGATGGCCCGCGACGGTCTGCTGCCGCGCGGCCTGGCCAAGACCAGCGCCCGGGGCACCCCGGTCCGCATCACCGTGCTGGTGGCGGTCGTGATCGCGGCCACGGCTGCGGTGTTTCCGATCGACAAGCTCGAGGAGATGGTCAACGTCGGCACGCTGTTCGCGTTCGTGCTGGTCTCGGCCGGTGTCATCGTCCTGCGCCGCACCCGCCCGGACCTGCAGCGCGGGTTCAAGGCGCCGTGGGTGCCGTTGCTGCCGATCGCCTCGGTGTGCGCGTGTCTGTGGCTGATGCTCAACCTCACCGCCCTGACCTGGGTGCGCTTCGGGGTGTGGCTGGTGATCGGGGTGGTCATCTACGTCGGATACGGACGGCGGCATTCGCTGCAGCGGGGTCGTGCGGCGCAGGTGGAGGTCAGCACGCCGTAGACAAATGGGATGTCTTTGAGCATTTGATTTACAAAAACGGCCTCTTTGTCTAGACAAGAGACGCAAACTGCCGTAATGTCCAATCTCATCGTGGTGTGACACACAAGGAGGTTTGGCATATGACCACCCAGATCGACGCCCAGGCGACGGGAGCTCCGGCAACGGAGTGGCGCGACAAGAAGCGCTACCTGTGGCTGATGGGACTCATCCCCCCGACGGCGCTGTTCGTGATGCTGCCGATCAGCTGGGGGCTCAACCGGCTGGACTGGCACTTCGCGGCGCAGGTGCCGCTGTGGATTGGCCCGATCCTGCTCTACATCCTGCTGCCGCTGCTGGACCTGCGGTTCGGCCCCGACGGCCAGAACCCGCCCGACGAGGTGATGGAGCGGTTGGAGAACGACAAGTACTACCGGTACTGCACCTACATCTACATCCCGTTCCAGTACCTGAGCGTGGTGCTGGGCGCCTACCTGTTCACCGCGTCGAACCTGCACTGGCTCGGCTTCGAAGGCGGCCTGGGCTGGTTCGGCAAGATCGGCGTGGCGCTGTCGGTGGGTGTCCTCGGCGGCGTCGGGATCAACACCGCCCACGAAATGGGCCACAAGAAGGACTCCCTGGAGCGCTGGCTGTCCAAGATCACCCTGGCCCAGACCTGGTACGGCCACTTCTACATCGAGCACAACCGCGGCCACCACGTGCGGGTCTCCACTCCGGAGGACCCGGCGTCATCCCGCTTCGGCGAGACGTTCTGGGAGTTCCTGCCGCGCAGCGTCATCGGCAGCGCCCGCTCCTCGGTGCACCTCGAAGCGCAGCGGATTCGCCGGCTCGGCAAGAGCCCGTGGGACCCCCGCACCTACCTGTCCAACGATGTCCTGAACGCCTGGGCCATGTCGGTGCTGCTGTGGGGCGTGCTGATCGCGGTCTTCGGGGTGAGCCTGATCCCGTTCATGATCATCCAGGCGGTGTTCGGCTTCGGCCTGCTCGAAGCCGTCAACTACCTCGAGCACTACGGGCTGCTGCGGGAGAAGAAGGAGAACGGCCGCTACGAGCGGTGCGCCCCGGTGCACAGCTGGAACTCCGACCACATCGTCACCAACCTGTTCCTCTACCACCTGCAGCGGCACAGCGACCACCACGCCAACCCGACCCGGCGCTACCAGACGCTGCGCAGCATGGCCGGCTCGCCCAACCTGCCCAGCGGGTACGCCTCGATGATCACGCTGACCTACTTCCCGCCGCTGTGGCGCAAGGTGATGGACCACCGGGTGCTCGAGCACTACGACGGCGACATCACCAAGGTCAACCTGCACCCGCGGCTGCGGGCGAAGCTGCTGGCCAGGTACGGGGCCGCCCACGAGGTGGCCGCATGACCGCCACCTACCAGTGTCCGGTGTGCGATTACCGCTACAACGAGACCAAAGGCGATGCCCGCGAAGGCTTTCCGGCCGGCACGCCCTGGGAGCAGATTCCCGAGGACTGGACCTGCCCGGACTGCGCCGTCCGCGAAAAGCCCGACTTCATCGAGATAGGAGGAAAGTGACATGAACGACTACAAGCTCTACCAGTGCGTCCAGTGCGGTTTCGAGTACGACGAGGAGCTGGGCTGGCCGGAGGACGGCATCGAGCCGGGCACCCGCTGGGCGGACATCCCCGAAGACTGGAGTTGCCCGGACTGCGGTGCAGCCAAAGCCGACTTCGTGATGGTGGAGGTGGCCCGGTCATGATCGGCACCAATGTCGCGACGAATACGGCTATTGTCGCGCCTGTGAAGCGGATTCCCTACGCCGAGGCATCTCGCGCCCTGCTGCGGGAGTCGGTGCTGGACGCGATGCGGGACCTGCTGCTGACCCGCGACTGGTCGGCCATCACGCTCTCGGACGTGGCCCGGGCCGCCGGCATCAGCCGGCAGACCATCTACAACGAGTTCGGCTCCCGCCAGGGCCTGGCACAGGGGTACGCCCTGCGTCTGGCCGACCGGCTGGTCGACACCGTCCGAGCTGCCCTGGACGCCAACGTCGGCAACATCTACGAGTCGTTCCTGCAGGGTTTCCGGGCCTTCTTCACCGAGTCGGCCGCCGACCCGCTGGTGATCTCGCTGCTGACCGGCGTGGCCAAGCCGGACCTGCTACAGCTCATCACCACCGACAGCGCGCCCATCATCACCCGGGCCTCGGCCCGGTTGTCGACGGCGTTCACCCAGACCTGGTTGGCCACCAGCGACGACGACGCGCAGGTGCTCTCCCGCGCCATCGTGCGGCTGTGCCTGAGCTACGTGTCGATGCCACCGGAGTCCGACCACGACGTCGCAGCGGACCTGGCCCGGCTGTTGACGCCGTTCGGCGAGCGTCACGGGGTGAGTGCCGTTTCCTGAGGGCTCCCGCCGGGCGGCTACAGTGACTGAGGACCATACCTCGGGCGCAGTAGCCGCCCGGTTTATTCCATCAGTCCCCGTAAGCCCTGAGTAAGGATGAAACACGACCATGACCACGACCGAAAATTCGCTGACCCCCGACGTCCTCAACGGCATCGATTTCAAGGTTGCCGACCTGTCGCTGGCGGATTTCGGCCGTAAAGAACTGCGCATCGCCGAGCACGAGATGCCCGGGCTGATGTCGCTGCGCCGCGAGTACGCCGATGTCCAGCCGCTGAAGGGGGCCCGGATCTCGGGATCGCTGCACATGACCGTGCAGACCGCGGTGCTGATCGAGACGCTGACCTCGCTGGGTGCCGAAGTCCGGTGGGCCTCCTGCAACATCTTCTCCACCCAGGACCACGCGGCCGCGGCCGTCGTCGTCGGCCCGCACGGCACCCCGGAGGAGCCCAAGGGTGTCCCGGTCTTCGCGTGGAAGGGCGAGACGCTCGAGGAGTACTGGTGGGCCGCCGAGCAGATGCTCACCTGGCCGGACGAGGACAAGCCGGCGAACATGATCCTGGACGACGGCGGCGACGCCACCATGATGGTGCTGCGCGGAATGCAGTACGAGAAGGCCGGCGTGGTGCCGCCCGCCGAAGAGGACGACTCCGCGGAGTGGAAGGTCTTCCTCAACGTCCTGCGCAACCGGTTCGAGACCGACAAGGGTAAGTGGACCAAGATCGCCGAGTCGGTCAAGGGCGTCACCGAGGAGACCACCACCGGGGTGCTGCGCCTCTACCAGTTCGCCGCCGCCGGCGACCTGGCCTTCCCGGCCATCAACGTCAACGACTCGGTGACCAAGTCCAAGTTCGACAACAAGTACGGCACCCGGCACTCGCTGCTGGACGGCATCAACCGTGGCACCGACGCGCTGATCGGCGGCAAGAACGTGCTGATCTGCGGCTTCGGCGACGTCGGCAAGGGCTGCGCGGAGGCCGCCAAGGGCCAGGGCGCGCGCGTCTCGGTCACTGAGATCGACCCGATCAACGCCCTGCAGGCGCTGATGGAGGGCTACGACGTGGTGACCGTCGAGGACGCGATCGGCAACGCCGACATCGTGATCACCTCGACCGGCAACAAAGACATCATCATGCTCGAGCACATCAAGGCCATGAAGGACCATTCCATCCTGGGCAACATCGGTCACTTCGACAACGAGATCGACATGGCCGGTCTGGAGCGCTCCGGGGCCACCAAGACCAACATCAAGCCGCAGGTCGACCTGTGGACCTTCGGCGACACCGGTCGTTCGGTCATCGTGCTGTCCGAGGGCCGACTGCTGAACCTGGGCAACGCGACCGGGCACCCGTCGTTCGTGATGAGTAACAGCTTCGCCAACCAGACGATCGCGCAGATCGAGCTGTGGACCAAGAATGACGAGTACGACAACGAGGTGTACCGGCTGCCCAAGCACCTTGACGAGAAGGTGGCCCGCATCCACGTCGAGGCGCTCGGCGGCAAGCTCACCAAGCTGACCAAGGAGCAGGCCGAATACCTCGGCGTGGACGTCGAGGGCCCCTACAAGCCGGACCACTACCGCTACTGAGCGGCGGCGAGCCCGGCGTTGCCCCCGTCTGCCCGCCGAGCGTCACGCCAGTGTGGCTGTGGACGTCGAGCGTCACGCCAGCGTGACGCGCAGGCGTTAAGCTCGCGCGCCGGCCCCCGTCTGCCCGCCGAGCGTCACGCCAGTGTGGCTGTGGACGTCGAGCGTCACGCCAGCGTGACGCGCAGGCGTTA
>NZ_JBVAXK010000011.1:0-80676 GCF_055419285.1 Mycobacterium sp. IDUB_28 | reverse complement strand
GTTAAGCTCGCGCGCCGGACCCCGTCTGCCCGCCGAGCGTCACGCCCGTGTGGCTGTGGACGTCGAGCGTCACGCCAGCGTGACGCGCAGGCGTTAAGCTCGCGCCGTGCTGATCGCGATCGAAGGCGTCGACGGCTCGGGCAAGCGGACGTTGACCGAGGGTCTGCGCACGGCGTTCGAGGCGTCCGGCAAATCGGTGACCACCTTGGCGTTCCCGCGCTACGGGCAGTCGATCACCGCCGACCTCGCGGCCGAGGCGCTGCACGGACAGCACGGCGACCTCGCCGACTCGGTGTACGCGATGGCGACGCTGTTCGCCCTGGACCGGGTCGGCGCGATCGACGAGATCGCGCGGCTCGGGCAGCAGCACGACGTGGTGATCCTGGATCGCTACGTGGCCTCCAACGCCGCCTACAGCGCGGCGCGGTTGCACCAGGGTGCGTCCGGCCCGGCCGCGGCGTGGGTGCAACAGCTCGAATACCGCCGGCTGGCGCTGCCCGCGCCGGACTGGCAGATCCTGCTCGCGGTGCCGGCCGAACTCGCCGACCAGCGGGCGCGCAGCCGCGCCGCGAGCGACCCGGGCCGGGCCCGCGACAGCTACGAACGCGACGACGGACTGCAGCGACGCACCGGTGCGGTCTACGCCGAACTGGCGGCAGCGCACTGGTGCGGGCGGTGGCGGGTCGTGGACGCGGACGTCGATCCGGACGGTCTGGCCGCCACTGTGGTGGCCGAATAGTGCATTTTGGGCGCCATTTGCGCTTATCAATCACGAAACGCCCGTGTGGTGCGACGGTTTTGTCCTGATCTGGTGACACCATGGACACCATGAGGCAAAGGATTCTCGTCGTCGACGACGACGCTTCGCTGGCCGAGATGCTCACCATCGTGTTGCGTGGGGAGGGTTTCGACACCGCGGTCATCGGCGACGGTACTCAGGCCCTGACCGCGGTGCGCGAGTTGCGCCCCGATCTGGTGCTGTTGGACTTGATGCTGCCGGGCATGAACGGCATCGACGTGTGTCGGGTGCTGCGGGCCGACTCCGGTGTGCCGATCGTCATGCTGACCGCCAAGACCGACACCGTCGACGTGGTGCTCGGCCTGGAATCCGGCGCCGACGACTACATCATGAAGCCGTTCAAGCCCAAGGAACTGGTCGCGCGGGTGCGGGCGCGGCTGCGCCGCAACGACGACGAGCCCGCCGAGATGCTGTCCATCGCCGACGTCGACATCGACGTGCCGGCGCACAAGGTCACCCGCAACGGCGAGCAGATCTCGCTGACGCCGCTGGAGTTCGACCTGCTGGTCGCGTTGGCGCGCAAACCGCGCCAGGTGTTTACTCGTGATGTGCTGCTCGAACAGGTGTGGGGATACCGGCACCCGGCGGACACCCGCCTGGTGAACGTGCACGTCCAGCGCCTGCGCGCCAAGGTCGAGAAAGACCCCGAAAACCCGACAGTGGTTTTGACCGTTCGAGGAGTGGGATACAAGGCCGGACCTCCGTGATCCCGCGCGATGAGTGAGCGTTACGCGTGATCTGGCGCTCACCGCGACGTAGTCGAGGTCGTTGGGGGCGTTCGGGTCCCCTGCCGCGGGGCATGAGCGCCGTCAGTCGCGCCGTTGCCGTCGTCTGGCGCCGGTCGCTGCAGCTGCGCGTGGTGGCGCTGACCATCGGCCTGTCGCTGGCGGTCATCCTGGCGCTGGGTTTCGTGTTGACCAGCCAGGTCACCAACCGGGTCCTCGACATCAAGGTCAAAGCCGCGATCGATCAGATCGAGCGCGCCCGCAACACCGTCACCGGCATCGTCAACGGTGAGGAGACCCGCTCGCTGGACAGCAGCCTGCAGCTCGCGCGCAACACGCTGACATCGAAGACCGACCCCGCCTCCGGCGCGGGGCTGGCCGGTGCCTTCGACGCGGCGCTGATGGTGCCCGGCGACGGGCCGCGCGCGGCGTCCACCGCCGGGCCGGTCGATCAGGTGCCCAGCGCGTTGCGCGGCTTCGTCAAGGCGGGCCAGGCCGCATACCAGTACGCGACCGTGCACACCGAGGGCTTCTCCGGGCCGGCGCTGATCGTCGGCAGTCCGACGTCGTCGCGGGTGGCCAACCTGGAGTTGTACCTGATCTTCCCGCTGGCCTCCGAGCAGGCCACCATCTCGCTGGTGCGCAGCACGATGGCGACCGGCGGTGTGGTGCTGCTGGTCCTGCTGGCCGGCATCGCGCTGCTGGTTTCCCGGCAGGTGGTCAATCCGGTGCGCTCGGCATCGCGGATCGCCGAGCGCTTCGCCGAGGGGCACCTGTCCGAACGGATGCCGGTGCGCGGCGAAGACGACATGGCCCGGCTGGCGCTGTCCTTCAACGACATGGCCGAGAGCCTGTCCCGCCAGATCACCCAGCTCGAGGAGTTCGGCAACCTGCAACGCCGCTTCACCTCCGATGTCAGCCACGAACTGCGCACCCCGCTGACCACGGTGCGCATGGCTGCGGACCTGATCTACGACCACGCCGACGACCTCGATCCGGCGTTGCGACGATCCACCGAGTTGATGGTCAACGAGCTGGACCGGTTCGAGAGCCTGCTCAACGACCTGCTGGAAATCTCCCGGCACGACGCCGGTGTCGCCGAGTTGTCCGTCGAGGCCGTCGATCTGCGCACCACCGTCAACAGCGCCCTGGGCAACGTCGGGCACCTGGCCGAGGAAGCCGGCATCGAGCTGCTGGTGGACATGCCCACCGAAGGCGTGATCGCCGAGGTCGACGCCCGCCGGGTGGAACGGATCCTGCGCAACCTGATCGCGAATGCGATCGACCACGCCGAGCGCAAGCCGGTGCGCATCCGGATGGCGGCTGACGAGGACACCGTCGCCGTCACCGTGCGCGACTACGGCGTCGGGTTGCGGCCCGGCGAGGAGAAGCTGGTGTTCAGCCGGTTCTGGCGCTCCGACCCGTCGCGGGTGCGCCGTTCCGGCGGCACCGGGCTCGGCCTGGCGATCAGCATCGAGGATGCGCGCCTGCACCAGGGCCGGCTGGAGGCCTGGGGGGAGCCCGGCGAGGGCGCGTGTTTCCGGCTGACCCTGCCCCTGGTGCGGGGGCACAAAGTGACCACCAGCCCGTTGCCGATGAAACCGATCCCGCAGACCAACGGGCAGCCGACGGCGCAGCCGCTCACCCCGACCGGCCCGCAACCGATCACCCGGCACCGTGAGCACGCGGAGTGGAGCGGTTGATGCGGGGACTGCTGATGCTCGTCTCGGCGGCTCTGCTACTCGCCGGTTGCGCAAGCGTGCCCAGCTCGTCGGCGCCGCAGGCCATCGGCACGGTGGACCGTCCGGCGCCGTCGAACCTGCCCAAACCCACCCCGGGCATGGATCCCGACGTGCTGTTGCGCGAATTCCTCAAGGCCACCGCCGACCCGTCCAACCGGCACCTGGCTGCGCGGCAGTTCCTCACCCAGTCGGCGTCCAACGGCTGGGACGACGCCGGCAGCGCCCTGCTGATCGACCATGTGGTTTTCGTCGAAACCCGCGGCGCCGAACGGGTTTCGGCCAATATGCGGGCCGACATCCTGGGCTCGCTGTCCGACATCGGGGTGTTCGAGACCGCGGAGGGCAAGCTGCCGGACCCGGGTCCGATCGAGTTGGTCAAGACCTCGGGCGGCTGGCGCATCGACAGACTGCCCAACGGCGTTTTCCTGGACTGGCAGCAGTTCCAGGCCACCTACAAGCGCAACACCCTGTACTTCGCCGACCCCACCGGCAAGACCGTGGTGCCCGACCCGCGCTACGTCGCGGTGTCCGACCACGACCAGCTGGCCACCGAACTGGTCTCCAAGCTGCTGGCCGGACCGCGCCCGGAGATGGCGCACACGGTGCGCAACCTGTTGGCCCCGCCGCTGCGGTTGCGCGGACCGGTGACCCGCGCCGACGGCGGCAAGAGCGGCATCGGCAAAGGTTACGGCGGCGCCCGGGTCGATCTGGAGAAGCTGGCCACGACCGATCCGCACAGCAGGCAATTGCTTGCCGCGCAGATCATCTGGACGCTGGCCCGGGCCGACATCCGCGGTCCGTATGTGATCAACGCCGACGGCGCCCCGCTCGAGGACAGGTTCGCCCAGGGTTGGACCACCTCCGACGTCGCGGCCACCGATCCCGGGGTCGCCGACGGCGCCGGCGCGGGGCTGCATGCCCTGATCAACGGCTCGATGGTGGCCCTGGACGGGCAGCACATCGCCCCACTGGCCGGCGCGTTCGGCCGGATGGGCGATCAGACCGGTGCTGCGCTGTCGCGCAACGGTCACCAGGTCGCCTCGGTGGTGACGCTGCGTCGCGGCGCACCGGACATGGCCGCGTCGCTGTGGATCGGTGACCTCGGCGGTGAGGCGGTGCAGTCCGCCGACGGGCACAACCTGACCCGCCCGAGCTGGTCGCTGGACGACGCGGTGTGGGTGGTGGTCGACGCCAACATCGTGCTGCGCGCCATCCAGGAGCCGGCGTCCGGTCAGCCGGCCCGCATCCCGGTGGATTCCACCGCGGTCTCGGCCCGCTTCCCGGGACCGATCACCGACCTGCAGCTGTCCCGCGACGGCACCCGTGCGGCGATGGTGATCGACGGACAGGTGATCCTGGCCGGTGTCGAGCAGACCCAGGCCGGCCAGTTCGCGCTGACCTATCCGCGCCGGCTCGGCTTCGGTCTGGGCACCTCGGTGGTGTCGCTGTACTGGCGAACGAGCGACGACGTCGTGGTGACCCGCAACGACGCCACGCACCCGGTGTCCTACGTCAACCTCGACGGGGTGAACTCCGACGCGCCGTCGCGCGGCCTGCAGATCCCGCTGTTCGCGATCGCCGCCAACCCTTCCGCGGTGTACGTCGCCGGGCCGCAGGGGGTGCTGATGTACTCGGCTTCGGCCGCCGAGAACCAGCAGGGTTGGACGGAGGTGGCCGGTCTGATGGTCGGCGGAGCCGCCCCGGTATTGCCGGGTTGAGCGCCCTGCCATAGCTTTTGAGGCGATGCCGAAGGTTCCGTTCCTGCGTTGGGATGAAGCGTTCCGCGCGTTGGAGGCGCTGACTTCATTGTGGTCGTCGACGGGCCTGCCGTCGGTGGGCGCCGGTGCCGCGCAGGCGGCCGCGGTGCCCTACCGGACGCTGTTGGCGACGTTGCAGCAACTGCTCGTCGGCAACGAGGTGACCGTTCGCATCGGTGATCACGACGTGGTGCTGACGGTGACCGAACTGGAGTCGGAGCTGGACCCGCAGGGCCTGCCGGTCGGCCAATTGGGCGAGGTCCGGGTGGCCGCACGCGACATCAGATGGGACGAGAACCGGCTGCAGAGCGCCGTCGCCGTGCTGCGCAACGTGCACATCCGCCCGGGTGTCCCGCCGCTGGTGGTGGCGGCTCCGGCAAACCTGTCGACGGCGCTTTCCGAGGAGGTTTTGGACGGAGTGCTGCGGCAGGTGGCTCCACAGCTGCGCAGCGAGTTGGGCAAGGACGGCACGGCCCGCCTGCGGTGGGCCCGGCAGCCGGCCTGGGGCGGGCTGGAGGTCGACGCCGACGTCACGGGCCGCACGCTGTGGCTGCGGCCGCGTGCGGTGGTGACCGGCCGGCACCGGTGGAAGCTGCCGGTGCGAACGCCCGCCTACCAGGTGCCGTTGCCCGAGCTGCCGCTCGGTCTGATGATCACCGGCGTCGAGCTCTCCTCGGACACCCTGCAGGTGTCCGGGTTGCTGCCGGAATGGCGGATGCAGTTGCCGCTGCGGGCGCTCGAGGAACTGCTCACCCGGCTCAGCCAGGGCGCGTTCAGCTTCAGCTGGCCCTCGCTGTGGTGGGGCTCCGACTAGCGGACGGATCTCCGGCCGGGAACGGCCGGATCACGGCACGGCACGAGCTCCGTATCGGTTCGGCAACGCGTGTTTGCCCGGATCGTATGCGCCGATACCGTTCGAAATCGTCACGCAGAAGCGGGCATTGATGAGGGAGTACGGCGTTGCGGCACTTGGAGCGATTCAGCGTTGCGGTTGCGGTCAGCGCGGGCCTGTGCGGGGCTGCGCTGGCGTTGAGTCCCGACGGCGCCGCCACCCCGCTGCGAACGGGCGGCGCGGGCTGCGTCGACCAGCTCGCGGCGGCCGCGCCGGTAGCGCCGATGGCGTTGCCGGGCCCCGTCGCAGCACCGGTGCCGCTGGCGCCGGTCGTCCCCGCGGTGCCGCTCGCGCCTGTCGCGCCGCCGCTGCCGGTCGCGCCGATCGTGCCGATCGCCGGGGCGGGCGCGCTGCCCGCCGACGGTCTGGCGGCCGCCCCGCTGAGCAAGGCCGCGGGTGCGGGCAAGGGGGTGCCCACGAGTGCACCGCCGGCGCTGGCCGCCGATCCGGTGGTGTTGCCGGGCCCGCCGGTGCCGGTGGCCCTCGCCCAGGAACAGCCGATCTCCGCTGTGCTGACCGGGTCGACCCTGACGGCGACCGGGTGCGCTGCCATCGCCGGTCCGACCCGGTGACGGTTACGACGGTTTGAGCTGGCGCACGGTGTCGGCGACCTTTTCTTCCCTGACCTCGCCCGCCTGCACGATCACCGGGTCGCCGACGTTGACGGTGTCGTAGTACCACTCGGCGTCGGCCGGGCTCAGGCTGATGCAGCCGTGACTGACATTGTCCAATCCCATCGACTGGACCGCCCACGGAGCCGAGTGCACGAACAGACCGCGGCTGGTGATGCGCACCGCGTAGTCGACTTTGAGTTGGTAGCCGTCGGGGTCGTCGACCGGGATGCCCACCGAACTCGAATCCATCAGCACCGAGCGGTCTTTGGCGAGCACGGTGTAGTTGCCGACCGGGGTCGCGAACTCGGGTCTGCCCATCGAAGCCGGCAGCACCCCGTCCTCACCGAAATGCGGCCGGTGGTGCGGTGCCGGCCGCGGTGGCGGTGGCCCCGTCTCGACGCCGTCGATGCGCACGGTGAAGGTGTGATTCGCGATGTCGGCGACACCGACCACCTTCGGTCCGGTGGCGAACTCGGTGCGCAGCCCGCCCACCGACAGCGCGATGGTGCTGTGCGCCGGCCAGTATCGGTCCGGAACCCACTGCACGACGCGGCTGTCGACCCATTCGAACCGTCCCGTCATCGCCGGGGTCGCCGTCACGTCCAACGCGCGCTGCGCGGCCTGGCGATCGGTGACGGGATGCCCGAAGGTCACCACCACCGGGTGTGCGACACCCACCACCGCCCCGCGTGCCGGTAGCACCGAGGCGATGTCGAACACGCTGTGCGGTGTGCTGACCGCCGTCAGCGTGACGCCGGCCGGACTGGTGAACACCGTCGCGGAAATCCCGATCGCCACGAACAGAGACCGAATTGCCGCCCGCATCGCGCACTCCCGATTGGTTGCTGCTGTGTTGTCGGTCGGATCGTAGGATGCGCGACACCGGCGAACGGGTAAGCGCGCGTTGGTAAGTCGGTCAGGGTTTGGTTACAGCTCGGTCTCCGTCCGAACATGTCAGTCTTCGGCGCCACACTGGGACCATGCTTGATCTGGTGCTGCCGCTGCAGTGCGGCGGGTGCGGGGCCCCCGCGGTGCGCTGGTGCGACGGGTGTACCCGCGAGCTGGCGGTGTCGGCGGGGGAGCCCGTGGTGGTGAGCCCCCGCGTGGACCCCGGGGTGCCGGTGTTCGCGCTGGGCCGGTACCGCGGTGCCCGGCGGCAGGCCATCCTGGCGCTCAAGGAGCGCGGCCGCCGCGACCTGGTGGCACCGTTGGCGTACGCGCTGGCCGTCGCGGTGCACCGGCTGCTGAGCTGGGGGATGGTGGACATCCCGGTGACGGTGGTCCCCGCGCCGACGCGGCGGTCGGCGGCCCGCCGGCGCGGCGGCGACCCGGTCGCCCGGCTGGCCAGGGTGGCGGTGGTCGGTCATCCCGGCATCCGCGTCGCCGAGGTGTTGCGGCTGCGGGCGCTGGTGCGCGACTCGGTGGGCCTGGGCACCTCGGCGCGGGAACACAACATCGCCGGCCGCGTGGTGTTGCGTGCGCCGCCGCCGCGCGGTGAGGTGTTGCTCATCGACGATGTCGTCACCACCGGGGCCACCGCGGCCGAGTCCGTTCGGGTGCTGCAGGCGGCCGGGGTTGCGGTGGTGGCGGTGCTGGCTGTCGCGGCGGCCTGACCGCTGCGCCGGGCGTCACCGCAGGGCGAACGTGAAGAACTCGCAACAGGTCTGCGAATTGGGTGGCACGGTAAGGCGAACACGGGCTAACGTCGAAAGCAGATTCCCGACTCACAGTCGCTGTATTGCCAGGTTGAGCAACACCCGCGGGAGGAGGTGAGTATTCGACTTCTAGCTCCGGCGGGCAGCCTGCGACGGTGGCTTCTCCAGAACCGTTCTAACCCCGTCGGCGCGTAGCTGAGTGCCGGGCACGCAGAGTGCGTGTGACGTGAAAAGAGAAACGAGTTGTAAAGAATGTCAAGGCTTTCCGTGGATTCCCAGCAGGTTCTGGACAAGGCTGATTCTGCAGGAACTGAAGACCAGGCCGAACCGACCGCCACTGCCGAGATCGTGTTCGAGGGCCGCAACGTTGAGATCCCCGACCATTTCCGCCTTTACGTGTCACAGAAACTCGCCCGCTGCGAGCGGTTCGACAAGTCCATCTACCTGTTCGATGTTGAACTCGACCACGAACGCAACCGCCGCCAGCGCAAGGCATGTCAGCGCGTGGAGATCACCGCCCGCGGCCGCGGCCCGGCGGTGCGCGGTGAGGCCTGTGCCGACAGCTTCTACGCCGCACTGGAATCCGCGGTCGTCAAACTGGAGAGCCGGCTGCGGCGCGGCAAGGACCGCCGCAAGGTGCACTACGGCGACAAGACCCCGGTGTCGCTGGCCGAGGCCACCGCGGTGGTGCCGCCGGAAAACGCCTTCAACTCGGCTCCGGCCGAGCCGCACGACCACGACGGCGTCGATCCCGAACCCATCGAGCACCTGCCGGGTCGGGTGGTGCGCACCAAGGAGCACCCGGCCACGCCGATGACGGTCGACGACGCGTTGTACGAGATGGAGCTCGTCGGGCACGACTTCTTCTTGTTCTTCGACAAGGAGACCGAGCGACCCTCCGTGGTGTACCGACGGCACGCCTACGACTACGGCCTGATCAGATTGGCCTGATCACCCCGTCACCTAGGATGGGGGTCGCTCAAGACGAACGACTCCCACCCAATAGGGGAACAAGCTGTGCTGTCGCGATTGCTGCGCCTCGGTGAAGGCCGCATGGTCAAGCGCCTCAAGAAGGTCGCCGACTATGTCAACACGTTGTCCGACGACGTGGAGAAACTCACCGACGCCGAATTGAAGGCCAAGACCGACGAGTTCAGGAAGCGTCTGGACAAAGACGAGACCCTCGAGGATCTGCTGCCCGAAGCGTTCGCGGTGGCCCGCGAAGCCGCGTGGCGGGTGCTCGACCAGCGGCCGTTCGACGTGCAGGTGATGGGCGCGGCCGCGCTGCACCTGGGCAACGTCGCGGAGATGAAGACCGGGGAAGGCAAGACGCTGACCTGCGTGTTGCCGGCGTACCTGAACGCGCTGGCGGGCAAGGGTGTGCACGTCGTCACCGTCAACGACTACCTGGCCAAACGCGACAGCGAGTGGATGGGCCGGGTGCACCGTTTCCTGGGCCTGGAGGTCGGGGTGATCCTGGCGCAGATGACGCCCGAGGAGCGCCGCGTCGCCTACAACGCCGACATCACCTACGGCACCAACAACGAGTTCGGCTTCGACTACCTGCGTGACAACATGGCCCACTCGCTCGACGACCTGGTGCAGCGCGGGCACAATTTCGCCATCGTCGACGAGGTCGACTCCATCCTGATCGACGAGGCCCGGACCCCGCTGATCATTTCCGGTCCGGCCGACGGCGCCTCCAACTGGTACACCGAGTTCGCGCGGCTGGCGCCGTTGATGCAGAAGGACACCCACTACGAGGTGGACCTGCGCAAGCGCACTATCGGTGTGCACGAGAAGGGCGTGGAGTTCGTCGAGGACCAGCTCGGCATCGACAACTTGTACGAGGCGGCCAACTCGCCGCTGGTCAGCTACCTCAACAACGCGTTGAAGGCCAAGGAGCTGTTCAACCGCGACAAGGACTACATCGTCCGCAACGGCGAGGTGCTGATCGTCGACGAGTTCACCGGCCGGGTGCTGGTCGGCCGGCGCTACAACGAGGGCATGCACCAGGCCATCGAGGCCAAGGAGCATGTCGAGATCAAGGCCGAGAACCAGACGCTGGCCACCATCACGCTGCAGAACTACTTCCGGCTGTACGACAAGCTCGCCGGCATGACCGGTACCGCCCAGACCGAGGCGGCCGAGCTGCACGAGATCTACAAGTTGGGCGTGGTCCCGATCCCGACGAACAAGCCGATGATCCGCGAGGACCAGGGCGACCTGATCTACAAGACCGAAGAGGCCAAGTACATCGCGGTGGTCGACGACGTCTCCGAACGCTACGAGAAGGGTCAGCCGGTGCTGATCGGCACCACCAGCGTGGAACGCTCGGAATACCTGTCTCGCCAGTTCACCAAGCGGCGCATCCCGCACAACGTGCTCAACGCCAAGTACCACGAGCAGGAAGCGGGCATCATCGCCGAGGCGGGCCGGCGCGGCGGCATCACCGTGGCCACCAACATGGCCGGCCGCGGTACCGACATCGTGCTGGGCGGCAACGTCGACTTCCTCACCGACAAGCGGCTGCGCGAGCGCGGCCTGGACCCCATCGAGACGCCTGAGGAGTACGAAGAGGCCTGGCACCAGGAGCTGCCGAAGGTCAAGGAGGAAGCCTCCACAGAGGCCAAGGAAGTCATCGAGGCCGGTGGTCTCTACGTGCTGGGCACCGAACGCCACGAGTCGCGGCGCATCGACAACCAGCTGCGTGGTCGGTCCGGTCGGCAGGGTGACCCCGGGGAGTCGCGCTTCTACCTGTCGTTGGGCGACGAGTTGATGCGCCGGTTCAACGGCGCGGCGCTGGAGAGCCTCCTGACCCGGTTGAACCTGCCCGACGACGTGCCGATCGAAGCCAAGATGGTCACCCGGGCGATCAAGAGCGCCCAGACCCAGGTTGAGCAGCAGAACTTCGAGATGCGCAAGAACGTGCTGAAGTACGACGAGGTGATGAACCAGCAGCGCAAGGTCATCTACGCCGAACGAAAGCGGATTCTGGAGGGCGAGAACCTGCAGGAGCAGGCGAAGGAGATGCTGACCGACGTCATCACCGCGTACGTGGACGGTGCCACCAGCGAGGGCTACGCCGAGGACTGGGACCTCGACGCGTTGTGGACCGCGCTCAAGACGCTCTACCCGGTGGGCATCGACCATGAGTCGCTGATGCATCCCGACGACGACTCCGACCGCGACGACCTGACCCGCGAAGAACTGCTCGAGGCGCTGCTCGCCGATGCGGAAAAGTGTTATGCGGCAAGGGAAGCCGAGCTGGAACAGCTAGCCGGCGAGGGTGCTATGCGCCAGCTGGAGCGCAACGTGCTGCTCAACGTCATCGACCGCAAGTGGCGCGAGCACCTCTACGAGATGGACTACCTCAAGGAGGGCATCGGCCTGCGCGCGATGGCTCAACGCGACCCGCTGGTGGAATACCAGCGCGAGGGTTACGACATGTTCATGGCCATGCTCGACGGCATGAAAGAGGAGTCGGTCGGTTTCCTGTTCAACGTCAGCGTGGAGGCGGTGCCCGCCCCGCAGGTCGAACTGACCCCGGTCGACGCGCCGGAGGGCTTGGCGACTCTGGGCAGCCCGGAGGCCGCGGACGAAGCTGCGGGCCAACCGGCGCCGGCCGTCAAGGAACCGGTGAGCACGTTGCGGGCCAAGGGAATCGACAACGACGACGACCGACCCGCGCTGACCTATTCAGGTCCGTCGGAGGACGGGTCGGCGCAGGTGCAGCGCAACGGTGGTGCGGCGGCCAAGACCACCGCCGGCGCCGCGAGTGGCGGCAGCCGTCGGGAACGGCGGGCTGCTGCGCGCCAGCAGGGACGCGGTGCCAAGCCGCCCAAGTCGGTGAAGAAGCGCTGAGCATCCGGAAAAGTTGTTGCCCGGCACTGACTCTCACGGGTGGCCCGGTCAGCCGATCTGCAGGGCGACCACCAGCCACTGTCCCGGCGCGGACACCCGTTCCACCCGACCGGCGATCGCGTGCAGCCGTTCCCCACGGCTGTAGCAGCCGAACACCTCGGCCGCGGAGCCCCCGGTGGGCTGTAGCCGCATCTTGCGCAGCACCGCGGCGCCGGCCTGTCCGGTAACCGTGCGGCTCACCGCCTGTACGGCGTCGACCAGATCCGGTGTCAGCACCGCACGCAGCTGCCCGGCCGGGCGGCGCCGGTCGATGACTTCGAGCACCCGACGCAGCGCGGCGTCGGCGAACACCGCGGCCTGACGCATCTGCGCGTCCAGCGGCACGCCGTCCGGCTGGCGCTGCGGGCGCGGACGGGCCGGCCGCGGCGGCGCGTGCGATGATGGTCCACACCGCGGGAGGCCGCGGGTCGGGGGTTCGTAGTCGATCACCGGTGTGACGGCGACAGTGGGCAATGGGGCATCTCCAGACGCTTGTGACCGAGCAGCGCCTGAAGAGTGTCAGACGGTCGGGCCGTTGGGTATTCACTCGTCGGTCCTCATCCACAGGCCCGCTCGGCGCAGACGCCCGCCAGCCGATAGCGTGACCTGATATCCAGAATGCGAAACAGGAGGGCGTTGCGGCAATGGTGACCCGGTTGTCCACCGCGGACGCGTCGTTCTATCGACTGGAGAACACCGCGACCCCGATGTATGTCGGGTCGCTGTCGATCCTGCGCCGGCCGCGATCGGGTCTGAGCTACGAGACATTGCTGGCCACCGTCGAGAAGCGCTTGCCGCAGATACCGCGCTACCGGCAGAAGGTGCGCGAGGTCAAGGTCGGCATGGCCCGGCCGGTCTGGATCGACGACGCCGATTTCGACATCACCTATCACATTCGGCGCTCGGCCCTGCCGTCGCCCGGCAGCGACGAACAACTGCATGAACTCATCGCCCGCCTGGCTGCCCGGCCGCTGGACAAGTCGCGGCCGCTGTGGGAGATGTACCTGGTCGAGGGCCTGGCCAATAACCGCCTCGCGCTCTACACCAAGTCGCACCAGGCGTTGATCAACGGCATGGGCGCCCTGGAGATCAACCACGTGATCGCCGACCGGACGCGTCGGGCACCGCCGTTCCCCGAAGACATCTGGGTGCCGGAACGCGACCCGGGGCACAGCCGGTTGGTGCTGGGTGCCATCGGGGAGTGGCTGGTGGGTCCCGGTACCCAATTGCAGGCCGTCGGCTCCGCGGTCGCGGGGCTGGTGACCAATTCCGGTCAGCTCGTCGACTCTGCCCGCCGGGTTTTCGACGTCGCGCGCACCGTGGCACGTGGCACCGCGCCCAGCAGCCCGCTCAACGCCACCGTGTCCCGCAATCGCCGCTTCACCGTCGCCCGGGGCAAGCTCGACGACTACCGGACGGTGCGGGCCCGCTACGAATGCGACATCAACGATGTGGTGCTGGCGGTGATAGCCGGTGCCCTGAGCAACTGGTTGATGTCGCGCGGTGAAGCCGTGACGCAGACCGCGGTGGTGCGGGCGATGGCGCCGCTGTCGGTGTATCCCGACGACCAGCTCGACCCGTCCGGACCGGGCCAGGCGATGAGCGAAGTGACCCCGTTCCTGGTGGATCTGCCGGTGGGGGAGGGCAACGCGGTGGTCCGGCTCTCCCAGATCGCGCACGCCACCGAATCGAACCCGACGGCCGCCAGCCTGGTGGACGCCCGCACCATCGTCACGCTGTCCGGTTTCGCGCCGCCGACGCTGCACGCAATGGGCATCCGGGTGGCGACCAGTTTCCCGACGCTGTCGCGCCAACCGTTCAACCTGCTGATCACCAACGCCCCCGGCGCCCAGTCGCAGATGTACATCGCCGGCACGAAGCTGCTGGAGACCTACGCGGTGCCGCCGCTGTTGCACAACCAGGCGCTGGCCATCAGCGTCACGTCCTACAACGGCATGCTCTACTTCGGCATCAACGCCGACCGCGACGCGATGAGCGACGTGGACCTGCTGCCGGGGTTGTTGCAGCAGTCGCTGGACGAGCTGCTGGGCGCTTCCCGCTAGTTTCGGCCGGAATCGGCGGGTACCGATAACATCCGTTGATGTGAGCACCCCGAACAAGGCCGGCGCGTCGCCGAAGACGAAGAAGAAGAAGTCGGCCGCACCCACCGTGCAGAAGATCCCCAACGACATCTACGAAGCCGAATTGTTCAGGCTGCAAACCGAATTCGTGAAATTGCAGGAATGGGTGCGGCACACCGGTGCCCGGCTGGTGGTGATCTTCGAAGGCCGCGACGCCGCGGGCAAAGGCGGTGCGATCAAGCGGATCACCGAATACCTCAGCCCCCGCATCGCCCACGTCGCCGCGCTGCCGGTGCCGACCGGCCGGGAACGCGGACAGTGGTATTACCAGCGCTACATCGCCCATCTGCCCACCAAAGGCGAGATCGTGCTGTTCGACCGCTCGTGGTACAACCGCGCCGGCATCGAAAAGGTGATGGGATTCTGCACACCGCACGAGCATGCGCTGTTTCTGCGGCAGACCCCGATCTTCGAGCAGATGCTGATCGACGACGGGATCCTGTTGCGCAAGTACTGGTTCTCGGTGTCGGATACCGAACAGTTGCGCCGGTTCAAGGCCAGGCTCAATGACCCTGTGCGGCAATGGAAGCTGTCCCCGATGGATCTGGAATCGGTGTACCGGTGGGAGGACTACTCGCGCGCCAAGGACGAGATGATGGTGCATACCGATACCCCGGTCAGTCCCTGGTACGTAGTGGAATCCGACATCAAGAAGCATGCACGGCTGAACATGATGGCCCACCTGCTCTCGACCGTGAACTACTCGGAGGTGGAAATCCCGAAGGTCACCCTGCCGGACCGTCCCGTCGTGACCGGCAACTACCAGCGGCCGGCGCGTGAGCTGCAGAAGTTCGTCACCGACCACGTGGCGACTCTGATGTCATGACACGGGTCCACATCCCGGCGACCCTGGGCATGCTGCAGCAGCTCGTCGCCGGCGGGTCGTTGCGTCCGGTCAACGGCACCGCCTTTGCGGTCACCCCGGCGTTGCGCGAGTCCTATGCCGAGGGCGACGACGACGAGCTTGCCGAGGTGGCGCTGCGCGAAGCTGCGCTGGCTTCGCTGCGGCTGTTGGCCGCTGAGGAGGACGGCGCGCTGCCGCTGCGCCGGGTGGTGCTGGAAGCCGACGTGGATGAGGTGGCCTTCCGTCCCGATCTGGACGACGCGGTCGTCAGGATCGACGGGTCGATTCAGCTGGAACGGGTAATCGCGGCATATGTGGACAATACGGACGCGGAGCCGGCCGTCAGGGCGGCGATGGCCGTGATCGATGCCGCCGATCTCGGGGACGAGGATGCCGAGCTGACCGTCGGCGACGCCCAGGATCATGATCTGGCCTGGTACGCCAACCAGGAGCTCCCGTTCCTGCTCGAGCTACTGTGACGCCGCTCTGGCTACGGTACCGTAACTTACGGTACCGTAGGTTGGGTCAGACGCGGCCGGAGCACGAGCAGGAGCTTCTTTTCATGAGCACAAAGCACGCGGCGCTCACCGCCAGGGTCGTCAACACCACTCGGGCGAGCGTTGCCGGGGCCGAGCAGCATCCCGGCTGGCACGCGCTGCGCCAACTGGCCGCGCGCATCACCACCCCGCTGCTGCCCGACGACTACCTGCACCTGGCCAACCCGCTGTGGTCGGCTCGCGAGCTCCGCGGCCGCATCCTGGAAGTCCGCCGCGAGACCGAGGATTCGGCCACCCTGGTCATCAAGCCGGGGTGGGGCTTCAGTTTCGACTACCAGCCGGGCCAGTACATCGGCATCGGGCTGCTGGTCGACGGGCGTTGGCGCTGGCGGTCGTATTCGCTCACCTCGAGTCCGGCCGCGGGTTCCGATTCGGCCCGGACGATCACGATCACCGTCAAGGCCATGCCGGAAGGCTTCCTGTCCACCCACCTGGTGGCCGGTGTCGAACCGGGAACCATCGTCCGACTGGCCGCACCGCAGGGCAACTTCGTGCTGCCGGATCCGGCGCCGTCGTCCATCCTCTTCCTCACCGCCGGGTCCGGGATCACGCCGGTGATGTCGATGCTGCGCACGTTGGTGCGCCGCGACCAGATCACCGATGTCGCACACCTGCATTCGGCGCCCACCGGCTCCGACGTGATGTTCGCCGACGAGTTGGCCGGGTTGGCCGACGATCACCCCGGCTATCGCCTGTCCGTGCGCGAGACCCGCTCGCGGGGCCGGCTCGATCTGTCCCGGCTCGACGACGAGGTACCGGACTGGCGCGACCGGCACACCTGGGCCTGCGGCCCCGAGGGCATGCTCAGCCAGGCCGAGAAGGCGTGGTCGGCGGCCGGCGTCGGTGATCGGCTGCACCTGGAGCGGTTCGCGGTGTCCAGGGCCGCGCCGGCGGGAGCGGGTGGGACCGTGACCTTCGCCCGCAGCGGCAAGAGTGTCGCCGCCGATGCGGCGACGTCGGTGATGGATGCCGGGGAAGGTGCCGGCGTGCAGATGCCGTTCGGCTGCCGCATGGGCATCTGTCAGTCGTGCGTGGTGGAGTTGCTGGACGGGCACGTCCGTGACCTGCGCACCGGCGTCGAGCACGATCCGGGCCATCGCGTCCAGACCTGCGTGTCGGCCGCATCCGGCGACTGCGTGGTCGATATCTAGAGTTACCGACAGGTAACCTACGGAGTCGTAGGTTACTATTGCGTAGGCCCGGGTACGCCCTAAGCACAACAGACGCAGGGAGAACTTATGGCGATCACCGACGTCGAAGAATTCGCACATCTGACCGACGCCGACATCGAAAACCTGGCTTTCGAACTCGATGCCATCCGCCAGGACATCGAAGACTCGCGCGGGCAGCGCGACGCCCGCTATATCCGTCGCACCATCGCCGCGCAACGCGCGCTCGAAGTGGCCGGGCGGGTGATGCTGGCCGCCAGCAAACGGCGGTCGGCATGGTGGGCGGGCACCGCCACGCTCGGTGTGGCCAAGATCATCGAGAACATGGAGATCGGCCACAACGTCATGCACGGCCAGTGGGACTGGATGAACGACCCGGAGATCCACTCCTCGACCTGGGAGTGGGACATGAGCGGGTCGTCCAAGCACTGGCGCTACACCCACAATTTCGTGCACCACAAGTACACCAACATCCTGGGTATGGACGACGACGTCGGCTACGGCCTGCTGCGGGTCACCCGTGACCAGCGCTGGAAGCGCTTCAACCTGATGAATCTCGTCTACAACACCTTGCTCGCGCTGCTGTTCGAATGGGGTGTCGGCCTGCAGCACGTGGAAATCGGCAAAATCGTCAAGAAGCGGATGGAGCACGGCGAGGCCCGCCAGCGCATCGACGAATTCCTGGCCAAGGCCGGTCGCCAGGTGCTCAAGGATTACCTCGCGTTCCCAGCGCTCACCTCGCTGTCGCCCGGCGCGACCTACACCTCGACGCTGAAGGCGAACGCGACGGCGAACGTGATTCGCAACGTGTGGGCCAACGCCGTCATCTTCTGCGGGCACTTCCCCGACGGCGCCGAGAAGTTCACCAAGACGGACATGGTCGGCGAGACCAAGGGCCAGTGGTACCTGCGGCAGATGCTGGGTAGCGCCAACTTCGAGGGTGGCTGGTTGCTGCGCTTCATGAGCGGCAACCTGTGCCACCAGATCGAGCACCACCTGTATCCCGACCTGCCCAGCAACCGGCTGCACGAGATCTCGCTGCGCGTCCGCGAGATCTGCGACAAGTACGACCTGCCCTACACCACCGGGTCGTTCCTGGTGCAGTACGGCAAGACGTGGCGCACCATCGCCAAGCTGTCGTTGCCGGACAAGTACCTGCGCGACGACGCCGACAACGCGCCGGAGACCCGCAGCGAGCGGATGTTCGTCGGCCTGGAACCGGAGTTCACCGGGACCGACCCGACGACCGGCCGCCGCCGCGGGCTGAAATCCGCCATCGCGGCCGTGCGCGGGTGGCGGCAGTCCAAGCGTGCCGCCGCAGCGGCGGTCAACGGTGAGTTGGCCGCATAACCGGTAGGCGCCGCCATACTGGAGACCGTGCAGGTCTTCGCCGGACAGCAGGTGTCGCACTGGGACTTCCCGCGCAACACCGGCAGCGTCGCGTTGATGACCGAGTTCGGTTGCGCGAACGGGCTCGTCGTCGAGGATGTCCTGCGCGGGTCCGGGCTGACCGAGGCCGACCTGCACGACCCGGGCCGGATGATCGTCGGCCGCCAGGAGCTGGCGGTGGTGACCAATCTGGTGAGCCTGCTGGGCAACCCGGCCGACCTCGGGGTGCGGGTGGGCGGCAGTTACCACGTCGGCTCGTTCGGGATCTTCGGGTTCGCCTGCCTGACCAGCTCGACGCTGGGCGACGCGGTCCGGTTCGCCGCCCGGTTCTACGAGCTCAGCTACGGCTTCGGCCTGCCCAGCGTGACGGTGGAGGGACCAGTTGCCGCGCTGCGGCTCGATCTGCCCGATCTGACCGGTCCCGTCGCCGAGTTCCTGGTGCGCCGCGACCTCGCGGCGATCGGCCGGGTGATGGCCGAGCTGCTGGGCGGTCCGCTGCCGCTGATGTCGATCGAGTTCGCCGGTGCGGCCCCGCCGTCCGGGGACACCGCGGTGCGGGAGGTATTCGGGGTGGTCCCGCGATACCAGGCGCCCGCCAATGTGGCGCGCTGGCCGGCCGCGCTACTGGAAAACCGGTTGCCCCAGGCCAGCGAGATGAGCGTGACCATCTGCGAGCAGCAGTGCACCGCTCTGCTGGAACGCCGACGGCAGCGCACCGGGGTGGCCCGGCTGGTCCGGGACCGGTTGGCATCTCTGGACGACAAGATCGACGGTAAAACCCACACCATCGCCAGCGTCGCCCGGCAGCTCGCCATGAGCGAGCGCACCCTGCGCCGCCGGCTGGCCGAGGAGAACACCACCTTCCGGGACCTGGTTGAGGAAGTGCACCGGGTGCTGGCCGAAGAGCTGCTGGCCACCGGTGCGCTGTCGGTGGACGATGTCGCGCTGCGGCTGGGCTACGCGGAGGCGACGAGTTTCATCGCTGCGTTCAAACGCTGGACCGGCACCACACCTGCGCGCTACCAGCGTTCGGTGGCGCCCCGGGAACGGTTCGTGGCCGGAATTATGGATTCAGCGTCCGCGATCGCCTTCCGGTGACGTGCCATAGCTCGTAGTTTCAAAGCATGCGATTTCGTCCCCGTGTCCTGGTAATCGGCGCCGGCTTCGGAGGCCTGGCCGCCGCATACGAACTGTCCCACGACGGTCTCGCCGACGTCACCGTGCTGGAGAAGGCCGACGACATCGGCGGTGTGTGGCGGGAGAACACCTATCCCGGCGCCGCCTGCGACGTCCCGTCGAATCTGTACTCCTATTCCTTCGCCCGCAAGAACGACTGGGGGCGCCGCTACGCCGAGCAACCCGACATCCTGGGCTACATCCACGACACCGCCGAGCAGTTCGGCCTGCGCGAGCTGGTCCGGACCGGGGTCGAGGTCACCTCCGCCGAATACGACGACGGCACCGCCACTTGGCGGGTGACCACCGCATCCGGCGAAGTCCTGGAAGCCGAGGTGCTGGTACCGGCAGTGGGCCAGCTGTCGCGTCCCTCGCTGCCGAACATCCCGGGACTTGACTCGTTCACCGGGCCGTCGTTCCACTCCGCGCAGTGGCGCCACGACGTCGACCTGACCGGCCGGCGGGTCGCGGTGCTCGGCACCGGGGCGTCGGCCATCCAGTTCGTTCCGCGCATCCGCCAAACTGCCGGACAGGTCACCATCTTCCAACGCTCCGCGCCCTACGTGGTGCCGAAGGTGGACCGGGCCTACACCGACCGGCACCACGCCGCGTTCGAGAAGGTGCCCGGCTGGGCTGCCGCCATGCGTGGCGTGATCTGGGAGACCACCGAACTGCTGGGCCTGGCCCTGACCAGGGCCAAACCCCTGGCCCGGATGCTGCAGGCGCTGGCGTCGGCGAACCTGAAGCGGCACATCAAAGACCCGGAGCTGCGGGCCAAGCTCACCCCCGACTACCCGATCGGGTGCAAGCGGGTGCTGTTCAGCAGCGACTGGTATCCGGCGCTGGCCAGCGACAACGTCGACGTGCAGACCGAAGAGATCACCGAGGTGACGCCGACGGGGGTGCGCACCGCCGACGGCCGGCTGCACGAGGTGGACGTGATCATCTACGGCACCGGCTTCAAGGCCACCGAGTTTCTCGCGCCGATGACGATCACCGGCCGCGGCGGACGGGACCTGAACGCCGAATGGGCCGACGGTGCCCGCGCACACCTCGGCATCGCGGTCACCGGCTTCCCGAACATGTTCCTGATCTACGGCCCCAACACCAATCTCGGCAGCAGCTCGGTCATCCTGATGATGGAGCAGCAGGCCGGCTACATCCGTCAGATCGTGACCGAGCTCGCCCGCCGCGGACCCGGGCGCGCCTTCGAAGTCCGGCCCTCCGTCGAGCGGGCCTACGACGCCGAAGTCCAGGCCCGCCTCGACAAGGGTGTGTGGACCGGTTGCGACTCGTGGTATCGCACCGCGTCCGGCCGGGTAACCACCAACTGGCCCGGGCTGGTGCACGAATATCAGCGTCGCACCCGGACCGCAGCCCTCGGCGATTTCCAGGAGGTGTTGTCGCGTGAGTCAAGCCTCGTTTGACTATGACGTGCTGGTCATCGGATCCGGTTTCGGGGGCAGCGTCACCGCGCTGCGGCTCAGCGAAAAAGGTTACCGGGTAGGCGTTCTCGAGGCCGGACGCCGGTTCCGGGACGAGGACTACGCGGTGAACAGCTGGCACGTCCGCGATTACCTGTTCAAGCCCTCGATCGGGTGTTACGGCATCCAGCGCATCGACGTGCTCACCGACGCGGTGGTGCTCAGCGGCGCCGGGGTCGGCGGCGGCTCGCTGGTATACGCGAACACGCTCTACCAGCCCGGCGACGGGTTCTTCGCCGACCCGCGCTGGAGCGGCATCACCGACTGGAAGGACGAACTGCTGCCCTGGTACGACCAGGCCAAGCGGATGCTGGGCGTCGAGACCTACCCGCGGACCACGCCGTCGGACAAGGTGATGCTGAAGATCGCCACCGATCTCGGCGTCGCCGACACGTTCCACGCCACCCCGGTCGGGGTGTGTTTCACCGGGTCCGACGGCAAGCTGGCCGAGCCGGGCGCCCCGGTGGGCGACCCGTACTTCGGCGGGGCCGGCCCGGACCGCAACGCCTGCCGGCACTGCGGCGAATGCATGACCGGGTGTCGGCACAACGCTAAGAACACGCTGGTCAAGAACTATCTCTACCTGGCCGAGAACCTCGGCGCGACGGTCCACCCGCTGACCACCGTCGTCGACGTGCGGCCCCGCGCCGGCGGCGGGTACGACGTGGTGACCCGCCGCACCGGCGGCACACTGCGGCGCCGACGGCGTGTTTTCACCGCCGAGCAGGTGGTGTTCTCCGCAGCTGCCCTAGGCACCCAGCGGCTGTTACACAAGCTGCGCGACCGCGGCAGCCTGCCGCACATCTCGCCCAAGCTCGGCGAGCTGTCCCGGACCAATTCCGAGGCGATCCTGGCCGTGCGGGCCCGTCGCGACGACGTGGACTATTCCGAGGGTGTCGCGATCACGTCCTCCATCCACCCGGACGACCACACCCACGTCGAGCCCTGCCGTTACGGCCACGACTCGAACCTGATGGGGCTGATGGGCACCGTCCTGGTCGACGGATTGGACGGGGGGAGGCGATGGCGGACCGGGATGAAAGAGCTTGTCCGCCAACGTCGGGACCTGCGCCGGCTGCTCAACCCGAAGCGCTGGTCGGAGCAGACCATTCCGCTGCTGGTCATGCAAACCCACGACAATTCGCTGACCACCTACACCCGCCCCTGGCTGTTCGGGCGCCGGATGAAGTCCCGGCAAGGCGTGGGCGAGCCGAACCCGACCTGGATCCCGGTCGGTCACGAAGTCGCCCGGCGCGCGGCCGAGCACCTCGACGGCATCGCCGGGGGCGCTTGGGCGGACCTGGCGGACATCCCGATGACGGGGCACTTCATCGGCGGCTGCGTGATCGCCGAATCGGCGGACTCTGGCGTGGTGGACCCCTACCACCGCATGCACGGCCACCCCGGGTTGCACGTCATCGACGGGTCCACGATCACCGCCAACCTGGGCGTCAACCCGTCCCTGACCATCACCGCGCTGGCCGAGCGGGCCACCTCGCTGTGGCCGAACAAGGGCGAGTCGGACCCGCGGCCGCCGCTGGGGTCACCTTACGAACGCATCGCCCCGGTGGCGCCGGTCCGGCCGGCCGTCCCGGTGACCGCGCCCGGCGCGCTGCGCTCCGAGCGGGACTACGCTCGCTGACATGCTTGCCGCGTTCGGATTCGAGAACCTGGGTGTGGTCGTCGGGGACATGTACTTCGTCGACCCGAACCCGCGCACCGGCCAGGAGACCCCGGAACGGGGAGTCAGGCTGGAGCTGCGCATCGTCGACCGGGCCGACCCGCACGGATCGATCTACGCCGGCATCCCGATCGCCTTCAACCGCCCGGTGTGGCGGGTGGACCTGTTCGGCTCCACCGAAAGCCCGCCCGGCACGCTGGACCGGGCCCATCACCACCCCCGGTTCGACGGCTGGGAACCCGGCGGTCGGCACTTCGTCCCGGAGCTGTCCGCCGACCCCGTCGCCTGGCTGGCCGAGGAACTGGCCGACCCGCCCGCCGTGCTGGCCCGGGCCGGCATCGGTGCGGACCAGGTCAGCGAGGCCGACGTGGCCGGAATCGCCTCGGCGGCACCGGAAATCGTGGCCGCGGTGCAACGGATGCTCGACGGGGTGCGCGACGTGCATTTGGCGCCGTCGCCCCCCGAGCCGGTACCCGCCGCCCGCACCGGCTGGCTCTGACCGCCTCGAAATGACTCCGGTCATCATCGAATGCGCCATCAACGGCGTCACCCCCAAGTCGGTCAATCCCCAGGTGCCGGTGACGCCTTCGGAGATCGCCGCGGACGCGTTGGCGTGCATCGAAGCGGGCGCGGCGATCATCCACAACCACATCGACCTGCATGGGGTCAGCGTGGCAGAAGCGGCCGAACGCTACCTCGAGGCATGGCGGCCGGTCCTGGCCGCCCGACCCGACGCGTTGCTGTACCCGACGGTGCATTTCGGTGCGGAGCTCTCGATCTCCTACGAACACCTGGTGCCGCTGGCCGCGGCCGGGCTGCGCGTGGGGCTCACCGACCCCGGATCGGTCAATCTCGGCGGCACCGACGCTGACGGGGTGCCGGCCGGAGATTTCGTCTACCGCAACTCATTTGAGACGATCGAGCGTGCTTTCCAGATCTGCCGCGAGGCCCGGCTCGGGCCCAGTCTGGCCATCTACGAACCCGGGTTCCTGCGGGCCGCGCTCGCGTGGTGGCGGGCGGGTCGGCTGCCGCAGGGCACCATGATCAAGCTCTACTTCGCCACCGAATCCGGTTACCTGGGCGCCCCTTTCGGGTTGCCGCCCACCGAGCGCGCACTCGACGCCTACCTGGAACTGCTCGACGGGTGCGACATTCCGTGGGCTGTTTCGGTGGTCGGCGGGGACTTGTGCGCTTGTCCGATCGCTGAGCTGGCGCTCGCACGCGGCGGCCACCTGCACCTGGGACTGGAGTTCTACCGCGGCGACCGGTCGCCGTCCAATGTCGAATTGGTGGCGGAAGCCGTTCGCCTGTGCGAACGTTCGGGCCGCTCGGTCGCAACGCCAGCGCAAGCGGCACGAATTCTGGCGCTACGGTAGGTGTCCGTGGCTGTATATGACTACATCGTCGTGGGAGCGGGATCAGCCGGATGTGCGGTGGCCGGAAGGCTTGCTGCGGAGTCGACGTCCCGGGTGCTGCTGGTCGAGGCCGGCGGTTCGGACCGACGACTGGAGGTGCGCGCGCCGCTGGCGAACGTCCGGCTATTCGGCACCGCGCTGGACTGGTGCTACGAATCCGAGCCGGAGGCCGCCTGCGGCGATCGCCGGATGCCGTTGCACGCCGGTCGGGTGCTCGGTGGAACCAGCGCGATGAACATGATGGTGTGGGTCAAGGGCAGCCATCTCGACTACGACGACTGGCAACTGCCCGGCTGGTCGTGGACGGACGTGGCGCCGGTGTTCGCCCGAATTGAGCAGGGCCCGATGCGGATTGCGCGAAACCCCTGCCCCGACGAACTGTCGAGGCGGTTCGTCGCTGCGGCACGGGCGGCGGGCGTCTGCGCAGACGACGACGTCAGCGGACCCGAACTCGACGGAGCGGCGATCGCCCCGGTCAACATCCACCGAGGCCGGCGCTGGAGCACGCCGCGCGGCTATCTGCGCCGGCGGCCCAATCTGACCGTCCTGACCCGGGCCGAAGTCGGCAGGGTGATCATCCGTAAGGGCCGCGCCGTCGGCATCGAATACCGCCGTCAGGGACGGGGGAGTCGGGTCCAGCAGGCCTTCGCCGGCCACGTCGTCGTGAGCGCGGGCGCCTACCGCACGCCACACTTGCTGCAGCTGTCCGGTATCGGTCCCGCCGACCATTTGCGAAGCGTTGGAATCAATCCGGTCACCGACAGTCCCCTGGTCGGTCAGGGCCTCACCGACCACCCGCACGCCTGGGCGATCTGGTCCCTCGCGCCGGGCTACGTCGGCCTATCGGACGCGTCGCACCCGAAATGGTTGCTGCAGTGGGTATTCAGCCGCAGCGGCAAGCTCGCGAACAGCGGCGTCGAGGCGGTCGCCCACATCCGGTCGACACCAGAGCTGCCGGCCTGCGACTTTCAGTTAATGACCATCCTCGCCGACACCACGGCCGATCCGGCAGCGGACACGCTGAAACCCGCTCTGTCGATTGGACATTCGTATTGGACGCCGAAGAGTCGTGGCGAGGTGTTGACACGCTCATCGGATCCCGCGACGCCACCGGTGATCCGGATGAATCTGCTCTCCGAGCGCGAGGATGTCGAAGCGCTGATCCGCGCTGTGCGGCGCACCCGCGAAATCATGGCCACCGAACCGATCGCGTCCGCCCTCGGACCGGAGCTGCTGCCGGGTCCCGGTACGGACCTCGAGTCGTGCATCAGGCAGACCGCGATCACCACCTACCATCCGGCCTGCACTGTTGCGATGGGCACGCACCCCGAGAGTCCCCTCGACGAGCATCTGCGGGTGCGCGGCGTCGACAATCTGCGGGTCGCCGATGCATCGGCGCTACCCCGGATTCCGCGCGCGAATACCAATGCTGCCGCCATCATGATCGGCGAACGCTGCGCGGACTTCCTGCTCGCCTGATCAGACGCGTCGGATCCGTCCGAGTGGTGCGCTGATTGCGGGGTTCCATTCGTTCGCGCGAGCGACCCCACAAGTACGGTTTTCGCGGCGTTTTACCGTACTTGTGGGGCCGCTCGGCAAGGGAAACTCACCGCGCGACGTCTCACCCCTCCCTCAGGGTGGCCAGCAACCGCCGGGCCGCACCGACACGGCGCACCGCGGTGCCGGTGAGCAGGTCCAGCGCGCATTCCGGATCGGCCGGCGGACCCATGTGTCCGCAGCCGCGCGGGCAGTCCTCGATGGCCTCAGCGAGATCGTTGAACGACTTCAGCACGTCGTCGGGTTTGATGTGGGCCAGGCCGAACGATCGGATGCCGGGGGTGTCGATCACCCACCCCCCGTTTTGCAGCGGCAGTGCGACCGACTGGGTCGAGGTGTGCCGGCCCCGCCCAATGTCGGTGACGTTGCCCACCGCCCGATCCGCCTCGGGCACAAGGCGATTCACCAGTGTCGACTTGCCGACTCCGGAGTGCCCGAGCAGCACTGTGATCGTGTCGTCGAGCAGGTCTGCCACCGCGAGCAGAGGGTCGTCGACGCCGGCGACGACCACGGTGAGGTCCAGGTCGACGTATTGTGCGGCGAACGGTTCGGGTGGGGCGAGGTCGGTCTTGGTCAGGCACAGGATCGGCGTCAGCCCGCCGGTGTAGGCGGCGATCAGTGCGCGATCGACCAGGCCGGTGCGGGGTGGCGGGTCGGCGAGTGCCACCACCATGAGCAGTTGGTCGGCGTTGGCCACGATCACGCGTTCGGTGGGGTCATCATCATCGGCGGTGCGCCGCAACACCGTTCGCCGCGGACCCCGCCGCACGATGCGGGCCAGGGTGTCGGTGCGCCCGGACAGGTCGCCGACGATGTCGACGTCGTCACCGACCACGATCGGGGTGCGGCCCAGTTCGCGCGCCCGCATCGCCGTGACCCTGCGATCGGGTTGCCCGCCCAGCACGCACCCCCAGCGGCCGCGGTCGACGCTGACCACCATGGCGGCCTCGGCGTCGGCGTGCTGCGGACGGGTCTTGGTCCGGGGCCGCGATCCCTTGCCGGACCGGACCTTGACGTCGGACTCGTCGTAGTCGCCAGTTCTCAAGCGCTGCTTACCATTTCGGTCCACAGTTGGGGAAACTCCGGCAGCGTCTTGGTGGTGGCGCCGATGTCGTCGACCGTCACGCCGGGGACCCGCAACCCGACGATCGCGCCGGCCATTGCCATCCGGTGATCGGCGTAGGCGTGCCAGAGCCCGGGTTGCAACGGACCGGCGGTGATCACCAGGCCGTCGTCGGTCTCCCGGCAATCACCACCCAGGCGGTTGATCTCGGTGCTCAGGGCGGCCAGCCGGTCGGTCTCGTGCCCGCGCAGATGCGCGATCCCGCTCAGATGCGACACCGATCCCGGCGCCGCCAGCGCCGCCAGCGCCGCCACCGAAGGCGCCAGTTCGCCGACGTCGCGCAGGTCGATGTCGAACCCGTCGTACCCGGGGGAACCCTGCACCTCCAGAGCCGAATCACCCTGCTCGACAACCGCATTCAGCTTGGCCAACACGTCCAGGATGTGCTCGGCGGGTTGCACGCTGGTTGCCGGCCAGCCGGTGATGCGCACGGAACCTCCGGTGACCACGGCGGCGGCCAGGAACGCGACCGCGTTGGTCAGGTCCGGCTCGACCTGCCAGTGCCGGGCCTGCACCGTGCCCGGATGCACGTGCCAACGATTGCCCACCGAGTCGTCGACGTCGACGCCGGCCTGGCGCAGCATCGCCACCGTCATCGCGATGTGCGGCGCCGAGGGCAGCGACTCACCCGTGTGCTGCACGGTCAGGCCGTCGGTGAACGACGCCCCGGACAGCAACAGGCCCGAGACGAACTGCGAGGACGCCGAGGCGTCAATGGCCACCGTCCCGCCGGCCACCGAACCACTGCCCTGCACGCGGAACGGCAACCCGGTCCCGTCGACCGGCACGCCGAGACCCCGCAGCGCATCCAGCAGGGGCGCGATGGGTCGGGAACGAGCCTGCTCGTCGCCGTCGAACGTGACCGGGGTGGCGCTGAGTGCGGCCAGCGGGGGGACGAAGCGCAGCACGGTGCCGGCCAGCCCGCAGTCGATGCGGGCATCGGGGCCGGGTTCGATGCGGCCGTCCACCGTCAGGTCGGTGCTGGTGCCGTCGACGCGCAGGCCCAGGGCTCGCAGCGCCCCGATCATCAGGTCGGTGTCACGGCTGCGCAAGGCTCCGGCAATGGTCGACGTGCCGGCGCCGAGCGCCGCCAGAATCAAGGTGCGATTCGTTTGCGACTTCGAGCCTGGGACGGTCACGGTCGCGTGCACCGGGGCCGGTGCGGACGGGGCCTGCCATGCGCTCACCGCTCCATCATCTCGTGTCGGTGGCTTCTGCCAACATGGAGATATGTGTGGACGTTTTGCAGTCACCACCGATCCGGCACTGCTGGCCGAGAAAATCAAGGTGATCGACGAAGCGACCGGTACCTCCGAGCGCAGTTCGGAGCCCAATTACAACGTGGCACCCACCACTGCCATCGCGACCGTGGTGACCCGGCACGACGAGCCGGACGACGAGGCCACCCGCCGGGTGCGGTTGATGCGCTGGGGCCTGCTGCCGCCCTGGGTGAAAGCCGGCCCGGACGGTGCGCCGGACACCAAAGGCCCCCTGCTGATCAATGCCCGCGCCGATAAGGTCGCCACGTCGCCGGCCTTCCGCGGCTCGGCAAAGAGCAAACGCTGCCTGGTCCCGATGGACGGTTGGTATGAATGGCAGCCCAATCCGGAGACCGGCAAGTCGCCCAAGACACCGTTTTTCATGCACCGCAACGACGGTGAGCCGTTGTTCATGGCTGGGCTGTGGTCGGTGTGGAAGCCAGACAAGCAGGCGGATCCGCTGCTGAGCTGCACGATCATCACCACCGACGCGGTCGGTGAACTGGCTGAGATCCACGACCGGATGCCGCTGATCCTGGCCGAGGACGGGTGGGATGCCTGGCTGGATCCGGACGCACCGCTGGACCCCGAACTGCTGGCCCGTCCGCCGGACATCGGCGGCATTGCGGTGCGCCAGGTGTCGACGCTGGTCAACAGCGTCCGCAACAACGGGCCGGAGCTGTTGCAGCCGGCCGAGTCGCAGCCTGGGCAGATGACTTTGCTGTAGGCGCGTCCTCGTGACCATGCGGCGCCTCCTGGCGGGCTCAGGATTGCCGATCAACGCAGCACCGTGCCACCGTCGATGTTGATCACCTGCCCATTGATCCACTCGCCTTCCGCGGATAACAGAAAGGCGACCAAGGCCGCGATGTCATCGGGAGCGCCGACGCGGTGTCCTCGAATCCGTTGGAGTGCACCGGCTTGCAGTTGTGACCACTGCGGGGCGGCACGGATCGCGTCGGTGGCGGTGAAGCCCGGTGCGACGGCGTTGCAGCGGATCCCCTCCTTGCCCCACCGGGCAGCGACGTGTCTGGTCAGTGCGCCGATGCCGGCTTTGGCGGTGGCATAGGCCGGACGCGCGGGCTCGCCCTGGAAGGCCGCCGCCGACGACATGTTCACGATCGCCCCGCCGCCCCGGTCCAGCATGTGCGGGATGGCGTACTTCATGGCAGCGACGTACCCACGCAGGTTGACCGCCATGACGCGATCCCACACGTCGAACTCGATGTCGACGACGTCGGTGTCGGCGCGCAAGGTCGACATGTCCGCACCCACGTTGAACAACAGGTCGACACCACCGAAAGTCGTTGTTGCGCAGTCCATCAGCGCGGCCACGGAGTCCGTGTCGGACAAGTCGAAGACAACATGCGACGCCGTACCGCCTGCCGCGACGATGCGCTCGGCGGTCTGCCGGGCGGCACCGGCGGCGACGTCACCCACCACCACCGGGCATCCTTCGTCGCCCAGCCGTGCCGCCGTCGCCGCCCCGATGCCCGTGGCGCCGCCCACCACGACAGCGACCCGGTCGGCCAGGCCGCGCAGTCCCATGGTTACCCCTCTCGGGTCTTGACTTTCACCTTCAGGACTGTAAAGGATCGCACCTCATGGCTGAGATCGATCGAGCGCGGCCCGGGTTCGGCGACTGGAGGACGACCGAGTGAATTCAGTCAAGTTCGACTTCACCGGGGCCCACGTCCTGGTCACCGGCGGCACCAGCGGGATCGGCAACGGTATCGCCGCGGCCTTTGCCCAGGCCGGCGCCTCCGTCACAGTCACCGGAACGCGCACTGCACCAACCGAATACGACGCCGACCTCAGCTCCTTCGCCTACCGGCAGTGCCGCATTCAGGAGGCCGACTCCGTCGACGCACTGGTGAACTCACTGGGCGAATTGGACATCCTGGTCAACAACGCTGGCGGCCCCTACCCGGCGGGTGACGAATACGATCCCGACGGCTACATCGCATCGGTGGCGCAGAACATGTTCGGTCCCATGCGGCTCACCATGCGTTGTCACGAAAAGCTTAAGTCCAGCAATGTGTCCGGCGGTGCCAGTGTGGTGAACATCGTATCGATGTCCGCCTTCCGTTCAGCGGTGTTCGTTCCCGGTTACGCCTCAGCGAAGATGGGCCTGCTTGCTTTGACGATGAATCTGTCCCGCCGCTGGGCCGACGACGGCATTCGCGTCAACGCGGTCGCGCCCGGGCTGATCGATACCCGGATCACGCAGCCGGCGATACAGATCCCGCAAATCCGGGACGTCGAGATCGGCTTTCACACCCCGCTCGGCCGGCCGGGGACCCCCCGGGACTGCGCAGGTGCAGCGCTGTTCCTGTGCACCGATGCCGCTTCGTACATCACCGGCAGCACCATCGCCGTCGACGGCGGATACCTGACAGTGTGAACGGCATCATTTGCTCAGATCGCCAGATCCCAGGTGATCGCGTCGGTCAATCGGAGCAGATCTGCCGGCGCGACCACCACATCCCAGCCCCGTCGGCCCGCGCTGCACAACACCCGGTCCCACTCCACAACTGAACTGTCCACTGCGGTCCGCAGCCGCCTACGCTGACCGAACGGCGAAATCCCGCCGACGACATAGCCACTCGAGCGCTCGGCCGCAGCGGGTTCGGCCATCTTGGCCTTGGCCACCCCGAAAGCGGCCGCAGCAGCCTTCAAAGACAACTTCGCCGGCACCGGCACCACCGCGACCGCCAGCTCAGCGGGCAGCGCGATGATCAGCGTCTTGAACACCTGCGCCGGCGCGATCCCGGTGCCCCGCGACAGGTCGGCAACCATCTCGAACTGCCGAACCTCATGCCGCACACCGGCTTTGACCAACGCCGCAATCGCAGGCGTGGCGGCGCTCAGCTGCCTGAGTACCCCGGCGGGTTGACCCCGTCCACCCAGAAGTCCACACCCAACTGCGAACCCGGTACGCAGTCGTAGACCGACAGGTCGCTGACGCCGGACTCGACCAGCACGTCCTCACACAGCAGCATGTTGCCGGTGTACTCCCGCGACGGCTTGTTCAGGATCACGTATGCGGCATCGGAGTACACCTCGGGCTTGCGGGACCGGGCCATCGCCTCGTCGCCGCCGAGCAGGTTCTGCACCGCGGCGGTGGCCACCATCGTGCGGGGCCACAGCGTGTTCGACGCGATGCCCTCCTCCCGCATCTCCTCGGCAATGCCCAACGCGCACAACGTCATACCGAACTTGGCCATCATGTATGCGGTCGGCTTCAGCCATTCCTTGCCCAGCAGCACCGGCGGCGACAACGTCAGCACATGCGGATTCTCACGGCCCTTCATGTGCGCCAGACACGCCTGCGAGACAGCGTAGGTGCCGCGCACCTGGATGCCGTTCATCAGGTCGAAGCGCTTCATCGGCACCTCGGTGATGGATCCGAGGTTGATGGCCGAGGCGTTGTTGACGCAGATGTCGATGCCGCCGAACTGCTCGACCGCCTTGGCCACCGCGGACTCGACGGACTCCGGGTCGCGCACGTCGCCGACGATCGGCAGCGCCTGGCCGCCGGCCTCCTCGAGTTCCTTGGCGGCGGTGTAGACGGTGCCCGGCAGCTTCGGGTGCGGGTCGGCGGTCTTGGCGATCAGCGCGATATTGGCGCCGTCCTGCGCGGCGCGCTTGGCGATCGCCAGGCCGATACCGCGGCTGGCGCCGGAAATGAACATGGTCTTCCCATTCAGCGACATGGCGTCACACTAACCTCCGCTTCGACCGGCCATTTCTCCGGTGCGTCGCTCCCGTGATGCGCGCAGCGTCACCGCGGTCCGTACCGTTCGCTGATCTCCGCGTCCAGGCGGCGTTCGTGCGTCGGCAACCCGTCGGGCACGTTGGCGCCGCGCAGGACGACGAGTTCCGCGGCGAACGGGTCCAGTTCGTTGATTTCCCGCACCGCGAGCACCGCTGCTTCGGCCTGCATCGATCGCAGCATCCGGCAGCTCCTGCTGGACATCGGCGATCACCGGATCCCGCTGCGCAACGTCGACCCACCCCCGTGCATCCACCTCCAACGCCAGGAAGCGGGCCGTTTGTTCGACCGCCTCGGCCCTTGACCATCCGCTTCGACGAGAAAAGTGGTGCTCAACGTGCCGGGAGCACCTTGCGGGCGCAGGGCGGCTGGAGTGAAGCCCTCCCAGAACTCGCGGCTGACGCTGAGCGCCCATGGCCCGCGGACCTGCCGGGAGACGGTGTGCGTGCCAACTGGCACCACTCGAGTCTTGCAGGATGGCCGGACAACTGCCGACCGGAAATACCTCGACCGATAATGCCGTTGACTGAAGCGACGTTCACATCGGCGTCAGTGAAATCCGTGCCGAGCGGTCCGAGGCAGACACTGTCGGTGGCGGCCTTTAGATTGGGAGAAAGGAACCTGGTGTCAACTGCGACGAGCCTGTTGTGCGACGCGCGGTTGGATCGCTTCCTTGCGAGTCCGGCGGCGCTGGCCGCGTTGCCCGGTCACACCGCAACCGAAGGGACCGTGGTAATCAACATGGCCGACACCGATGGCGAGACCGGACCCTCGGTCGCCGAAAACGGGCCGCCCGCGCGCCAGGAGACCGACGCCGAACTGACGGCACGCTTCGAGCGTGACGCGATTCCGCTGCTCGACCAGCTCTACGGCGGTGCGCTGCGGATGACCCGCAACCCCGCCGACGCCGAAGACCTGCTGCAGGAGACGATGGTCAAGGCCTACGCCGGGTTCCGCTCGTTCCGGGAGGGCACCAACCTCAAGGCGTGGCTGTACCGCATTCTGACCAACACTTACATCAACAGCTACCGCAAGAAGCAGCGGCAGCCGGCGGAGTACCCGACCGACGAGATCACCGACTGGCAGCTGGCCGCCAACGCCGAGCATTCCTCCACCGGGCTGCGCTCTGCCGAGGTCGAGGCACTCGAAGCACTACCGGACACCGAGATCAAGGCGGCCCTGCAGGCCTTGCCGGAAGAGTTCCGGATGGCCGTCTACTACGCCGACGTCGAAGGTTTCCCTTATAAAGAGATCGCCGAGATCATGGGCACCCCGATCGGTACCGTGATGTCTCGGCTGCACCGCGGTCGACGTCAGCTCCGCGAACTGCTGGCCGACGTCGCCAAGGACCGCGGCTTCGTCCGTGGGCAGGCGCACGAGGAGGTGTCGTCATGAGTGACCAACCCGGCGCCGCCGGTTCGTGCTCGAGTAGCCACGACTCCGACCGTCATCTGGGCTGCGCACAGGTCATCGCCCAGATCTGGACCCTGCTCGACGGCGAATGCCAGCCGGACGAGAAGGCGATTCTGCAACGGCACCTCGATGCCTGCCCCGGCTGCCTGCAGCACTACGGCATCGAAGAGCGGATCAAAGAACTGATCGCGATGAAATGCAGCGGTGAGAAGGCTCCGGACGGCCTACGGGAGCGGCTGCGGATCCAGATCAGCCGGACCACGATCGTCCAGGGCGAGTTCTGATCCTCAGGCGTTGGGCCGCTTGCCGTGGTTGGCCTTGCTGTACTTGCGGTCGCGCTTCTTCCGGCCTCGCTTGGCCATGTCTGAACCTCGTTTCGTGAAGCTTCTGGGCAGCTGCTGGGCGGCCAGCGGCCGCTCGATTACCGTCCAGTGTCTCATGCGGACACCGATGCGCTGTCCACCGCCCGCGCGCCGCGGTCGCCAACGGCCTTATGGTTCGATATACAAAGCCGAGAGCAGCATGCGCAGTTGGCCGAGACGAGTGGGGTGATGATGTCCGAGGAGGTTCGCGCCGAGATCGTGGCCAGCGTGCTCGAAGTCGTGGTCAACGAAGGCGACCAAATCGGCCAGGGCGACATCGTGGTGCTGCTGGAGTCCATGAAGATGGAGATCCCGGTCCTGGCCGAAGTCGGTGGAACCGTCAGTCAGGTGAGCGTGTCGGTCGGTGACGTGATCCAGGCCGGCGACCTGATCGCTGTCATCAGCTGACCGAAGCCCATGTCCACTCTCGGTGATCTGCTCGCCGAACACACGGTGCTGCCCGGCAACGCCGTCGATCACCTGCACGCGGTCGTAGGGGAGTGGCAGCTACTGGCCGACCTGTCGTTCGCCGACTACCTGATGTGGGTGCGTCGCGACGACGAGGTGCTGGTCTGCGTCGCGCAGTGCCGGCCCAATACCGCGCCGACGGTCCTGCAGACCGACGCGGTGGGCAGCGTCGTGCCCGCCGACCAATTGCCGCTGGTCTCCCAGACCTTCGCGGCCGGCGTCGGCGTGCAGGAGAGCGACGTGGGTGAACCACACTCGTGGCCGCTGCCGGGCCCGCACGTCGTCGCGTCGCCGGTGCGGTTTCGCGACAACGTGGTGGCCGTGCTGACTCAGCACCAAACCGACACCGCAGCCGAGCGGATGTCCGGCCACTTGGAAACGGCCTACCGGGCCTGCGCTGATGACCTGCTGCACATGATCGCCGACGGCACCTTCCCCGACGTCGGCGACGTCGCCATGTCGCGGTCCACGCCCCGCGCCGGGGACGGCTTCATCCGCCTCGACGTCGACGGCATCGTTGCGTACGCCAGTCCCAACGCGCTGTCGGCCTACCACCGGATGGGCCTGACCAGCGAGTTGGAGGGCCACAACCTGATCAAGATCACCCGGCCGCTGATTTCGGATCCGTTCGAGGCGCAGGAGGTGGCCGAGCACATCCTCAACCTGCTGGCCGGCGGATCCAGCATGCGCATGGAGGTCGACGCGGGCGGCGCCACCGTCCTGCTGCGCACGCTGCCGCTGGTGGTGCACGGGGAGAACGCCGGGGCGGCGATCCTCATCCGCGACGTCACCGAGGTCAAGCGCCGGGACCGCGCGCTGATCTCCAAGGACGCCACCATCCGTGAGATTCACCACCGGGTGAAGAACAACCTGCAGACGGTGGCGGCGCTGCTGCGGCTACAGGCCCGCCGCACCGTCAACGCCGAGGGTCGCGAAGCCCTGATCGAATCGGTGCGCCGGGTGTCGTCGATCGCGCTGGTGCACGACGCGCTGTCGATGTCGGTGGACGAGCAGGTCAACCTCGACGAGGTGATCGACCGGATCCTGCCGATCATGAACGACGTGGCCTCCGTGGACCGCCCGATCCGGATCAACCGGGTCGGCGACCTGGGAGTCCTGGACTCCGACCGGGCGACAGCGCTGATCATGGTGATCACCGAACTGGTGCAGAACGCGATCGAGCACGCGTTCGATCCGACGGCCGCGGTCGGGTCGGTGACGATCCGGGCCGAACGCTCGGCCCGCTGGCTGGACGTCGTGGTCCACGACGACGGACGCGGCCTGCCCGACGGGTTCAGTCTGGAGAAGTCCGACAGCCTGGGGCTGCAGATCGTCCGGACGCTGGTCTCCGCGGAATTGGACGGCTCCCTGGACATGCGGGAAAGCGCCGAGCGCGGCACCGACGTGGTGCTGCGGGTGCCGATCGGTCGACGGGGCCGGTTGCTGCTGTGACTGTGGTCGCACGCAGCAATGCGGCCCCGGAAATCTCCGGGGCCGCATTAGCTGTGAAGTCTGGGTTCAGACTCCGCTTCGGGCTTTCGTCCGGGCGTTGCGGCGCTTGAGTGCGCGCCGCTCGTCTTCGCTCATTCCGCCCCACACGCCCGAGTCCTGACCGGTGTTCAGAGCCCATCCGAGACATTCCGTGGTCACCGGACACCGATTACAGACCAGTTTCGCGTCAGCGATCTGCGCGAGTGCCGGGCCGCTGTTCCCAACCGGGAAGAACAGCTCCGGATCTTCGTCGCGACACACCGCCCTATGGCGCCAATCCATTAGTCTCTACTCCTCACTATGTGCGCAGCACTGCACACGGGCATTTTCTTCTTGGCTGTTAAAGCGTGCGCAAGAAAGGGATTTTCCGTACCTCTGCATATCTCTGTGCATGCAACCTTTTGATCGTTTCACAGGCTCAACAGATGTCAATAGTGTTACGCGGGCTCGTGGGCTATCTCACTTCACCGATCTCTTACCCATACCCTTAACCAGTTGTACTACACTACTCGGCGAATTTCGCCCCACATTTTCGTCGCGAGCTCGTCACAGCTTGATCTGCGCAGGTCACGGACCTGAATTCGGCGGCGGAGCAACCACCGCCAAGGCGCTCGGAACGACCCGGCACGTGATGGAATCGCGCAGACCGAGGTACTCACCGTCGCACTGGAAGGCGGCGGGCGTGGCCATCTTGGTGACGGTCACGTAACTCACATCGTCGTCGCGGATGAGTTGCTTGCCCCGCGGATCGGGACGCTTGGCGAGCAGTTGGCGCAACACCTTGATGGTCGGAATCAGCTTCATGCTGGTGAGCGCGAAGATGCCCAGGCCGGAGTCGAAGCTGCAACCCGGGTTGGTCACCATCGGCCGGTCGTCGCTGTAGGTCCATACGTTGGTGTTGCACACCCAGACGAAGTGCACGCCGGAGACGGGCTCCTTGTCGGGCAATTCCAGGATCAGGTTGGGGTCACGCCGGCTGAACCGCACCGAGACGGGCACCGCGATCCGCCAGTAGTTCATCGGCGTGACCTTGACGCCCCGCTCGCGCGCCGCTTCGACCGCCTCCAGCACCTCCGCGTCGACGCCCATCCCGGCGTTGACCAGAGCCCACATCTCGCCGCAGTCGATCAGGGAGATGCGCCGCCACTGGCGGTGCTGTTCGTACGCGTCGAGCAGGTCGATGAGCTGGTTGGTCGCCTCGGTGGGGTCGCGGTGCATGCCCAGCGCCCGGGCCAGCACGTTGGCTGAGCCGCCGGGCACGATCGCCACCGCCGGCACCGGCCCGGCCGGAGTGGAACCGGGACGGCCGAGCATGCCGTTGACCACCGCGCTCACCGTCCCATCACCGCCGTGCACGACGACCAGGTCGTACCCCTGCGCCGCTGCGGTGTGCCCGAGTTCCTCCGCGTGACCGGGGTGTTCGGTGTTGGCGATGGTGAGCTGTACGCGACTTTCCAGTGCGTGCGTCACCAGCGCCCGGGCGGCCGGAGTGATGCTGGTGGCGATCGGGTTGGCGATCAACATGGCACGCATGAGCCATGAGCTTAAGCGGTATGCGGTGCGGATCACGCTCTACGCTGGCTCTGTGCGCATCCCCGTCCCGCCCACCGTCCGTCGCGCCGGCTTCGTCGTGGCGGCCCAGGGCGCGGCAGCGCTGGTGGTGGCGGTGATCCTGGTGGTCCGTGGTCTGGCCGGGGCCGATCAGCACGTCGTCAACGGGCTGGGCACCGCGGCGTGGTTCGCCGTGGTGGGTGCCGCGGTGCTGGCCGGGGGCCGGGCCCTGGTGACCGGCAAGCGGTGGGGCCGTGGGCTGGCCGTGTTCACCCAGCTGTTGCTGCTGCCGGTGGCCTGGTATCTGGCGGTGGGATCCCACCGGCCGGTGTACGGCATCCCGTTGGGGCTGGTGGCACTGGGCACCCTGGGGTTGCTGTTCAGCCCGCCGGCGGTGCGCTGGGCCGCCGGCGACGATCAGCGGGGTCCGGCCAGCGCGGCCAACTCCGGACCGGACAACCGGTAGGTCGTCCACTCGCGCTGCGGCGCCGCCCCGATCCCGTCGTACAGGGCGATCGCGTCCGCGTTCCAGTTGAGCACCGCCCACGCCAGTCGTGTGTAGCCGTGGGTGCGGCATTCGGCGGCCAGGGTCCTCAGCAGGTCGCGGGCCAGACCGCGGCGCCGGAACGCCGGCCGCACGTAGAGGTCTTCCAGGTAGATGCCCGCCGCGCCGTCCCAGGTGGAGAAGTTGAGGAACCACAACGCCATCGCGGCGAGTTGTCCGTCGACATCGACGACGTGCGCGTGCACCGTCGGCGTGTCATCGAAAAGTGCTGCGGTTATTTGCTTTTCGGTGACGGTGCAGTGCTGGGCGGCATGTTCGAAGGCAGCGAGTTCGTGGATCATGGCGGTGATGTCGGCGACATCGCCCGGTGCGGCGCGACGGATGGTCACTGCGCGACTCCCAACGCATTGAGGATGGTGGCGAATTTCGTGGTGGTTTCCAGGACTTCGTCGTCGGGGTCGGACTCGGCCACGATGCCGCCGCCGGCGTGGGCGAGCGCGGTACGCCGGTCGGCCGAAAGTTGTGCGCACCGAATCGACACCACCCAGTCACCGTCCCCGCGGGCATCGCACCAGCCCACCGCGCCGGCGTAGAAGCCGCGGTCGCCTTCCAGCGCGGCGATCAGCTGGGCGGCCGCGTCGGCCGGCACCCCCCCGACCGCCGGGGTGGGATGCAACGCCAACGCCAAATCGATTGCAGTGGTTGAGGTATCGCGAAGCCGGCCGGTCACCGGGGTGCACAGGTGCCAGACCGCCGCGGTACGACTCAGCTGCGGCTCTGCGGCGATGGTCAGGTCGGTGCACAGCGGCTCCAGCGCCGCCCGCATCACGTCGATGACCAACCGGTGCTCGTGCCGGTCCTTGGCCGATCCGGCCAGCGCGGCGGCGTTGGCGGCATCGGTGTCCGGGTCGGGGGAGCGCGGTGCCGAGCCGGCGAAGGGCCGGCACACCACCCGCTCGCCGGAGCGCGCGACCAGCAGTTCCGGGCTGGCGCCCACCAGCGCGGACCCGACGTAGTCGCCGCCGGCTGCGCTCAGGTCGACCAGAAAACTGTAGGCGTCGGCGTCGGCGGCGACCAGCCTGCGCAGCACCGCGCGGGGGTCGAGCGGCGCGTCGGCGGACAACTGCAACGCCCGGGCCAGCACCACCTTGTGCAGCGGGTTGTCGTCGGCGGCCAGCTGCTCGCGGGCGCGGCTGATCCGGGAGCGGTGCTCGGCGGGGGGCGGCACGGCCGAGTCGATGCGAACCGTCGGCAGCGGACCCGTCGGCCAGTCGGGAAGCGCGCCGACGTGTTCCGGGACCACCAGCGCGGCCGGTCGGGTCACGTCGAATGGCAACGCGCCCAACACTATTGGTGCGGCACCGCAACGCAGGGCCGCTTGGGCCGCCCGCAGATCGTCGTAACGTGCCCGTACGCCGTCGGCAACCAGGGTCCCCCGCGGTCCGATCAGCGCGAAAGGCGGTTCCGGGTTCACGTCAGCGCATTCGGTCGGGGATGACAGCTCAACCCGAGCTGACTGAGCTGCCGGATGCCGTGCTCGAACCCGCACACGGCGATCGTCGCGGTGGGCATGCCGAAGCGGCTGCCTTCGCGCACCGGCAGTTGTACCCACCGGGTGATCACCGCGCGGGAGAAGTGGCCGTGGCTGACCAGCAATACGTCCCGGTTCTGCATGTTCTCCAGCGCCAGAGCAACGGCCCGGTCGGCCCGTTCGCTGACCTGCGCGACGCTTTCCCCGCCGGGGCATCCGTGCGTCCACACCAGCCAGTCGGGGTCCGATTCGTGGATCTGCGGGGTGGTCAGACCCTCGTACTCGCCGTAGTCCCATTCGGCGAGCAGCGGGGTGACCTGATCGATGATGAGGCCGGCCAGGTCGGCGGTGGCCAGCGCGCGGCGCCGCGGGCTGCAGATCACGAACGGGTCCGTCAGGCCGAGGTCGCCGAGTACCACCCCGGCGAACTCCGCCTGCTCCCGGCCGGCGTCGGTCAGCTCGATATCCGTGCGCCCGGTGTGCTGGCCGGATTTCGACCATTCGGTCTCGCCGTGGCGCAACAACAACAGCCGGTGGTTCTGCACGCCCATGCCAGCGATTGTGCCCGAGACACGCCGGGACCCCGCCGGGCCCGCCACCCGAACCAGACGATCTGATACATGCCAGTATGGGCACCATGAGCGACATGCGCGTGCTGGCGGTGGCCAATCAAAAGGGCGGGGTGGCCAAAACAACGACGGTCGCGTCGCTCGGTGCGGCGATGGTGGACAAAGGAAAGCGGGTATTGCTCGTCGACCTCGACCCACAGGGGTGTCTGACCTTCTCGCTGGGCCAGGACCCCGACAAGTTGCCCGTGTCGGTGCACGAGGTGTTGCTCGGCGAGGTGGAGCCCGACGCGGCGCTGGTGGCGACTTCGGAGGGCATGACGCTGCTCCCGGCCAACATCGACCTGGCGGGTGCCGAGGCGATGCTGCTGATGCGGGCCGGCCGCGAATACGCACTCAAGCGGGCGCTGACCAAACTCGCCGACGCGTTCGACGTGGTGATCATCGACTGCCCGCCGTCGCTCGGTGTGCTCACCCTCAACGGGCTCACCGCCGCCGACGAGGTGATGGTGCCGCTGCAGTGCGAGACCCTGGCGCACCGCGGCGTCGGCCAGTTCCTGCGCACCGTCGCCGACGTCCAGCAGATCACCAACCCGAATCTGCGGCTGGTCGGCGCCCTGCCGACGCTGTACGACTCGCGGACCACCCATACCCGGGACGTGCTGCTCGACGTGGCCGACCGCTACGAGTTGCCGGTGCTGGCACCGCCGATCCCGCGCACGGTGCGCTTCGCCGAAGCCAGTGCGTCGGGCTGCTCGGTGCTGGCCGGGCGCAAGAACAAAGGGGCGATGGCCTACCGCGAGCTGGCCGAGGCGCTGCTCAAGCACTGGAAGACCGGTAAGCCGCTGCCCACCTTCAGCGTGGAGTATTAGCCCAGCGCGACCACGGTGTCACCGCGCTGCTCGATCACCCGCGAACCGGACACCACCGGGATCACCGCGGCACTGCTGGGCGATCGCTGCACGTCGATATAGCGACTGGGCTGCCCGCTGACCGGGTCGTAGACGCCGATCGCACCGGTGATCGGCACCAGCAGCCGGCCCGCCATCATCACCCCGGGCCCCACCGGAACCGCCGAATCTCCTGCGGCGATGGTGTAGCGCAGGGTCAGGTCGCCGGCTTCGAACACCAGCAGCGCATCTCCGGTCCACCAGGTGACCAGGCTGCCGGTCGTGGACACCACCGACGACGCCGACGGCGGACCGTCCAGCGGCAGGCTTACCACCCTGGCGCCCGTCTCATCGACCACGTCGACGTGCGGCTGCGGGGTCGGCAGGTACACCGCGGTGCGGTTCTGCGAGACCACCAGCACCCGCGCCCCGGTGCCCGGCCGCACGCCGGCTTCCTGCACCACCTGCTGCTGGGGTTCGTCGTCGTCCTTGCCGGGACGCAGCAGCAGCAGGCGCAGGTCGGCCTGGTCGGCGCACGATTCGAGGACCGACACCGCCGATGAACTCGCCGCGGCGGATTCCAGCGTGCAGCCCGAGTGCAAACCCCGCGCCGACGGTTTGACCCGGGCGTCGGTCTCGCCGTACGCCAGCATCCGGACCATGTCCGAGCGCCACATCTCCAGCCGGGTGCTGCCCGCCGACAGGATGGCGGTGCCGTCGGAGGACAGCCGCACCTGCGGATCGGCATAGCTGCTGCGGGCAGGTCCGCGGCGGCCGGTCGATCCGTCGATGGTGCTGACCTGACCGCAGCCGCGGTCGTCCCGGTAGACCGCGACGGCGTAGCGATAGATCCAGGTCACCCCGCACAGGTCGGTATCGCGCGAGTAGCTCCACAGTGGCTGACCGGTGGTCAGGTCGCGCCCTTCCACCAGGCGTCCAGCGGCGGTGGTCACCGTTCCACCCACCACCACCGGAACCCGGGTCGCCGCACTGGGTGCGCTCCAGAGCTCATGCAGCGTGGTAGGAACCTCACGGACGGGCGTGGGCGCGGTTGCGGGGGTGGCCGCCGGCCGGCTGACGGTGGCCCGCGCGTCGCTGGTCCACCAGATCAGCCCCGCCGCGACCGCGACGACGATCGCAATGGTCGCGGCAGCCACGATGTCGGCCTTGGTTCGGCGCTCAGGTCGGACCATGCGCTGAGTATGGCTGTGCTGGTCGGCTAGATCGTCGAAGGGGCGGCATCGGCCGGCTTGCGACGACGCCGCCGCCGCCGGGCCGGCGAGCTGGACGTGGCACCGGAGGTCGTCCCGGGTGCCGCGGGCGCGCCCGGGTCGTCAGCAGCGTCACCGCTCGCGACGGGATGCCCGGTGACCGGCTTGCCGCCGCGGGTGCGCTTGCGTTTGGTGGTGCGACGGGGGGGACGGCTGGAACTCTCGTCGCCGGCTTCGCGGCGCTTGACCGGGGCCTTGCGCGGTTCGCCGACGGCGCCGCCCGTCTCGGCCGGGATGGACAGCTCGGTGTACAGGTGCGGGGAGTTGGAGTAGGTCTCGGCCGGGTCGGGCGAGCCCAGGCCCAGTGCCCGGTCGATCGCGGACCAGCGTTCGAGCTCGTCCCAATCCACCAGGGTGACCGCCACGCCGGTGCGTCCGGCGCGGCCGGTGCGTCCGATCCGGTGGACGTACATCTTCTCGTCCTCGGGGCACTGGTAGTTGATGACGTGCGTGACGTCGTCGATGTCGATACCGCGGGCCGCGACGTCGGTGGCGACCAGCACGTTGATGTCGCCGGAGCGGAATGCCTTGAGGGCCTTCTCGCGCGCGATCTGTCCGAGGTCACCGTGCACGGCGCCGACGGCGAAACCGCGCTCCTGCAACTCGTCGGACACCTTCTGGGCGGTGCGCTTGGTCCGGGTGAAGATCATGGTCGCGCCGCGGCCGCCGGCCTGCAGGATGCGGCTGACGAGTTCGATCTTGTCCAGCGCGTGGGCGCGGTAGACGAACTGCTCGGTGGTGTCGTGCACGGCCAGCGAGTGCGGCGCCTCGGCGCGGATGTGGGTGGGCTGGACCATGAAGGTGCGGGCCAGCGTGATGATCGGATCCGGCATGGTCGCCGAGAACAGCATCGACTGCCGGTCGGCCGGGATCTGCCGCAGAATGCGTTCGATGTCGGGCAGAAAGCCCAGGTCAAGCATCTCGTCGGCTTCGTCGAGCACCAGGACGGACAGTCCGCCCAGCTGCAGGTGGCCCTGCTGGCACAGGTCGAGCAGCCGGCCCGGCGTGCCCACCACGACGTCGGCGCCCTTGTGCAGCGCTTCGATCTGCGGCTCGTAGGCCCGGCCGCCGTAGATGGAGACCACCGCCAGCGGGCGCTGCGCCCCGTCGGCGACCTCGGGGTCTTTCGGCGCGGTCAGATACTTGGCCGCGGTCGCCAGGTCGTTGGTGACCTGCAGGCACAGCTCGCGGGTGGGCACGACCACCAGGGCGCGCGGGGCGCCGGTCAGTGGTCGCGTCGCGGTTTCGGAGGTGACGCGCTGCAGCAGCGGCACGCCGAACCCGAAGGTCTTGCCCATGCCGGTACGGGCCTGGCCGATCACGTCTTCGCCGTCGAGCGCGAGCGGCAGGGTCAGTTCCTGGATGGCAAAGGGCGTCTCGATGCCTTTCTCGGCGAGTGCGCGAACTATTTCGTCGCGCACTCCGAGCTGGGCAAAGGTGAGTTCAGGGGCATTTTTGAGTGCGGTCATACGCGGGTTGAAACCTTCCGGTGAAGTAATCGAACTGGTTCGGATTAGTTCGTGCTCTGTCTGTGTCGCGGTTCACGCGCGCACGAAATCCGATTCCGACTACTTCGCCGGGCCCGCGCTCCTGGTCGATCTTTGGGCGGGCGGCTACGTGCACGCACATTTCCTCGGCGGTGGCAGCACAGATTCAGCCACTACCAGTTATCCATGATACCTGCTCATCCGGCGTGACCCGTACTCTTCGGAGCCGGCCTATTAGAGTGTTGCCATGCCTCCACCTTCATCTGCCGACGAGGTGGCGGATTCGCCCGGATCTCAGCTCTCCGCCGATCATCCCGGCGTCAACGAGCTGTTCGCGCTGCTCGCATACGGCGAGGTGGCGGCGTTCTACCGGTTGACCGACGAGGCGCGGATGGCGCCGAATCTGCAGGGCCGCATCTCGATGGCCAGCATGGCTGCCGCCGAAATGGGGCATTACGAACTGCTGCGCGACGCGCTGGAGAGCCGTGGTGTCGACGTAGTCCGGGCGATGTCGAAGTACGTGTCCGCGCTGGAGAACTACCACCGGCTGACCACTCCGAGTACGTGGCTGGAAGCTCTGGTGAAGACCTATGTCGGGGATGCGCTGGCCGCCGATCTGTATCTGGAGATCGCGGGCGGCCTGCCCGACGAGATCGCCGACGTGGTCCGCGCGACGTTGTCCGAGACCGGGCATTCCCAGTTCGTGGTGGCCGAAGTGCGCGCCGCGGTGACCTCCAGCGGCAAACAACGCAGTCGGCTGGCGCTGTGGTCCCGCCGGTTGCTCGGCGAGGCGATCACCCAGGCTCAGTACCTGCTGGCCGACCACGATGAGCTGGTTGACCTGGTACTTTCCGGCGGAGGCGGGCTGGGTCAGCTCGGCGCGTTCTTCGATCGGCTGCAGAAGACGCACGATCAGCGGATGCACGAACTCGGCCTGAGCTGAGCGGGTTCAGCGGGTGCAGGTGGCCAGCGCCGAGTTGTTGGCCGAAGCTTTGACCAACTGACCCTGGGCGTTGACGATCGAGCAGTTCAGCTGGCCGTAGATGCTGGTCGCGATCACCGATTCGGTCTGCACGCCCGGGTTGAGCACGACCATCTTGGACCAGGGCAGGGCCACGTTGAACTCGGTGACCGGGAATCCGCGCGCGTCGGTATAGACGATGTTCACCAGGTCGAACATCTGCTTGGTGCCGGTGACGCTGTAGATGACGGTGCGCGGACTCAGGGCGGCTCCCGGCGGGGTGGTGGTCGGCAGCGGCGCCGCGGTGGGCAGCCTGGTCGGCCCGATGCTGGGCGGCGCCAAGGTGGTGACGGTCTCCGGCGGCAGTTGTCGCGTCGTCGGCGGGTTGGTCGGTGCCGGGGACATGGTGGGCGGGGAGGGCCGGGATGTGGTGGAAATCACCGACTTCGGTGTCGGGGCCCCGACGGTGGCCTTGGTGGTCGCGCTGTCGCCGCTGTTGATGATGACCGCGGTGGCCACGGCGCCGACAGCTGCCACCGCGCCGACCAACAGAGCGGCCGGACGCCACCGGTTGTCGGCCGGCCAGGCCCACTCGTCGTCCCCGTCGTCCCAGGTCTCGTCGGCGTCCTCGTCTTCGACGTATCCGTCGCCGTCTTCGACGTAACCGTCGTCGTCGGCTGGGTAGCCTTCCTCGTCCGGGAAGTCTTCGAGGTCCCGGAAGAAATCGTGGAGGGTGTTACGTATGGTACTGATGTTGCCGATGGTATCGATGTGATTCGGGTGCGGCCCGGATCCGGGGGCGGTTAGACCGAATCGTGACGGGTTCGTTCGCTTACCGCGAACTGCGAGTCGGGGGGCGCGGGGCGGGGTAGGTCAGACCCGTCCACTAGCCTGCTGCAGAGAGACGCCTGCGACGGATACGCCAACGGAAGGGGCCTGCGTGGAGGTCAAGATCGGAATCACGGACAGTCCGCGCGAGCTGGTGTTCTCCAGCGCGCAGACGCCGGCTGAGGTGGAAGAACTGGTCGGCGCGGCGGTGCGCGACGAAGCGGGTGTACTGGCCCTCAACGACGAGCGCGGACGCCGGTTCCTGGTCACCGCGGCCAAGATTGCCTACGTGGAGATCGGGGTCGCCGATGCGCGGCGGGTCGGCTTCGGCGTCGGCGCGGAGGTCGCGGCCAAGGCGGACAGCGGGGCCAAATCCTAGGAGCGGGTGAGCGGCACGTGCGACAGACCACCCCAGGCGAACTGCACGGTCCCGTCCACGGCAGCTGACTTCGAAATCGGTCGATCGGAGTCCAGCCAGTACCGCGCGCTGTCCACGCTCATGCCGACCAGGCCGACGGCGATCATCCGGGCGCGGTGCGGGTCCAGTCCCGAGTCCTCAGCGATCAGCGCGAATACCGCGTCGATGCACGACTCGGTCGCCACCCGCACCTGCGCGGCCACCTCGGGCTCGGTGACGTAGTCGTTCTCGAAAATCAGTCGATAACCCTGACTGTCGTGTTCGATGAAGTCGAAGAACGCCTGCACCGCTGAATGCAGCCGCTGCCGGTTGTCGGTGGTCCGGTCCAGCGCCTGCTGCACGCCGGACACCAGATTGTCCACGTGCCGGTTCAGCACCGCCAGATACAACTCGAGCTTGCTGGAAAAGTGCTGGTAAAGAACCGGTTTGCTGACGCCGGCGCGGTCGGCGATCTCGTCCATCCCGGCGGCGTGGTAGCCGCGGTCGACAAACACGTCGCTGGCGACGATCAGCAGCTGACCGCGACGTTCGTCGCGCGGCAGCCGGCTGCCCCGCCGGTTGGAGGGGGCTGCGCCTTCGCCCGGCCGGACACCGTCGGCCGATCGGACAGCGCGTCGCGGCGCCGCCTTGGCGAGATCGCTCATCACTCCCTCAATCCATTGGTGGTGCGCCCATTTTGCCATCCCCGAAGGCGCGCAGTGTTTCGCAAGAAGACTACTACCTGCGGCGTCCGGCCGATCCGAACCGGTGTCACAGTGCGTCCCAGCACCTGACCGAGGGCGGTTTTCGGGCGCGCCAGGGCCGGATGCCACCGGCAGCTGTGCCATTCTGGGGAAATGACGTCGCCGCGGCCAGATCGCAATACCGGTCGGGTGCCGGTGCTGCGTGACGACTGGCGCGAGCCGCTGCGGGCTCAGCGCGACCCGCTGGGTCAGAGCGCCGGACGGGTCCGCGCCGACCGCGACCGTCCGCGCCAATGGCGCAAGCAATCCTGGCTGGGGCGGTTCGTATCGACCTACGGTTGGCGCGCCTACGCGCTGCCGTTTCTCACGGTGCTCACCCTGGTGGTGGCCTACCAGACGGTGACGGGTACCAATACGCCGCGGCCGTCGGCCAGTTCGATCCACAAAGACCCGCCGACCATCGGCGCGGTCGGCACCTCGATTCTGGACATGCCGCCGCGGGGCCTGGCCGCTTTCGACGCGAACCTGCCGACCGGCACGCTGCCCGAGGGTGGTGCGTTCACCCAGGCCGGCGACAAGACCTGGCGGGTGATTCCCGGCGCCACGCCGCAGATCGGGCAAGGCACCGCCAAAGTCTTCCGCTACACCGTCGAGGTGGAGAACGGTCTGGACCCCACCATGTACGGCGGGGACGACGCGTTCGCCCAGATGGTCGACCGGACGCTGGACAACCCTAAGGGCTGGACACACAACCCGCAGTTCGCGTTCATCCGAATCGACAGCGGCAAGCCGGACTTCCGGATCTCGTTGGTCTCGCCGATGACGGTGCGGGTGGGCTGCGGATACGAATTTCCGCTGGAAACGTCGTGTTACAACCCGTCATTCGGTTCAGACCGCGAATCGCGCGTCTTCATCAACGAAGCCCGCTGGGTGCGCGGGGCGCTGCCGTTCGAGGGTGATGTGGGTTCCTACCGGCAGTACGTGGTCAACCACGAAGTCGGTCACGCCATCGGATACGTGCGGCACGAGCCGTGCGACCAACAGGGCGGTCTGGCGCCGGTGATGATGCAGCAGACGTTCTCCACCGCCAATAACGACGGGGCCAAGTTCGATCCCGATCAGGTCAAGGCCGACGGCAAAACCTGCCGGTTCAACCCCTGGCCGTTCCCCATCGCTTGAGTCGTTTTCCATCGTCGGCCATGGGGACGCGCCTAATCTGAGTCATGTGTCGTCATCGCTGCCGCCATTGGTCGAACCCGCCGCTGAGCTGACCCGCGAGGAGGTGGCCCGCTACAGCCGCCACCTCATCATTCCCGAGCTAGGGGTGGACGGACAGAAGCGGCTCAAGAACGCCCGGGTGCTGGTGATCGGCGCCGGCGGGCTTGGGTCGCCCACGCTGCTCTACCTGGCCGCGGCCGGCGTCGGCACCATCGGCATCGTCGACTTCGACGTGGTCGACGAATCCAATCTGCAACGCCAGGTCATTCACGGCACCGCCGATGTCGGGCGCCCCAAGGCGCAGTCGGCCCGCGAATCGATCGCCACCATCAACCCACTGATCGACGTGCGGCTGCACGAATTCCGGCTGGAGGCCGACAACGCGCTCGAGCTCTTCGCCCAGTACGACCTCATCCTGGACGGTTCGGACAACTTCGCCACCCGGTATCTGGTGAACGACGCCGCCGTGCTGGCGGGCAAACCCTACGTCTGGGGGTCGATCTACAGGTTCGAAGGCCAGGCGTCGGTGTTCTGGGAGGACGCGCCGAACGGACTGGGCCTGAACTACCGCGACCTGTATCCGGAGCCGCCACCACCGGGGATGGTGCCGTCCTGCGCCGAAGGCGGTGTGCTGGGCATCATCTGCGCATCGATCGCATCGGTGATGGGGACCGAAGCGGTCAAGCTGATCACCGGGATCGGTGAGACGCTACTGGGCCGGTTGATGATCTACGACGCGCTGGAGATGAGCTATCGCACGATCAGGATCCGCAAGGACCCGTCGACGCCGACGATCACCGAGCTGATCGACTACGAGTACTTCTGCGGCGCGGTGTCCGACGACGGCGCTGCCGCCGTCGCGGGCTCGACCATCACCCCGGCCGAGCTGCGCACGATGCTGGACTCCGGCACCTCGCTGGCCCTGATCGATGTGCGCGAACAGGTCGAGTGGGACATCAACCACATCGACGGCGCCACGCTGATCCCGAAGTCGCTGATCATGTCCGGGGAGGGCTTGTCGCAGCTGCCGCAGGATCGCAAGGCGGTGCTGTACTGCAAGAGCGGCGTGCGGTCGGCCGAAGCGCTGGCCGCGGTGAAGCGGGCCGGTTTCTCCGACGCGGTGCATCTGCAGGGCGGAATCATGGCCTGGGCGAAGCAGATGCAGCCGGACATGGTCATGTACTAGGGCCAGAGTTCGTGCTCACTGAGACGGAGGCCAGGAATGACAGACACATCGCCAGCGCCGGACGCGGGCTCCTCTGACGAGTTCTGCGAAGAATTCGGGTACGAGCCAGAACTCAAACGAACGCTGGGCTCTTTCCAGGTGTTCGCGGTGTCTTTCGCGTTCATCTCGGTGGCGGTGGGCATCTTCGGTACCTACGACGACCTTCTCCGTAATGCCGGGCCGGTGGGAATCTGGACATGGATCGTCGCTGCGGTCGGCCAGTTGCTCATTGCGCTGGTGGTCGCGCAGTTCGCTGCCCGCATCCCACTCAGCGGCTCGTCCTACCAATGGGGTTCGCGGCTGGCCAACCCCAAGATCGGCTGGTTCTTCGGCTGGCTCACCTTTTGCTACCTGATCACCGGGCTGATGGCGATCGACAGTGCGATGTCCAGCACCTGCCTGATGCCGTTGTTCAACATGGCGCCCGACGAGCACACGGCGCGATTGATCGCCGCAGTGGTGATGGTGATCCAGGCCGTGCTTGCGATTGTCTCGACAAAGATTGTCGCGCTGATCAATTCGGCGGCGGTTGCCGTCGAGCTGACGATCGTTGTGGTCCTCGTGGTCGCGCTCCTGGTGGCGGTGGCCGTGACCGGAGACGGCTCGGTCGGCAATCTCACTTCACGAGGCATCACCGCGAACACGACGGACTACTTCGCCTTCGGAGGAGGGTTGATGGCGGTCATGATCGTGGGACTGGGAACGTTGGTGGGCTTCGACTCGGCAGCGAACATGGCCGAGGAGGCCAAGGACCCCTTCCGAAGCGTGCCGCGCGCGATCGTGGGATCGGTGTTGGCGGCCAGTGTGCTGGGCATGCTGTTTCTGATCGCACTGACCATTGCCATCGACAACATTCCCAGGGTCTCGGCCGCAGACTCGCCCGTCGCGATGATCATGCACGACCAACTGGGAGCGGCGACCGAGCGAATATTTCTGTCCGCCATAGCGATTGCCTTCTTCGGCGGGGGGATGGTCACGCTGACCAGTTGCTCGCGCATGATCTTCGCGATGGCGCGCGATGACCGGTTTCCCGCACACCGACTGATGCGACGGGTGAATCCCCGCACGCAGACGCCGATACCAGCCACCATCGTGCCCGTCGTCATCGGGATTGCGGTACTTGCCGTCCTGCCGGGCAACGCTCTGCTGGAGTTGATCACCTCCGGGACGGTTTTCCCGGCGCTGACGTACGGCATGATCGTTGTTCTCTACCTCGTGGTGCGCAACAAATTGGGCCGGCAGGAAGGGGCATTCGACATCGGCCGGTTCGAGCTGCCGGTGGCGATCTTCGCGCTGATCTGGTCGATATGCGCGCTGGTCATACTGCTCTCGCCCGCCGACGCGGTGGTGCCGCTGATTATCGTGACGAGCCTGCTCGGGGTGGGCGGGTTGTACTTCGGTTACCTGATGATCTTCAACCGCCGGGTTCTCGACCACGAACCCGGTGAAGCCACCGTTTTCTCACACTGATCTGCCGGCGGACCCGCCGGCAGATCCGTCCTTCTTGCCGGCGGCCAGAATCCGCTCGGGTGCATTCGGGTGTTAGCTGTGGTAGCTGTGCCAGGCTCTACTAGGCTGACCGGCGTGAGTGTCGAGCCGCCGCCGGAGCACGTGCTCGCGGCGTTCGGCTTGACCGGTACGGAGCCCGCGGCGCTGGGTGCCGCCTGGGAGGGCGGCTGGCGGTGCGGCGAGGTGGTGTTATCCATGGTTGCCGACAACGCCCGTGCGGCGTGGTCGGCCCGGGTGCGCGAGACCTTGTTCGTCGACGGGGTGCGCCTGGCCCGCCCGGTCCGGTCCACCGACGGGCGCTACGTGGTGTCTGGCTGGCGGGCGGACACCTTCGTCGCCGGCACCCCCGAAGCCCGCCATGACGAGGTCGTCTCTGCGGCGGTCCGGCTGCACGAGGCCACCGGCAAACTGGAGCGGCCCCGCTTTCTGACCCAGGGTCCCACCGCCCCCTGGGCTGACGTCGACGTCTTCATCGCCGCCGATCGCGCCGCCTGGGAGGAACGTCCGCTGCAGTCGGTGCCGCCGGGTGCGCGGACCGCCCCGCCCTCGGCGGACGCCGAACGATCGGTCGAGCTGATCAACCAACTCGCGACGTTGCGCAAGCCGACCCGCAGCCCCAACCAGCTGGTACACGGCGACCTGTACGGCACAGTGCTGTTCGCCGGCACCGCCCCGCCCGGCGTCACCGACATCACCCCGTACTGGCGTCCCGCCTCCTGGGCGGCCGGGGTCGTCGTCGTCGATGCATTGTCGTGGGGGGAGGCCGACGACGGTCTCATCGAACGGTGGAACGCACTGCCCGAGTGGTCGCAGATGTTGTTGCGCGCGTTGATATTCCGTTTGGCCGTTCATGCGCTGCACCCGCGTTCCACCGCCGAGGCGTTTCCCGGGCTGGCCCGCACTGCGGCACTGGTCCGGATGAATCTCTAAGTCCTGGAATCGAACTCGTAGCGGACCTCGCTCAGCGCGATCCGTCCCTCGACCGACAACACCCCTTCGGCACGCAGCAGTTCCAGCTGCCGAGACGTCAGATGCCGGGCCGGTCGCCCGGACGCGGTGATCACCCGGTGCCAGGGTAAGTCCGCGGAGTCGGTGCGCATGATCCAACCGACAATGCGTGGACTGGAAAGCCTTGCGGCAGCGGCAATATCACCATAGGTGGCGACCCGGCCCGGGGGGATGGCAGCGACCAGCGAGCGCACCCGCTCGATCTGCTTGTCGGTGATCTGCGTCATCGCTACCGCGTTGTCAACAGCCTGCGCACCAGCGCGGCGACCGCATCGGGCTTGGCGTGCGGCACCATGTGATCGCATTCGTAGTCCACCAATTCGAACTCGCCGCCCAGCCGGTCACGCAATGCGGCGATCAACCCGTCGCTGACGTAGGGCGGTGCGGTCCACGTGGCCCGCACCAGAGTCGTGGGAATCCCGGCGGGTGGCAACACGACGTCGCGAGCCAACTCGCTCCAGTAGGACATCATTGCCGGCAGGCTGATCCGCCAGCCGTATCGTCCGTTGGGTAGTCGGATCGAGTGCTCGGCCAGGTCGGCTTCGAGTACGGCCGGGTCCACGTCGGCCCAGGAACCGCCGGCCTTCTCCTGGCGGGCCTCATCGCGGTCCGGGTAATCGGGGGCGGCCAGCATCGCCTCGGCGATCTGCGACATCCAGTGGCCGTCCAACCCGATCGCCGGGTCGAGCAACAACAGGGCGCCCACCAGATCCGGGCGCGCCGCAGCCAGATGCATCGCCACCGCGCCGCCGAAAGAGTGGCCCACCACCAGCACCGGCGCGTCGGCTTCGGCGTCCAGCAATGCGGCCACCGCCGCGACGTTGGCCTCGATCGTCCACGGCGCGGCCCACGACGACCTGCCGTGCCCGATCAGATCGGGTGCGGCCACGGCGATCTCGGGCACGTAGTTGGCAAAGTGTCGCCAGCGTTCGCCGTGACCGGTCAGCCCGTGCAGCGCCAGCAGCCGGACCGGGCCGGGCGGTCCGAACCGGTGCGCATGAAGGACGGTGGTCACGCGTCGATGATGCCAGGCGGTCTCATCCCGGCATCCGGGCTGGTCAGCGCTACTTGTCGGACCTGCGTGGTTGCATGCCGGTATGTCATACAGCTGGGGCGCGGCGCAGCAACTGGTGCACCCGGATTGGCGCGGCCTGGTGCGCGTGCTGGGTGGCCCCGGAACCGGCAAGAGCTGCCTGCTGGTTGAGGCGGCCGTCACCCGGATCTCCGCAGGCGTGGATCCGGAAGCTGTTCTGCTGCTTACCGGTTCGGGCCGGCTCGGCACGCGGGAACGCAGCGCGGTGACCTCCGCCTTGCTGCGCTCGAGCCACGGTCGGCCCGTCGTGGGCGAGCCGTTGGTACGCACCGTGCACAGCTACGCCTACTCCGTGCTGCGGCGGGCGGCCGAACGTAGCGGCGGGCCACCGCCGCGGTTGCTGACCGGCGCCGAGCAGGACGCTATCGTCCGCGAACTGCTGGCCGGTGACCTCCAGGACGGCGCGTCCTGGCCCGCTCATCTGCTGCCCGCGCTGCCCACCGCGGGATTCGCCAACGAACTGCGAAACCTGCTGGCGCGCTGCGCTGAACGCGGGGTCGAGCCACTCGAGCTCGAACGGTTGGGTGGCTCCTGCGGCCGGCCGGAGTGGGTCGCGGCCGGTCGATTCGCCCGGCAGTACGAGCAGGTGATGTTGTTGCGCGCGGCGGTCGGGACGGCCGCCCCGCAGGCCACCGCACCTGCACTGGCCGCCGCCGAACTGGTCGGGGCGGCACTGGAGGCGTTTGCGGTCGATCCTGAGCTGCTGGCCGCTGAACGTGCCCGGCTCCGAGTGCTTCTGGTCGACGATGCCCAGCAACTCGATCCGCAGGCCGCGCAGCTGGTGCGCGCGTTGGCTGTCGGTGCCGATGTCGCGCTGATCGCGGGTGACCCGAACCAGGCGGTGTTCGGGTTCCGGGGCGGTGATCCGGGGCTGCTGCTGGGCGGTGACCACCCAGCGGTGACGCTGAGCGCCTCACATCGGTGCGCGCCGGGCGTCGCCCGCGCGGTGAGCGGCATCGCGAGTCGGTTGCCCGGTGCTTGCCCCGGCCGGCGCATCGACGGCACCGGGGACGATGGGCGCTTCGGTGGAGTGAGCGTCCGCTTGGCCGCTTCGGCGCATGCCGAAGGCGCGCTGATCGCCGATACCCTGCGACGTGCGCACCTCGTCGACGGTGTGCCGTGGTCGCAGATGGCGGTGATCGTCCGGTCGGTGCCACGCGCCGGCGGGCGGTTGCCTCGAGCGCTCGCCGCCGCCGGTGTTCCGGTCGCGATCCCCGCGACAGGCGGGCCGCTGGCTGAGAAACCCGCGGTGCGCGCGCTGCTCACCGTCCTTCTCGCCGCCGCCGACGGACTCGACGGCGACGACGCGCTGGCACTGCTCACCGGACCGATCGGCCGGGTCGACCCCGTCTCGCTTCGCCAGTTGCGCAGGACGTTGCAGCGCAGGCAGGACGGCACGTTCGCCGAGCTGTTGGTGCAGACGCTCACCGGGGACAAACCACCCGCTCCCGGAGCGCAAGCCGCTGCGCTGCGGCGAGTGCGCGCCGTGCTGGACGCGGCAGTCGATTGCCACCGCAACGGCCAGGATCCGCGCTACACGCTGTGGGCGGCCTGGCACCGGTCGGGTCTGCAGCGGCGCTGGCTGACGGCAATCGAGCGCGGTGGGCCGGCGGGGGAGCAGGCCGCGCGGGACCTCGCAGCGGTGACGGCGCTATTCGACATCACCGACGACTTCGTGTCCCGCACGTCGGGGGCGTCGCTGCGCGGACTCGTCGAGCATGTCGCGGCGTTGCAGCTGCCGCAATCCACCGCCGACCTCACGTCGCCGTCCGAACAGGTCAAGGTGCTCAGCGCGCACGCCGCCCTGGGTCACGAATGGGACCTGGTGGTGATAGCCGGACTGCAGGACGGATTGTGGCCCAACATGATTCCGCGGGGTGGCGTGTTGGCCACCCAGCGACTGCTCGATGAACTCGACGGGGTGGGTGACCATGCGTCGGTACGGGCGCCGCTGCTGGCCGAGGAGCGCCGGCTGCTGGTGGCCGCGATGGGCCGGGCGCGGCGTCACCTGGTGCTGACCGCCGTGGACAGCGCCGACGGCGGTGGACACGAAGCCGCGTTGCCGTCACCGTTCTTTTTCGAGGCCGCTCAGTGGGCGCACGGTGAAGTCGAGGAGCCGCAACCTGTTTCGGCGCCGCGCGTGCTGTCGACGCCCGCGGTGGTGGGCCGGTTGCGGGCAGTGGTGTGTGCACCCGACGGCACGGTCGGCGAGGCCGCACGGGCCTGCGCGGCAACCCAATTGGCGCGCCTGGCGAAAGCTGGCGTGCCGGGCGCGAATCCGGCGGACTGGCACGGTCTAACCACGGTCAGCACCGACGCGCCGCTGTCCAAACCCGACGACACCGTGACGTTGACGCCGTCGACCCTGCAGACGCTCAACGACTGTCCGCTGCGCTGGCTGGTTGAGCGGCACGGCGGGACCAACCCGCGGGAGCTGCGCTCCACTGTCGGCTCGGTGATGCATGCGCTGGTCGCCGAGTCCGGCCGCACCGAGTCGCAGCTGCTGGCGGAGCTGGACCGCGTCTGGCAACACCTTCCGTTCGAGGCGCCCTGGCATTCGGCCAACGAGCTGGCCCGCCACCGCGCCATGATCCAGGCGTTCGTCCAGTGGCGTGCGCAAACACGCGGCGAGCTGACCGAGGTCGGTGTCGAGGTCGGTGTCGACGGGATGCTCGACAAGGAGCACGGTGGGGGCCGCGAGATCCGACTGCGCGGCCGCATCGACCGGCTCGAGCGTGACGCCGCCGGTCGGCTGGTGATCGTCGACGTCAAGACCGGCAAGTCGCCGGTCAGCAAAGACGATGCGCAGCAGCACGCGCAGTTGGCGATGTATCAGCTGGCCGTGGCCGAAGGCATGATGTCCGACGGCGACGAGCCCGGCGGCGCCCGGTTGGTCTATCCCGGTAAGACCGGGGCCTCGGGCGCCACTCAACGCGAGCAGGATCCGCTGACGCCGCAGGCTCGGGAGAACTGGCGCGACCTGATCGGCCGCGCCGCCGAAGCGACGGTCGGGCCGCATTTCGTCGCCCGGCGCAACGACGGCTGTTCGCATTGCCCGGTCCGACCCTCCTGCCCCGCACACGCCGACGGGCCGGCGCAGTGACTCCGCGCTACAGCCCCGCCGAATTAGCTGGTGCGCTGGGCGTTTTACCACCCACCGACGAGCAGGCCGCAGTGATCGCGGCACCGCCGGGGCCGCTAGTGGTGATCGCCGGCGCCGGCGCCGGCAAGACCGAGACCATGGCTGCCCGCGTGGTGTGGCTGGTCGCCAACGGGTATGCCGAACCCGGCCAGGTGCTCGGCCTGACGTTCACCCGCAAGGCTGCCGGTCAGCTGCTGCGCCGCGTCCGGACCCGGCTGGCCCGCCTGTCGAGCCTCAACGCCGACTCGGGGCAAACGCCCCAACCCGCAGCCACCCCGACGGTCAGCACGTACCACGCGTTCGCCGGTTCGCTGTTGCGCGAATACGGGCTGTTGCTGCCGATCGAACCCGACACCCGGTTGCTCACCGAAACCGAGATGTGGCAGCTGGCGTTCGACGTGGTCAACCGATACCGCGGCGAACTGCACACGGAGAAGACGCCGGCCGCGGTCACCTCCCTGGTCTTGCGGCTGTGGGGTCAGCTCGCCGAACACCTCGTCGACACCGGTCAGCTCCGTGATACCCACATGGAGCTGGAGCGGCTGGTGCACACGCTGCCGCCCGGTCCGCGCCAGCGGGACAGCGGCCCCAACCAGTCGTTGCTGCGGATGCTGGCCACGCAGACCGACCGCGCCGAGCTGGTACCGCTGCTGGACGCGCTCCAGGACCGCCTGCGGGCCGACAAGGTCATGGACTTCGGCATGCAGATGGCCTCCGCTGCGCAGCTGGCGGCCGAGTTCCCGCAGGTGGGTCAGGAGTTGCGCAGCCGCTACCGGGTGGTGTTGCTGGACGAGTACCAGGACACCGGCCATTCCCAACGCATCGCGCTGTCGTCGCTGTTCGGTGGCGGCTGTGATGACGGACTGGCGCTCACGGCGGTCGGCGACCCGATCCAGTCGATCTACGGGTGGCGCGGCGCCTCGGCGACCAACCTGCCGCGGTTCACCACCGACTTCCCGCTCGCCGACGGGTCGCCGGCGCCGACCCTGGAACTGCGCACCAGCTGGCGCAACCCGCCCAGCACGCTGCATCTCGCCAACGCCATATCGGCCGAGGCCCGACGCCGGTCGGTCGCGGTACGGCCACTGCGCCCGCGCCCGGATGCCCCGCCCGGAACTGTCCGCTGTGCCCTGCTTGCCGACGTGCAAACCGAGCGCGACTGGATCGCCGACCACATAGCGCAGCGGTACCGGCAGGCCCGCGACGACGGCAGCGCACCACCCACCGCGGCGGTGCTGGTCCGCCGCAACGCCGACGCCGCCCCGATCGCCGACGCGCTGCGCGTTCGCGGAATCCCGACCGAGGTCGTCGGCCTGGCCGGTCTGCTGTCGGTCCCTGAGGTCGCCGACCTGGTGGCCATGCTGCGCCTGGTTGCCGACCCGACCGCCGGCGCGGCCGCCATGCGGGTGCTGTCCGGTCCGCGCTGGCGTCTGGGCGGACGGGATATCGCCGCGCTGTGGCGCAGGGCGCAGGAGTTGGGCGACGCGCCCACCGCACCGGTGAATGCGACCGAACCTGCCTGCGCCGAAGCCATCGCGATGACGGCCGGCTCAGCTGCCGACTCGCCCTGCCTGGCCGACGCCATCTGCGATCCGGGTCCGGCCGCCGGTTACTCCCCGGCCGGCTACGAGCGCATCAACGCCCTCGCCGGCGAGCTGACCGGGCTACGCGGCCACCTCGGATACTCCCTGCCCGATCTGGTCGCCGAGGTGCGCCGGGTATTGGGGCTCGACTGTGAGGTTCGTGCCCGGGCCGCTCTGCCGTGGTCGGGCACCGAGCACCTGGACGCCTTCGCCGACGAGGTCGCCGGCTACGCCGAGCGCACCGGCAACTCGAACACCGCGTCGGTCGCCGGCCTGCTGGCCTACCTCGACGTGGCCGGCGAGGTAGAGAACGGTTTGGCGCCGGCTCAACCCGCCGTCACCCGCGACCGGGTCCAAGTGCTCACCGTGCACGCCGCGAAGGGCCTGGAATGGCAGCTGGTGGCGGTGGCACACCTGTCGGGCGGCACCTTCCCGTCGACCGCGTCGCGCAGCAGCTGGCTCACCGACTCCGGTGAGCTGCCGCCGCTGTTGCGCGGTGACCGCTCCCGAGCCGGCGCACTCGGCATCCCGGTACTGGACACATCGGCGGTGACCAATCGAAAGCAGTTGTCGGACAAGATCGCCGAGCATCGCGCCGCACTCGACCAGCGACGCATCGACGAGGAGCGCCGCCTGCTGTATGTCGCTGTCACCCGCGCCGAAGACACTCTGTTGGTGTCCGGTCACCAGTGGGGTGCCACGGGAATCAAGCCTCGGGGGCCTTCGGAATTCCTCTGCGAGGCCAGGGAGATCATCGATCGTTCCGCCCAGCACGGCCAACCCTGCGGCACGGTCGAACAGTGGTCGCCCGCGCCCGCGGACGGGGAGCGAAACCCGTTGCGGGACAACGTCATCGAGGCAGTATGGCCAGTCGACCCGCTGGCTTCGCGCCGCAGTGACGTCGAACGCGGCGCGGCACTGGTGTCCGCCGCCATCTCCGCCGGGAACCTCCGGACCGGACCGGCCGATGCTGAGGGCTGGGCCGCCGACGTCGATGCACTGCTGGCCGAGCGGGCCCGCGCCGCACAACCCCCCAGCCATCGGCTGCCGAACCAGGTCTCGGTCAGCGGACTGGTGGAACTCGCGCGCGACCCCGATGGCGCCGTGTTGCGGCTGATTCACCGGCTGCCCACCCGCCCTGACCGGCATGCATTGTTGGGCAACGCATTTCACGCCTGGGTGCAGCGTTTCTACGGTACCGAGCTGCTGTTCGACCTCGGAGATCTGCCGGGGGCTGCTGATTCCGACGTCGGCGAACCCGCCGAGCTGGCCGCCCTGCAGACCGCGTTCGCCGCGTCACCATGGGCGGCCCGCACCCCGATCGCGATCGAGGTGCCCTTCGAGATGCCGATCGCCGACACCGTGGTCCGCGGCCGCATCGACGCGGTGTTCGCCGACGACGACGGCGGCACCACCGTGGTGGACTGGAAGACCGGGGAACCACCGCGCGGCCCGGAAGCCAAACGCCAGGCCGCTGTCCAGCTCGCCGTCTACCGGATGGCGTGGGCGGCCCTGCACGGTTGTCCGCAAGAGTCGGTACGTACCGCATTCCACTACGTGCGCAGCGGAACCACCGTCGTCCCGGACGAGCAACCCGGCGCCGACGAACTGGCGGTTCTGCTGACCGACTCCAGTCGCCCCCGCAGCCCCTGATCGTGGTTTCATGATGGACGTGCGGGTGACGTGCGCTGGGACCAGTACGGGTTTCCGTGGCGAAAGGTAGCTGGCGGCGGCTGAGGCGTCTCGACGAAAGGTTGACCGCCCAGCCCAGTTACGCCCTGGTCGGTGTACTGCGTATTCCGCAGGGTCGATCCAGCCCTGCCCGCATCATCTCCCGCCGCATCGCCATCGCCCTGGCGGCATTGTTCGTCGGCGCCACGACTGTCTACCTCGACCGCGACGGCTACCACGACGTGCAGGGCGATCGCCTGACCTTCCTGGACTGCCTCTACTACTCGGCGGTGACACTGTCGACGACCGGATACGGCGACATCACGCCGATCTCGGAGTTCGCGCGCGCGGCGAACGTGCTGATCATCACGCCGCTTCGCATCGCGTTCCTGATCCTGTTGGTCGGCACCACGCTCGAGGTCGTCACCGAAACGTCGCGGCAGGCATTCAAAATCCAGCGTTGGAGGAGCAGAGTGCGCAACCACACCGTCGTCATCGGATACGGGACCAAGGGCAAGACCGCGATCGCAGCGATGCTCGGCGACGACGTGGCACCCGGCGAAATCGTCGTCGTCGACACCGACCGCACCGCCCTGGACCGCGCCGCGTCCGCCGGCCTGGTGACCGTGCACGGCGACGCCACCAAATCCGACGTGCTGCGGCTGGCCGGCACCCAGCACGCGGCCTCGATCGTGGTGGCCACCAGCCGCGACGACACCGCGGTCCTGGTGACGTTGACGGCGCGCGAGCTCTCGCCGAAGGCCAAGATCGTGGCGTCCATCCGGGAGACCGAAAACCAGCACCTGCTGCAGCAGTCCGGAGCGGATTCGGTGGTGGTGTCCTCCGAGACCGCCGGCCGGTTGCTCGGCCTGGCCACCACCACCCCCAGCGTCGTACAGATGATCGAAGACCTGCTGACCCCGGAAGGCGGATTGGCGATCGCCGAACGCGAGGTGGAGCAGGCCGAGGTTGGCGGCTCGCCGCGGCACCTGCGCGACATCGTGCTCGGCGTGGTCCGGGACGGAAGGTTGCTGCGCATCGACGCACCCGAGGTCGACGCGGTCGAGGCCAGCGACCGATTGCTGTACATCCGCCACGGGGGGCATTGATGCCCCTCGATTTCCAGCTGCGCGACGTCCCGCTGTTGTCCCGCATCGGTGCCGACCGCGCCGACCAGCTGCGCACCGACATCGACGCGGCAACGGCGGGGTGGGCCGAGGCCGCCCTGCTTCGGGTCGACAACCGCAACCAGGTGTTGGCCGCCGACGGCAAAGTGGTGTTGGGTGCTGCCGCCGCACTCGGCGACAAACCACCCGCTGAGGCGGTCTTCCTGGGCCGCGTCGAGGGCGGCCGCCACGTCTGGGCCATCCGCGCCGCACTTGAGCCGCCCGATGACGCCCCCGACGACGTCGAAGTGCTCGACCTACGCAGGCTCGGTCGCATCATCGATGACACCAGCAGCCAACTGGTCTCCGCCGCACTGGCATTGCTGAACTGGCATGACAGCGCCCGCTTCAGCCCGCTGGACGGCACGCCCACCAAGCCGGCCCGGGCCGGGTGGTCGCGGGTCAATCCGCTCACCGGGCACGAGGAGTTCCCCCGGGTCGACCCCGCGGTCATCTGTCTGGTGCACGACGGCGGCGACCGGGCCGTCCTGGCCCGCCAGGCGAACTGGCCGCCACGCATGTTCTCGCTGCTGGCCGGTTTCGTCGAGGCCGGCGAGTCGTTCGAAGTGTGTGTAGCGCGGGAGATCCGGGAGGAGATCGGGCTCACCGTCCGCGACGTCCGCTACCTCGGCAGCCAACCGTGGCCGTTTCCCCGCTCCCTGATGGTCGGGTTCCACGCGCTGGCCGACGCCGACGAGCCGTTCTCCTTCAACGACGGCGAGATCGCCGAGGCGGCCTGGTTCACCCGCGACGAGGTGCGCGCGGCGCTCGACGCCGGCGACTGGACCAGTGCGTCGGACTCCAAACTGCTGCTGCCCGGGTCGATTTCGATTGCCCGGGTGATCATCGAATCATGGGCCGCTATGTGATGCGATCGGTGATGTTGTCCAGGATGGCGGACGCGATCCGTTCGGCGGGCTCGATGCCCAGCACGCCGACCGACATCAACACCGCGTTCTTGACCCGGTACTGATGGCTCCACCCGTTGTCGGTGATCCGCAGTGACGATGTGTCCGGTTTGTCCAGCTTGAAGTCGTATTTCGGGTCGTGCAGGGCCACGCACGCGTTCAGCGAGGCGTGCAGCTGGTCCAGTGCGCTGCGCGCGGCATGCGCGTCCGGATAGATCGCTACGGCCTGATTGACCGAGTCGACCATGGCCAGCCCGCCCGGGTCGATGTCATCGGTGACCCCGCTGTAGCCGGCGCTACGGAATTCCGTCCAGCCGCCGGCGAACGTCAGGTCACTGGTTCCGGCTGCCCGGCACGGCCCCGGGGCATTGACGTCGCCGACCGGCGGATGCCGAAGATCGGCGTGCGCATGGGCGGTCAGTTCCTCGTAATTGGCGATGCGCCGCACGTCGTCGATGCTCACGATCAACGCGTCGGCTCCGGTCGCGGCGGAAGTCGGCGTGGCCGAGGTGTTGCTGTCGGAGCATCCGGCGACCAGGGTCATCGCGCAACACACAGCCAGAACCGCTCGTTGGAGCAGCGCTGACGCCATGGTCCTCATCGTAAAGCCCGGTACTACCGGGCCTGCGCATCAACGACGCCGGAAACCGCTGTGTCTAGCCGGCGGCCAGCTTCGCCTTGACCTCACCCGCACTCGGGTTGGTCAGGGTGGACCCGTCGGCGAACTTCACCGTGGGAACCGTGCGGTTGCCGCCGTTGACGGAACTGACGAACTCCGCTGCTGCCGCGTCGCGTTCGATGTCCACCTCGTCGTAGGGGATGCCCTGGGCCTTGAGCGCGGTCTTCAGCCGGAAGCAGTACCCACACCAGGTGGTCGAATAGACGGTGAGCGCAGCGTTGGTCATGACTCGTTAACGTAACGAAGCGATGAACCATTCCGAACGTGGCCCCGCCGAAAACCGCGACACGCCAGGTTTGTCGGCCCGCGCTGCGAAGATGGACGCCATGTCTGTGGTGACCGACCCGTTGACCGCGGGCCTGGACGACGAGCAGCGCGAAGCGGTGCTGGCCGCGCGCGGGCCGGTCTGTGTGCTGGCCGGTGCCGGAACCGGCAAGACGCGCACCATCACCCACCGCATCGCTCACCTCGTCGCCGACGGGCATGTCGCCCCCGGCCAGGTGCTGGCGGTGACGTTCACCCAGCGCGCGGCCGGTGAGATGCGGTCCCGACTGCGCTCGCTGGATGCCGCCGCCCAGCTGGGTGCCGGTGTCGGCTCGGTGCAGGCACTGACTTTCCACGCTGCGGCGCGTCGCCAGTTGCGCTATTTCTGGCCGCGGGTGGTCGGCAACACCCGCTGGGAGTTGCTGGATACCAAATTCGCCGTGGTGGCCCGTGCGGCCAGCCGGTCCCGGCTCAACGTCAGCACCGACGACGTGCGCGACCTGGCCGGCGAGATCGAGTGGGCCAAGGCGTCATTGATCGGCCCCGAGGAATACCCGGGTGCGGTGGCCGCCGCCGGCCGCGACACCCCGCTGGACGCCGAGCAGGTCGCGGCCGTCTACACCGCCTATGAGGCGCTCAAGGTTCGCGACGAGGACGTCACGTTGCTCGACTTCGACGACCTGCTGCTGCACACCGCTGCGGCGATCGAAAACGACGCCGCGGTGGCCGGCGAATTCCGGGACCGTTATCGCTGCTTCGTCGTCGACGAATACCAGGACGTCACGCCGCTGCAGCAACGGGTGCTCTCGGCGTGGCTGGGCGACCGGGACGATCTGACCGTGGTCGGCGACGCCAACCAGACCATCTACTCGTTCACCGGCGCCTCACCGCGCTTCCTGCTGGACTTCTCCCGCCGATTCCCGGGTGCCACCGTGGTGCGGCTGGAACGCGACTACCGGTCCACCCCGCAGGTGGTGTCGCTGGCCAACCAGGTCATCGCCGCCGCCCGGGGCCGCGTCGCGGGCAGCCGACTGCAGCTGATCGGCCAGCGCCCACCGGGTCCGGCGCCGTCCTTCCGGGAACACCCCGACGAGGCCACCGAGGCTGCCGCGGTGGCCGCCAAGATCGCGGGCCTCATCGAATCCGGCACCGCGCCAAGCGAAATCGCGATTCTGTACCGGGTCAACGCGCAGTCTGAGGTGTATGAGGAAGCGCTGACCGAAGCCGGTATCGCCTATCAGGTCCGCGGGGGTGAGGGGTTCTTCAACCGTCAGGAAATCAAGCAGGCGCTGCTGGCCCTGCACCGCAGCGCCGAACGCGGTGCCGATGGTCCGCTGCCCGAATTGGTCCGCGCCGTCCTCGAGCCGCTGGGATTGACGGCCGGCGAGCCCGCCGGTACCAAAGCCCGCGAACGCTGGGAGGCCCTCACCGCGCTGGCCGAGTTGGTCGACGACGAAGTCGCCCTGCGTCCAGAGCTGCAACTGCCGGAGTTGGTGGCCGAGCTGCGCAAGCGTGCGGACGCCCGGCACCCACCGGTGGTGCAAGGTGTCACGCTGGCGTCGCTGCACGCCGCGAAGGGCCTGGAGTGGGATGCGGTGTTTCTGGTCGGGCTGGCCGACGGCACGCTGCCCATCTCGCACGCGCTGGCGCGCGGCCCCGACAGCGAGCCGGTCGAAGAAGAGCGCCGTCTGTTCTACGTCGGAATCACAAGGGCACGTGTGCATTTGGCGTTGAGCTGGGCGCTGTCGCGGACCCAGGGCGGACGTCAGACGCGTAAGCCGTCGCGGTTCCTCAACGGCATCGCGCCTGAGCTGCGCGGCGATCCGGCGCCGGCCAGGTCGCGGCGCAACCGCGGCCCGTCGCGCTGCCGGATCTGCAACAAGGACCTCACCACGCCGGCGGCCATCATGCTGCGGCGCTGCACCACCTGCGCCGGTGACGTGGACGAAGACCTGCTGCTCAAACTCAAGGCGTGGCGCTCGGACCGGGCCAAGGAACACAAGATCGCCCCGTTCATGGTTTTCAGCGACAACACCCTGGTCGCGATCGCCGAGATGCTGCCGACCGACGACGAGGGCCTGATCGCCATCCCCGGCATCGGCGCCACCAAACTCGCGCAGTACGGGCCGGATCTGCTCGAAATGGTCCGGCACCCGCGCTGACCGGTAAACCCGCAGGTCAGAAAATCGGTTGTCGCAACAGGCTGGGACGCATTACCCTCGAAACGCATTCTGCCGGCCGGTATCGAAGGCTGGTGCGCAGAGCAACCTGGAAGGAGGGTGGCCCGCGATGTTCAACACGATCGACGTAACTGCGTCCGGCGTAGGCGTGGCTGCCCGCATGCTCTCGAGCACCATTGCCGCCGCCGCTGCGGCGGCCGCGGGTAAGCACCGCGTCGCCGCCGCGACTGAAGCGTCCATGGATTGGGGCTGCATATAACGACGTAGCAAGCCCAGTTTCGCCAAATGGCCACGGACCCGAAGTCACCAGGATCCGTGGCCATAGCTTTCGGGAAGCCCGATTCCCGACCTGGCCCGGATCGCCGAGAAGACAGCCAAACCGACCAGGAAGCAGGTGAACAGGACATGTCGGCTCTGACAGTCCCCAGACAGACGCTGCCGTGTCACGGCGGCGATCCCGACCTGTGGTTCGCCGAGACACCGGCGGACCTTGAGCGCGCCAAGACGCTGTGCACGGACTGCCCGGTCCGGCGGCAGTGCCTGACCGCCGCACTCGACCGGGCCGAACCGTGGGGGGTGTGGGGCGGCGAGATATTCGAGCGGGGCTCGATCGTCAGCCGCAAGCGCCCGCGCGGACGTCCGCGCAAGCAGGCCGCGTAGGCAACGTCAACTCAGACGGGTACCGCGTCCGGTTCGCTGAAGCCCGGGATCAGCTCCTCCGAGAGCGCCTTGATCGGCACCCGGGCGTCCAGCTGACACAGGATCGCGGCCACCGACGCGATCACCCGCATCGGGATCGCCAGCTTGGGCGGCAGGTCCATCTGCCGTGCCGTCTTGATCTGCGCGACGGACCGGTCGAACTGGCTGACCGTCATCCGCTGCAGCCACTTACGGGTGTAGTGGAAGACCTCGACCTCGATGGGTTCGACGTACTGGCGCAGCATCTCGTCGATCTCGCGGACCGACACGTCCTGGCCCCGCTGGATGAACCCGACCTTCTCCATGGTGGGCAGCAGCAGGTCGTAGTTCTTGTCGCGGGCCAGCCGGATGGTCATCCCGAGTTCGATGGGATAGCCGCCCGGCAGCGGTGCCACCGCGCCGAAGTCGATGACGCCGAGACGCCCGTCGGGCAGCAGCATGAAGTTGCCGGGGTGGGCGTCGCCGTGCAGCATCTCCAACCGGCGTGGCGCGTCGAAGGTGAGTTCGAGCAGCCGGACGCCGATCAGGTCGCGTTGCTCGGTGGTGCCGTGCCGGATGATCTCGGCCATGTGCAGGCCGTCGATCCACTCCTGGATCACCACCTTCGGCGCGCTGGCCACCACATGCGGCACCAGGAAGTGCGGGTGACCCTCGTAGGCCTTGGCGAAGGCCCGCTGATTGTCGGCTTCCAGGCGGTAGTCCAGTTCCATCTCGGTGCGTTCGATCAACTCGTCCACCACGCCCTGGACGTCGGCGCCGGGGGCGAGTTGCTTGAACACGCCGACCAGCCGCTGCATGGTCTTGAGGTCGGCGCGCAGGGCTTCGTCGGCACCCGGGTACTGGATCTTGACGGCGACTTCGCGACCGTCGTTCCAGATCGCCTTGTGCACCTGGCCGATGCTGGCCGACGCCACCGGGGTGTCGTTGAATTCACGGAAACGTTCGCGCCATTTGGTGCCGAGCTGGGCGTCGAGGACCCGGTGCACCTTGGCGGCCGGCAACGGGGGGGCGTCTTTCTGCAGTTTGGTCAGCGCTTCGCGGTAGGGCTCACCGAACTGCTCGGGGATGGCGGCTTCCATCACCGACAGCGCCTGGCCGACTTTCATCGCGCCGCCCTTGAGCTCGCCGAGCACGGTGAACAGCTGGTTCGCCGCCTTTTCCATCAGCTCGGCGTTGACTTCGTCCCGCGACTTGCCGGTTAACCGCTTGCCGAAGCCCAGAGCGGCCCGGCCGGCCATGCCGACCGGCAGGCTGGCGAGTTTTGCATTGCGGGCCGCACGGCCACGCTTGATTTCTGACACTCCACCATCATCCATCACGGCCAGGGCATCCGTTGCATCGATTCCGCACAGTCAGCGGTGGTTCGTCAGCGATATGTAGTCTCTTCGGGTCGCACTCGAACACTTCCCCAGATTCCCTGTCCCGGAGGGTGGACCGACCGTATGTCAGCCAAACAAACCCAGCACGACGCCGCCGACGCCTTGTTCCGGGCCATCATCGAAACCCTGGACAAGCACCGCAATGAGCGGACCCTGACCGAAGACGTGCTGGACTCCCTGGCCCGGGCCTACGCGTCGATCTCGACGAACGTCCCCGAGCAGGGCCGGTTGGGCTAACACTGGCACAGCGGGTGCCGGGTCCACTGGCGCGCGACGATGGCGCTGCTGTTCAGGTCGAATTCCAGCGTCGCGTTCAGGGCCGACGGGGGAGCGGGCCGCTGGCCGCGGACCGCAGCGATGACCTGGTTCACCTGGCCGAGCGCCAGCGCCGCAGTCGCCAGCAGGGTGGCCCGGTCCGCGACGCCGACGGTGTCGCGCAGTTGCGCGGCGATGGCGGGCCACGCCGCGTCGCGGTCGCGGCGGTGCAAGTCCGCGCAGCTCAAGCAGCTGGTGACGCCCGGGATGACGAGCGGTCCGACCAGCCCGGTGCCGTCGCGTACCCGTACCGCCAGGTGTGGGACACCCGTGCTGTGCAGATCGCGCAGGATCCGCGGATCGGCAACCAAATAATCGGCCAACACCACCAGGTCGACGGTGCTGGACACCGTCGCGTGCGGTTGGCTGCTGTGCCCGATCCGGACCCCCGAGCTGCGCAGGGCCGGCACCAGTAGGTCAGACAGCGGACCCCGTCCGTGCACCCTGATCGACGCCGCGCGGGCGGCGGTGGGTCGCGAACCTCGGGTCGCGACCCCGTGGTTGACCAGCTGGGTGACCAGGTCGGTCAGGTCCTCGCCGTCGGCCTGGCGCTGCAGCTCGGTCATCGGCGTCGGTGACCGCATGGACCGCAACACGGCGGCCAGTTTCGTCGCGGTCAATTCACCGGGCGGGCGGACCAGCACGGCCCGGCGCGGATCCCAGCCCACCTGGACCGCGCCGTCGGGTCGCAGCAGCACCGGCATGGCCGGGTCCAGGCAGTACAAGCAAGGTGCGGGCCGCGCCATGACGTGTCACGCTGCCACGCCTGCGGGGACCGTCGTACTCAGTTATCCACAGGACCGGTGTCGTGGCCGTCGTCGTCGAGCTTGGCCTGCAGGTCCGAAAGCGCCTTGTCGATCCCGCTGGTGTCGCCGCCGATCACCGCGTCGATGAAGGCCGCTGGGTCGTCCAGGTCGTCCGCGCCGGGCAGTAGGTCAGGGTGTTGCCAGACCGCGTCGCGCACATCCATGCCCGCAGCCTGCGTCAGGCGCTCCCACAACGCCCCGGCCTCGCGCAGTTTGCGCGGGCGCAGTTCCAGCCCGACCAGCGTGGCGAACGTCTGTTCGGCGGGTCCGCTGCTGGCCCGGCGTCGGCGCAACGTCTCGCTCAGCGCAGCTTCGCCGGGCAGGCGGTCACCGACGGCGGCGGTCACCACCGTCTGCACCCATCCCTCGATCAACGCGAGCAGCGTCTCCAGCCGTTCCAGCGCCTGAGTCTGCGCCGGGGTGGCCTTGGGCTCGAACACCCCCTGGCTTAACAGCTGTTCCATGGCGGCCGGGTCGGCCAGCGACGCCGGGTTGAAGTCGCGGGCCAGCTCCTCGATTCCGCTCATGTCGATCTGCATGCCCTGGGCGTAGGCCTCGACGGCGCCGAGCAGCTGGCTGGACAACCAGGGCACGTGACTGAACAACCGGTGATGGGCGGCCTCGCGGGCGGCCAGAAACGTCATGATCTCGCTGCGCGGCTGCTCGAGCCCGGCGGCGAAGGCCTCCACCGCGTCGGGCATGATCGCGGCAATTCCTTTGGGCCCTAACGGTAGACCGATGTCGGTGGAGGTCAGCACTTCCTTGGACAGCCGGCCCAGGGCTTGGCCGAGCTGAGAGCCGAATGCGATGCCGCCCATCTGCGACATGACCTGCAGCAGTGGCCCCGCCATACCCTTGGCTTCCTCCGGCAGCGAGGACACCCACACCGACGAAATCTGTTGCGCCATCGGGTCGCACAGCCGTTTCCAGGTGTGCAGGGTGTTGTCGACCCAATCGGTGGGGCTCCAGCCCGTGGCCCTGGTGGTGCCGGCCGGCAGTGCCGTGGCGCCGTTCAGCCACGTCTCGGCCAGGTGCACCGCGTCGGAGATCGCCGAATTGGTGGTGGCCGGAATGGGAGCGACGAACCCGAGCGAACCGGACGCCACCTGGCGGGCCAGGTCGTAGTTGACCGGGCCGCTGTCCTTTCCCGATGCCCCCGACGCCATCGCGCTGCCGACACCGCCGAACATCTCACCCAGCCGGGTGAACAGCTGGCCGAGGTTGGCCATGTCGAAGTCGCCGCCCAAACCGAACGGGTTCGCGCCCGATCCGGAGTTGGGATCGTTCTTCCCGCGCTTCTCGTGCTCGGGGTCGTCTCCCGAGGAGAAGCCGAAGGGCAGGTCAGCCATGGGGCCAACGGTACCCACCGGGGAAACAGAAAGCGCGGTGCGCCGTCACGCTCGCAGCTGAATCGGTCGTGGACGGCGCCGATTAGTGTGTTCTGCGTGAACAGGCGGATTTTGACGTTGATGGTCGCGCTGGTGCCGATTGTGGTGTTCGGCGTGCTGCTGGCGGTGGTGACGGTTCCGTTTGTGTCACTGGGCCCGGGACCCACCTTCGACACCCTGGGGGAGGTCGACGGCAAGCAGGTGGTCCAGATCGAGGGGACCCAGACCCACCCCACGACCGGTCACCTCAACATGACGACGGTGTCCCAGCGCGACGACCTGACCCTGGGTGAAGCCATCACGCTGTGGATCTCGGGTCAGGAACAGCTGGTTCCGCGCGATCTGGTCTACCCGCCGGGAAAGTCGCGCGACGAGGTCGACAAAGCCAACAACGCCGACTTCAAGAACTCCGAGGACAGCGCCGAGTACGCCGCCCTGGGGTATCTGAAGTACCCCGAGGCGGTGACGGTGGCCACGGTCACCGGGGACGGGCCGTCCGCGGGCAAGCTCAAGCCGGGCGACGCCCTCGATGCCGTCGACCGCACGCCGGTGGCCACGGTCGAGCAGTTCACGGCGCTGTTGAAGAACACCAAGCCGGGCCAGGTGGTCACCATCGACTTCCGGCGCAAGAACGAGCCACCCGGCGTCGCGGAGATCACCCTAGGCAGCAACAAGGACCGCGACTACGGGTTCATGGGGGTCGGCGTGGTGGACGCGCCGTGGGCGTCGTTCAGCGTGAACTTCAACCTGGCCAATATCGGCGGCCCGTCGGCCGGGCTGATGTTCAGCCTGGCTGTCGTCGACAAACTCACCACCGACGACCTGGCCGGTTCGACGTTCGTGGCGGGCACGGGAACCATCAGCGTCGACGGCAAGGTCGGGCCGATCGGGGGCATCACGCACAAGATGGCGGCCGCCCGCGCGGCCGGCGCCACCGTCTTCCTGGTGCCGGCGAAGAATTGCGTCGAAGCGGTCTCCGAGATCCCGTCCGGGTTGCGGCTGGTGAAGGTCGAAACGCTGAGCTCGGCAGTCGACGCGCTGCGCGCGATGAAGGCGGGGGCGGCCACCCCGAGTTGCTAGCCCCGCGGGCAGGCCGGGCCGGTCGGCGCGATGCGTACAGTTGTGACCGTCGGGAAACTAGAGCAGGGAGCGTAGCCAGTGGGAATGCGGCCCGCCGCAAGGATGCCGAAGCTGACTCGGCGTAGCCGGATTCTGATCCTGATCGCACTCGCGGTGATCGTGTTGCTGCTGGCCGGCCCGCGCCTGATCGACGCCTACGTGGACTGGCTGTGGTTCGGCGAACTCGGCTTCCGATCGGTGTTCACCACCGTGCTGGTCACGCGCATCGTGGTGTTTTTGGTGGCCGGGCTGCTGGTCGGCGGCATCGTGTTCGCCGGTCTGGCGACGGCTTACCGCACCCGCCCGGTGTTCGTCCCGAGCAACGAAAACGACCCGGTGGCGCGGTACCGCGCGGTGGTGATGAGCCGGCTGCGGTCGGTGGGCATCGGTGTTCCGGCGTCGTTCGGCGTGCTGGCCGGCATGGTGGCGCAGAGTTACTGGGTGCGGGTGCAGCTGTTTCTGCACGGCGGCGACTTCGGCATCACCGATCCGCAGTTCGGCAAGGACCTCGGGTTCTACGCATTCGAGCTGCCGTTCTACCGGTTGGTACTCAGCTACCTGTTCGTCGCGGTCTTCCTGGCGCTGCTGGCCAATGTGGTCGCGCATTACCTGTTCGGCGGCATCCGGCTGTCGGGGCGCGCGGGGGTGCTGAGCCGCTCGGCACGGATCCAGTTGGTCACCCTGGTCGGTGTCCTGGTCGTGCTCAAAGCGGTGGCCTACTGGCTGGACCGGTACGAGCTGCTGTCGCACACCCGCGGCGGCAAGCCGTTCACCGGCGCCGGTTACACCGATATCAACGCCGTACTGCCGGCGAAACTAATCCTGATGGCGATCGCGCTGATCTGTGCGGCCGCGGTGTTCTCCGCGATTACGCTGCGCGACTTGCGGATTCCGGCCATCGGCTTGGTGCTGCTGTTGCTGTCCTCGCTCATCGTGGGTGCCGGGTGGCCGCTGATCGTCGAGCAGATCAGCGTCAAACCCAATGCCGCGCAGAAGGAAAGCGAATACATCAGCCGAAGTATCACGGCGACCCGGCAGGCGTACGGTCTCACGTCAGATGTGGTGACTTACCGCAACTACACCGGCGACAGTCAGGCGACCGCGCAACAGGTCGCGGCCGACCGCGCCACCACCTCCAACATCCGGTTGCTCGATCCCACGATCGTCAGCCCGGCGTTCACCCAGTTCCAACGCGGCAAGAACTTCTACTTCTTCCCCGAGCAGCTGTCCATCGACCGCTACAAGGACCGCACCGGTGCGCTGCGCGACTTCGTCGTCGCCGCCCGCGAACTGAACCCGGACCGGTTGATCGACAACCAGCGCGACTGGATCAACCGGCATACGGTGTACACCCACGGCAACGGGTTCATCGCGTCACCGGCCAACACCGTGCGCGGCATCGCCAACGACCCGAACCAGAACGGCGGCTACCCGCAGTTCCTGGTCAACGTCGTCGGCGCCAACGGCAGCATCGTGTCCGACGGTCCGGCCCCGCTGGACCAGCCCCGGGTCTACTTCGGACCGGTCATCGCCAGCGCGACCGCCGACTACGCGATCGTCGGTAAGACCGGGGCGGACCGCGAGTACGACTACGAGACCAGCAACGAAACCAAGAACTACACCTACACCGGCGGTGGTGGGGTGCCGATCGGCAGCTGGCTGACCCGGTCGGTGTTCGCGGCGAAGTTCGCCGAGCGAAACTTCCTGTTCTCCAACGTGATCGGCTCGAACAGCCGGATCCTGTTCAACCGCGACCCGGCGCAGCGGGTGGAGGCGGTGGCGCCGTGGCTGACCACCGACAGCGCGGTCTACCCGGCCATCGTCAACAAACGGCTGGTGTGGATCATCGACGGATACACCACCCTGGACAACTATCCGTACTCCGAACTCACGTCGTTGTCGTCGGCGACGGCGGACTCGGCCGAGGTGGCGTTCAACCGGCTGGCCCCCGACAAGCGGGTCTCCTACATCCGTAATTCCGTCAAGGCAACCGTGGACGCCTACGACGGAACCGTCTCGCTTTACCAGCAGGACGAGAACGATCCGGTGCTCAAGGCTTGGATGCGGGTGTTCCCGGGCACCGTGAAGGCCAAGAGTGAGATCTCCGCCGAACTGGCCGATCATCTGCGGTACCCCGAGGACCTGTTCAAGGTGCAACGCATGCTGCTGGCCAAGTATCACGTCAACGACCCGGTGACGTTCTTCTCCACCTCGGACTTCTGGGACGTGCCACTGGACCCCAACCCGACCGCCAGCAGCTATCAGCCGCCGTACTACATCGTCGCCAAAAACCTTGCCAAGAACGACAATTCGCCGTCATATCAGTTGACCAGCGCAATGAACAGGTTCAAACAGGACTTCCTGGCCGCCTACATCAGCGCCAGTTCGGACCCCGCGACGTACGGCAAGCTCACGGTGCTCACGATTCCGGGCAACGTCAACGGACCGAAGCTGGCCAACAACGCCATCACCACCGACCCGGCGGTGTCCCAGGACCTCGGGGTGATCGGGCGCGACAACCAGAACCGCATCAAGTGGGGCAATCTGCTCACGTTGCCGGTGGGGGAGAACGGTCTGCTCTACGTCGAACCGGTCTATGCATCGCCGGGGGCCAGCGACGCCGCGTCGTCGTATCCGCGGTTGATCCGGGTGGCGATGATGTACAACGACAAGATCGGTTACGGGCCGACGGTCGGCGACGCGCTCACCGGGTTGTTCGGGCCGGGTGCGGGTGCCGCGGCGACCGGAATTCAGCCCACCGATGCGGGCTTGCCGGCCAACTCGCCAGGCACGCCACCGCCGGCGTCCGGACCGGGCGCGCCGCCGCCGACGGCCGCGATCCCGTCACCCCCCGATGGTGCGAGCACCTTGTCTCCGGCCAAAGCCGCTGTGCTGCAAGAGATTCAGGCTGCGATCGGAGCGGCCCGGGATGCGCAGAAGAAGGGTGACTTCGCTGCGTACGGGTCGGCGCTGCAGCGGCTCGACGAAGCCATCACCAAGTTCAACAGCACGAAGTAGGGAGGCGGGTCGTCCGACCCGCCCGCACCGCTCCGCGGGCGTCGTGCCCCGCCCTGCTCGCCGCCGCCGCCCAGCTCCGCCCCGCTCCGCTCCGCTCCGCCTCGCTCCGCTCCGCTCCGCTCCGCTCCGCGAGCGTCGTGCCCGCCGCGAGCGCCCTCATATGTGCGCTGAACGGCCACTTTCTGCGGCATTATGGGGACGCTCGCCGCGGTCTCAAGCATCCTTCGCGTCGGCCATACACTCGGCGCGACACGTAACACTCAGTAAGAAGAAGGCGACCATGCCCGAACCTGCGGTCCTCGTCGAACGTGACGGCCACGTATTGACGCTCACTCTCAACCGTCCCGAGAAGCGCAACGCCTTCAACCCGGAGATGTTGTGTCGCTTGGCCGATGCCTGGGATCTGCTCGACAGCGACCCGGAACTCAGAGTCGCCATCATGACGGGGGCGGGCGGAAACTTCTCTGCCGGTGCCGATCTCGACCGTTTAGTCGGTGCGCTGCTGTCCGGTGAACCTGCTCAGAATGAGTACGAAGAGCGTGTGCGGCAGGACTTTTCGTTGATCTACAAGGGTTTCCTGAAGGACCACTACGTCAAGAAGCCCATTGTCGCCGCGGTGGAAGGCTACTGCTACGCGGGCGGCATGGAGATCCTGCAGGCGTTCGACATTCGGGTCGCTGCCGAGGACGCGCAGCTCGCGGTCAGTGAGGTGCAGCGCGGACTGTTCCCGATGAGCGCGTCGACGGTGCGGCTGCCGCGTCAGATCCCGTACACGGTCGCCATGGACATGCTGATCGTCGGCGACCCGATCACCGGTCGACGGGCTTATGAAGTGGGGTTGGTCGGGCACGTGACCCCGAGCGGCGGTGCGCTGGTGCGGGCCCGCGAACTGGCCGAGAGGTTGGCCGCCAACGGCCCTCTGGCGGTGCGCAACATCAAGGCGTCGGTGGTCGAGAACCTGACCAAGGCCGAAGCCGACGCGTTTCCCCGGGAATTGGAGTTGGGGATGGAGGTGATGGGCTCGCACGACGCCAAGGAGGGCCCGCGCGCCTTCCTGGAGAAACGCCCGCCGAACTTCACCGGAGCCTAGGGTTCGCCGAGTCTGCCAGGCGATTTGGTGGGCTTCCCGACGTTGGGTAACCTTGCGTTTACCGACGCGGGGTGGAGCAGCTCGGTAGCTCGCTGGGCTCATAACCCAGAGGTCGCAGGTTCGAATCCTGTCCCCGCTACCAACGTGAATGGCCCTCAGGCGCAAGCCTGGGGGCCATTTTCATGCCTGTTGGGAACACTTTTTGGGAACATTGGGCTGCTAATGAATGTGTCCGCGCTGTCCACAACTCGGTTCTGCCCACCGGGGGCAGTGGGGCGGCTTTCAAGCGATCTGCAGCCGGGCTGAACGTTCGGCTGCGTCGCGGTCGTCGTTGCCCGTCACGTGGGCGTACGTCTTGAGAAGGAGCCCAACGCTGGCACTGAGCGGGCGCCAAGTGCGCGCCGGAGTACTTGCAACGCTACGGGTAGCGTATTGTTGTTGCCGAGTGCAGGAGGTAGGCGATTCCACGGATTGCGAGTGAGGAATCAATCAGGTCCGCGGCTTTGAAGCTGCTTCGAACAAGCGGACCCCAAGCCGTGACTATCGAGGCCGTCGCTCATCTCTCCGGGGTGGCCAAAACGACGATCTACCGTCGCTACCGAAATAGCCAAGAACTCTTAATGGCGGCTCTTACATCGGTCGCAGAACCATCCCCGCCCCCTGAGGGGGCCGGTTTGTCGGTCGTCCTCGAGTGGGTCATAGCTCAAAGTCATCACGCTGTGGCAGATGGTATTGGTGTCGGTGGGCTAGCTGCCCTCCTGACCGATTCGGGTCTCGCCATCACCGCCGTGATCAGAGCCGTGGTGGACCGTCACCGCCGCGCGCTGACTGACGCAATTCGCGTACAAATGGCCGCGGGCCAGACCCGCGAGGGTATTGATCCCGATACCTTGGTCGACTGCATCGTGGGGGCCTATATGTCCGAGCGCGCGCGCAGCGGGTCGGTCGAACCCGGTTGGGCCGACCGGGTACTGCGGACGATCGAACCGGCGGTGGCTCGGGCTGCTGACTAATTCTCGCCCGACAACACGCGCCTCGCGGAGCGCCGCCGTGGCGGTCTGCGAGTGTCGGCTATCGGGGGCGTGCATGTCTCACACGCTTGAATCTATGAACGTAGGCCCCTCTACGTGATCTGCCGGGTGAGATGCGGATCTTTCGACGGTCCGGCACACCTTGCGGATCCGATACGCTACGCGTAGCGTTGTATATGAAGACGAACGAAGGAATCGCAATGGCTATCTTTAGCAAGACAGCGGTGGGTTGGATCACGATCGGTATCGGCGTGGCCATTTCGCTCACACCCACTTGGGCTGAATCGAGCGCAGCTGGGAGCGGCCTAACGCTGGGGTTAGGCGCAATGGCCATCATGTATGGGGTTTGGTCACTGGTCGCCCGTGATGCGACCCGCGACCACTGGTCTCTATCGGTAGTGGAACTGATGCTGTTTATCTCCCCGTGGATCGCACGTTATGCCGGTGACGCAGCGAGTTGGGTGGCGTGGACCGGCGGTGTGACGCTAATGACGGTGTGCGGCGCTGCCTATGTCGCTGACGAAGCGCAGAACGTTGCCGAAGTTGAGCGAGTCGAGGCAGTGGCGACCTATCAGCGTCACTACGACCACGCTCCGGGGACCGAAGACGAGACAGCGGGTGGGACGCAACAGCGTGCTGCGAATCCGGTGATGCACGGCTACTTCGACTCCCGGGCGGTGACCCTATGAACCGCCAGCATTCGGGTACCCACGTCACAACGGTCAAGGGCTCGGAGGAAAAGGCGTCCAGGACACCGCACCTAACCTTTGGCGATCATCAGAGAGGGGAGCAGTTGACAACAGGCGACGTCCACACTTCGACGTTGGGCATGGTGGTCACTGATCGAGCCGAACGCTACGGCAAACAATTGGTGTCCCACCTTGGCCGGCGCAACGGCGGCGAGTGGTCAGAGCACTACCGCAATGGGTGGATAGACCTGGGCGTAGGCAAAGCGGACTTGACTGTCAGCGGCGAAGCGTTGCGGGTGACCGTGACCGCGCCAGCCGAGGAACTGCCACGCTTGCAGGACGTCGTCGCCAGGCACCTCATCCGTTTCGGTGAACGCGATGAACTCAGCATCACGTGGACATCCGCCTCGCCGATGCACACCCGAACCCCGGCGACCGATTATCACACCCGAACCCCGGCGACCGATTGTTCGGACGGAAGCATTTCATGACCGAAAACGCATGCGACGAACCGATCGTCGACCTTCGATCGGCACTCGACAGACTCACTAGGCATTCGGGTCAATTCATTCAAACCGACCATCCCGTCGACCCGATCGGGGAATTGGCCGGCGTGTATCGGCGTATCGGGGCCGGCGGGACGGTGGAACGACCTACCCGCATTGGCCCGGCGATGATGTTCAATACCGTCACAGGATTCCCGGGATGGCGCGTCCTGGTGGGCTTGATGGCCAGCCGTAAAAGGGTTGGCTTCCTGCTCGAGTCGCCACCGGACCGGCTCACCCACCGCATGGCCCGCGCATACCAGGACGCCCAAGGCCCAGTCGAGTTCACCGGTAAGACGGCGCCCTGTCAGGAAGTGATCCACCGCGCCGACGATGCCGACTTCGATCTTCGGACTCTGCTACCAGCGCCGACCAACACTGACCAGGACGCCGGTCCCTACTTCTGTTTGGGCCTGGTATTAGGCAGCGATCCCGAACTCGGCACCGACGTCACCATTCACCGCCTGTGCGTGCAGAGCCGCGACGAAATGACGATCTTCTTTGCTCCGGGCAGACACATCGATGCCTTCCGCCAACGCGCGGAAGCTGCGGGCCGTAGGTTCGAGATCACCGTAAACATGGGTTTGGACCCGGCCATCCCCCTCGGCGCCGAATTCGAAGCTCCCACAACGCCTTTGGGCTACAACGAATTGGCGATCGCCGGGGGTCTGCGGGGCAGGCCGGTCGAATTGGTGCGCGGTGTCACCGTGAACGAGAAAGCCATTGCCGCCGCTGAAGTCGTCATCGAGGGCTACATCCTGCCCGGTGAACGTCAAGCCGAAGATCAGAACACACACACCGGTCACGCCATGCCGGAGTTCCCAGGCTACGACGGACCCGCCAACCCATCATTGCCGGTGATCAAAGTGACCGGGGTGACTACCCGCATCGAGCCGATCCTGCAGACTCTGGTCGGGCCCGGTGAGGAGCACGTCAGTTTGGCCGGGATCCCCACGGAGGCCAGCATTTATCACGCCTTAGACAACGCTATGCCCGGATTCGTCACCGACGTATATGCACATAGCGCCGGCGGCGGGAAGTTCCTAGCAATTCTCAAGTGCAACAAAGGTTCTGCCTTCGACGACGGTCGCGCCCGCCAAGCCGCCCTGCTCGCGTTCGGGGTCTACTCCGAGTTGAAAAACGTGATCCTTGTCGACGCCGACGTCGACATCTTCGACACCGACGACGTCTTGTGGGCGATGCAGACGCGCATGCAAGGCAACCGTGACATCATTACCATTCCTGCTGTCGCCGGCCATGTGTTGGACCCCAGCCAGCAACCCGAATATGACCCGACGCTGCCGGCCAAGGGCACCACGTCCAAGACCATCTTCGACGCGACCGCACCGTTTCATCTCAAGGCCCAGTTCGAGCGCGCGCACTTCCGCGATGTCGATCCTCGCCCCTTCGCCCCGGACCTCGGCTTGGAGTATCCCTGATGAGCCAGCGTCACCCACCCGACCGACTCATCGTCGGCATTACCGGCGCCACCGGCATCGTCTACGGCGTACGCGCGCTGGACATCCTGCGCAGTATTGGCGTGGAAACGCATCTGGTGGTGAGTCGAGCAGCAGGACTGACCCGCGCGTATGAAACCGATCTCAGCCGCCACGACCTCGACGCCCGCGCCGATCACGTCTACAACGTCAACGATGTGGGTGCTCCCATGGCCTCGGGTTCCTTCCTCACCCGCGGCATGCTGATTGCACCGGCATCGATGCGTACCGTCGCCGAAATAGCCAGCGGTGTGAGCTCATCGCTGCTCTCGCGGGCCGCAGACGTCATTCTCAAGGAGCGCCGCCCGCTGGTGCTCATGGTGCGAGAAGCGCCGTTCAACCTCATTCACCTACGCAACATGGCTTCCGTCACCGAGGCCGGCGGCACGATTTTCCCGCCAGTACCTGCGTTTTACTTCCGGCCCACCACCATCGAGGAGATCGTTGACCACTCCGTCGGTCGCGCCTTAGACCAGTTCGGCATCCACACCGACCTTTTCCCACGCTGGGACGACGATCTGCGCCACACCGTCAGAAACCGCCAAGCTCCGCACGACGCCGACGAGCAGTCGGTGGGCACCATCGATGTCGCAACTGTGTCGGATCGACGCGAGGCGTCGCCGCACCTCTCCCACCAGGCGGGCACGGCCTCGGTGAACGGGCAACCCGCCATCTGACCAAGCATCAGACGAACAGGAGATGGAACCGACATGAACGATTCAACGAACTTGCATGAGCCCCCGGCGACGGGTACCAAACCGCCCGCAAGTGTCGTCGCGTTCCTCGATGGTGCCGATCTGGAAACCAAAACCGGCACGGCTATCGGTGCCATTACCGCCGACTCGGACGGGTGGCCGCATCCTGCTCAACTCAGTGCCGGCGAGATTCTCCTTTCCGCCGAGGGCGATATCCGGCTGGCTGTACACCCCCATGCGTCTATGGCGGACAACTTGCGCCGCGACGGCCGGATCGTGCTCATGCTCGCCTCGGACGGCGCGAACAACGAGCTTCGCTTTCAGGTCACCGAAGGACCGCCGCTCGACGAGCCGCCCCTGGCGACGTTCACCGGATCGATGATCCAGGCGCGCGCACACCGCTCCCCATATGCCGACGTGGTCGACGGAGTGCGCTACACCCTGCACGACCCCGCCGGCACGGTCGACCGTTGGCGTCGCCAAATCGACGGCCTGCGCAACCTAAACGTGGCTGCTGGCGAAGCAACGGCACCTGACTAGACGAACTTGAAGGAGTGCTGATGACCTTCCACCGCCGAAACTTCCTCAGCGGCATAGCTTTTACGGCCGCGGGACTGGCGGGATGCACGGCCACTAGGCCAGTGTCGGCCACGCTTGGTGCTTTGGAATTCGACCCCAACGCCTACGTCGAGAAGACCGTCACCGTCTCTACCGACAGCGGAGACAAGGTCGTGAACTACCGCTACTACGGCCCCATCAACTACGTCAGAAAGCCTGTCGACACTGACTATCAGAGCTTGGTGATCAGCGTGCCGACCGCCATCGATGGAAAGACGGTCGACGCCAGCACCGCTCCCATCGTGTTCGCCAACGGTGTCGGCGGCTACATGCCGGCATCTGTCAAAGGCGCAGCCGGCGTCGGGCAAGCGGCCATGCGAATAGATGTCAACCCCAAACCCGGCAGCCCTTCGTCACCAAGCGGCGAAGTCGCCTCGGGCGGCAACGCCATGCTTGACCCGAGGGGCGAGATGGTCAATCTCGCGCAACTGGCGTTGGCGGCAGGCTATGTGTCCGTAGAACCGGGCTGTCGGGGAAGGAGTCTCGTTAACGCCAGTGGTACCTACTACGGGACCGCGCCGGCGGCCATCGTGGACCTTAAGGCGGCCATCCGTTACCTCCATGCCAACAAAGGGCGGGTCCCAGGCAACACCGACCGCATCGTTTCCACCGGTACGAGCGCCGGCGGGTCGCTCTCGGCGCTGCTGGGCGCATCCGGAGACGATCCCCGATTCGGAAGCTATCTAAGCGACCTCGGCGCCGCCGACGCCAGCGATGCCGTTTTCGCCAGCGGTGCCTGGTGCCCGATCACCGACCTTGGACATGCCGACGCAGCTTACGAATGGAACTGGGGCACCAACCCTACGAGTAGCGGGCTGGTCGATCAGGCTCTGTCACGCAACCTGCAAAACTCATTCGCCGAATATCAAGCCTCATTGAAGCTCAACGGACTGAACAACTTCGGCCCGATCGGCGCGAACAACTACGCCGACTATCTGTTGAATATCTACCTGCGACCATCGGCGACGCGCTACCTTGCGGCACTGTCGGAGCCGGACCGCCGCACCTATCTCGAACAGCACCCCACCATCCGGTGGGAGAACAGCGCGGCCGCCTTTTCCTGGCAGGACTATCTCACCCACGTCGGCAGCCGCAAGAAGAGTCTCCCCGCGTTCGACGCCTTTGATCTGTCTGCGGCGGAGAACAATCTATTCGGTGCCGGCACCACCAAGGCGCGTCACTTTACCGATTTCAGCAATGCACACTCCGACGCAGGCATGCTCGATCCCGACATACCTACGTTGCGGGACTTGATGAACCCGATGATCTTCCTCGCGGAGAATAATCCAAATCGTGCCAAGCACTGGTGGATTCGTCTGGGATCCAAGGATTCCGACACCGCGCTGACTGTATCGAGCAACCTTGCCGCTAGTGCCGCCGGTTTCGGCGACGACGTCAATCACGTCATCTATTGGGACGAGGGCCACGACGCGAACATCGACGCCTCATCCTTCATCAATTGGGTCGCAGCTAGCTGCATATAGGAATGCTGCGAGGTGGCCGCAATTAGCCAACATCGGGTCGTGGTCCTTGATAGCGCGGCTGGCGTGATGCCGCCGGGCGTCTCAGCGTTCTGCCATCAGGCGTGCAATTGCTCGCATGATCGACAGCCTGATACCGAAGCGGTAGCCCTGTGTGGGCGATGCCCGCGGCGGTAGCTGTGCGCTGCGCAGGCCGCGGACGCGATCGGTGCGCAGGGCTTATGGGCGGGGGTGGTGGTACCGGAGTCCGGGCGTGGGCGTGAGTTCGCGTTTCGCCGCTTGCAGGTGCTGGCTGAGCGCGGCGTTATCAGGTCCGCTCGCGCGGTCGTGGCCGGCCCCGCGGTTCGAAGAACTGACCCACGAACACGCGTGTTGATATCGTGGCTGGACGCGGGTGTATTGCCAGGGGGTTCAGGGATTTGCCGTCGCGGGATGTCTTGCAGCTAGAGCTTGACTCGCTGGGTCGATTGGGTCCGGGGTTACGTGCTTTAGCAGCGAAGATGGTTGCGTCCAGCAGAGTGGTGTACGAGTCGGACCTGATCAGCGGTACCGGCGTGTCGTAGCCGAGTGATTGAAGGT
>NZ_JBVAXK010000010.1:0-209679 GCF_055419285.1 Mycobacterium sp. IDUB_28 | reverse complement strand
GGAGCGCAACTCACCAAGCATTATGCTGACCTCGATTCGCGCAATTATGTTGCGGTGGATGCAATTCCGCTCGTTCCACGCAGCTGTGTGAACGGTGAAGCGATCCACATGCGCAGTGCGAGGTGCCTACAAGTACCTGGTGGGCACCTAAGCCGGCGCCGCACGCCGGGCAGTGCGAGGGCCCCACTTCTTCCCAGCCGCGATGAGTCTGCCGAAGGCGCATTCGGCTCATGCTAGCCATCGGCACTGTCAGAAAATTGGTGAGCCGCGGCCGTCGCGCTGGGCCATTGGCGGGGCTTAGCCTCGCAAGTATGCGAACTGATCGGATCGGTGATGGGTAGCCCATCAGCCCGGACCGTTGCGCTGCGTGACCAGATACTGGCCGCGCTCCGCGCGGAGAGCCCGTTGCCGATATCGACGCGTCGCGTGTGCGAGCTCCTCGGCGCGCACCGATACGACGAGACCGGCTACCGAATCTATCCGCAACTATGCGCCCTTGACCGGCTGGGCATCGTGGAGCGCCTCCGCCGCGGCGGCGACTGCCGCGACGTCTTCTGGCGTTTCCTCGGCGATCCCACGGAGGCTGATTTCAACGCTGCCGTCGACGCGGCGCAGCACCCCAAATCAGAAGCTATCGAGCTGCGACACCGGCAGCGGTCAGACGAGGTGACCGAGGCGACGTTAGCAACTCTCGACCGCTATATCACGGCGTTCGATGTGGCGCAAAGACGGTTCGCCGTCGCGGCGCCATCAGGCGACGCCGACGCCGAAACTGGCGCAGCCTACGAACTAGCCGCCTTCGCAAGGCAATTCGTAGACGTGTGGACAAACTGGCCTTCAGGAGAATTGGTGAGCCCCGGGCGTCGCAGTAAACCATCACAAGGGCTTATCCACGAAAGTATGCGACAGCAGCCCGCTTCCGATGTCCACGCCTGGGCGCGTAGCGCTGCGGTCGGATCTCCCTTGGCACGAATGATTCTCGTGGTGTTAGCCGACGCAGCGAAGGACGACCGCACTGCGTGTATCTCCCTTCGCGCCCTGGTCGATCAGTCTGGGGCCGCGCGGAGCACGGTGTTGCGTGCTCTCAACGATTTAGAGGAGCGGGGGTTGCTGAGCCGGCGATCGCAATTCGACGCTGACGGGGCTCGCCTGCCCAGTCGATATCACCTCAATTGCGCCCCTGCGCAACGCCTTCGAGGTCCGGCCACAGCGGCTCGGTCAGCCCGCGGCGTTCCTTCCCGGCGGGCGCGGGCCTGCGGTGTCGCCGCGGAGCGCCGGTGGGAGGCGCTGCCGCCGCTGCTTCCGGTTGCCGATGCGGCACCGTTGTTGGGAATCAGTCCTCACACTGTGTATCGGTTGATCGCCCGCGATGAGCTGCCGTTTCGCCGGGTCGGGCCGCGCCGGGTCTATATCGACACGGCGCGCCTGCGTGACCTGCTCGACCCGTTGCCACGCTGATCGTCGACGCCTGCACGTAAGCCGCGTCAAGGTTTTCCATTCGCAAAGCACAGCGTGGACCGTGCGCGCGAATGCGGTGACGGTGACGTTTTTGCCTTCTGGCCTTCGATTATGGCCGGCGCTTCGCTTCGCGCAAGGCCACGGCCTGCGCTGCGCTACGGGCACAAGGCTCGCAAAGTCTCTCGCGCTGCTCGCAGGCTCGCACCTTCGACACTTTGCGCCCGGACCTTGCACTCTCGCGGCCCTGGTGCCGGCCCAAATCTTGGCTGCCAGAAGGCAAAAAAAGCGGGCGGCCCGCAAGGGGCGCTGTCAACCGAGAAAGGTTCCACCCATGACCGACACCATCACCACCGAGGCCGAGCAGAACTCCGGTGAGCACCCCGCGCTGGGTGTCATCGAGCACATCGACCCGCACAGCCTGGTCCTGGACTCCAACGTCCGCGACGAGGCCACCCTCGGCGCGCAGTTCGTGGCTAGCATCAAAGAGCATGGCGTGCTCACGCCGATTGCCGCCGTGCGCGATCGCGACGGCCAGCTGCGGGTGCGTTCCGGGCAGCGCCGCACTCTGGCAGCACGCGAAGCCGGACTGGCGAGCGTGCCGGTCTATGTCCGTACCGCAACCGCCGGTGAGGACGACAAAGCCCAACTCGTGGAACGGGTGTCGGAGCAGATCGTGGAGAACGACCAGCGCGCGCAGCTCACCGAGCTGCAGCGCACCCGTGGCATCCAGCAGATGATCGACGCCGGGGTGTCGATCACCAGGGTTGCCAAGAAGTTGTCAGTAGGCAAGGACACCGTGAAGGCAGCGGCGGCGGCGGCGAAGTCGCAGGCGGCGATGCAGGGGTTGGCCGAGGGGCAGCTGAGCTTGAGCGAGGCGGCGGCGCTCACCGAGTTCGAGGACTTGCCCGGTGCGATCAACCGGCTGATGCAGGTGGCGGGCACGCGCAGTTTTGAGCACGTCGTGGCCCAACTGCGCCAGGAACGCGCCACCGCCGAGGCCGAAGCCCACGCCGCCCAAGCCTACGTGGAGCGGGGGTTCACCTGGCTACAGCAGCGCCCGGAGGCCTCAGATCCTGGCTGCATCGCCTTGCATCACCTGCGCACCGCAGACGGTGCCGAGGCCGACGAGCAGGCGGTGACTGACCCGGCCCAGTGGGCGGTGCTGCTGTACGAAACCGAGATCGTGGTTGATGCCGAGACCGGCGAGGCCGTCGATGAGGACGACGTGGATTGGGACACCCAGGACCAGCCCGAGGCCACCCCCGCCGAGGGATTGCGCCACGCCGACACCGTCACCGATGCGACCGGATACGTCCTGCAGTACTTCTGCCTGGACTTCCGCGCCGCTGGTCTGACGCCGGAGCCGTGGTTCGTCCGCCGCGCCGGGCTGGCCGAGGACACCGGCACCGGTGAGTCCACCGTCGATCTCGACGCCGAAGGGTTGCAGGCCCAACGTGAGCGGGCCGAAGCCGAGCGGGCCGAGGCCGACAAGCGGGAACGCCGCAAGGTGTTGGCGCTGAACAAGCTCGGTGATGCCGCGATGGGCGTGCGCCGCGATTTCCTGACCAAGCTATTGGCGCGCAAGACCCCACCCAAGGGTGCGGCGATCTTCGTCGCCACCTGCCTGGCGGGCGACCCGTACCTGCTGACTCATCACAACGCGGTGGAGACGACCGCCGAGCTGCTCGGCATCGAGCGCGCCGCCGTGGCCAAGCAGGCCAGCGAGCTCGGTGCAGGCGGTGACAATCGTGCTCAGGTGATCACGTTGGCTCTGGTGTTGGGAGCGCTGGAATCAGCGACCCCCAAGGACGCCTGGCGCGGCGCCGCACACGGCTACGGCGCTCGTGTCGGCAGCGCGGTCTACCTGCGGTGGCTGGCCTCTAACGACTATCCGCTGGCAGCGGTCGAGGAAATCATCACCGGCACAACCGATGCCGAGACCGTCTACAGCGAGTATCTGTCCGACGCCGGGAAGCAGTAACTTCGGCGGCTGGTGGGGGTCAGGGCTTCGGCGCTGGCCCCCACTCCCATCTGACCGGCCCAACCCCGTTGTGCAACAAGCACACTGCATGTTGCCTTCTGGCTTGTCGATCGTGACCGGCCGGATCGGCTGCACGCAAGGCACCGGCCTGCGCGTTGCTCCGGGCCCTGGCGGGCTCGCGAACTTTTCCCCGAGCCGCTCGCCCACACAACGGGCTCCCTGGAAAAACTTTCACGCCCGGGCCTTGCGCTCCGCCGCCCGTAACCCGGTCTAGATCGTGCTGCCAGAAGGGCAAAAAGAATAGATGTCGCAGACGGACGGGAATCAAATGAGTGTTCAGGAAGGGGAACGCATCAGCGAATAAATTACGACAATCAATCTTGGTTACTGGATGCGCGGAATCCGTCAGAGAATGTATTTCTTCGCCGGGTCACTCCGCGCGAGAATCAGGGCGACGCTGCCGCGCTGCACGCTGGCCCAGACAGGAGACCCGGCCCAAGCGAAATGTGCTGTCGAACAACTGGACTACCTGCATCGAGCCTGTGGTGAAGTGGAGTGATTCCGGCGTCTGATACGCAAAGAGAATCCGTGACAAAAGATCAACAAATTTGTTTCTCACCGATGTAGCGCCAGCCTAATTGGCGCAGTAATATTGAATTATCAACAACCCATCCCGCATTTATTTCAGGGGCTACCAATGTCTACTCTCACCGTCTACACCAAACCCGCATGTGTGCAATGCACCGCCACATTCCGCGCCCTCGATAAAGCAGGCGTGCACTACCAGACAATCGACATCACCACCGACGCCGAGGCCCGCGACTATGTGATGGCGCTGGGCTACCTGCAAGCACCCGTGGTGGTCGCCGAGGACACGCACTGGGGGGGCTTCCGCCCCGACCGCATCAAAGCGCTGGCCGCCTAGGCCGCCTTCCATCGAAAGGACGACTGCCATGCCTACTTTTGCCGCCCTGGACCACGACCTGCACGACATCGGTGAACTTGACCATCTCGAACGCATCGGTGAAACCCGCGCTCAACTGCTGGCCCACATCGCGGCCGGCATCGAAGCCCTGCAAAGCGCCGCCGACACCCTGGATCGGTTGTGCAGCAACATCGTTTACGACGCCGACTTCATCGACGGCCGTGACGGCCGCGACGTCGCCGCGTTCCTGGACGAAACCATCCGCAACGCTCGCGCCACCTACGCCGTTGTGCACGCCGTCATCGACAACGGGGTCCCGCGATGAGCTCCGCACACCACACCTGGCGACCGCGTGATGCATTCGAGCACGTCCACCAGGCGTTCGAGGCTGCCGGTCACCTCATCCGCCCCCGGGGGACCGATGCCTTCATGGCAAGTTGCCCGCTACACACCGACTACAGCCCGTCGCTGTCAGTCACCTGGCGGCCCACCGGGCGCGGCGACCAGGGGGGCGCGGTCCTGATGCACTGCTTTAGCTGCCAGGCCAGCATTGCCGACCTCGCCGCAGCCCTCGGCTTGCGGGTGGCCGAGCTGTTCGACGCCCCCGCACCGGCTCCCACCAATCACCCCACCAGGCACCGTCGCAGCGCCGCAGCGCGGCCCGCGCTCGTCTCAGGTCCACTGCCTGCGCGGATCACCCGAACCGCCGACCCTTCCGATCACCAGTGGACAACGGTGCGCGTCTACACCTACACCACCGACCGCGGACTGCCCCACCAGCAAGTGCTGCGCCAAGAATGCGGATGCAACGGCAACCGGCACAAACGATTTCAGCAACGCTACCGCGACGGCCGCCGCTGGGTGTACCGCAAACCCGAAGGATTCACCCCCGTGCTCTACCGCAGTAGCGCAATCGGCACCGCCGCCACCACCGACGAGTGGATCTGGATCACCGAAGGCGAAAAAGACGCCGACACCCTCACCCGCGCAGGCCGTCTGGCCACCACCAACGCCCAAGGAGCCGCCCACTTCACCGACGATCTGCTCGCGCACTTCGACGGGCTCAAGGTGGTCATCGCCGCCGACCGGGATCTGGCCGGCTACCGGCGCGCCCTGGACCTGCACACCCGGCTGCGCCGACGCGCCGCGCAGGTTGTCATCGTGCTCGCAGCGCTGCAGACCGACAAATCCGACATCACCGATCACCTCGCCGCCGGCCTGTGGCAACCGGGCGAACCCTTCGGCGGGCTCACCGTGGTCAGCCTCGACGAACTGCACGCCCTGGCCCTGGCCGCCACCGCCGCCACGGCCGCCGACCAATGCGCGACCGCGCTAGCCGAAGCACGCGCCACCGTCACCCAAGCGCACACCCACCGCCGGTGGCTGGCCGAAGCCGCCCGCCAACTGCGCGCCGTACACCACCAACACCAGCAGCTGACCAAGATCGTGCGCCACAAACGTTCAGCAACCGCCGAGACGGCCCTGCGCACCGTCACCGCACTGCGCACCCGCGCCGCCGCCGACTACCGCCGCAGCGCCACCGCCGAGCCCCGCCTGCAGGAGTCCGCATGAACACCGGAATCGACACCCTCATCACCGCACAAGTCGCCACCGCCATCACCGCGGCCGCAGGCCGCACCGGCGGCCCGGCCGCCCACACCGCCCGCGCCTGGATCGACGGTCTGGGCGCGCGCGCCCAACTGCGCTCCGAACGACACCTCCGCCCACACCGCCCCCACTCCTCGAGGTAGGAACCCATGCACATCACCCGCCGAACCCGTGCCGCCGCGACCGCCCTGTCTCTTGCTCTTGCGGTCATCGCCGTGGCCGGATCAGCACCGGCCCGAGCCGACATACCCACGGTCAGCCCCGGTGACCGCATCGAATACCTCAGTGCCGCCGCCGATGTCACCATGTTCTGCACCATCGGCTACGTCTACACCGGCAGCGACCTGCACACCTACGCCGTCACCGCCGGACACTGCCGAGGCAAGACCGCGGGCTACGCCCGCGCCACCCGCACCGGATTGACCGGAGACTTCACCCGCGCCATCGTCGAACCGCCCTACCAGGGCGGCCCCGACTACGGCCTGATCGACTTCGGTATCCGATCACTGCCGCTGGCCTACATCGGCGACACCCCCACCACCAACCGTCACCCCCAACCCGAAAAAGGCCAGCAAGTCTGCCGCACCGGAGTCTCCAGCGGCCAACACTGCGGAGCCATCACCGGATACGCCGGCAAAAACCAATACCTCACCACCGGCATGCCGGCCAGCATCCCAGGCGACTCCGGCGGCCCCGTCTGGCTCACCACCGCAACCGGATCCGCCGAAATTATCGGCATCTGGCTCGGCGAAAAAACCACCACCAACGGCCAAGAACACGGCCGCTTCGCCTCCCTGGCCGACGGCCTGCAACTGCTGAACTGATCCGAGGAATCGACCCTTGCCACCCTCTGTGTTCCCGCCCGCCGATGGCGATGGCGACGTGGGCATTCCCACCACGCGACACCGTCGTGTCGGGGTCGAGTTCATCACCGTAGATAGCGAGATCCTGGCATTACGGCGCTGTTCATGCCGGGTGCAGTTCCTCGGAGCGAGGTGCCCCGATGCGGGAACGCCCTACCTGTACCGCCCGCCAACAGCCACCTGAGGACAGGCGCGCCACAACTTAGTACGGCAACTCGCACACTGCGACGTCGCAACGCCGTTGGTGGGCTGGCCACTCACCGGTCATTACCCACGCCGCCAGCGCAACCGGCACCGGACCCGGTGAATCCACCATCAACCGCCACAACGCCGTCTCGATCACGCCACCAGATTACTGCGACAATGACATTCACCGCCACGCGTTTTCAACCACAACGGAAAGGGCCCGGATCGTCCATCGATAGTGCTGTCTCGATGTAGCCGACGAAAGAGGCAGGCGTCCAGGCCTCGCTCAAACCAATTGTCGCTTCGTTGAAGACCGCACCGATTGACCCTCCTTCGGCAAGGTAAAGCGGGGTGATCTTCGTCGCGGGCTCGCCGTAGCCAGCAGGGGCAGCCGGGTTGTAGTCGACGCGCAGCGCGACGATCGGCAGAACCTTGCCGTCCGCATCGATCGCTGTAAGCCCCTGCGGTACGGAAACGATTGTCGGGGGGTAGCAACTGTCGGTGCTCATAGCTCCCATCATGACGTAGCTATACGACAGACCTCCGCACCTGCCGGGACGAGACGTGCCCTGCTCGCACGGCCAGAGCACCACCAGCTCCACCACCACCGACGCCCGACCGCGCGCTAGGTGAGGGTGAACTCCATGTCCTCGCCGTTGACAGTCACCGCCAGACGAGCGTTCTCGACACCTGCTGCGCGCATGTAATCCGCCAGGGTCGACAACAGCCAGTCCTGCTGGCCCTCAATCTTTGACACCGAGCCTTGGCTGATCCCCAACCGTGCGGCCAGGTCGGTCTGTGTCAACGCGGCAGCTTTGCGGATGGCCGCGAGATTGACGGCGTACTGGCGGTCCATCTCGCGCATCCCCTCGCGGATCGCGGCCACCCGCGCCGGGTCGGCGCGCATGTTCTGCAGGCGTTGATTACTCCTGTCCCTAGCCATCTCGTTGCACCTCTCGTTCCCATTGGGCGATCGCGGCGTCTGCGCGAGCACAGCACTGCGAAATCCGTAGCCTCTCACCAACTTTTACCTGTCAGCGGGCAGCAAGTATGACCGGTGAGGGCCCTGTCGCTGTCAACCCACACCTGGCGGGCTCGCCCGTTCTACGCTCCCGCCGCCCTGACGGGCGGGCTCCCGCTGCGCCCGTGCGGCACCGGCGGCATAGCCGCCTCCTGCTGATCCGCCGGCCTCTGCGGGGTTGACACCGCCACCCCACCGGTCCCCCCAAGCCCGCGCCACCAGGCGCAGATCACCACTACCGCAAAGGAATCCTGACCATGAACACCATCGAGCACACCATCGACCCGTGGACCAGCACCGACCACGACCCGCACCAGCCGCCCGCTGCCGGCAGCGACGCCGATGCCGAAAACCTCTACGCCGACTGGGATCTGGAAATCGAACACTACCGCGCCCAACTCGTCACCAGCCTCAACACCGCCCTGAGCGCACTCACCGGAGCCCACGCAGCGGTCAGCGCCCTGCTCAGTGACCAGGTCTACGACGTCGAGTTCAGCGAAGGTACGAGCGGCGAGGACGTGGCCGCGTTCATCACCGAAAGCCTGCGGCTCACCCGCGCCGCCTACGCCCTGACCCAACACGTCACCGACCGGTCCTGACCCGGCCACACTCCGAAAGGACCAATCATGAGCGAGTTCTGGGAACAATGGGCCGCCACGGCCGCCGCACCGATCCAGTGCCTCAAACGCCGCGCCACGGTGGCCTTCCGCGAAGAACGCCACCTCGGCCTGGTCATTCGGCGCCGCTGGATCACCTTCCCCGATGAAATCAACGGCGCCCCAGTCATCGTCGAGATGCCCGAGAACGCACCGACCAAAACGTGCGACCAGGGCCGCCACGATCAGTGCGGGCATCGCCTCGGCGGCCCGCACGAAGGCGGCATTTTGCTCAAGCTGTCCCTGCCCGGTTTCTGCTGGCGCTGTGGCTGCCCCTGCCACAACGACCCGCACCGCGCCGGGCGCCTGTTCTAACACCCTGGGCCCGGCCAACCCCCCACCACACCGAGGGTTGGCCGGGTCCCCCTTTTTTCTTCCGGCTCACAACCCCGCCGGCTGCCAGCCGACTGCGCTGGTGCCCGCCCGTGGCGCCGCGTAATCCGTAGCCGCTCAACTTTATTGCCGTCAGCAAGGGGGCACAGCGTAATCGGCCGGGGGCCCGAGCGCTCAACCCACGCCCGGCGTCGGCGCCGGCGGCGGAAGACATTTTCGGCCCTACCAAGCTCGCTGCCGCTCGCGGGCCGAAAATCCGCCGGCCCCGACCACCGGACTCTTCGGGGTTGACCGCCCACCCTCACCCGATTGACGCCCACCCCTAGCGCTGACCGGCGCAGCCAATCACCACAGGAGAACGGAGAACACCCATGACCACCTCGTCCAAGCCCAACAACCTCACCCCAGCCGCGACCATCACCCACAGCATCGTCACCATCAAAGGCCAACAGCACGCCGAGGTCTCCGCCCACCACGCGCGCACCCCGGACGCCCGAATCTCTCTGACGTGTGCTGGTATTCACATGATCTTCTACAGCTGCCATGCCGTGCAGGGGCTGCTCGAGGCCTTCACCGCCGCCCGCACACAGATGCTGGGCATTCCCCACCACATTCCGACACTGCGGCGCGACCCGCACGAGATCGAGGCCCGTGTGGCGCTCAGCGTCGAGTGGACGCGCCGACCCACCTACGCCGCCGTCACCCAATCCGCGCTCAACCGGATAAAGACCGCGAACGTCAACTGGATCGACCTCTACACCGGCCCACTGACCTGGCAGCTTCGCGACCAGGCCGGACTGCTGTCCATGATCGAACTGCTGCGCCGCACACATCAGACCGCGATCGCGATCTTCGCCGACGGCCGGCAATACGACGCAGACCCCACCAGCTGCGACTACCGGATCGCCTAACCGCGCAGGTCGGCCTGGCCAGCCCCCCGCCACACGCAGGGCTGGCCAGGCCCCCCCATTTTTCTTCCGGCTCACAACCCCGCCGGCTGCCGCCCGACTGCGCTGCTGCCCGCCCGTGGCGCCGCGTAATCCGTAGCCGCTCAACCTAATTGCCGCCAGCTTGGGGGCACAGCGTAATCGGCCGGGGGCCCGAGCGGTCAACCCACGCCCGGCGTCGGCGCCGGCGGCGGAAGACATTTTCGGCCCTACCCAGCTCGCTGCCGCTCGCGGGCCGAAAATCCGCCGGCCCCACCACCGGACTCTCCGGGGTTGACCGCCCACCCCCACCCGATTGACGCCCACCCCCAGCGCCGACCGGCGCAGCCAATCACCTTCACCGAACGGAGAACACCATGGAAAACTTCAACGCACTGCGCACCCCCGCCGACATCGTCGCCGCCGCACCAGGCCTGCTCGGATTCGTTCCCACTAATAGCATCGTGGTCTACCTGCTCGCCCAGCACCCCACCACCGGTCTTGGCGTACGCTGCGCGGCCCGCTTCGATATCACCAACAGCACCGAGCAAGCCACCAACTTCCCCGCCACCTGCAACCTGCGCGCCGGGAACTTCGCCGCCGCGATCATCCTCGCGATCTGCGACCAACCCCACGACATCCACGCCCGCCACCTGCTCGAGGCCACCCGAGAGTCCCTGCGCACCATCAACATCGAGGTGTTGCGCTGCCTGCATACCCGCGACGTCACCGAGACCGGCCAGTGGCTCGACATCGACACCGGCCAGTACGGACCCACCTACCCCTACACCGACGCTGTGCTCACCGCCCAACTCGTCCACAGCGGCCACACCATCCGCGCCCACCGCAGCGACATCGAGGACGAATTCAGCCCGCTGCCCCCTGCACCCCTGGCCCAGATCGGCAACCACGCCCGCCTCGTCGAGGCCACCGTCGGGGAGATCACTGCCGCCCTGGCCGGCGGGCCCATCACCAACCCCACCTTGGCCACCCGCGCGGGCATCCTGATCACCGCACACCCCGCCCTGCGCGACGCGATGATCGGGCTGGCCATCGACACCCCCGAGTACGCCGCGGAGCTGTGGACCCACATCGCCCGCCGACTGCGCGGAGCACCCCGCGCCGAAGCCCTCACCGTCGCGGCGGCCTGCCTGTGCCTGATCGGGGACACCGTGCGCGCCGGCATCGCCCTCGACGCCGCGTTCGACGAAGCCCACTCCAGCCACACACCCGAGCCGCGGCTGGCCGGTCTGCTCTCGGCCGCGCTGCGTGCCGGGCTCTCACCGGAAAAGATCAGCCAAGCGCTCATCGCCGCTACCGAACCCCGCACTCCCGACACCGACTGACCACCACCCAGCCTGGACCGGCCAGCTCCCCCCGCACGGGGTTGGCCGGTCCCTTTTTTGTACCGGCCCGGAAGCAGGCTGGCTGCTGCGCGCAGTGGCGGTCACGCCCGCCGGTGGCGTCGCGTAATCCGTAGCCGCTCACCTTTCTTGCCGTCAGCAAGGGGGCGCAGCCTAATCGGCCGGGGGCCCGAGCGGTCAACCCACGCCCGGTGGCGGCGCCGGCGGCGGAGGACATTTCCGGCCCTACCAAGCTCGCTGCCGCTCGCGGGCCGTAAATCCGCCGGCGCCACCACCGGACTCTTCGGGGTTGACAGCCCACCCTCGACCGATTGACCGCACCCCTAGCGCTGACCGGCGCAGCCAATCACGTTGAGCGAACGGAGAACACAACCATGGAGACCTCAGAATTCGAACACGCCTTCAACCTGTGCGACGAGGCCGCGGGCCGCATCGCCGAGCAAGCCTACGGAATCACCCACATCGCCGCCCACAACCACGGTGACATCGCGTTGACCACCGTGCACGAACGCACCCCCGCCGGTGGCCACCGCTTAATCCTGCTGGCCACCGACGACCACGGCCAACTCGCCGCCGTCGAAGCCACCGCACCGGACCTGCACACACCCCCGGTGACCCGGATCCTCAAAGTCCGCGCCGGCGACCTCACCTTCCACGCCCTGCCCAAAAACAAGTGGGCCTGGTCCGCGGCCGCCGCCGGCCACACCTACCGCCTGGCCGCCGCCACCGGCGACGAACTCGACGACGCCGACGACCCGCTGTGGACCACCACCATCGACGACCACCGCCCGACCGACCACGACGCCCTCGACGACGCCATCGACACCCTGGTCGACCACCACCGCCGCCGCGCCGCCTAAAGCGTACCCACCGACGACCTCACAGCCCGGCCCGGCCACTACTCGGCGGGCCGGGTTTCCCGTACCCCAACCCCTTCAAGGAGATCTCTCATGCCCGACATCGACTACGGACTGGCCCTGGAATTCATCGACCCCGCCGACAACATCGCCCGCCAGCTCCGGTTCCAACTCAACTGGGCACCCCCCGGCGACCCGCGGCTGTTCGACGGGACCGGCCAACTCGTCGCCGTCATCGACGACACCCGCCGCCCCGACCACGGCCGCACCCAAGCACTCACCCGCCCCCGCGTCGCACACGCCGACGTCGACGCCGCCCTGCACGGTTGGCAAACCTGGGCATCATCAACGACACCATCGCCGACCTCACCGCCATCCGGCGTGCCCTGGCCGCCGCAGGCCTGACCTGAACCCGATCTACCCGCGGGCCCGGCCAGCACCCTTCACACCGGGGGTCGGCCGGGCCCCTTTTTTCTTCCGGCCCACCACCGGCCAGCAGCCGTAGGAAACCCCTGTCGCTGCCGCCCGTGGCGTCGCGTAATCCGTAGCTACTCACCTTCTTTGCCTGTCAGCAGGGCGCCAATGGTAACCGGGTGGGGGCCCGTCCGCTCAACCCACGCCCACGGTCGGCATCGCCGTCCCGAGTGACCGTTTTCGGCCCTATGCCAGCCCGCCCCGTGTCGCTGCGCGCCGGGCGGGCGCGGGCCGAAAACCCGGCGAGCACCCGCCGCGGACTCGTCGGGGTTGACCGTCCACCCCCACCCGCTTGCAAGCACCCCTGCGCCGACCGGCGCACCACAACACCGTTTCCCGAAAGGAACACCTCTCATGGCACACGAACTCGACATCACCGGCGGCATCGCCTCCTTCGCCAACTCCCGCAGCGACCACTGGCACCGGCTGGGCCAGACCGTCGGCCACACCATGACCGCACGCGAAGCCCTCGACGCCGCCCACCTGGCCGGCTGGAACGTCCGCAAGATGGCCTTGCAGGTGCCCCAGGCCCCCGTCATCGACGTACACGGCGTCACCGCACCCGAACCCCTGGCGGTGCCCGATTTCTACGCCACCGTGCGCACCAACCCCATCAACGGGCGCCTGGACATCCTCGGCGTCGTGGGCAGCAAGTACGAGCCCGTCCAAAACGAGGCGTCGTGCGATCTGCTCGACGCCCTCGTCGACGAAAGCGGGGCGCACTTCGAGACCGCCGGCGCGTTGCGCGGCGGACGGGAAACCTTCGTCACCATGAAGCTGCCCGAAACGATCGTGTTCGACGGCCGCGACGGCACCAAAGACCGCACCGAGCTCTATCTGGCAGCGCTCAATTCCCACGACGGGTCCTCGAAGTTCACCTTCCTCATCACCCCGATCCGCATCGTGTGCGCCAACACCCAATCGGCCGCATTGCGGGATGCCAAAGCCAGCTGGGGAATCCGGCACACCGGAGGGGCCAGGGCGGCCATCTTGGAGGCCCGCAACGCACTCAAACTGACCTGGCGCTACACCCAGGCGTTCGAGGCCGAAGCCGCTGCGCTGTATGCCCGCGCGATGGACACCGATCAGGTCCGCGACTTCGCCCACCAACTGTTCGAGGTCGACGCCGCGACCAGCACCGCCACCCGCCGGCACCGCCGCGAACGGGCGGGCGGCATCGTGAAGCTGTGGACGTCCTCGCCGACCCTCACCCCGATCGCCGGAACCCGGTGGGCGGCCTACAACGCCGTCACCGAATACCTCGACCATCACGTCCCGGTCCGAGGTGCCCGCACCAGCAGTGACGCGGCCACCGCCCGCGCGCTGCGCAACATCGCCAGCGCGGCCAGCACCAGTTCGCTCAAAGCCCAAGCTTTCCGGATGCTGCAGACGCTCTAACCCGACCCGCCCCGGGCCCGGCCAGCTCCCCACACACCGGGGTTGGCCGGGCCCCCCTTTTTTCTTCCGGCCTCACCGCCCGCGCCTGACGGCGCGCGGGCGGCCGCCTCAGCGGCGGCCACCTCCGTAGCCACTCACCTTGATTTGCCGGTCGACGGGGCGCACACGCTAACCGGGCGGGGGCCCGAGCTGTCCACCCACGCCCGGTGCTGGCGCCGGCGGCGGAGGACATTTGCCGCCCTACCAGCTCGCTGACGCTCGCGGGCGACAAATCCGCCGGCCCCACCGCCGGACTCTTCGGGGTTGACAGCCCACCCTCACCCGCTTGTCCACACCCCGTGCCGACCGGCACACCAACCTTCCACGAAAGGACTTTCCCATGACTACTCTGCGGACCACTGTCTACCTCAACAACGCCTACGCCCGCTTCGTCGGATTCAACGAGACCACCGCGCAACTGCGCATGGCCGAAAGCTTCGACCTCGAGCTCGCCGAGCACCTGCACGGCCAGGCGCTCATCGAGGCCGCCCGCGAGATCGTGTTCGAACAGCTCAACATCGACAAGCCCGAACACATCTGGGCGCTGCGCTACCGCTTGGCCGGGCACCGCAGTTTGTCCGTCGGCGACGTCGTCGTTACCGGCGAAACCGCCTGGGCCGTCGAACCCGTCGGATGGAACCCTGTCTCCGCCGCCGCCCTGTCCGCCGGCATCGTCCGCTGACCCCCCGACACCAAAAGGAGCCGAACTCATGGGCGAGTACTTCACCCCGATCTTTCTCAATACCGCCGGACACATCGTCTGCGCCCTGGACCCCGCCGACTACGGTTCGGGCCTCAAGCTGGCCGGGCACAGCCGCGCGGACGCCCCGCTCATGGCTGCGGTGCTGACGCTGCTGGCTCTCGACGGCGGTCTGCGCCTGGTCTGGGCCGGTGACTGCGCCGACCCCGACCCCGGCCACCAGGCCGCTCTGTACTTCCTTGTCGAGGACCGCCATTTCGTGCGGTTCGACGGACTCGTGGCCGACGGCGTAGCACCGAACAGACCGCTGGGCCAGGCGGCCGCGTCGGCCGCCGTGGGTTATCTGTGCAACCTCGACACGCGCGAATACCTCGCTCACACCGATCTCCCCGCCGACCACACCGGGTGGCGGCGCACACCGCTGCCTTCGCTGACCGTGGAATCCGAACGCACCACACCTGATTCGCAGAACTTCGGGGCCTGGGCGCGCGACCGCCTCGACTACCGCCGCCAGCACCCCGGTCCCGGCTGGGCCCCGCGCCACTAGGCTCTGAGGGTGGGTGCCCGATCGACTCCCCGCCGAAATGGTCGGGCACCCCTCGTGGGAGGTGCTCCGACCAAACCTCACCACAGCGTCGGGTCACCCGACCCCAGCAGCGCCGCGCTCACCGCCTCGCCGTCCCACCCGTGGCGCACCGCTTCGCGTAGCGCCACCGCCCGCTCGCGGCGCGCGCGAAGCCCGTTGTCGCCCTGGCGGATCGGCACCCGCCCGCCGCCGCGGCCTGCCCGCGCCATCATCACCATGTTGTCGCGCTGGGTGCCGCCCACGATGTGCAGCAGGCCGACCTCGCCGGGCAGGCTCACCCGCACGCACGCCGGGTTGTCGCAGCCGTGCAGGGCGCGCACCCACGGTGCCAACGGTTCGCCTTCCAGTGCGGCCGCCAGCGCATATCGGTTCGGGCGCACCATGATCCGGTCCGACCCGCGGCCGACCCAGAACCTGCCGTAGCCGTCGGTTCCCACCGCGCCGGTCCAGATCGCGCAATCCTCCGCTGCGGGGCCGCGCACCACGTGCGCGGCAAAGCGCGCCAACTCCTCGGCATGCGCGACCGGATCAACGACCAGCTGTAGCGGTTGCGAACGTCCCATGACCCCACTGCTTTTCGATGCCTGCGCGCGGCCCGGTTGCCGCACCCGCACCCATCATCACCGAGTGCACCGACATCGAAGCTTCTTAGGCCGTCGCCGCTGACGGCGCCAGCGCCTTTACAGCGGCCCCGCTTCGGATGGCGGTCCCCGTCGCCCCGTTCGCCTCGATGGCACCGCCCGCGGGGTTAGCGAGCGGTTGTGCCGCCGCGTCGTCACCGGCCGGCGGCTGCGCCGCCGTTGCCGACTCGTCCGCGGCCGGCGGCGTGGCATTCTGCGCGGCAGCCTCGGCTTCCCGAATCAGTTCGCGGGCTTGCTTTTCGGAGAGCTTGGCCATCCGCGCGATCTCACGCAGGGGCTCCCCCCGGTCGCGCATCGCCGCCAGCGCCTGCCCGCACACCAGTCGCTGCGCGCCGCGGCGGCGATCGGCATCCTCGCGCAACACCTGCTGGCGCGCCTCAAGCCAGCCGTCGACGGACTCGACTCGCTCGCGGGCCGAGAAATACCGTCCCAGGTCCTCGACGTTGGCCCGGGTGCGGCGCACCACGTCGTCCTGGGCGGCGCTGGCGGCCTCGCGCGCGGCGCGGCGGGCCTGCTTGCTGATCACTGTGTTCGCCATGGATCACACGCTAAGCCCCACCAACCCCCCAGCGCCGCAACGCAAGCCAAAAATCTTTCCGACCGCACCCATCACCGGGCTTCGCACCCGATCACTCACCGCCGCCCCGAACGGCACTTAGGGTGCCCTAACTTTTCCCTACCGCCGCACATCACACCTCTTGCACTCAGGGTCACAGATTGGTAACGGCCGTTATCTGGGGACGGGGCCGCCCCTAGTTTCAGCTTCAGGTGATGACGCAGTGATGGGCTTACACAAATTGACCGCCGGCGACGGCTATCTCTATTTGATCCGCCAAGTCGCCGCCTCTGACGCCACCGAGCGTGGCCGCCCCACCCTGGCGCAGTACTACACCGAAAAGGGGGAATCCCCGGGTCGGTGGATGGGCCGCGGCCTAGCGGCACTGGCCACGCCGCTGGCCCGCTACGCCTGTGATCCGCTGGTCGCCAAATACTGGGGCGTGCAGGCTGGCTCGCAGGTCAGCGAAGAGCAGATGAAGGCGCTCTTCGGTGAGGGCCTGCACCCCAACGCCGCACAGATCACCCGTCTTCTGACCACCCTGGGCGCCGGTGCGGCCGGGGCCAGTATGGCCGCGCGGCTGGGCAGGCCGTTTCATGTTCACGGCACCGAAAACCGTTTCCTGACCCGGTTGCGCGAGACCTACCGCGACTACAACCTCACCATCGGCGCCGAGGTCTCGGCCAATATCGACCCGGACATCCGGGCGCGGCTGCGCACCGCCGTCGGGCAGGAATTGTTCGCCGAAACCTACGCTCGCCCACCGGCGGACGCGCGGGAACTGTCCGGGTTCATCGCCGCCAATTCCCGTTCGGCATCCACCGCGGTGGCCGGCTATGACCTCACCTTCACCCCGGTCAAATCGGTCTCCACACTGTGGGCTATCGGGGCACCGCCGATCGCCGCCGCGATCGAGGACTGCCACCGCCAGGCGGTGGAGGAGACCCTGCAATTCCTGGAAGCCAACGCCGCGTTCTCCCGTATGGGAGCCGGTGGCATCGCCCAGGTCGACACCACCGGTTTGATTGTGGCCGCCTTCGATCACCGCGACTCCCGGGCCGGGGACCCCAACCTGCACACCCACGCCGCCCTCAGCAACAAGGTCCACGTCATCGGCCCCGACGGGATAGGGCGCTGGCGGGCGCTGGACGGCGCCACTCTGCACCGCGCCGCGGTCGCGGCCTCGGAGTTCTACAACACCCGCATCGAAGCGTTGCTGGTCGACAAACTACGTGTTCGGTTCGTCGAGTCACCACGTAAACGGGGTAAGCGTCCGGTCCGTGAAATCGACGGCATCCCCGCCGAATTGAACGAGAAATACTCCTCACGCAGCGCCGCGATCGACCACCGGGTGGGCGAGCTGGCCAAAGGATTCCACACCGAACACGGCCGCGAACCCACCGCGGTGGAGTTGCTCGCCCTGACCCAGCAAGCCACCCTGGAAACCCGGCAAGCCAAACACGAACCCCGCTGTCTGGCCGAGCAGCGCCACACCTGGCGCGTGCAGGCTGTGGAGGTCCTGGGCAGCCAGCGCGCGCTGAGCAACATGGTCGCCGCGGTCACCAATCACGCACCGGCACACCAGGTCCCCGTCACGGAGACCTGGGTGTACCAGCGGGCTGCTCGCGTCATCGACACTGTCTGCGAGCACCGGGCCACCTGGACCATCAACCATGTCCGCGCCGAAGCCCACCGCCAGCTGCGCTACGCCGATCACCCCGGCGGACCCGAGCTGGTTGACCGCATCGTCACCGCCGCACTCGACGGGCACAGTCTGGCGTTGACCAGCCACGCCGACACCGACAAAAACGAACCCGCCGCACTGCGCCGCGCCGCCGGCGCCAGTGTCTATACCCGCCACGACTGCACCCTCTACACCAGCGAAGCCATCCTGGCCGCTGAGCGGCGCATCCTGGCCGCCGCCGACCGCACCGACGGCCGTGTCGTCGACGCCGACAGCATCGGCCTGGCGCTGCTGGAAGCCCACGCCAACACCGGCCTATCCCTCAACGACGGACAAATCGCACTGCTCCGCGAAATGGCCACCTCCGGGGCGCGGGTCCAGCTCGCGCTCGCCCCGGCCGGCACCGGAAAAACCGCCGCCATGGCCGCACTGGCCGCAGCGTGGCGTACCAGTGGTGGCACCGTGATCGGCCTGGCCCCCACCGCCGGAGCGGCCGAAGTCCTCGCCGAAGACCTCGGTTCGACCACCGACACCCTCGCCAAACTGGTGCAGCTCATAGGCGCCGGAAGCGGATCACCGGCCCCAGCTGATGATCCGGCGCGACAGTGGTTCGACCGCATCGATTCTGCAACCCTGCTCATCGTCGACGAGGCCGGTATGGCCTCCACCGCCGACCTGGACACCCTCATCACCCATGCCCTGGCGTGCGGTTCCAGCGTGCGCCTGATCGGCGATGATCAGCAGTTGGCGTCGATCTCCGCCGGCGGCGTGCTGCGGGATCTGGCCGACCGCTACAACACGGTCACCTTGAGCACCGTCGTGCGCTTCACCCACGCCGAAACCGGGAAGGCCGAGGCCGCTGCCAGCCTGGCGATCCGCAACGGTGACCCCTCCGGGATCGGCTTTTACATCGACCATCACCGGGTGCATGTCGGAGCCGATCAACACGCTGCCGACATGGCCTACGACGCGTGGGCGGCTGACCGCGCCACCGGGCGCGACTCCATCCTGTTGGCTCCCACCAACGAGCTGGTCGCCCACCTCAACGAACGTGCCCGACTGGACCGTCTCACCGCCGCCGGCGCCGACGCGAGCGCACCCGCAGCCGCAGCGACCGTCACGTTGGCCGACGGCTTGACCGCCTCAGCCGGCGACACTATCGCCACCCGCAAGAATGCCCGCTGGATACGGACCACCAGCCGCGGCGGCTGGGTCAAAAACGGGCACCGCTGGACCATTCGCACCGTGCACGACGACGGCTCGTTGACCGTCGTCCCGCTGCGCGGAGCGGCCACCCCGGTACGGCTACCCGCCCGCTACGTCACCACCAACACGACCCTGGGCTACGCCTCGACCATCAACGCCGCCCAAGGCATGACCGCGGGCGGCCGCGACGTCGAAGGCACCTGCCACACCGTCATTTCCGATCGGCTGACCCGCCAGCAGTTCTACGTCGCCGGCACCCGTGGTTGCACCGAAAACCATTTCTACGGATCCACCGCCGAATCCGACCCGCACCGCATCCTGGCGCCCAAAGCCACCCACCCCCCGACCGCTGTCGACGTCCTCACGACCATCCTGGGCCGCGACGGCGCACAAATCTCCGCTCACACCGCCGCCGCACTCGACGCCGACCCGTTCACCCGGTTACACCAAGCGGCCGCGATGTATGCCGATGCGCTGTCCGCGGGCGCCGAACACCGCGCCGGCGCCACCGTCATGGCCGCCATCGACGAGGCCGCCGCCAGCCTCGGAACCCGCGTCACCGATGCCCCGGCCTGGCCGGTGCTGCGCCGCAACCTGGCCCTGCTCGCCCTACACGGTGCTGACCCCGTCGCCGCCCTACATGACGCCGCGGCCACCGGACTCGGTGATGCTGCCGATCCTGCCGCCGTACTGGACTGGCGCCTGCCTATCTGCGGTGAATCGGTTGCGCCACAACCTGCCCCGCTGCACTGGCTGAACCCCATACCGGCGGTCCTGAGTAGCGATGACATGTGGGGTCCGTGCCTGCGCGCGCGGGCTGAACTGGTGACCGAACTCGCCGACGCGGTGCGTGAGAGTGCCCGCGGGTGGGAGCAACGCAGCGCCCCGGCGTGGGCGCGTCCGCTGCTCGGTCAGCGCAACCGTCTGATGGCCGAAATTGCGGTGTTCCGGGCCGCCCACGGCGTTGATCCCGCCGACACCCGCATCACCGGCCCCGAACAACACCCCAACCGCTCCAAGGTGTTTCAGCACCTGATCCATGCCCGCCTCGACGCGGCCCTAACTCGCGCCAACACCGACGCCGCCCGCTGGCGCCAGCTCGCCGAAAACCACGACCGAAATATCACCGCGGATCCGTTCTGGCCGCGTCTGGCCACCCACTTCAACGACGCCGCCCAGGCCGGCGCCGACATCGACACGTTGCTGCGCGACGCCCTGGCCGCGTACGGCCCACTCCCGTCCGAGATGCCCGCGGCCGCCCTGTGGTGGCGCCTGGCCGGCACGCTGGCCCCGCCCTCTTTGGATCGCGCCGACACCGCGCTGCGACCGGCCTGGGCCCCGCAGCTGCACGGCCTGTTCGGCACGGTCGTCGCCGAAGCGATCATCACCGACCACGCCTGGCCCGCACTGGTCGCTGCGGTCACCGCCTCGGACTGGCCCCCGGCTGATCTGCTCGCCGCCGCCGCGGAACACCTGCGCGACATCCACGCCGAAAAGCCTTTGCGCCCCGACCAGTACGCGCGCCTGCTGACCTACCGCGTCGAGCTGCTCACCCACCACGCCGCCACCCTCGACCCCGATATCCCGCACCCCGCCGAGGCCCCCCACAGCCCTGCGGCCGCCGGCCAGCTCGACTTCGACACCACCGGCGACTACGGCCTCGAGGAGGACCTGGGCGAGCCGCCACCCGACCCCACCGACTACCCCTACAGCTTCGCCGAGCAGGACCTCGCCGGCCTGGACTTCGACGACCTCCCTCACCACCGGCCACTGGGTGCTGCGCGCGCCGAGAACACTGATATCCCGGCGTTGCGCGCGGACCGCGACGCCGCCTACCGCCACCTGCGCCATCTGGAAAAAGCCATCCTGGGCGGGGCCGGTGGACCCGCCGAACACGCCGCCGCCGACGAGCTCGCCGACCTGCGCCGCCGCCACCACCAGCAGCGGCCCCTGCACCAGGCCTTGGCCCACGCCCACACCCGGTGGGTGCACGCCGAAGACGCCGCCGCGCTGCACGCCACGCTGCTCGACCAGCTCGACGCGGCGATCACCGCGGCGACCGGCCGCGCCGATGACGCTGCCGTCGCCCGCTACCGTGCTCACCGCGACCAGGTCACCGGAAACACCGAGCGCATCAACGCTGCGCTGCACACCGCACGCGCCCGCCTCGATGACGCCCACACCGCCCTGCTGGACGCCGCTGGCGGCCCCGCAGCCATCGTCACCGAACACCACATCCAGACTCGCCGCGCCGAGGTCATGGCCACCGACACCGCCACCCTCAATGAGGCCCGCGGTGCGGCCCGCGCCCTGGATGAACAGCTCTGCCGGGCTGAAGCCGCGGCGGCCCGCGCTCTGGCGCAGCGCCCCACCCGCGCCTACGATCTGGCCGCCGACCTCGACGCGCTGCGCGCCGAGGTCGCTTTCCTGCAGGCCGCCAGCACCGTCAGCCCCGCAGCCCTGTACTACCCATCCGAGACCGCGCTCGCTGATCTCGACGGCACCCACCGCCGCGTCGTTACCGCGATCACCGCCAACATCCACACCGTGCAAGCACTGCACCTACACCCCGGCGCCGACAAGCACGGTGCACTGGCCGCGCTCGTGGCAACCGCACACGACCAAAAGCACCGGGTGCTCGCCCTGACCGCCAGCCCGGCGGCCCGCGACTACGCCGCCCAACACCGCTACGCCGATGCCGGCGGCCACATCGACAGCGCCCGCACCACCCTCGGTAACCGCCCCCTGAAACTGCCTCTGGGCAGTCTGATCGTCGTCGACGACGCCGACCACCTCAGCACCGACAACCTGCACTGGCTCACCGCGGCCGCCACCGCCACCAACACCAAACTCATCCTCATCACCACCGGTGACCACCACCGCCGACCCGCCCGCGCTCTGATCGCCGCGCTGCACCACAACTCCACCGCCGCCCACCACCTCGGCACCCCCGAACCCGACCCGGACCCGGCCCCGCGCACCGCCATCGAACGCGCCGAACACCACCTCGCCACCACCAGCGCAACCAGCACCGCCCGCGACCAAGGCGTCGAATTACTACGCCAGCGCACCCAGATCGTCGACCGCCTGCGCGACATCGCTGACGCCGCCGCCCACATCGACAACCTCACCACCCCAGACCGCCACATCGACCGCGGCTACGGCATCGACCTCTGACCAAGAACGTGCCATGAAGTCCCCTCAAAGGCGACCGCCACCAGGGGGCGGGCGATACGATTCCGGGTCATGCTGACCCAGCCGCTAGTGCCTTCACGGCCGTGCGGTCCGGCGCCCTGCCATGCGTCGATCAACGCCCCCAACCGCGAGCCCGCCCCGGGTGCCGAGGCAGCCGGTAGCCGGACAGATCAACCGCTGCAGTGCCCCCATGGACATCGCCGATGACCCGTACGGCCGGCCCCTCCGAACCCGCGGAAACGCCTTTCGTGGACCGGTTGTCCGAGCGGTGGGCGCTGATATTCGACCACAGCAGCGATGCGTTCGAGCTCCGCCAGCACCTGCACGGCAATTGCACGCCCCACAGGCACGTCCAAGTCGCGCGCGTGCACTGTCGGCGGGCTTGCGGCCCCGATGGCCACGGCGATATCCCGGTGCACATCTATGAACCGCTGAGCACTCACACCGCGCCGGGAGCCAACTCCCGTCCCGCGCTGATCGTCTACTTTCACGGCGGCGGTTTCGTCCTGCGTGACTCCGTGTCACGTGATGCCGATTGTCGTCGCCTGGCCAACGGCGTCGGTGCGGTCGTCGTGGCGGTCGACTACCGCCTGGCCCCCCAGAACCCCTTTCCCGCCGCGCTCGAGGACGCCTGGGCAGCGACCCGACGGGTAGCCGACATCGCCGAGCAGATCGGCTGCGATCCGCACCGGGTGGCGGTAGCCGGAGAAGGCGCCGGCGCCAACCTCGCGATCGGTGTGTGCCTGCTGGCCCGCGACCGCAACGGACCACCCATCGCCTTCCAACTCCTGATCTGTCCCCTCGTCGACCAGCGCCACCCACCCGCGCCCGCCCCCACCCCGCCGCAGGCGGCGGTCGTCACCGCCCAACACCTGCACTGGTTCAGCGACCAATATCTCGCCGGCGAGCAGGACCGGCTCAATCCGCTGGCCTCACCGTTGCTTGCCGAGCTGAGCACACTGCCGCCCGCGCATCTGGTTCTCGCTTATGCCGACCCGCAGCGCGCCGCCGGTGAACAGTTCGCCCGCCAGCTGCGCGCCGCCGGCGTGCCGACTACCGCGCGCTGCTACCCGGGCATGTTTCACGGCTTCTACAACCTGGCCGATCAACTCGACACCGCACACCGCGCCAACACCGATGTTCACACCATCCTGCGCGACGCTCTCAACAACCCAAACCCGGTGACCCGCACATTGTTATGTTGACCCCCGATAGCGAGGCAAGACAAGGCCGCGTTCGGTTGACACAATGTTGCACACGCAAACCCCCGTAGCCGAGGAGGACCACATGCCCAAAGGTGACATCACCACCTACAACGAAGACGGGGTGTGGAAGTCGAAAGTGGAGGGCAGCCGCCGCGCCGCCCACACCGGCGGCACCAAAGCCGAGCAGACCGCGATCGGCCGAAAAATGGCGCAGGACCGCAAGGTTGAGCACACCATCCGCAACCTCGACGGAACGATCCGCCAGAGGAACTCCTACGGCAACGACCCCAACCCGCCGCGCGGCTAACGGCCACGCCGCGTTGCTGGAACCTCTCCCTCCCCGGCCGGCCGACTCCCCTGCGCCGGCTGACTGGTTGAGCGCCCGCGTGGATCTGTGGGGCCCGCACTGGGTCACCAACGTCGTAGGCCCCGGATTCGAGGCCTACGCCCGGCTCTTCCACCCTCTCGACGACTACCCGGGGGCGCTGCGCTGGGCCGACATCGCCCGGTTCAACAACCGCATCATGCACCCCTCAGCGCAGTGGGCACACATCAGTGCACCCGCCCCGTTCACCACCGAGCACGCCCAGCGAGGCCGTGGGCACCCGGGCGAGCCGCGCTGGGGACACCTGAGCCCCCGCGCGCTCGGCGCGCTGTGCACGGTCCTGGCCCGCCACACCGCCAACCCGCAGCACTGTTTTTTCGCGGTCTGGCAAGGATGCGGGGCACTGCATGCCGGCAGCGGCGTGACACTGACCGCCTACCGCCCCGTCAACGGCGTGCTGCCTGACCTGTCACCACCGCCGCTCGCGCCGGCGCACTGGAAACTTGACCTGACCGGTCCCACCTTCACCCTGCCCGGCCGCGACCGCTACTACCTGTTCGAAGGTGCTGCCGAGCAGGCCGTCCACATCGGCCGTTGGGACAACGCAGCATTCTTCACCGCCCAGTCACCGCACTTCATGTGGCCGGCCGACCATACCTGGTGTGTGGCCACCGAGATCGATGACGACTCCACCATCATCGGCGGCACCACCGCGCTGATCAACGAGCTGTGCGCCTCCGCAGCGATCGAAGTCCTGCCGATCGCCCCCGACGCGCCCTTCGACGACACCCTTAACCCTTGACGACTCATCCGTCGATGGCCGCAACACCCACGCTCATCGTCACCACGCCGTGCAGGACAACGTAGAGCAACCACAGAGCTATCACCGCGGCGGCGATCAACCCACTCAGCCAGGGGAACCTGCGTGCGTCGTTCATCATAATCCTTTGCCTCGCAGTACACATCGATCCGAGTACACCATCGGGCGCCCTCCCGCGCGGCTTCCGGCGCTGCGCCTTGACCCGCGCGGTCGTGGCGGGTGCACGGGCTGGCGCGCAATCCTCACCGCAGCGGTGAGGTCTGACTCACCGTGGGCCACTTCGGACGGCGAGCCCTGCACCGCCGCGCGGTGCACATCGTGGATGCTGATGGCGCCCTGCCATCCGTCCCGATACCAGCCACAGCACCACGGCGCACTGCCGCCGTGGGTTGGACAGCCCTGCCGATACCGCGCCGCGGCCGACAGCAACGACGACGGCGCGGGGGCGGCCAGCGCGAACGCGGCACTGCGGTGATCGTCGTTGCGCCACGCTGCGCCGACATGTTCGCCGCAATCGCTGAGGACAAACGCCAAATCGTCAATCTCACTATCGCCCAATGTGTTACGCGGATTACGGGTGGAGTGCCGGTCAACGTCGCCGACCTCGACGACCACCGCCGGGCGGTTATCGAACCCTTCCGGGGCGAAGCGCAGTCTGCGGTTACCGACAGAGTTCAACGTCTGCCCGTGCGGGCAGATCAGCGCTCCGGCGGGTTGTTCGGTGTCCAGCAGCCACCGCAGTCCGATCAGCAGCAGCGGCAGATGCTCCGTGGCCTGCGCAGGTGTGCCGGTGTGCGGGCAGGTCATGGTTGCCGTCGGTAGGCCGCAGTGAACACCTCGGGCTTGCAGGGCCAGGCCGCCCCGCCCGAGAGCAGCACGACGTAGTCGCCCAGATCGGCCCGTACGTCACCGATCGGCGTCGGAATCAGCAGATAGCCCGGCTCGTCGGCGCCGGTGATCGGATTGACCCCGGCCGGAAAACAGCACCGGTCAGCAAGTCCCAGCCATTCGACGATGGTCGCTGCGGACGCCGAGGTCAATTGAAGCGCTTCGGCTTCGACGGTCGCGATATACCGCTGCGGCTTGATGGTCTCTGCCCCGACGAGCGCGCCCAAGCCGGCGTCACCGATTGTCTCTGTTCTATCGTTCACGACATCCCTCCGTGTTGATCAAAATCCCCGCCGCGACAACACAGCTACGCGCACCGGCGGGCCCCGCAGATCTGTCCCGAGGGCATCGGCCATGTCGTCAGTTCGTTCTCACCAGCGCCGATGCAGCTGAAAACCAGCGTCAACACCACAACCACCAGGGCGTCGACGGCGACGACCCACATGGCCTCTCCCGCAACAGCAGTGGATGTGGCCGCAGCGGCGCCGACGCGGGTGCTCATTGCCGTTGTCCGTGCTGTGCAGGAGGCCGCGCACTCTGTGTCAGCTCCCAGTGGGCCAGCCGGCCCGGCTGGTCATGCACGCGGCGTACTGCGCCGTGGCGTTGCAGGACCAGTAGCGCCCGGTAGACCTCTTCGGCCACCACCGGCCGCACGCGGTCGCCGGCTCGTTGGCTCAGCGCGATACGCGCCGCGCTGGTCGTCATAGGCTCGTGCGTGGCGGCCAGGACCTCGATCAGTGCTGCGCGCAGCTGGGTCGCGTTCACCGCTGCCCCGCCTGTTTAGCGCGCCGATGCCGCGCTACCGCCCATTCCCACGGTGTTTGTGGTTTATCCGCTGGGGCAATGCTTTTAAGCAAGGTGCCCACGGCGTGGTCGTAGCGGCGCACAAATTCGGGCCAGTCCGGTAGTTCGGTGGCGATGCCGGCGGTGCCGCGGTGCAGCAACCGTGCGTGGCCGAGGTTTTGCGGGAGCAACCTGCGGTAGTCCAGACTCGGGCCCAGGTGCGAGGACAGGGTTTTGGCGCCGCTGGCCTGATCGAAGGATTCTTGGCGGCGGGTGGTTTCGCGTGACCACTGTTCGGCGCGTTGCAGCATCTCCATCTCATCGGCCCCGTACATGATCAGTGCCGCGGGGAAGGTGGCGCGCAGCTCGCGGGCGTAGGCACTGCCGTAGACGGTGTCGAACTGACACGAGGCCTGCACCGAGAGCAGCAGATTCACCCCCAGGCCGCGGCCTTCGGAGACGTGTCGGCGCAGCGCGGGCATGGGGGCGACGTTGGCGGCCTCGTCGACGGTGATCAACAGCCGGTGCAGCATCTCTTTGCGCGCGGTTTTGCCGCGCCAGCGGCGCACCAGATGCTCGAGCAAGGTCACGGCGGCGCCGGCGATCGCGCCTTCGGCCGGGGCGAGGATGAACAGCGTGGCATCAGGCTGATCGAGGAAGGTGTCATCGAAACAAGACCCGGTGTTGCCGCGCAGCGCCAGGCGCATCCACGGCGTGACCGCTTTGCGCATGGTCAGCGCGATGCTATCGCGCATGCGCACATCCATATCCAGCGTGCGCTTCAACCCGTTGCGCAGCAGCGGGAGGTCCTCGACCTGGCGGGCGGCGGCGTGCCAGCCCGGCTCATTGGGGTTCTTGTCGTCTTTTTCCATGTTGTCGGTGGCCAGCAGCACCCAGCTGATGCCCTTGCCGTTGCCGCACGGTGAGGCCGCGTAGAGCATCGCCGCCAGGGGGGCTTCGGTGTTGTTTTCCCAGATCCCGCCATCGGAGACCTGATCGATGCCCGAGCCGGTACCGACCGCGGCCATCTGCATCATCGTGTTGCCGAGCGTCACCGCCTCATCGGGTGTGGTGATCAGCGCGGTCGGATCAAACGAGCGCACCTGCACATCCGGGGGGTAGGACGGGGAGTAGTCCGGGCGTAGATCGATGACTTGTTTTGGCCCCCAACGGCGTTGGCACACCAACCACATCAGGTCGTCTTTGGAGGACACGCAGACCGCCGGACCGCCCCACAGCACGGCGGCCGGGGCCAGCACGGCGCGGGTCTTTCCGGACTCGGTGGGCGCAGACACCAGATGGTGTGCCGCGCCGGCGGCCAGGGACAGTTTGTTGCTGTCGGAGTGGCGGTGAAACCCGCAATACGGCGAGGGTGAGCGCGCCATCACTGCCTGCGCCGTGGTGGGCTGGGGTCACCGGGCGGGTCGTCGGGGTCGGTCGGGAAGATCCCGGGCCCGGTCATGTCGTCGGGTCCGGTGAACCCAAAATCGATCTCCTCGGCTTCCTCGGCCGGGCTCATCGGCCACCAGTCCCGGGCCCCGTCGACAGCCAGCCAGCCTTCGGCGATGCCGTAGAGCCCGGCAATGAGCAGTACGGCCGGGATCTGGGCGGCCAGCCACGGCGCCAGCACCGCCGAGGACAACGACTCCCCCGGCTCATAGATCAGCGGCATCGGGGCACCGATAAGCGCCGCCGCCCACAGCAACGCCGCCACCGGGTAGGACCGCAGCTCGTCGGGGATTAGCTGCACGATGGCTGTGGATACGGCCTTACCGACCGGCCATCCGATCGGGGCCACTACCGCACCGGTCATCAAAATAGCCCAATCCAGCATTGCGTACGGTGTTTTTACCGGCCGCACATACCACGGATGAATAACGTCATCATCGGCAGTATCGACACGGGCGCCGGTACGTTTTGTATCGCGGTCCCTAATTTGACGCGCCAACAATTCGGCGCGCCTTTTCTGGAATATAAATGTCCGTTGGTTACGGGCGATCCACTTGCGGCGGATCTCGTCGAACCTGTCAGCGGGAACGGTCATCGTGGCCGCCCTCCGCGGTGGGTACAGGTTCAGTGTAAAAGGCGCTCAGCCTTAACGCGACATCGTCGAGGAACTTTTTCAACTCCATCGCATACCGCCCCACCAGGTAGCGTTCGCTATCGGCCAACGCCGCCTCCATGCCAGCAGAACACGAGTTGACCAGGTCCGATACCCGCACCGCGGGGCTAGCGCCGGCCATGATGGCTTCCGCGGAGCCTTCTTGCCAGCCCAGGGCGAAGTCCAGTTGCGCCAACGTGCGCGGCGCAAACAGGCCCTCGCGCAGCCGCGCTTTGCGCAGCGTCGAGGGGGCTGGGCCGCCGGCGGCAGCCAGGTCCTGGCGGGTCCATCGCAGCTGTGCCAGACGGTCCTCCAGAAAAAACATCAACCGCTCGATCCCGTCGGCAGGTATTGCTTTCACAGAAAGACCGTAACAACCCGACAAAGTATTTCGCTACAACTGTCGAATATGAGTTAGTGCATCCCTTAGGCTGAGCCAAGAAGAAAGGGATACGGCCGATGGTGCGCAATGTTCTAAGGGGTGTCGGTTTCGCCACGATGTGCGGATGCCGTCTGGGGCTTCGCGTCCTGCGCATCGCCCCACGAAAGTTTGCTGTAGCAACAGTGATCGCCTCGGCGTGCGCCGAGACGATGCCGATCGGGCACCGGCGATGACCGCGCCATCCACCGACGACGATGTCCACTTCGTGGGCCGGTCTCAAGACTTCCTCAGTGATCTTGAGGTTGACGACTCCGGAGTCGGTGTCCTGGCGCACCCTGACGATCCCGGGGTCCTCGACCCGCCCGACATCGACGACGCCGGACCCGGCGAGGACCCCGGTGACCAGACTCCGACCGGCTTTGCAGACTCGGGTGCGACGCCGCGCGGTTCATCGCCCACCGGTACCGGCGCAACCACCCACACGGGGCACGACCACGTCGATGATCTGCCGCAGGAAAGCGATTCCAGCACAGTCGATCTGGCCCCCGTCGATCTGGATTCACCCGAGCCCGACAACGACATCGACACCGACAGCGACCCCAACAAAAGGGACGCCGACGCAGACGCGGCGCCCGACGCGCTCGACACCCCCGACGCGCGCGCGGCGCAGCCCACCGGCGACGACCTCGCGGTGAGCGACACCCAAGACACCGCGGCCCCGGCTGCGGCGCGTTACAACAAGAAGATCGCCGCCGGCTTCGTCGGGGCCACCGCGGTCGCGGCCCTGGTCGCCAGCGGAGCGCTGATGGCCATGCGCACCGAGCCGCACGTCGCCGCGACCGGCCAGGCCGGCGGGCCCACCACCCACCTCAGTGTCGTTGCCGCCCCCACCACCACCGCCGGGGCCGGCGAGCATGACGCGACGATCCCGTTTACGGCGACCTCGGTGGGCTGCCTTCCCGGGTCCACGGCCGCCCAGGCCGCGGCCAGCCCTGACCCCACCCAGGCCTGGGTGTGCGTGACCGGCGGCAACGCCGGCGAATTCGTCGTGCTCAACCTCGGGCGCAGCATGCTCATCACCGCCGTCTCGCTGACGCCGGGCTGGGTCGGCGCCGACAGTTCCGGGGTTGACCAGTGGCACCAACACCGTGTGGCCACCCGCGTGCAATGGAGCTTTAACGACAGCCCACCCACCGCGATCTCCCACGACACCGGCAGCGTGCATGGCGAAGCCACCAAAGCCCTGCCCGAGCCCGGCGTGCTGGCCTCCCGCGTCATCCTGCTCATCCAGGAAACCGGCCGCGCTCCCGCCGACGCCGCCCCCACCACCAGCCCCGCACCCGGTTCCGGCGGACTGTTCGGCGATGTCCTCGGCCCGGCCGCTACCGAGCCGCCACCGACGGGCAGTCCCGCCGTCCTCCCCGGCTTCACCGGCGAGCCCGCCCGCACCGACCCCGCCGACAACTCGTTTGCCATCTCCTCGATCAAGATCTTCGGCCACCCGCCCCAATAGGAAGGCTCACCGCCATGCTGACCAATACTTGGCGTCAACGACTCGAGGCCGGCGGCACCGGCGTGCGCCGCGCCGTGGCTGCCGTGGGCTTGAGCGCCTGCAGCGTCGTGGCCCTCTCCACCATCTGGGGCTGGATCACCGACGACCCGATCGACGTCGACGGGCCCGCCCGCAGCGCGGTCAACCGCACCGCCCTGGTCGGCTCCTACGCCCAGGACTGCGTGACCCGCTGGCTCACCGCCACCGCCGCCCGCCAGCAGTCCCTGCACGACTGCTGGTCCCTGCACGAACCGCTGCGCCTGCCCACCACCCCGGCCGTCCTCGTCAGCTCCCCCGCGGTCTCGGCGGTCACCCTGGTCAGCGACAACGACACCACCCAGCAATGGAGCGTGGTCATCACCGTGGCCGAACGGCCCTTCGAAGCCGCCACACCCCACACCACCTACTACCGGCTGCCCGTCCTCTACACCCGCTACGGAGTGCGGGCCAGCGCCCTTCCCGCCCGCATCAACGGCCCCGGCGTCGGCGCGGACGCACCCCTGGGCTACCCCAGCGCCCTGGCCGCGACCTCCCCGGCCTTCGTCACCATCAGCGGTTTTCTGACCAGCTTCCTCACCGCCGCGCCAGGGCTGGAACGCTACGTCACCCCCGACTCCGGACTTCTGGCCGCCGCGGACTACCGCTCGGCCCAAGTCACCAAACTCGTTGCCAACCACTCCGCACCCGAGGACACCGTGCCCGCCGATGGCACCACCTTGCACGTGCTGGCCACCGTCAGCGCCGTCACCGCCCAATTCGCCCCCGTGCAACTCGACTACCCGATCGCGCTGAAAGTCACCGCCGGCCGCTGGAGCGTCACCGGCCTGGATTACGCACCGCTGCTCGCCGCCGACGCCGAACTGACCCCCGTCATCCCCACCGCGGCGGCCGCCGCGCCGCGCTAAGACGACCCAATTCCCCACCCACGAAAGGAAATCGACCAATGTTTCTCGCTACCACCACCCCGACCCTGCTGGCGGCCACCGACCTGGTCTCTGGCAGCCACTCGCTCTACACCATCGGTGTCGGCGTCCTGGTCATCTTGATCCTGCTCGCCGGGGGCACCCGCGCCGCCGGCGCCTTCTTCGGCGGACGCATCGGCGAAACCGTCGCCTGGGCCCTGGTCGCCGTCGTCGTCGCCGTCGTCGTGGGCTCGGGCTACGCCATCTACACCTCGGCCAAACGCACCACCGACCGCACCGGCATCACCACCGGCCAATTCGGCCAGTAAACCCGCGGCCCCTACCCAACACCCGACACGTATCCCGGCGTTCGGCGGACCGCTGGGCCCCGCCCAGCACACCGCACCCGGCAGGAGTCTTCCCGTGACCGAATCAGCGCAGCTGTTCAAAGGTGTACACGACATCCCCGTGTACACCAACATCTTGTTCAACAAACCGCTGCGGCTGCCGGTGGCCATCAGCCTCTACGGCGGCGCCGTGCTGACCGTGGCGCTCACCGTAGCCATGCTCGACACCGGGCACGCCCGCGCCACCCTGATCGGCGGGGCACTGATCACCGCCACGGCCGCCGGTGGCGCCGCACTGGTACCGCGCGGGCGGCCCAGCCTGGGTTTTCGCCTGCACAGCCTGTGGCGCACCGTGTGCCCGCGCCAAGCCACAAGCACCGGCGACCCGCTGCTGGCCCCCCCGCACACCGTCATCGGCAACCTCAGCTTCACCCGCCACGGCGTCTACGCCCACTACCTGCTGTCCGGCCTGCCCTACTACCTGCAATCGACCAAACGCCGCACCGGCGTCGCTGACCGCCACCAAACCCTGGCCCGCGAAATCCCCGCCGGCACATGGATCTACGGCCTGTCGGTGCCCCAAAGCCAACGCCAGCTGCTGCGCGCCATGCTCGCCGGGCACCGCGACAAACCGCACTGGATCACCGCCTGCCAACAGATGGCGCCCGTCCTCGCCGACCAACACCCCCGCACCCGCATCTTCTGGCTGGCCATCCCCGTCGATGCCGGCCGCGCCGGGCACAGCCCCATGGGGCACGCCGCCAAACTGCGCGACTGGGCGATCGGACGTGACAAAGACTCTGACAACTCGGTGGCCGCCTACCAGCGCGTGGCCCACGACGTCATCACCGCCCTGCCCGAAGAATTCACCCCCCTGCCGGCCACTGAAGATATGAGCAACTGGTTCTGGCGGCACAACGCCTGGCGCGGGGTGTTCGACAACCCCATGCCGCGCCACCACCACGCAATCAGTCGCCTCGAGGGCACCACACTTCCGAAGGCCGTCTTCGACACCGGCGACCAATACCACCACCGTGGCCGCCCACTTCCGCTGCACCTGGGCGCGGCGATCCTGGGTGTGGCCACCGCGGTCTGCGCAATGGCTGGACTGCCCGCACTGGCCGCGATCACCGCCCCCGTGGCCCTGGCCGCCGCCGGCGCCTGGGCCGCTGGTGTTCGCCGCATCCCGTCGACGGTGAAAACCCTGCGCGTCGCCAGCCCCGATGGCCTCTACCGCGACAGCTACCAAGCCATCCTGCCGGTCGTCGACATGCCCATAGCCGGCATCGTGTTCCCCGGATCAGAATTCCTGCAAGCCCTCGACGACCTGGACACCGGTGCGGTCTTCGACTTCGCCGTCAATCTCGTCACGCTCAGCCGCGAAATGGAATCGGTGCGCAACGACCGCGCCAAAGGCAACCTCGACGACCAGTTCACCCAGCGCCGCGACGTCGCCAACGGCGACGCTCAACTGCTCACCACCGCAAACCAACTCGCCGAATACCGCCGCCAGCTCGATGCCAACATCGACGAACGGCCCCTGCAAGCCGCCTTCCTGATCGCCGTCGGCGCCCCCGACCAAGCCACCCTGGACTACAGCGTCAAACGGCTGCGCGAAGAACTCACCGGCTCCGGTCAAATCGCCATCCGCCACTACCGCGGCGCCCAAACCCGGCTATGGGCCGCCTTCAACCCCGGCGTACCCCACCACAAAACCGGCGCCGACCAGTTCAGCGAACCCACCACCACCGGCAAATGGTCACGCTTCGTGCCGATCACCTCTTCGATGGTCGGCAACAGCGCCGGAATGCTGCTCGGATTCACCCGGCACAACGCGATGGGCAGCGCGGTCCTGCTTGACCTGCCCGGCACCGCGCGCCGCAACCGCAACCCGTGCCTGGTCTGCAGCGGCGCCCTGGGCTACGGCAAATCCTATGCCGCCAAACGCATCACCCGCGCCGAAATCCAGCGCGGTGCACAAGCATTCATCATTGACCCCGGCACCGAATGGGAAAGAGCCCTCGCCGACGTCCCCAACAAAGCCGTCATCGACATGGCCGGGGATCAGTTCAGCTGCGACCCGCTGCGCACCTTCCCAGACCATGTTGCCGGCGCCTACTGGCTGGACTACATGATCCCGATGATGAGCCTGGACCCCCGCAGCGTCGCCGTGCGCCGCCTGCGCACCCTGCTGGCCCCCGGCGCCCGAGGGCGCCTCGACATCACCAGCACCGCCGCCCTGATGACCTATCTCGCGGCCATCGCCCCACCCGAGGGCGCCGACACCCGCCTACCAGCAGTCGTCACACTGGCCCAAGACTTGGCCCCCGTCCTGGCCGCCCTGCAATCCTGGGCCACCTACGACTTCACCCGCGCCATCTTCGATGACACCCTGCCCGTGCCCGACCTGACCGCCCTGGATGTCACGGTGTGGCTCACCGGCAGCCTGGACCTACCCACCGCCGAGGAAATGAACACCCCCCACCTGGCCGCCAACCTGTCAGACCGCAAGCGGGCCTCGGTCGCCATCTACGGCATGCTGGTGCGCCTGGCGCGGGTCACGTTCTTCGCCGACCCGCAACGCTTCGGGCTCATCGTCCTCGAGGAAGCCGCCGGTCTGCTCAACAGCCGCGCCGGCGCCGACGACGCCCACCTGATCAGCCGCCGGGCTCGCAAGCACTACACCGGGTTGCTGATCATCACCCAGAACCCCATCAAAGACCTCGCCCTGATGGGCGACGAATTCATCACCCAACAACTGATCATGCCGTTCGAAAACGACGACCTCGCACGACAAGTCGCCGGCAAAGTCGGCATCCGCGCCGACGACTACGGCGACATCGAAGAATTCTTCCTCGCCCAACCCTCCGCCCACGAAATGCGCGACCCCACGGCCTTCGACAACCACGACGAGAACACCACCGCCGGCGACGCCCATCGCGGCCAGCGACAAGGCTACGGATTCTTCGTCGACGAATTCCGCCGCAAATCCCCCATCTGGGTCGCCAGCGAACCCGACCCCGGCGTGCACCGCGCCTACGACACCACCCCAGGTCAAGCCGCATGAACACCACACCCGCCGCACCGATCACCGTCGCCGGGCGCGCCGCCGAATACCTCGGCTACCAGCTGGCCACCCGGCCCCGGCTGCGCCGCGCGGCCACCGTGTGGTTCACCCTGCACTGGCTGGCCAGCTGGTCGGTGGCGGCCGCGCCGCCGGCCGCCGCCTCCACCATCGGCGGAGCCCTGAACTGGACCGGCATCACCGACAGCTACGGCGTGCCCGTCGGCAACTACTACCTGTCGGTCGTCTCCACCAGCGAAGCGATCACCAAAGCCGGCCCCGGCCTGTCCGCCGACCCGTCCAGCTGGGCGCGCTGGCTAGCCAACGCGCTCAACACCGGCCTGACCCACGAAGCCGTCGCCGAACTGCTCTGCGCCCAAGCCGCCGCCTACATCTTTATGATCACCCTCGCGCTGTGGCTGATGCGCTTCGCCATGTCCAACACCTGGCTTTACTGGCTGACCACCTGGCTGCGCCCGATGTTCGAAACACTGCGCACCATCCTGGCCGACCTGTGGGTCTTCCCCATCTGTTTGACCCTGGGCCTTGGGGTGGGCGCCTACCACCTGCTCTGGCACGGCCGCAAAGGGTTCGGCGCCGGAATCATGTTGTCCACCGTCGCCATCGGCGTCCTGGGAATCATCCTCATCGGCGACCCACTCTCCGACCTCTACCGCGAAGACGGGCTGCTGGCCCAAGGACGCAACCTCGGCTTCACCGTCGCCCAAGTAGGTCTGAACAACGGCGCCATCACCCCCGGCGGCGGCGGAGCCCAACTGCACCACCTCACCGGGCTCATCGCCGATGCCACCGTGCGAATGCCGTTGCAGCTGATGAACTTCGGCGAACCCATCGACAACATCGGCAACTGCGGCCAGGCCTACACCGCCGCGATGCTCACCCCGCACGACCCCAGCGACCTCGCCGGCCCCGCGCACGCCATGACCCGGTGCGGAGCACCACAGGCGCTGAGCTTCGCCCAACACCTCGACGGCTCCAACCTCGCACTGGGCATGTTCTACGGCCTGCTGGGCTTCATCTTCACCCTGTTCATCTGCTACGTCACCTACAGCTACGTCATGGCCTGCTGCGCAGCCCTGCTCAACGCCCTGCTCTCCGTCATCGCCGCCGGGCCCGCCATGATCCACGGCGCACCCCGCCGCCGCGCCACCCGCCGACTCACCCTGTTCTTCAAACACGCCGCCCTGCTGTTCGCCTACACCCTCTACATCTCCGTAGCGGCACTGATCGTCCTGAAAATGGCCGCCCGCGGCGGCTACGCCGACCAAGTCGGCATGACCCATCCCCTGGCCCGGCTCATCATGCTCGCGCTGTTCTCCGCCGCCGCCATCGGCGCCTTCCGTTGGCTCAAACACCAACTCGGAGACCACACCCGCCACGAACTCACCCACACCCTGACCGAACTGGCCCGCCACGGTCGCGACGGCTACCAATGCGGCCGCGACACCTACGACCGCGGCCGCGACCTAAACGCTCGCGCGCCCTGGAACACCAACAACACCTCCGACGGCGACCCCGGCAAACCCCGCACCGGCACCCCCGCAGGCGGCCGCCCTCCCGGCGGCCGACCCCCCACACGCGGGCGCGGACGCAGACCCAACCCGCCGACCCCACCACACGGTCCAACCCCCACCGCCGCCCCCCCAGCCACCACATCCGCGGCCCGAAGCGCTACCGCCGCGGCCCGCACCGCCAGCGCCGGCAGCACGACCGCACGCGTCGCCGCAACCGCGGCCACCGCAGGCGAAGCCGCCGCCACCGTGGCCGCCCCCGAAGTCGTCGCCGGCGCGGCCGTCGCCGCCCACGTCGCGCGCAAACTGCACCGACCGAATGGCCAGCCCAACCCCGGCCAGCCCCGCCCCGCGGCAGCACGCGCTGCGCCGCGCCAACCCAAATTCCAGCCGCCACCCGCAAACGGACGCCACCCCAGACCCATCCCGCCGCCCGCGGCGGCAACCCCCAATAACGCGGAGCAATCCCGCAGCGCACCGAATGGGCCCGGACCCGACCAGGCTCCGGTCAAAGGTCGCTGAGATACGATCCGGTGCTTGGAGGACGAGGTGGCCACGGACTGGTACCCCAACGACCCGAATCCGACTTTCGGTGAGTATGCCGATATCTGGCTGTCCAGGCGCGCTCTCCAACGCGCCACTCGCGCCAACTACCGCCGGCTCCTCGACAGGTATGTGCTGCCCACGTTCGGCACCACCCGCCTTCGCGACATCACGCCCCGCGCAGTCCAAGCCTGGTACGACACCACAACGCTGGCGACACCAACGGTCCGCACCAAGGCCTACTCGGTGCTTCGCTCGATCTTGCGTACCGCCGCGGCCGCGGAAATCATTCAGACGAATCCCTGTCAAATCACCAACGCCGCCTCGCACCCCGACCCGCACACGCACCTCATCACCGGCGCCGAAATCGCGGCCATCACCGCGGCAATGCCTGAGGCGTACCAGCTGGTAATCCTGATGGCCGCATGGCTGGCCATGCCTTTCAGCGAGCTGCGTGAACTGCGCCGCAAAGACATCGATCTCGCGCGGCGCGTCGTCCGCGTGCGGCGCGCCGTCGCGCGCACCCACAGCGGCACTTATATTGCGACAACGCCCACAAGCCCCCAAGGCATCAGAGACATTGCCATCCCCGCTCACCTACTGCCGACGATCACCGCGCATCTGCGCACTCACGTTCACGCATGGCCCGAGTCGCTGCTGTTTCCCTGCGTCCACGACCGCGACGAATACCTGCCAGTCTCCAAGCTTGATTCGATGTTCCACCTAGCCCGCACCAGCGTCGGCCGCCCAGGCCTGCGGGTGCGCGATTTATACCAATCCGCCACGTTGGACGACCATTGACCCGTTCCCATGGACCCTGAGGGGCACGCGGGCCGCCGTCTCAGTCGCTCCGCTTTTCCGATACCGCCGCCCGTAACCCTTCGGCAAGATCCTGCGCGGTCAACTCGCGTAACCGTTGCAGCTGCTCATCAGTGACGTCGAGGTCCTCGGCGGCCAGCAGCTCATCGAGTTCGGCGTTGTCCAGGCGGTCGTTGCGGTGATCGCGCGCCTTTTCCACGAGTTTGCGCACGAATCCGGCATTACCGAGTACGTCGATGCCGCGGATGAGATCACCGTCCTCGGTGAGCTTTTCGTCGGTGTAGAACCGTTCGAAGTCGCCGCGCAGGACCTCGACCGCCGCGTCGGTAGTAGTGTCGTCGTCCTCGGCGACCATCAGTTTGGTCAGTTCGACCAACTCGGGCGGGGTGTAGCTGTGGAACTCGATCACCGCCCTGGCCCTCTAGCGTGTACTGCGAGGCCTTCTCGGCGTCGCGGGCGATCTCCGCGTCGACCCGGTTCCGGGCGCTGGCGGGGTCCCACGGATCGGTGCGTGCCTCGATGGTTTCGGGGTCGGTCAGCACCAGCCGCCGGGTAAGGTCGTCCATCGTCTCGCGGGCGGGCGCGAACTTCGGGTCGCGTGAATACACCCGGCGCAGCAGCTGTGAGGCTTCGTCCTCGCGGCCCACATGGCGCAGGCACATCGCCTGGGTGTAGAGCACCACCGTGGCTGCGGCGGGCACCCGGTCCTCGGCGGCAGCCTGTTGTCCGCGCCGAAAGGCGTCCTCGAACACCCCCAGAGATGCCAGCGCCGTGGTGGCCATCGCGGTGGCCGCGCACTCGTATGCCGGGAGCATCCACCGTTTTCGACCGGGAATAGGTGCAGCACATCGGTCCAGCGCTGGGTGCGAAAGTACAGCAACCCCGCCACATAGGTGTGGGTGTTCGCCTCGAACGGATCGGCCGGTACCCGTGCCGCGCTGAGCAGCTCATCGGCCTGGCCGTAGTGCTGGGCACCGATCAGCGCGGCGGCGTAGGCGCAGCGCAGCGAGAACACCTAAGACACCGCAGCTGCAGGAACAGCCCTCGAAGACCGCCGGCCGGAAATCAGGCCCCCAGCACACCGAGGCGGCGCACCTCCCAGCCGAAGGTTTCCGCGGCCGCCCACGCCCCGGCCAGCACGTCGAGGCTGTCCTCACCGGCCAGCCGTCGGCCCAGCCAGCCGTCACAAATGCCGGGGTCGGCCTGGGTCGCGGACCGGAACATCTCCGCGGCCACCGTCGCGTTATGGCTGGGCACCAACCCGCCGACGGCGATACCGGAGGCCAGCAGCCCGCGGCGAAAAGCGTTGCGCGCCGCCGTCTCTGACTCAGTCGCTGTCATCGGGGGCTCCCGCGGGGGTATGGGGGCATGGTGATGTGGGGCGAGTCAATGCTAGGCGGCGCGCCTCGGCCATGGGCTGAGCAGGCGGCGCTCGCCGGTGATGTCGATGCGCAGCCGGTCAGCGATCGCCCAGGTGCGCAGCACCGCATGATCGGGCCCGTCCTGTTTGAGATGAACGTCGGCGCTACTTGTCGAATCCGCCGACACCGTGGACACCACGACCGCAGCGCCCTCGGGTGCCGGCTCGTCGACGTCGTCGAAGATGACCAGGACACGCCGGCCCGGCGACCAGGACCGCTGCATTAGCGCAGCGGCGTCGATGACCTGTAGGCCCGCGGCGGTGACTTCCTGCCAACGCTGCGGGTGCGAGGTACGCACCAGAACCTGGAATCCGGTAGCGGCCGCGCGGCGCGCGATCGCCACCGTCAACGCCGGCTCCCCGGCGAGCGTGACCGTCGCTGTCCCGGTTGGGGCGTTCAGGTCGACCAGGAGGGGATGACCGGTGGCCGTGGCGCCGATGATGATGCCGGTGGCGCCGATCGGGGCGCGCAACTCTTCGTCGGCAGACAACGTTCGGGCAGGCACCGCGGCCGGCGAGGTCGCGATGAGCAGTCCGGTGTCCAGTGCGAGGTCGTGGCGCCCCGTCCACGGGTTCAAACCCGTCAGCGGCGCCTCGGCCAGCGGGTAGCCGGTGTGGTAGCGCACCGCCACACCCACGGTGGGGGCGCCCTCGGGAGTCAGCCGCAGCTGAATGCTGACGACCGTCGCCTCGCTGTCCGGAGCCCATAGCCGGTCGATGCTGGCGGTGGTGATGTCGGCCAGTGACATCCAGTAGGTGTGCACGTAGCCGCCGGCGTGATGTAACCGGCGCCACCCGGAATGCAGCGCCGCGGCGTCGGCCCCGGCCAGCAGCGCCTCATCGGCGGCCCGGATTTGCTCGGCGCTCAGTACTCGTGCGCCGATGCGCAGATTGCCCAGCTCGTGGGCGACCCACTCCGCCGCGGCCGCCAGGGTGGCGGCCACCGACTCCCGCGACAGGATCGCGCGCGCGCTCGCGGTGGCGTCCAGGCGTACCACCACCCAAGTCTGGCGTTGCCCGACAGCGGGATGATCGCCCACCTGACCCGAATACGCCTCGGCGTACGGGTGATGCGTTTTGCCCGCGCGCCGCGATCCCGCGCTCAGGACATCGATGCCGGCTAGGGTGACATCGAATTGGCGCAGCGCGCCGGCAAGTGTTGCCAGCGGCAGCGACGTCATCGACACCGCACGCGGATAATCCAAGACCGAGGGACTGTGCGGCTGCCCGTCAACAGCTATCACCGCAACCAGATGCGTTCCCACCGCGCGGATTCCGACCGGCCCGCCACCAAAAGTGCGTTCGTGATCGTCGAGCTGCCCCGCCGGGGCGCCCAGGGGGGTCCGGTGCGCCCACAGCGCCCGCCACCCCAAGGTCAACAGTGGGGCTCCGCGCCAGCACAGCAGCGCCGCCACACTGGCCAGCACTGCGACCGCCAAAGCTGTCCACCAGCCGGGCCGGCCCGCAGCGGCCACCCCAGCGCCCAACAGGGCCACGTCGACGACAAACACACACACCAGCCGACCCCACCCCAGCGCCAGCCCTACAGGCAACGTGGGGGTCATGACCGCGGCCCCTTGCGGATCAGCGTCGCCGAACCCAGGATCACCGAACACAGCATCGCAATCCCGGCCATCCCTGCAGCAGCCGCCCACACCGGGGTCAAATCGCGGCCCACCTTCGGAGGTGGCAGCACCAGCGGCGCCGACAAGCGTTGCGGGCCAACAGGTTCGCCCGCAGGGATATCGAAGGTCAGCGCGGCCACCGGGTCGACGATGCCGTGGCCGATCTGGTTGTCCACCCCGCGCGCCGGCGCCCGCGCGGTGGCCAGCAGCCGGTTGATCACCTGATGGGCGGTCAGCTGCGGGTATTTCGCGCGCACTAAGGCGGCCACACCGGAGACGATGGCCGCCGAGAACGAGGTCCCCGCTTGCGGCACCAGTGAATTATTGCGGCCTTCCAGGGCGTTCATCAGGCCGTCGTCGCGCGCCGACAGGCTCTCAATGTCGGTGCCCGGCGCGGCGATCGACACCCACGGCCCGGCCACACTGGATCCCACCGGCGCGCCGCTGGAATCCACCGCACCCACCGTCAGCACGTAATCGGAGAACCACGCCGGGGCCACCACGGTGGAGACCTGCGCCCAGTCGCGAGGATCGCCCGGAGTCAACGGGTTATAGATCGGATTCTGTTTGCAATCGTTGCCGCCCTCCTCTCCGACGTTGCCTGCCGCGGCCACGATCACCGCGTTACGCTCCACGGCCGCATACCGGATCGCCGCACCTAGATCACGCTGGTCGATGATGTTGGTCGACGGCATGCAGGACACCTCGGAGATGTTGATGACTTGGGCGCCCGCGTTGGCTGCGTGCACGATTGCACGCGCCATCGTGCGGATATCCCCGGCCTTGCGCCGGGTGGCCGGGTCCTGGTTGCCGGCGAACGCATCCTTGGGGCTGAACGCTCTGGAACTCTGTCGGATCGAGATCAGCTCAACATCGGGGGCCACACCGGAGAAACCATCCGCCGCCGGCGGCGCCGGTGGGGGCGGCGGCCCGGGCGGTCCCGGGGTCGGCGTCGGGTCCTGGGGTGCCGGGGCGCCCGGCATGGTGCGGGTGCCGACACCGGCCGGCACGAGGGCCGGTGTTGTCGCTGGTGCCGGCCGCCAGGCGGCCCCTTCCGGCGGAGGCAGCGGCGGAGGCAGCTGCACCGTCACCGTCTGCGGCGGTGGAGGAGGCGGTGGCGCTTCGATAGTCGGGACCGTGTCAGGGCGGCGAGGCTGGCGCGGCGGCGGCAGAGGGGTTTTGCCGTCGGCGGGCTGGGCGGCGATCAGGGAAGCCACGATGGTGCCGTGCGCGTCACAGTCGGTCAGCCCGTCCCCGCTGGGCTCCACGTAGTCGCCGCCGCCGGTCAGGTTGGTCAGCCGCGGATGCGGACTGACACCGGTGTCGATGACTGCCACTTTCACCCCGGCACCGCGCCCGAAGCGCCACGACTCGGCCACATCGAGCATGTCCAGGAAATGCGGCTGCACCCGGTAGTCGGTGCCGGGCAGGGTGCCGACCCGTGTGCAGTAGGTGCCCTGGCGCATCGGCTGATCCGGGCCCGGCGGTCCATCGCCGGGCAGCGCCCCCAGGTCGATCTCGGGCGGTGCGACCGCTGCACCGGGCGGGGCCACCCACAATGCCGCCATACCTGCCACCGCCAAGGCCGCGGCCCCCGCGATCATCGTGTCGGATCTCAACCATCTCACCTCCACCGCTACCGGTACCGGATCGCGGCCAGGACTCCCATCAGCCAGAACACCAACGGGAAGATCGCGGTCAAACACACGTACTCGACCCACTCCACCACCTTGCGAAACGTCGGGGTGTAAAAGCGCCGGGGCACCACCACCGCGGTGATCAAACCGGCGACCGGAACGACCACAATCACCGACACCCCGATCAGCAGTGCCGGCAACGACCACAGACCCACCACGTAGCGTCCGGCCACACCAATCGCCACGGCGACAGAGGCCAGCGCCAGGATCGTCGCCTGCCACCGGTCGGTGAAGGAGCGGCCCCGCAGCAGGACCGCGACCGCGACCAGGCCCGCCACCACCAGCGGCAGTGCCCGTCGCGGCGCGTGCGGATCGCACAACCCCACACAACTCAGCACGATCAGCGCCGCGGTGGCGACCAACAGCCCGCTCAGATATGCGCGCGTGCGGTCGGTGAGCACGGCGATGTCACGCACCGAGGCCGGACCGTCCAGGGTGGCCAACTCGCCGCTGGCCACCACTTTCTCAGCCGGCAGGTCCGGGCGGGTCTCGAAAATCCAGCGGCCGGTGGCCGAGGGGAACACCGGCAACCGGATCCCGCCGGCCAGCCGCGCGGCGGTGGGCGCCAGATGCATCGCCACGATCGACACCAGCAGCAGCACCGCCAGCAGGATCGGCGCAGAGGTCACCAGCGTCATGCGCACCGCGGCCACCACCGCGCCGGCGAGCCCCATCGTGAGGACTGCGGTGCCCAGCGCGATATGGCGGCCGGTGAACCGCATGATCAAGACCGCGGCGGCCGCCACTGCGGCCAGACCCAATGCGGCATGCGGTGCCCCCACCGGGCCCGGCACCGCCGCGCCAGCGCCCACCGCGGCGGGCACTGTTCCCGTCCACAGCAGCGTGTCCCCTACGGCGCGAGCAGAGGCGCTGTCGCGCCCGCGGACCACGACGATCACCGCAGCGATGATCAACATTGCGGCCAGCGCCGCGCAGTAGGGCGCCGCCACCCAGTCCAGATGCCCGTAGCGCCACCGGGCCATCAGTGCCGAAGCCACCGCCACACCGGCGACCACGATGACCGATCCCACCTGCGTCGCCCACGCGGCGGTGACCCCGGGCCAGCGTGCACGCAGTTCCCCGGACAGCGCGGACGTGACGTGCTCGACGACGTTGATGCGGGCCTCGGTGTCGGCGGCATAGCGCAGCCACAGCCGCCCACCGTCGACTACGCCCTGCTCGGTCAGCGACAGGGCCGGTTTGAGCGCGCTGCCATCCATGCGGCACAAGGTCCACCGGCCCCGCGACGGCGCTACCAGCCGCGGCTGTCCCAGTTCCTCCAGGCGCGCGCTGATCAGATCTACCAATGCCGAGAGCTGCACCGAGACCGGCGCACCGGCGTCGAGGACCACCCCGATCTTGGTGGCTTCGGCGATGATCGCCACCCGGATCCGGTCAGGCAGCGCCGCGCCAGCCGAGGCCCCCGACGTCGCCTCCCGGGCCCGTTCCACCGTCATCTGTGCAGCGCTCCGGCGGTCGCAAAACCATCACTCAACTCGGCCGCCAATTCCATCAACGCTTCCTGGGTGCCCTTGCGCAACGCCGGGAAATTCAGGGTGGACGTGTCGCGCAGGTGCGGATCCCAGGGCACCGTCAGGACCGCCTTGACGCGCTCACCCAGGGTTTCTTTCACGTAGGCGATGAACTTCGGTGTTGCGCTGCGGTTGGCGTCGTTGAGCACGATCACCGACCGCTTGAGCAGCTCATGGCCGCGCCGGGCCGCCAACCAATTCAGCGTCCTTTCGATCATCTTTGCGCCTTCGACGGTGCACGATCCGATGATCATCAATGCATCCGAGGACGACAACACCGCTTTGAACGCATCGCCTTTCATCGCTGCGCAGTCCACCATCGCCAGCTGGTAGATCCAGCGGGTGCGGCTGATGGTGTCGAAGAACGCTTGTTCGTCGAAAGGGAAATCTGCGGCGACGTTTTGATGGCTGGCCAGCACTTCCAGGCGTTCTCGGTTGCATCCGGTGTAGGGCCGGGCCTTCGGGTGAGTGACTGCCTCAGCATCGGCCAGGAACTCCCGCACCCCGACCGTCGTATCGGGATCGATGAACTCACCCAGCCGGCCCGCGGTGTCATCGGCATCGATCGCGATCACCCCGCCGCCGCGGTGATAGGCAAACACCGACCCCACCGCTGCGGTCAGCCGGGTCTTGCCGACCCCGCCCTTCATCGATATCGCGGTGATCTGATAGTTGCCAGGGATGTTGGCGGTGATCCGGGCCTTCCAGCCCCGCAGGTTGCGTTCGTGTTTCCCCGCACCCAGGTTCACCAGCGTCCCGGTGGCCGTATACACGGCCTTGCGCCACCCCATCGTCGCCGGTTCGCGGCGAGGCTTGACGACCTGGCGGGCTTCGATATGGCGAAATGCGTCGCTCGGCGCGTGCGGATCTGCACGCGGCGTCCACCGTTCCGTGGGGTCGACCGCCGGGGTCCACTGCTGCGGCGGTGGCGGCGGCGCGAAGCGCTCTTCTAGGCGCGGCATGGGCGGGATCGGCGCCGGAGCGGCGGGCAGCTCGCCGATGTGTCGGTGTGGCTGCGGTGCGTTCCATGTCCCCCCGCCGCCGTCTGAACCCAACGGGGCACTGTCAGGGGCCGCATACGGAGCCCCAGCGCCGGAGGACGGCGCTCCTGAGGGCCTCGGTGGTGCTGAGGCCTGCGTCGGCGGCGGGGCATGGTGCGACACGGGCGGAGGCGCGAACATCGGGGGCCGCCCGGGCGGGGCGTAATCGTTGGGCGGCTGAGGTCCGCGCGGCGGCGGAAAGACGTCTGGCTCGGGAAGTTGCGGGTCGGGCAGGCATACCGCGTTGCCGGGATCGGAGGCCGGTGGGGCCGGCTCGGGGTGCTCGCTGGCGGGTGGCGACAGATAGCGCGACCGGAAATCGGAATTGTCCGTCATTTTGGCCTTTTCGTGGGTCTCGTTCTTCTTATCCTAGGGCCAACTTCTCGCTGAACCACGCCCAATCAACATTTTTATGGAAACAATATCGATGTTTGCTGTAGAAGCGAGTGACATTCTCTCGGTCCGTAAAAGGCGTTGTCTACATTCGTTCGTGGGTGGCCCAGGAGCGTATCGCCACACTGGCCAGCATCGTGGCCAGCCCGTGGCGGATCTGCGCCGGACCGGCCGGGGCGATCGCCATCCACTCCTGGCGGCTGCCCGCCGCCGGGTTGAGCCGATACAGCGCGACGCGCCCCGCGGTGGTGTCGCGCAGGTTGAGCACGGACTCGCTGTTGGTGGTGCTGGCATCCACATAGGCTCTCGCGTACACCACCGCTTCGGCCACCGGCTCGGCCAGGGCGTGCTCCAGCTCGGTCAGCGCCGCACCGCGCAGCCCCACCGCGCGCAGCGCGGCCTGTTTGCGCACCGCCGTGGGCGCCTGGCTGTGCGCGCTGACCGCTGCCACCATGTCTTCCAGGGGCACATTCACCGCGTTGATGCGCGCGGGCGCCACCTGGTGCACCGAGTCCAGTGCGCCGATGACCAAGTGCGCTAAGGAGTCTTCGTCCACCGGCGTGCAATCGTCGATAGTGATGTGTCCGCCGGCGCGCACCGCCGAGGCCCAGCGACCACCGCAGCGTGCCGCGACGATGCGCAGCTGCTCGTCGGGGATCGCCCGCCACGTTGAGGGGTCCTCCAGCACCACCGTCGGCGCCCAGTTCATCGGCCCGCGCGACACCAATACGACGACCTCGACGTCGGGGTCGGCCAGCACTCTCATTCGGGCGGCGATATCGGCGCGCACCACCGCGGCCTCGTCACAGATGCCCTGCCCGACCAGCACATCCAGCCCGGGATGTGTGCTCAGCCAATCCAGCGAACGAGGCTGGCCGTAGGGGTGGGCCCGCAGTTCGGGCGCCAGGCGTTCGATACCCAGTAGCGCCTGCAGGAACCACAGGCCGTCCACGTTGACGGTGATGTCGGTCGGTGAGGTGTTCGCGGCGCTCATCGCGGTCTATGGCCTCGTCGCGGTCGCCTCACCACAGCGCGGCGGCACCGTCGAGTGCCGCGCTCGTCTCGGGACCGGCCTAGGTCGACATCCACGAGGAGCCGACCTGCCTGTCGGTGCTGTTCATGTTGTGGCCTGCGGCCTGCACCTTCTGGCCGTGGGCGCCTGCTTGCTCGTAGATGACCTGGAAATTGCGGCCGAGCTGGTTGATGAACTCTTGGCAGGCCGTTGATCCAGCACCTCCCCAGAAGTCACCGGCCGCCAGCACATCACGCACGATCCCCTGATGCTCGGCCTCTAGCGCCGCAGCCTGGGCCCGAACCGTGGCGCCGTGGGCGTCGACGTCGCCGAAATGGTAGTTGATCGACATGGTGAAAGTTTCTCCTGATCTTGATGGAAGCGTTCGTGGGGCTAGCTGCTCAGGACCTGCTGAGAGGCCTGCTCTTGCTCTTCGTAGTGGGCGGCGTCGCGAATCAGGCCGTCGCGAACTCCGTGCAGCATGGTCACGATGTTGCCGAAGGCCTGATTCATCTGGCCCATGGTGTCCAGCGAGGTCGCCGACGCCTGACCGTTCCAGCCGGCACCGGAGATGTTTTGTGAGGACGCGAACATCTTGCGGGCGTCGTCCTCCACCGTTTGGGCGTGGGTCTCGAATCGGCCCGCCATGTCACGCATCGCGTGCGGGTCGGTCATGAATCGCGAAGCCATATTGGGAATCCCCTTATATTTGCTGTGTGAATTGGTCTGCGGTCACTGCGACACTAATTCTATGAGCGGTTTTTAGCCTCCGGCAACGGCGGCGGTGAGCAATTTCTGCCCGACGCGAATTATTGACGGCGCAGCACCTTGATCGGCGTCCCGTAGCGCGGACCACCGGCTGCGTCGGTGCCGCGCGCACCCATCCCGGCCGCCATCGGAGCGCCCCCGTACATGCCGCCGGCGGGGGCTGAGGCGGGAACCGCCGTCGAAGCCGCCGCCCCGCCCGGCGCGGCCACCGGTGTCACCGCCCGCGCCGAACCGACCGATTCGGCGGTGCCCGCCGTCCAGGTCGCCGGTACCGACAATCCGCCCAGTGATCCGGCCCGCCCGGCCATTGCCTCCACCTGTGCCCCCACCGACGAAGCCCCGCCCAAACCCGCCAGGCCGGGTCCGCCCAAGCTGCTCGCGGCCCCGGTCGCGCCGCCGAGCATGCCGGGATTGCTCAGCACCGACATAAACGGACTCAGCAACGACTGGAACTGGCCCAAACCCGAGGCTGGCGACATCCCGCTGCTCAACGGTGAGGAAAACCCTTGCAGCACTTGAGGGATGGTGCTGACCAGCTGCGGACCCATCGACAGCATCGTCTGCCCGTCCAGTCCCGCGGGGAGACCCGCGGCATTGCTGAGCAGATTCATCGGCTGCTGGCCCGCCGCGTTGCCCGTCGACTGGCCCAACGCCGCGCTCTGGGCGGCCAGCCCGATCGGGTCGGAATTGGGCAGCGGCGGGGTGAACGGCACCAGCGTGGCGGTCACGCCGGCGGCGTCGGCGGCGAAGCCGTACAACACTGTGCTGTCTTGGGCCCACATCTGGTCGTAGTGAGCTTCGTTGGCCGCAATCGCCGGGGTGTTGAAGCCCATGAAGTTGGTGGCGATCAGGGTGGCCAACTGGGCCCGGTTCTCGGCGATGACCGGCGGGGGAACGACACCGGCGCGGGCGGCTTCGAACGCGCCCGCCGCCGCCGATGCCGCCGCGGCCGCCGCCTCGCATTGTCCGGCCGTGGCCATCATCCAGACCGCATACGGGGCGGCGGCCAACGCCATCGAGATTGACGACGGACCCAGCCATGCCGTGCTGGTCAAGGCCTCGATCACCGCTTGGAACGCGCCGCCGGCAGAACCCAACTCGGCGGCCAGGGACTGCCAGGCCGCCGCAGAGGCCATCAACGGCCCCGAACCGACGCCGGCATACATGCGCCCCGAGTTGTACTCAGGCGGTCCCCCGTAATCGACCATCAGTGCTACGGCGCGAACAGCGCTTAAATCATCGCCGCGGCGTTAAGGGCCTCAGAAGCCGCGTACGTGGCCGCGGAGGTGCCCATCGTGGCCACGAACATCTCGTGAATCACCGAGCCGATCGCCTGGGTGACCTGATAGACACCCGCGTGGGTACCGAACGCGGCGGCCAGCAGCACCGAGGTGGGCTCCGGTGCAGGGGGCACCACGCCAAGTGTCGGGGCCGCGCCCGCGGCGTTTCCCGCGGCCACCGCCGAGCCGATCGAGGCCAGTCCCGAGGCTGAGGACTCCAGCCCCCCCGGTAACGCCGTGACAAACATGCACCCTCCCGAAACGCGACCAATCTAGTGGCTTGAGTCTAACGGTGCCCCTGGCCTTATGTCCGGGTCAGGCGAGAATCGATTCCAGGCACGTCAGTGTCCGCGACCTGCACGTATATTCCCGTTTCGCCCGATTCGGCGCTATTCATCAAGAATCCGCGGCCCGCCACCATCGGGTGACCCTTCCACCTGCCTTGCACATAACCGGGGTCGGGATCGGAATCCATGATCAGCATCGGTTCGAACGCTGTGCGCAACATCCGCAGCACCGGATTGGCTCCCATTTGCGTGCTGAACGCTCCGAACGAATGGGTGTAGATGATGTGCAAACCGACATCGCGGCCGGCCTGCACAAACGGCTCGATCGGGGCGAACGGCGAATCAAATCCGCCCGGCAAGCGCTCCCCGTCGTCGATCACCAGGAAGATCTCGGGCCCCTGCCAACTGCGCTGCGCAATCTGGCCCCCGCCGTCGGGATCATCGCGGGGCAGCCGCGCGGTCAGCACACCCGCCAGCTCCACCATCCTGGCCTTGACGGTGTCCACGGTGGAGGCGAAGCGGTGCACACCGGCAGGGCCCAGCACGGCGTGCAGCTGGCGGCGCGGATCGACCAGCCATACCTGTGCACCCGGCCGTCCCTGCGCCACGCCCGCGTCCTCCAGGTCGTACAGGCGGGCGATCTCAGCCAGCACCGTCGCACACACCGTCGTGCGCCCGCACTGACCCTTGCCCGCGACCAGCAGATGCCGGTCCGGGGCCAAAAACACCGGACGCTCGGTCTCGCTGAGCGCCCACACGATCGACGTCGACGAGCGGTCATCGCCCCGCGCCAGCGCCCCCAGTGTGGCCGGCGCCAACCGTGTCGGCAGGCGGCGCACTCTGCGCGCCGGGGTGAACCCGGCCGCGACCCGGCTCACCGCCTCGGCGACACTACGCGAATCAAAATTCTCTGCCGCACTTGCCTGTATCGCCGGACGCGCCATCAGCGTGTGCAAACCCACCGGCTCCACACCGGCCCGCACATAGTTCTGGGCGATCATCCCGCGTCCCGGTCGGTCCGCGGGAATGGCCGCAGCCAACCGCGGTTTGGGTAAATCGGTCACATCGTGAATATCGTTGGGGCGCAGCCACACTCGCGAACCGAAACCGCCACGCACCTTGACCCGCAACTCGGCGAGCCGGCTCACCGCGGCCACCACGTGGATGCCGAAGGTCGGGCCTTCGGCGATCAGCCGGTCCACCGTGTCCATCAGCGCCTCATACGCACTGTCCAAGGCCGCATAATTGTCGATGACCAAAAACACGTCACCATAGCCGTCGTCGGGGACCTTCCCGGCTTCCTGACCGGATTTGCGGCGTCGGAACACCTCCATCGACATCACCCCGGCCGCTTCGAAGCTGCGTTTGCGTCTCGCGAGCAGCTCGGCCATCTCCGCAACCGTGCGCCGCACCCCGTCGCTGTCCAGAGCCGGCGCGACCCCACCGACGTGCGGCAGACCCGCCACCGTGCCCAGCGCGGCCGAGGAGAACGCCAAGCAGTAGAACTGCACCTGCTCAGGGGTATGGGTCATCGCCGCCGCGCAGATCAAGTCCTGTACCGCTGTCGTTTTCCCCGACCCCTGAGCGCCGAGGATCACCACATTGGCACCCGCCCCCGAGACGTCGACGAGCAGCGGATGCTGGTCATGCTTGAACGGGCGATCCACCACCCCGATCGGGAACACCAAACTCGGGCGCGCGGCGTACTGGTTATCCCACCGGTGCCCCAGGTACGCATCAACGAGCCGCTCGATGCTCCACGGCGCATCCAGCGGAGGCTGCCACAACCGGTAGGGCTCAAAGCTGACCCGGCGCAGCGCATCGATGATGACCGTGCCCACCTGCGGGCGCATCAGCACGCCCTCGACGGCGGCGTCGTGTGCGGGCTGGGCCGGCTCGCCCTCATCGGCGTCGGGGCCCGCCGCCTCGTCGTCGAGGTCATCGGGCAGCGGTAACGGGGTGAAGTCGGTGCCGAACAGTTGCGGCGCAAAGTAATTCACCTCTGATGGCCCGGCGTCGCTGTCGTCGGTGAAATCCTCGGTGCCGGGCTTACGGTACTCCCGCCACAAATACTCACCCTGAAATTTCGTCAGAGAACCGTCATCGCCGACCGACAGATAACACTGCCCATTGCCTTTAAGACGCGTGGCGTTCGGCACACCGATCTGCACCGCCGCGCTGGTCGTCTTGAGCTTGAGTGCCAGCCGATAGCCCATCTGTCCCATCAACTTCTCGGCACGGTTACCGATCTCCTGGCTGGCCATCAGCAGATGGATCCACAGCGAGCGGCCCTGGCGGCAGATCTGCCACAACGCTTCTTCGACCTCGACCGACATCCGGTACAACTCAGTGAACTCATCGATAACCACCATCAGCACCGGCAACGGCGGTAGCGCATCAGCATCCCCGCGTGCCAGCTGATCGGCACGCTTGCGGTTGTACATGTTCGCGTCATCAACTTCAGCCTTGGCGCACAACGCTTTACGACGCGCGATCTCACCCCACAGCGCCTCGACGAAGCGGTCCAGCAGGTTCTGGTCCTCCTCGAGGTCGGTGATGATCTGCGCGACATGCGGGACCCCGGCAAACGGTGTGACACCGGCACCGCCCTTGAGGTCGGCGAGCAGAAATTGCAGGTTCTGCGGCGGATGGCCCAGCATTAACGACTCGATCAGGGTGCGCAGCATCGTCGTCTTGCCCGAACCGGTCCAGCCCGCCATCACCCCGTGCGGACCCATCCCACCCTCAGCTTCCTGCTTGAGGTCGACGAACAGCAGCTCATTGTTGTCGGTGCGGTTACCGATCGGCACATGCAGCCGCCCGGCGGAATTAATATCGCTGCGCGCGCCCCATAACTGCTCGAAATCGATGCTGGCCGGATCGTCAATCCCGTAGTAGGACAGGATGTCTCGGGCCATGAACCGGGCCCCCGAATTCACCTCGATCGACTCATAGGCCTCAGCCAGACGCCACCGCGCCATCCGCTCGGCGAACACCTCAGCCTCATCGCGGCTCATCTGATCGGCCACCGCGAAAAACCGGGCCGCAGCCGGCTCGGCTTCCCAGGTCATCGGGTCACGCGGAACCGCCGCCACCACCGCATCGGCGCGCACATGCAGCACCCTGGCGGGCTGCGCGCACGCCGGAATCTGGCCGCAGCCGCAAATGTCGAAGAACGTCAGCCCATTGACCCCCCCGGAGCTGCCGAACATCTCCCAGCCGTCGGCCACATCACACACGATCACCGTGTGCGGCAGCGGGTCGATCGGGGCCTTGCCAGCGCCATGTCTGAGCGCGAATTCTCCGCGTGACCGCAACCCCATCGCATCAGCCTGCGCCTCCACGAAATCGCTCACCGACCCGTACACCATCCGCACCGGACCGGCACCGTCCTCGATCAGCCGATCCCCGGCGTGCGGCAGCCACTTCACCCAATCCCACTCGTGGACATCACCAGTGACCACCACCACCCGCAGATGATCAGGGCCATGGGCAAACACCAACTGGCACAGGATCGCTCGCATCAACGCCAACACCCGCTCCCGCGGGCCGCGCAGCTCATAGCCCGGCTCGACCATCAGCGACACCAAGGCCGGGACCCCATAGGCCACCGTCTGATACCGCACGAACTCCTGCAGGACTTTGCCGGTGACCGGCTCAAGCTCGATATCGGTCGGCATATCCGCAGGCTCACTGAACTGAGCGGCGCCCGCCTCGGCGAGACTGGTCATCCCCACACCGACCCGGGCCACCCCGAACCAGCCATCAGAGCCATCAGCCTTGCGTTCCCACATCCGCACCCCGCCCAAGGCGGCTTCCAATGTCGCCGGCGCCGGGTGATACCAGCGGTAATGCTCATCGAGGCTGTCCGCAGCGGAGGCCGCAGTTGCCCGCAGCCCATCGATCATCAGGCAGAACCGGGCCCGCAGCGCATCCAGCTTCGCGCGTGACATGTCCCCAGAGCCCCGACCGCTGAACAACATCGCGAATAACCCGCCGACCATCACGATCGGAAACAGCGACCCCGCACCAGTAAACGAGCGCGCCCCGCTGGCAAAGCTCATCCACACCATGCCACCCACCAGCGCCATCAACCCGATGATCAGCGCCACCGTCCACAACGGCTTGCCCTGCGGGGCAGGAACTTTTAGCGGCGTCGGTAACTCGATGGGTACTGGCTGCAGCACGGGCGGTGTGGCCGGCTCCTGACGCGCGAACGCGAACTTCACTTCGGGACCTCCAACTGTCCAGGACTCAGATCGACCGGCAGACTGTTATGGCGCACCAATGCGTCCGCGCGTGAGAGCACCGGACCCTGGGCCAGCAGCCGCAGCACCAGCCACGGCGCCGGACTGGGGCCAAAGCTTTTCGGGTCCAATCCCAACGCCCGCAACGTGTCCTCTTCGCGCGGTATCCCGAACCGCACCCCCGACTCCGAGACCCACCACAGCGATTCCGCCGTCGACGACGAAACCGCACTACCCGTCGACACGACATAATTGGCGAACCCCGGCCCGAAGAACACCCGATCGGCCTGCACCGCCGACTCCGGACCCTTCACCAACTCCACCACCCGATCCGCGCGCCCTTCAGCGACCGGGATACTGGTCCCCGTCATCACCGACGTACTCGCCGCGGACTCCCCGCTCACCTTCTGCCATTGCCAGCACGCCACCGAATTGAGCGCACTGTCCACCACATGCGGCGGTGCCGGCGGAAACGCCGACAAATCCAGCGACGTCACCACCGGTAACTTCGCCAACACCGTCCCGGCCACCACCGGCGCCGAAGCCCCCGCGTTCTGCAGCACTTGGGCCACCACCGGCGAGATCGCCTGAATGCCGTCGGCCAGCACCACCGAATACGCTGTCTGACCGCCCACCTGGGGAGTAGCCACCACCGCACCCACCGGCCCCGGCGCATCAGCAAACCGCGCCGGCGACCCCGCCGCCGGGATCACCGGCACCGACAACTCAGGACCCACCGCAACCGCATCAAAGAGCGCCCGGCTCATCGGCCTCGCCGCCAACACCGCATCCTCGCCCAGCCCAAGCGCTAACAACACCGCCCGCGCGCTGCGATTGATCAACGAGCGCCGCCCGTCGCGGATCAGCCACACCTGATCGCCGTAGCGGCGCACCAGAGCCTCCTCAGCTCCCAGCACATGCCGCCGCCCACCCAGATCCGGTTGCCCATCAATGACCGTCACCGTCACCGGCTCAGGCGCCCCGGCGCCGAAAGCCTTCGTGATCTCATCGCACACCAGCCACGACGAACGCGTCGGCGACACCGGCGACATCTCCTGCGGCGCACCCGGAATACCCACCAGCGCCCCACGCGGGCGCGCATCAATTTCGCTGCGGCGCACCCGGTCCGGCGTCGCCGGCTCCCCCGCAATCAGACGCGCCGACGCCAAATTCAGCGCCGGATACAGCTTCTCGCCCACCCGCACATACAGAGCGCCCGAATTCTGATCCGCCACAATCTGCGACGTCCCCGCCGAGCTCGCCGGACGCACAAACGACCAAAACAGCGCCCCCAGGCACAGCACCGCCGTCAACGTCAATCCCGCCAGCACCGCCATCGACTGCCGGCGGCCGGGCTCGGTCTCCATGCGCACCTGGCGGCGCGTCAGCGCCGACACCGCGCGACGCGCGAAGAACATGTGCCCCGAGACCTGAAGGCGTGTCGACAGCCCTAACCCGCGGCCACGCGCAGAAGCCGCCGACTTCGTTTCATCGGCCGAATCAGCCATCCCAGCAACGCCTTTCGATCACTTCCGACACAGTCACAGCCGGTAGGACTCCCCGCCGTGCGGGAACCCGCCCCCGTTGGTCGCGATGTGGACATGGTCCATATGGTTCTGCGTCGGTGAACCCCGATTCTCCATCAGACTCGACGAACCATCCGGGTTGTGGATCGTCTGCTGCCAAATCACATGATTGATGTTGAACGGGCCGCGGTGCGCCATCGCGAACCGCATCACCGCATCACCAAGCGCCTTGCCATGCGCCGAAGTCGGATCGGGAATCATCACGTCGATCGCCTGGCCATTGGGATGCCACTTCAGCGAATCCGGGCGGACCCCGCCAATCGTGCGGATCTCCGGAAACGCCGCCGACACCGCGCGCGCCGCCAAAATGGTGTCCCGCTGCAGCCCCTTCTCCGAGGCCACACCCGGACCCAGCTCACCACCCACCGAACGGCCGACCACACCACCCACCGAGCCGGTGCCGCCGAGCCCGCCCACACCGCCGGCGAACCCGCGACCCAGCAGCGAGGCCGGCATCCCGACCAGGCCACTCGCACCGCTCAAAGCACCCCCGCCGCCACCTAGGGAGGGCAGCGAACCCATCCCCGACAGCATCGACGACACCCCGCCCATCCCGCCGCCGCCCATCCCCCGATACGCCATCGCCAACTGCCGCAGCCGCGTCGCCAACACCCGGTTCTGCTCGGTCGTGACCTGTAGTTGGCGCTGCATCGCCGCCAAATGCTCATCCATCGTCGCCACGACCATCCGCACCCCTGCCGGCGACGACGCCAGCGGCCTGGCCGCCGCCCCCGCCACCCGGGCCTGATCGCGGATCACCCCTGCACCCGCGCGACCGGAAGCACCGACCGCCCCGCCCTCACCGGCGGCCTGCCCCGACTCCACATCCCGGCCCACCACCGCGGCCCGGGCCCGCGAATACTGCCCGTCAGCGGCGACCGCCCCGCCGCCCAAACCGCCACCGCCAGAAGGGACCTCAGGCACCGAAGCACCCCCGCCGCCGGCGGCGAACACCCCGCCACCCTCCGGACCGCCAGCAGGAAACAACCCATACCCACGAGTCAGCAACCGGTCCACCCCGGCCACAAACTCCCCAATACTCACCCACCAAAACTAACCGCCGGAAAAACCCCCGACCACAACGCAACAACACCAATTTGCGGTGGCCACAGGCAGCGATGGCGCGCGCTTAGACGCTGCCCTGGTAGGCGGTCGCCAGATCGCGCAACTGGGCTGCCGCGGCGGCGTTGACCTGCTTGCTGACAGCGACGTGTTGCTGAAGCTCGGCCAAGGCCTGATCCAGTGTGGCCACCAACAATCGTGCACCCGCCGGCGTATCGGCCACCGGCATGATCGCCTCCACCTGAGCGCGCGCCCGCTCACGCAATCGCTGCACCGCCGCGCGCCCCTCAACGGCCCCGGCGGCCGCCCTGGCCACGATCTGGGCGCTCTGCTCATCCAGGCGCTGCAACGCTGAGCGCCGCTGCCCCCACTGGGCCACAGCATCCCCCAGCCGTTCCGCCGCGGTCGCGCCACCCGGCGGTGCGGCCGCACCCGCTAGCGGAGTCATCAACCCACCGGCCTGCTCGCCCTCGGGGAACAATTCCGCACCAGCCGCCAACAACCTGTCGATCACCTCCTCGGCGAACGACCGCAGACCCGGATCAACTTCAGCCACACCACCACACTGTAGGTTCTCAAATATCTTGGCGGATCGCGGTCTCTCTACCTGCAGGCTTGCAAAATTCTCACCGCAATAGCGGAAGCGACTTCCTCATCTTAGTGGCGGATCCTATAACTGTACGGTTCTGCAGCAATGGGCAGTTAGCTGGTCCTCGATGTTAGGCAGGTAGTTGCCAAGTTTGCTGCGGGTCGTGGCGAGGCTCGCTCACAGCGGCCAAGGCAGCGGGCCTTAAGTGAACTTCAATGTGTTCATCAAGTCAGCTCGTTTCTTCGGAACCGGTCAAGGGCGCCGGCTACCCCGTCGCGGGGTCGGCGCTGGGGCGCCAGTCACCGGGCTCGAGGTCTGCGTGATCTCGTATGCATGCGTCCGACGGTCAGTACACATCCGGGGCGATACCGCCGCGGACCGCCCAATCCGGCGTTGTCTCAAACGGGCCATCAGCCGTTGCACCGTATTTCGGTCGGCAGCAAAGCCCAGGCTGCCGTGTGCCGACAGCGCCCGATTAACTCGTCTTGAATTGGCGGCGCATCGCCAGCGCACTTGGCATCGACGGGTGGCACCACTATCATCGCTGTATGGCGATGATAGTGCCGGACGTCGAAGTGACGCGGTCCGAGCTGGCTCCGGCGGCGAAGTTGTTTCGGTCGTTAGGTGATCCCGCGCGGTTGGCGATCGTGCGCCGGTTGGCCTCAGGGCCGGCCAGGGTGGTGGATCTCGTCGACGCGGTGGGACTGGCCCAGTCCACAGTCTCCAAACATCTTGCCTGTCTGCGTGATTGCGGCCTGGTGGAATCCGATCCAGTGGGCCGAGCCTCGCTGTTTCGCCTTACGCACCCCGAACTGGTGGACGTACTGGCCGCGGCAGAGACAGTGCTGCGGGTGACGGGCAACGCCATTGTGCTGTGTCCGTGCTGCGGGACAGACGCCTGCACAGCGGAGGCCGCGTCGTGAGCGATTTTGATCACGCTGGCCGCCAGAATCTCTTTGCTCCGGCGGCGGACACAGCCACCAGCGATGACTGCTGCGCGGCGGATTCGTGTTGCAGCACCATGGAATCTGCACCGCCAGTGCGCGACGACGCGTGGCATCGCGCGGCGCGTTGGGCGCGGTGGCTGGCATGGATCAGCCTGGCCTGGATGGTCACAGAAGGTGTGGTCGGACTGTGGCAAGGCTATGCCAGCGGCTCCATCGCGCTGATCGGGTGGGCGCTCGGCAGCGCGGTGGAAGGTCTGGCCAGCCTGATCGTGGTCTGGCGGTTCACGGGTGCACGAACCCTCTCTGAGACCTCCGAGCGCGCCGCCCGGCGCGCCGTGGCGGTCTCATTCTGGCTACTGGCGCCGTATGTGGCCGCAGAGTCGATCCGGGATCTGCTCGGCGATCACCGATCGGAGACGACGGTAATCGGGATGGTGTTGACCGCCGCGTCACTACTCCTGATGCCGCTGTTGGGGCGGGCCAAACACAAACTCGGCGCCCGACTCGGATCTGCGGCCACTTCCGGTGAGGGAACCCAGAACTACCTATGCGCTGTCCAGGCTGCGGCAGTCCTGGCTGGACTGGCCATCACCGGGATCTGGCCCGGTGGCTGGTGGGTAGACCCGGTGATTGGCCTCAGTATCGCCGTGGTGGCGGTGCGGCAGGGCTGGCGATCCTGGCAGGGCGACGACTGCTGCTGAACCCGTCGCCACACTTCTGGCCAGGGCCATCGGGCAAGAGCGGTTGATTCCGAATCATTCTCGCTGCAACGCCTTTACGCGGCTACGGAGCTGACGGCGAGGCAAGCATGGGCTGCCATGCTCCGCCCAATGCTGGTATCGATGGCATGAGTGGCCTCTGCCGGGGCACTGACGCGCCGGCATCCGGGTCATGTCCGGAACGAATGCCAGGACGGACGCCCTCGTGTTGCCCGCTGCCCCACCTTTCGCCGTCGATGTGGCAGGAATGCCGCTGTTCGTCGCAGTTAGAGCTCGGCGCGTTCGCCGATGGTGTCGGCCTCGCCGAACGCCGCCGGGTATTTGAGGTGAGGCACCAGATACCCGGCTATTTGGGGTAAGGCACCAGATACACGGTTGCGAACGCACCTGCAGCAGCAGAGCTGACTTGATTCGTGCCGAGAGACCGGGAAACCGGCAGTGGGCGATGACGAACGCCACGCCCGAACAATCCGCCCATGGCGACACTGAAGGCCAGCACCCCGAAACCCATGCCGGCCCAGGACTGCACGTCGCGGCTGAGCAGCTCGCTGTCGTGGGGGTGGGTACCACGGAGTGCGGCCTCCGCCGGCTGCACGGCCGGCCTCATATTCGATGGCATGCCCCATGACTGGCTCAGGAACAGTCAAGCGTTCCCGCCAGCGCTCCGGCCACCAGTCCACGCCCGATGATCCTGCTTCGAGGGCACTAGTGGCAGGGAAATCCGAGCAGGTGTCGGGCGCCGTGGACGTACTCATGGACGTAGGTGTTGGCGCCGAACTCCGGCGTGACGCCTTGATCGATATCGACGAAATACAGCATCAGCAGCGCCAGAAAAGCGGTCAGCGCCAGCCACACCGCCGCCCGTGTGCCGGACAGCTCGACCGAACGGGCCTGGGCCGGATGTGATGTGGTCACCGCAGTGTTCCCCTACATCGCTTTCGCGTGCAAATGGTGGTCGGGTCAAAGGTGGTGCCTCGCAACCAGACACGGGCGCCGTGCACGCAATCTTTCGGCCTCGCTTGACAGTTCGAGCATAGACCTGGTCCGCCTGGATGTATCGCCGAGAGCCAGCCGGGGAGCAAAGGTCTGTTTCATCGCACTGCTGCCGACCATCGCCAGCGCCACCGACGTCGAGCACACTGCTCTGTGCGGGAGCACCCGTGGCCCTACAGCCACGGGTGTGATCCCTGGCAATCATGGCGTGGCTCGGCGTGGGCCTACCCATGCCGCCCCGGCGCAGCTGGTTGTCGCACCTGGGGCGGCCGGTCAGGTCGGCGTCTGGGAGGTCGTGCGGCCGGGCGCCAGAGGTTCGGTTGGGGGGTTAGGCGACGACGGCGGTTGGGGGCTGCTCAATGTGGCGTTCCTGCTCGGTGGCGTCGATGATCATGGGCCGCGAAGCGGCTAGCGTGTGGATCTTGTCCACGGTGAGCCGGCTGAGCAGGCCGGCGGCGTCCTGCGCGTAGGGCGCCCCAGTGGCCAGCAGCATGAGTGCACGTCGGATCCACACGGTCGGGGAGCCGTAGAGGCTTCCGCTGACGGCGACCAGTGCCGCAGCGACGACGAGGCCGGCTATCAGCGGTCGCGCGGCGCGGTCGGCGTGCTGCTTGCCTGCAGCTTCCAGGGTCTGTTCGGCTTCCAGAACGTGCACGATGCGTGCCAGGGAGTTGGTCGAGGCCGTCGCGGTGACCTCGACCCGCAGCGCTGCGTGGCTATTGGTCGATCCCGCGCGTACGAGGTCCCCGGGGACGGCGACGACGGGCACCGATTCGCCGGTGACCGCACAGAGATCGAGGGCGCTGCGCCCGGCGCGAATGATGCCATCGGTGGCCAGGCGCTGCCCGGGTTGGACGATCATCTGATCACCGAGGCGCAAATCCGCGGCAGCCACCACCGTCTGCATGCCGTCCCGCTCGACCGTGGCGTGATCGGGGGCCAGCGAGAGCAGTGCATGCAGGCTGCGGCGCTCGCGTGCGGCGGAGTACTCATCCAAGCCCTCGTTCATCGACAGCAGACATGCCAACGTGGCGACGCCGCCGATGTCGCCGAGTCCGACGGCACCGAGCGCAGCGGTAACGGTCAGGGTGTCCACGCCGACGCGGCCTTGGCTCAATCCTTTGAGGGTAGGAGGCACGAACGTCGATGCCCCTAGCGCCAGCGCGAGGACTTTCAATCCCAGCGTCACGGGCTTGAGCGGAATGATCCACGTAGACAGGGCGGAGGCGGTCAACAGCGTCGCAGAGCACGCGGCTCGCTGCAGTTTGACGTTCTTCCACAGCGATTGCGGCTCGTCGGTGCTGTCCTCGGCGTCACGCTGAGCTGCTGTGCTGCTCAGCACCGTAGGAGCGGCCGGTGTCGGGTCATCGCGGTGACCGGCGAGCGCTTGCGCTGTCCAGTTGATGAGGTGCTTTAAGGCCCCCGGCTCACTGTCGTCCGCGGACCGCGGGACACGGGGGGGCGCCGACGTGATTGAGATGTGTTCCTGGTCTTCGATGGCGGACAGGATGGCCGCGCTGGTGCACCGCGCCGAGGAATACCAGATCACGATTGATGCGGTTTTGGTGTAAATCTGCACGTCCCGTACTCCGGTGAGGTTGCCGACGGTGTCCTGGATCCTGCGTGGGCAGGCCTGGTCGAGTCGCGACCCGCTAAAGCGCAGGCGGATTCGGCCGGCGGCAGCCGCTACCACGGTGAGGGACACCGCGTGGTCGGGGTGCGTGCTGGTGGTGTCGGGGTGACTAACTGGGGTGGTTAACATCATGAGGCCTTTCGAGTGGTGATAGGACCGCCATCGATGGGGATTCAGCTCACCCAGGCGGTTTGTTGTCTGACCGGATGCCTCATTAGCGACCTGCCAGGTCAACGGCCGATCGTGGGATCAGCGGTAAGCACCAGCGCCGCAATGGGGGTCCGTAAAGAAGTGAATGATCACCGACCGTCGGCGCAAGGCACGACGACCTGCCGCTGACCGGTCAGCGACGCGACAAGCAGAACCGCGCCAAGATGTCTTGCCCGGCGTCCACGAGCGCCGAGCCATGAGGACCGCGCCCTCTCAACGCGCCGGCCCGGGCCCATCCAGCCGCGACCGCACCCAGCGCTGCGGCTGCGCCGCCGATCACCCACGCCGCAGCCGATCGTGGCATCGCCGTCACCGACAGCGGCTCGTGATGGTCGGTGGGCGACCTCTTGTGCACATGCTGGTTATCGGTGCCGTAGGCGGAGTGAGCACTCGGGGATCTCGCTGGCGCCTGCGGTGCGTGGCGGGCGCTGAGCTGCAAACAAAGCACGCTGCTGTGGGTGCCGTCATGGGCGCCGAGGACAACGACTGCCAACGCCATCCATGCTGCTGTCATTGCAGCGACGAGGTAGCGCATTCGTGAGTTTCGATTAACGGCCTCACATTTCATGACTCTTCGACGCTAGCACTCCAGGACAGATTGGTCAGGTCCTGACGTCGCGGCTTCGCTCTTTTCATCCGCTATTTAGCGCACGCTCACCAAACCTCACTGGCGCAGAGCCATCATCGCCGTGCGCTGGACTGTGGGTGACCGCTCGCTGTCAACATGCGGTTGCCGCGGAGGGAATGTTGTTGCGCGCAACCATCCTGACGAAACATGCGTGGGCCGCCCACCTGGCAGTGCAGTCGCAGGTTGGGGGTTTCCCGGGAATAGTGCGGCGGCGGCATACGGCGAATGCCTGCAAACGACAATGGAATTCACTGCAATGTGGCTCGTCGAGTACGTGGATCCGGCCGTGCAGTCCGAGGGCAGCACTACCGTGACCGGGGCGCTGGGCGTCGACCGGCAGCCGCTGACAGCGCACCCGGTGCTGTCCCGAGCGGCCCGCTGTGTGCCGCTATGCCGGCGAGGGATGCCCTTAAGAGATGTAGAGCAGGGTTTTCTGTGCTCCTGGTATTCCTGTTCGGTCTCCAGTCTTTAGGCACGTTGTCGGGCGATGTCGCGGATCGCGGCGACGCCGGTCATGGCGGTGTCCTCGGTCCCGCCGGTGGTGGCGGATGCGCCGAACGTGTTGTGGGCGATCCATTTCCAGTTCGACTCGACCATCGATGGCAAGGCCATCAAGATCGCCTCGATGATCGACGAGCACACCCGGGAGGGCTGATTATCGTGGAGCGTTCGATCACCGCCGAACGCCTCGTGGCCGAACTCGAGACGTTTTCACGGTGGAACTGGCGCCTTCCATACGCCATCACACACCTCCGAAAAGTTGAGGTGTTGCGTCAACCAGTTGAATCCGTCCAGTACCTATCGCTGGCCTATACCGACCGGCTGGCCGAACTCGGGATTGCACCCTCGGTGGGCTCGCGCGGCGATAGCTATGACAACGCCCCCGGCGAGGCGGTCAATGCCGCCTACAAGACCGAGCTGATAAACCGCGGCAAACCGAGGCGATGCATCGACGACGTCGAACTCGCCACCGCCAATGAGTGGCCTGGTACAGCCAGGAACGCCGGCACGAAGCCCTCGGCTACATTCCACCCGCCGAGTACGAGGCCGCCCTGACCGGCGCCTCACATCCTGCCGAGCAGCCAACCCCGGCCCTCGCAACCGACTAGGAACAAAACCTGGGGTAGTTCAACAACTACATTAACGCCGGGCGGGCTTTCAATAGCCCCGGTGGATGCCCGGATTGGCCTGGCCCACCAACGCCCGCTGATTGTGCCCGTCCGCAGCTACCCCGTAGCGGGCCATCTGATAATTCATCGATGCGCACGCATTGGCTACCGGATCCCAAATATGATTCGACGTCCCCGGCTGGTGATAGCGCGCGAACGTCCCCGGCACCAGCTGCCACACCCCGCGGCTGGAATTCTCTGGGCCCCCGTCGGTTTGGCGCGCACCATGGGCGTTGCCGTCGATCAAATTGATGGCATCGGTACGAAACCCTGATTCGTGCTCGGCGATCGTCGTCATCCCCGCCATCCAATGCGCCCGGGCCCGCGGATCAGAAATCCCCATCCGATCCAACGCCTCCTCCAAATAGCGGCCGACCGCCTCCCGACCGCCGGCCCACACACCCTTGCCCGCAAACGACACCTCAGACACCGGGATCGCCGCCTGGGCGACCCCCGCCGCACCGGCCGCCAACCGACCCGACGCCCCGACACCACCCCGGCCTGTCCCCGCCATACCGCCGGCGAACCCGCGGCCCAGCAGTGAGGTCGGCATCCCGACCAGGCCACTCGCACCGCTCAAACCACCCCCGCGGCCAAGGGAGGGCAGCGAACCCATCCCCGACAGCATCGACGACACCCCGCCCATCCCGCTGCCGCCCATCCCCCGATACGCCATCGCCAACTGCCGCAACCGCGTCGCCAACACCCGGTTCTGCTCGGTCGTGACCTGCAACTGGCGCTGCATCGCCGCCAAATGCTCATCCATCGTCGCCACGACCATCCGCACCCCCGCCGGCGACGACGCCAGCGGCCTGGCCGCCGCCCCCGCCACCCGCGCCTGATCGCGGATCACCCCCGCACCAGCGCGGCCGGAAGCACCCACCGCCCCGCCCTCACCGGCGGCCTGCCCCGACTCCACATCCAGGCCCACCACCGCGGCCCGGGCCCGCGAATACTGCCCGTCAGCGGCGACCGCCCCGCCGCCCAAACCGCCACCGCCAGAAGGGACCTCAGGCACCGAAGCACCCCCGCCGCCCGCGGCGAACACCCCGCCACCCTCCGGACCGCCAGCAGGAAACAACCCATACCCACGAGTCAGCAACCGGTCCACCCCGGCCACAAACTCCCCAATACTCACCCACCAAAACTAACCGCCGAAAAACCCCCCGACCACAACGCGCCGCGAGCTATTGAGCAGAAACCAGCGGTGCAACACCAGTGTTACACTTGGTCTGTGCCCACCAAACGCCGTCGTCATGCCATCACCGAAACACCGCCCGTCGAAGCGGCGTTGGAACAACTACGCCGCGAGCTAGGCACCGATCACGTCGAGCTTGGCGAGCTTGTCGTCCTCGGCGCCGCTGCGAAGCTCGCCTTGATCCATGCTGAGCGCGATAGCGACTCAGACCTGAGACGACGACTGGCCGACCGGGTACGGTCGCGCAGCCTTCCGGTCGAGGTAGACGCGGCAGAACGCGTACGCCGATCCGGATGGTCGCGCGCGTGAGTATCCAACTGCTGCTCGACAATTCGGCGTTCGTGCGCCTCGCAGCCCCCCTGCTGGACGAGCACCGGGTGCTGAACATCGCTGAAGCAATCGAGCAGCGCCGCGTCGGTACCTGCCTGCCGTTCCTTCTCGAGGCTGGGTATTCCGCGCGAAATGCCACCGATCATGCCGAACTCCTCCGTGAGCTCGCGGCGCTGCCGATGCTGCACATCGACACCGAAGTTGAGCGACGCGCCCTCGACGCGCAGCGTCAACTCGCCCACGCCGGACACCATCGCCTCCCGCCCGTCGATCTCCTCATCGCCGCCCTAGCGGATCGGCACAACGTAGGAGTGCTGCACTATGACCACGACTACGACATCCTCGCGGAAAAGACCGACCTGCGATTCACCAGCGAGTGGCTAGCTACACGCGGCACCCTCTGACCCCAGGTGTATGCGAACATATTCACACTCGCCGCATCGAACCGAACAGGCTGTAAACGAGCGGTTAACCTTTTTAGATGGCCAAGGCGCGGCGATCCCCTGGGTGAACGAGCGCACGACGCTCCTGCTAGCGCGGCTAGGCGAGTACGAGATGACGCTGCCCGAAGACGTAGCGCGACAGCTCATTTCCGACCACCTCGACACAACAGCGGAATTGATGCGTATCGGCCGAGAGGCCGCCAAAACCTATGTCACCGACAATTTCATTGTCAAGATTGCCGATCACCTACTCGGGATCGACCAGGCCAAAACTCACGACGGCGTCCTATCGTTAACCGCGGCCCGCCGCAGAAGGCACCAAATACAGAAACCATGAACGCACGTATTCTCGATTCGCGATTCCCTAACCGCCGAAACACCTTTCGCGGCCCTCCCCCGTAGGGCCTAGGCCGCGACAAACTCACTCAATGCCAGTCGCACACCGCACACCCACGCCGCGTACACCACATTCGCCAGATCCCCGCCGTAGCGTTCCCAGCACAGCAACACCTCCAGACGACGGCAATTGATGAAAAGCTTTGCATAGCTGGTCATCTGGTCAGGATTCTCCAGCCCGTCGAGACCTGGACGTTGCGCGCCGGCCAATACCACCGCGGTGTCATATTCCGCACCCAACGCCGCCCACTCGTCAACGCGAGGCCACTGCCGCCCGACCAACGCGCGCGCCACCGACTGGGCGACCGGCGACAGCTCATCGTCGATGCCGCCAAAAACCAGCCGCCGCACTAACTCTCGGCAATAATCGCGCAGCACCGACTCATCCGCTGTCTTGACACTGGCATACAGTGCCGCATCCACCGTCTGCAAACGGTGTGAGCGCGATGCCAAAAGCTTCGAAGCGGGGCTATCCAGACCCGACGGCGGCACGCCGGTCGCGATCTCACGCACCGCAGGATGATCCGTCAGATACTCCGATGGCCACGCCCACGTCGTGGCAACCGCCGACACCTCATCGCCCAGCGCGCGCGCCGCCCGCACCGCCTTGTCGGCGGGATTGACCCAGCCAAACCAGCGCGTATCAAACTCATCGTTGAACGCGGCCGCTATCGGCATCGTCTTACGGACAAACACACCCGGTGGAATATAGGTAGCCCCATCGTTGCTCGCCACCCACAGCGACGTCGCTCCCGTCGACCGATTGTGGCCAACAGCAACCGCCCAATCCAAGCCCGGATCCGTCACACACGCCGCCCCGGCCAAATCCGCCACCGCGAGGCGCGCCAACGCCAAATCGGTCTCCGCGGAATCCCGGCTCACCCGGGCGACACTGCGTCTACTCACCGGCACCAAACCAGCAGTACTCCCGCTCCCTGCCGGAGAAACCACACCCTCCGCCGGTAACCCGGCCGGTGCCCCCACCCCGGCCGGTGCCGCAGTCGACATCGTCGGCGGCAACACCGACCCGTACGGCGCCAAACCACCCGCCGCCATCCCAGGCACACCCGCCGCCGGCGCCGAAGATACCGGCGCGGCAACAGGAGCCGCCGCCGGCGCGGCCGCGGCAACAGTACTTTCCACCGGCGACGCCATCAACGGCGCTAGCGGAGCCGAAGGAGGCGACGCAGCCGGCATCGCCCCCGCAGCTGTCGTCCCAGCCGCCAAACCACGCCCGAAATCGGCACCAAGAGACGACAATGCAGGCGGAGGACTCACCGACGACGACAAACCACCCGTCGACGGCAAACCCGCAGCCCCAGGAAACTTGCCCAAACCCTGCACCATCGACATCGGAAACCCAGGAACACCCCCGCCGCCACCCGGCATACTCGGCAACCCCGGCAAACCGCCGCCGCCAAGCGACGACAATGGACTCGGAGTCGGTCTCGGCGGTGCAGGAGAAACACCGTCAGTGGAGTGTTCAGGTAGGCGACCGCTCGGAGCTTGCGGACTCGGCCCGGGACTAGGCGACGATGCGTCCGGTTTCGTCCCGTTCAACCCTGGCCGAGCACTCGGGTCACCTGGCTTACCCGGAACCGGCCTCTCGGGAGGACCTGTTGACTCGTCCGGAGTCAAGCCATTCCCATTGCCCGCTTGTCTGATCTTCGGTCGTTTCCCCTCATCGTGGCTGGGCGGAAATTTGTTCGTGAACAGCAGGGTGTCATTGGCCACATCGGTGTGCAGGTCGGCGGAGTACGTGTGAATCATCGCCCGGTGCTTGCTAAGGATTACCGCTATCTGTGCAATTGACTGACCAGTCCCGCTGCGCAAGAACGCTTGCACTTCCTGGTGGGCGGCGTTGCTTTCTCGAAGCATCCATCGCTTGGTGCGCTCGACATCGCTGGACACACGGGCCACCAGTTTCTTGGCAAAGCCCGCCACGTCAGCTTGTTTGAACTTGGCCGCAGCCGCAGCCCGATACGCCGCTTCCGCGGCCGCCGCCCCCTCGCCGGCGGTCCAAGAATCATTGAACACTTGCTGGGTAAGCCGGTGCACCTCATTCCCCTGCTGCTCATGGAATTGCTCTTCCCGGCACAGAGCTTCGGCCTCTATCGCCAGCTCCGTCTCCGAGTCAACCGGCCACACAAACGGCGAGAACAACAAACCGACGAACATGCCCTGCGGGATCGGATGATCGCCCCCCACATGAGGAAGCGACGGCACGCTCATGTGCTCCAAGGGCTTTGCCGCCGACTGATCGAACAGCGTCAGCAGCTTCGCCGCCTGCTTGTTATTGCGCTCAGACACCCACTCCGGAACTTCGCTGGACCCGGCTACTGCTCCCATCGCTTAATCACCTCGGAAGCCCGCATGCGTCCACCAGCGAGTTGATGGCTTCGGAGTCCACGTCCGTAAGCCGATTAACCTCAGAGATCGGCGTGTTTCCCATCGCAGCGGTAGTCACGTCAAGCGTGCTGCGGATGTAATTCTGTGCCGCCTCCGCGACCTTGATTGGGACCGCGGGTACGAGAGCATTCTGGACGGCCGACGCGCTGTTCAATGCTCGTAGGAGTAATGGCACGTTGGGATTTCCTTCAACCCGGAAACCACCCGTTCCCTGTTGGCCGCGCACCGACACATCAAACACCTGACACAAACGTTCTTTTGCGGCAGATGTTTCGGCCACGCTGAATCGCGGCGGTGTCGTCGGCGAAGCTGGCGCGACAGCTGACGGTGGCGTTGAAGTCGATGACAACCGTGCTCCGTTTAGAGCGAAGTAGGTGACTGCCGCGCTCACGCCGCCGGACACTGCCACCACCACCAGCGCCAGGATTGCCCACGCCCAGTTCCGGCCTCGCGCTTGCGCCGATTGTGGCTGTGGATGCTGAGGTGATCCCTCCGGAGGCTGAGGCGGCGTCGCAGGCGGAGGCAGCGTCACCGACGGCGAAGCCTCCCGCGACCACGGTGACGACGATGTCGTAGCCGTCATCTCAAAATCCTCTCCTACGTGCTAAGCGCGCCTTGGTTGGCTGCCTCCGCGGTCTCGACCGCAGCGACACTGGTCTCACGGCTCGTCGTGTTGGCGGCCACCCGGATTGCAGTTTCGACCCGGTGCACAGTTCGCGTGCCATTAATTGCGCTCATCAGCGCGGTCGTGTACCCGCCGACTCGCACAACCCCGGCAGTTGCGCTTGGCTGTGACGCGGACACGACATCCGCGCTCGACAAACCCACTTGCGTCGTCTGCGGATCCATCTCGAAATTTCGCGCCATGCGGTGATCCTACCGAGCATGAGAGCCCAAGACATGGGTCAACCAGCATTAATTCGGCCGCTCCGCGTGCCTTTGATTCACGCTTTGTGCAGTTCCTGCGGTAACTACCGAGGATCGCCGTGCCGCCGGTCAGTCAGAACTAGTGTTGTCCAGCCGTAGCTCCCATTGACCCGTTGCCCTTCAGCGCACTGCTGCCGCCTAGACGTCGTCCAGTAGGTCTTCAATGAGCTGCTTGGAGCGCTCCGGGATAGCTGTGTCTGGGAAATAGCGTTTAACAATGGCCCACACTTCCGCGCGCCCTGTAATCCGCAGGTGATCGAGCAGGAAGCGGATGTCGTCGGTGTCCCGGACCGCCCGGGCAGCCAGGACCTTCATCGCTAGCAGGTGGCGGGGCGGGGTCGCTGCGACTTGCAGGTGCGGGTGGTCGAACACCAAACTGCCCTGACCCGCACTGCGTGAGACATAAACCGCAGCCTGATTGTTGAGCCACGTCGATGGCCAACCCTGCTCAATCGCTACTTCACGGATCGCGGCGATCATCGGACCGTCGGGAGAAAACAATCCGTCGATATCGCGCGTGGCGGTGCGGGTTTGGTCGTAAGCCAGGATCATCGCGGCGCCACCCAGGACATGGACATGGCCAACGATCCGGCGGCGCTCGAGCTTTTCCGCCAAAGCGCTAAACGCGCGACGCAGCTCGCTGAGGTCAAACAACGGCTCAGGCATCGGACTAACTCCGTCGTGGGTGAGGTCGTGGCGGTCTAGGTATATTCCGCGCCGACGAAACGAGGCCGGCGTCCACAACATGGCGTGGAGCCGGCCGGAGGGCAGGGGTGAAATCCACCAGGGCGCCTCGACGAGGAAGCGTTCGAGCGTGCAGCTCCACAGCGGGCCTGGCGACCCGTAGCGGCTGGCGAGGTGTTCGGCAATCGCAGCCAGCAGTGCGTCATAGCGGGAGTCACCGGTTGGGGGCGGCTCGCTGCTGGTCAGTGAGAGGGCGGCGGGTCCGGATTCGTCTGCGCCGCGACTGAATTCGAAAAAAATCCGAAGCCTTGTCCGTTCATCGCTGGCGCGAATGATCGCCTCGGCCGTTTCGGAAAGGGTGTGGGCCTGGACGGAAGGTGTTAGGTCGGTGCGGGCGCCCTGGCGGCGGGACACGCCACGTACCTCGTCGACGGGATAGCCCGATACTCGGCGGATTCCCCGGTCGGACAGGATGCTGCGGGCCCGCGACGGTGTTACATGCCAATGACGGGCAGCTTGGTCCGCCGTCCAGAGCTCCACAACCACCAACATACGCGCATTTTGCCCGGAAGTTAACCGGGATTGGGCCAGCTTCGGCTGAGCAGCGCCGCCAAACGCGGGTCGGACAGCCCGCTGTCTCCCAAGATGCCGTGCGCGCTCCACAGGCTCAGAGCTGGTGCGGCGGGACCATGCAGCCGTACCGGAGCTGCTTCATCGAAGCCGAGAGTGAGTGTCCACTGGTGTAGGTCGGGGTGGAATTCGGTGCACGAGTCGAACCAGAAACTCATCTGCCCGTGGGGGACCGTAGTGCAGATCAGCCGGTCGGTGGTGACGATGACGGAGCTGGTTTGGTGAAAGCGCCACTGGTGCGCGGCTTTTCGCTCCGCGTTTGCTTTTCGGCGGTGGTTGATCGCGCCCTGCACTGCAAGGGCTCCGAACATGAGCGCGGGGCGGCCGGCGACGATCAGCGAAAACGGCGAATAGCGTGTGTCGGTGTCGCAGTAGCGGCTGTAGCCGATCTCGGTGCTCAGTAGCGCGTGCTCGGCCGGTCCCAGGACCGGGCCGTAGACCTCGATCGGTCTTGGGGGGCGCCCCGCGCGTAGCGCGGTCGCGCAACCGCGACTGTAGTGCCACCACTGCTCTGACAGGGACTGCGGCCACGCCTGCGGTGGCCGCGCGTCGGCGCACCCAGGTGTACGGCGGGCCTCAGCGTGCACGAGTGCGTAAGCGCGTCGAGCGGCCGGCAGATTGGGTGTGCCTCCGGGAGGAGGCATACCAGGGATGTTGTTCATGGCCGCACGGTATCTCGATGTACCGACACGCTTTAGTCGCCGCGCAGTTCGCCGAGGATGCGGATCGCCGCGGCCCGCTCCTCATCGCCTAGCCACGGCAGCATCCACACCAACGCGTCTTCCATCTCGCGCGCCGCATTGGCGAAGTCTTCCTCGATCGCTGCGCGCGCGGTGTTTCCCATGTTGTCGCGGTGAGCGGCGAACGTGCGGCGCATTTTGATTAGGTGTTCGGCCATAGTGAAACGCTCGGCGGCGTTGGTTGCTGACGTTGGTCCGTTGGCCGGTGATGTCGTGGCCACTCCGGCCGCGGCGACCGTTGGCCGTGGGCGCGGGGGGTTGCCGTCGAGAATGGCTTCAACGCTGCCGGGTTCCCACTCGATGGCGCGTTCGAGGGCTCGGCGCAATTTGTGGCTCAGACGGCCAGCTCGGTTGTTCTCAATGGCCCGCAACGTTTCTACCGACGGGCCACCTTGGGTCGTGACGTCGGCTTGGCTGAGTCCCAGCTCGTTACGGCGATCGCGCACCGCGATACCGAGCGTGGCCCAAGACATGTGCGATATTTTGCCCGATTTCCCGGTAAATAACTGCATCCTCACCGCTGGTCGGTCGAGGAGGTGGGCCTGGTGTTGGCGGGTGTCCGCGTGGGCGTTCATCTGCCGAGCTTGTTTCTGACGTGCGCCGATGGCGTCGGTGTGCGCGCAGTTGCCACGGGCGTCTGGTCCTTTGTCGTGATCGATCCTATCGGTACGTTATCGCATTTCGCGGTGACAACCGGTAATTATATGCTAAATTACCGGTAATTCACCGGTAGGACGGTCAGGTGAAGAACCCGCGGCTGGAGCCCGGAGGGCTTCCGCACCGAACGCACAGGAGGACTTCCCATGACAACCACCCCCAGCGCCCGCACCCCCCGACCGTCGGATTCGTCTCGGCTACGCGCTGAGGTGCGCCTATTTCACACTGAGCAGGATCTGGCGTGCCGCGAGGATCCGGAGTTGTTCTTCAATCCGAACCGCAAGTCGCGCGCGGTGGCCCGCTGCGCGGAGTGCCCATTTCGGGGTCGCTGCAGCTACAACGCCGTGGCCTCTGGTGCAACGCACGGCATCTGGGGCGGGATGTCGCTACCCGGTCACTATCCAACGCAGCTCGCGCCGGTCTACGCCCGCCTGGCTGAGCAGTTCGAGGCGCGCCGCAGGGGGGAGATCGGCGATGTCGCTGTGGCGCCGCTACCCGAGCTCCTCGTCGAGCAACTTGTCCAGGACTTTCCTATCAAAGTCATCGCCGGTGCGGCGTGAGTACCGCGGCGATCAAGGTGTGCCCGGTGGTGTCGAGTGTCGATGAGAACGGCACGCAACGGATCACGCTTCTGGATCGAGTGAGTCGGTGCTGCGCGGGGCCTCCAAGCCGCCCGGCCACACCCACTGGCGGCTCTACATAGTGCCACCCTGGCCCGTGTCGTTCGCCGGCGACGCTGATGCCACCCAGCACCTGCTCACCGCGCGCCGCGCAGATGCCGCTGCGGCCTCCCGCAACGAGCGCAGAGGCCCGCCAATGGTTGAGGCTCATCGGGCACCTTTACGCCCATCTCGCCGAAGCGGGAACCGCCCCCGCGACGTCGCGCTAAATCACGTCTCGGCGCCATCACCGAGAACCGCTGGTAGGAGGCGTGCGGATCACAACAACATCTCAGGGACGCGGCGGTCGGAGGCGCGCTATCAGATAGCCGCGTGAGGATCGCGCCATGGCTCAGCCGCACAAAGGTCAACGCAAACTCCTCATGTGCAGCCCCGCTGAAGAGGTCTACGAGGAAGTAAAGGCCGACGCCGCCGCGTAAGGCATCCAGCCTGTCCCAGCTCGGCGCCTCCAAGGACATCGCCACGCAGATCGCGCAGTCCGAGGCGCACGTGGCGGCGCGGCGCACCCCACCCAGGCCGCGACAGATCGCCAGATAGTTGGTGAAGTATCTGTCGAGGTAAATTGCAGCGTGGCGCGGTTGCCGGTTGGCGCGCTACTGCAACAGTTCGCGCACTGGTGAATCTGCGGGCCCGATGTGCTGGTCAAACGCCTCGTTAAGGACGGTAAGCATCCGTTCGGAGCCGCCGCGCAGCACATCGGTGATCAGATCTTCCAGCTCGATATGGGTATAGCGAGTAAGAGCGGTCGGTTCGATGTAGAGGTCCTCGATGTAGCCATCTCGCTCGATAGTCACCTGGACCTCCTCGCCGAAGGGCCCCAGGTCGTCGGCGCGGCGCTGGCAGTCGGCGTTGAACTGCGCAAGCGCAGCGCGGACCATCTCGATTTGCTTCTCGATCGCCGCGACGGCCTGGGCATCACTTGCGGGCATCGGGTTGCTCCCCGCGCGGTTTGCGCTCTCTGTCATCGTCTTTGTTGCGTCCTTCTCGACGGTTTTTGACCGGCTCACTGTTCGGCGGCACCACCACCGCCAGCGTGCGGTCCTGATACAACTGCTTATTCTGCGGCCCCGAACCGCTGCCGCCACGCCCACCCATCGGTGGCATCATCGGTCCCATCGCCCCCACCGCTGGGGCCGGTCCTGCCGATGACGGCGGTGCTGCGGGCGCCGCTAGTGCTGCCGCTGGTGCGGCCGCCTCCGGGGCTGCAGCCAACGGCGCGGGCGCGGTCATCGCGCCGCCGTCACTGGCCGGCGCGGTCTGTCCGTCCCCGCCGCCGCCGAAGTTGGAGCCCGCCGTTGGCTCGCCGAGGGATTCCGGAGATTCTGGTGGCGACTCCCCGCCGGGAGGTGCTCCGCCGCCGGGGTGTTGACCCAAGCCGCTCATCATCGGCGCCGCGGCCTGCTGGACTCCTTGCAAGGCCTTGGCTCCCGCCCCCGCCAGACCCCCCATCGCGCCGCCCAGGCCGCCGACCACCCCGCCGATGATTCCCAGGATCAGCATCGGCGCTGCTCCCGCACTAGCACCGGTCACCGTTTCCAGCAACGGGTTACCGAATGGGGTCGAATCCACGTCGGCCGGCGGCCACGTCGTCCCGCCACGGAGCAGGCTCTCCCCCGACCCCGGGCCTTGCTGCACCGGCTCTAACGGCGCGCCGGTGGCCGCGGGATCGGGTTTGGTCACCGGCGTGCCACCAGGGCCCTTGGCGCGCTGCACATCAGGACTGTCCGGTATGGCTCCCGGCGGTGGGGCCGGCGCCCCCGGGCCGAGACCGGGCAGCGCCTCAGCGAAGCTGTAGCTGCTAAACCCAGCCGTCGACGCCTGATACAGGCCGGCAACCTTCACCTGGGCGTGCACCACCGCTTCGCGGCGCATCCCGCGCGCGGCGATATTGGCCTGCACCGCTGTCTGCAACTCGCGCTCCCCCGCCACCACTTGCCGGTGAGTCGGGATCGCGGTACTCGCGCGGTGGAAATTCTGCAAGTGAGTCGCCGCCTGCTGCGCCAAGCCCGCAACATGGCGTGCGTGGCCCTCATACCAGCGCTGCAACGTGCGCAACCGCGCTGTCGCCGCCTGTGCGCTGGCCGCATCCCAACTGGCCTCGATCGCCGTGATCACCGCCCCCAGCTGCAAGCCCGCCCGCTCAAGCTGCGCGGCCTCGGTGCGCATGCTGGTTTGCACCGCCTGCCACGCCTGCGTCCCCCCACCGGCGCGGCCGGTATCGATCAGCCGGGCGATGTCACGCGGTGCGGCCGGGACCTCACCGGCCGGCGCCGACACCCCGCCGCCCAGAAGATCGGCGACAGCATCGATATCCACCGCCGGCGCCGGTGTGCGTGCCGGTATCGCCCCGCCGCCACCGGCACTCAAAGTCGCCGCCGATACCGCCTCCTGATCGTCGAAGTCCGCGGCGCTGGTCTGCACCATCACCCCGTAACGCTGGGCCAGCGCGTTGGCGATCGCGGTGTAGCGCCGAGCCAGGCTGACCGCGGCACTGAACCGGAAACTGGCGGCCACCGATACATGATCAGGCGCGCACGGCTGCACCTGGTCAGCGTGCGGGACCGCCGCGTGCGCGACCGCACAGGCCTGCCCGGCCGCGCCGGTGAGCGCCGGTGTGTCTACCCGTACCGAGTTCGCCACCGCTGAAAAGCCTCGGTTAGGTGCTCAGCGTGCGCTGGTTGTGCTCCTCAGCGTCGCGGTACGTGGCGAGGCTGCTGCGGATGTGCCCGGCCACATCCTCGCAGTAGCGGCCCAGCGCGTGGCCGGCCTGCGCGCGGGCCTGGAGCACCTCCTGCAACGCCGCCCCCACCGTCGACGAACCGATCCGCCCAAACATCGAGCGGGCCCGCTCCAAGGTTTCCGGGGAGGCGTCCAGCATTTCCCGTACCCGGGGAGCTTCGCCCTCCCACCACTGCGCGTGCTGGTCCCACTCGTCGAAATTCACCGACACGTTCTTGGCCACTGAAACTTGCCTCCCGAGCTCTGAACTGCGTATTCATCAACCATAAAGCGCCGCACCGCCCCATGTCCGGGCCGCGAACACTCAAAAATCGATAGTTTGCCGGTACTGCTGCACTTCGGCCAGACTCGGAAAGCCCGCGGTCACCGACCATTGTGCGCCGGACTCCTCACCGCTGCGCACCCCCACCTGGGCGCGCAGTTGCATCAGCGCCAACCGGTGCAGCCGCGCAATGCGATCCGCCAGCACCTCAGCCGGCCACGACGCCACCGCCGGCTCCAGCTGGACCTGCACATCAAGGCCCGACACGTCGGCGATCTTGACCATCAGCGCACCATCGCGGGACCACTCGACGACCTCGTTTATCACCGTGGTCCCCGCTCCGTCGACATGCATCTAGGCGCCTGCGGCAACAGTCGGCGGCGACACACTACTCGGCGCCGCCGCTGCGGGGACGTGCGCGGTCGCGCCGAATTGGGCCGGGTCCTCCCACCCCAGGAATTCCGCGGCGGGCAGTGCGCTTTGCGGCTGAAGCTGGCCATCGAGCCAAATTTTGCCATTCCCCATGAAGATGATCGGTTCGCGGCTCTTGCACTGCGCGATCTGACCGGGCACCAGGTGGCTGGGATCGACCGGCACGGTGACCGGCGTCCCCGGAGGCGGTAGCTGCGCATACGGCTTCCACGCATCCGTCACCGAAGCCCCGTTGAGTACCGCCCGCACCGCCGCGGCGTGCTGGGCCGAGGTCGTGGTCACCGGCGTGCCATCAGGCATTTGCACCACCAGGCTCGCATCCCCGCCCGGTGCGCTGGCCGGTGCGGCCGCCGCGGCAGCGGGTTGTGCGGCCACCGGCTGCGCACCCGCGCTGCCCGCAGCCGCGGGGTCGGGCTTGGCTTCGCTGTCGCCTTTGCCGCGGCCCTCTGCGGCCTCGGACGACTCGTCGCGACCATGACGGTCATCGACGAAATCAGCAGGCTTACCGCGCTCACGGGCCTCGCCGTCGTTGAACCCCTCACCGCCTGCGCCGTGGCTGCCCATTGCGCCGGTCAGCGGTGCCAACGCACCCAGCGCATCCATCGGCAAGGAACCCCCTGCATTGCCCAACATCCCGGGCAATGAACCCAATGCCCCCAGGGCCGGACCCAGCATTGAGGTCGGATCACCCGTCATCGCGGGCAATCCACCCATTCCCGCCAGAGGATCAGTCACCCCGCCGGTGGCGCCGGCGCCTGGGTCTACACCACCGCCTCCGCCGCCAGCCCCGCCACCATCTCCGCCGCCACCGGACCCACCGCCGCCGGACCCGGCGCCACCGGACCCGGCGGCATCGGCGGGGCCTTTGTGATGCTCGCCACTGCTCTCGCGGTATTCAGTGCTCAGCGCGGCCAGCAATTCGGCCTGCCTCTTGCTGTCCACCTTGGAACTGTTGAGCAGGCGCTGGATCTCCGCCAAATTGTGATCCAGCATCGTGTTGAACAAGGACAGCGCCTGCGGGTCTTTCGACATCGTCGGGTCGGTCATGATCTGCTGGTGAGCAGCCTGGATGCCCGCGACCAGCTCACCGACCCGAGCCCGTGTTTCGTCGTTGGTAGTGAAGATCTCTTTGAGCAGCTCGGCCAATTTCTCATCGGTAGCCGCTACCTCGCCGCTAGTTTGGCGGTAGGTGCCCCCGGCCTGATCCGCGCCTGAATGCAAGCCACTCCAAGACGGCCCTACAACGCGCGGGGGCCCGCCCTGCCACGGCGCTGGGGGCACTACATCCCGGGCCCGCTCACGTGGCGGCCGCCGATCGTCGTCGCCGCCGAAAATTGCGTCGACGCCAGCAAGAACCGGGCGGAGAAGATCCTCTAGTTCCTCCAGAAATCCCACCGATTCCCCTACTTCCGCCGATCACACAACCCGAGCACTCACTGCAAAAAACGCTACCGCCGGGATCGACCCCAAAGCGACGGGCGAGGCACACCAATTCACCGACGTTCCTCCCGCAGGCGGCATCGCCCAGCACGGCAGGTACGGGTGGGAGTCGCAAGAAATCAGCCGGGCCGCCGCCGACCCAGAACGCTGACGACGGCACCGCTGCGGTCCCCCTCGGTGGCTAGAAATATTTGTCGGGCGCGGATGTGGTCGGGGCGGGTGCGGCGCGCTTACGGTGTGAGAACCGGCTCCACCAACGGCATCGACGGCCGGACTTAAGGACAACGCCGACGATTGGCCGAAGCCACACAGCAGTACGCCGCGGTTGAACCGCGCGGCGTGTCGTGCGCGGTTCAACCGCGCACTCGTGTCACTCTTGTCCCACAAGTACACAGCCGACCCGACAATCAGGAGCGCATCCCCCGAACCCAGCCCGAGCTCGCGGGCGCCGCGAGATTGCACAACCGCATACAGGCCCAAACGCAGAAATCCCCGCCGAAGCGGGGACACCTGCCCCGGAGCTAGCGACTCCGGTTCTGGCCTCTGAACTCAGAAACCATGCCTAGCGGGCTGGTTTCACGATAGAGGACGCCTTCGTGAATCACAAGACTGGCATTTTGGTGCCGTTAACTCCCTGTCAGCGACATCCTGTCGACTGGCTTGACCCCACCCGTACGGGCCTCACCCGACGGCTTTGCCTAACTTGCCCGGGCCTCCAGGCGTGCGCGCAGGCCGCCCACCGCGAGCGCCCCGACTACGGCATGTGGGCCGGCGTCTGGATCAACGGTGACTTCACCGCCAAAAAACACCTGCTGGGCTGTCAAAACCCCACAGAGGAGCCGACGGCGCTGCAAACCGCGCCACCGCAAAAAACCCCGCCGGTGCGACCGTCGCCGCGAGCGCCCGGCCCCGCGCGCTACCGCCGAGTCGGCACATTGTGCACCAGCGCTCCCCCACCGCAGCTAGCCGCGCTGATCACCGCCCGGGCCGCCGGGCACTGCGAAATTATGGCGCCGGCCTGCACCTATCAGCAGTCGGCGATCTTTGCGCGCCGCCGCGCCGCGTCACGCACGCCGCTGGGCAGCCCCGCAGACGCATTGGCCGCCTGCCGCAACTGCATTGAATTGATCGAGCACACCGCCACCCCCACAGCTCTGGACCTCGGTTACATCGTCGACCCCCGCAGCTGCACCAGCACCGTCGCGCTGCTGTGGCGCCAACACCACTGGGTTTACCTCGACACCCGCGGCCGGCTGCATCGGTGCCAGGGCGCCGCGCAGCCCGTTACCCGCTAGCCCGCGATGACAGCCCTCGCCGCCGCGCCTGCCGCCACCCCTGCGGTCGTCTGGAAAGCGCTGGCCCATCTCATCGCGGCGCGCCCCACCGTACGGGTCTGCAACCCCGACACCGCCAAATTCGATCGCACCGCCGCGCTGAGCACCCGACTACCCCGACTCCCCGCCGCGGTGCCGCTCTACCTGCGCGGACGAGCCCAGTACCTGGTGCTGGACTTCGACACCAAACGCCACGGGCAACACACGGTGGACGCCGACTTCACGCGCGCGTTGAGGTGGATCACCGACTGCGGCGGCATCGCCATCAGCGATCGCTCCACCAGCGGCGGTCGGCACCTGCTGGTGCCGCTGGCGGTCGGCACCGCCGCGACCGCCGAGGAGCTCAGCCCACTGTTGCGGCTCCTAGAAGCGCGGCTGCCCAGCCTCGACAAGACCCCGATGACCAACCCGAAGACCGGATGCATCACGGTACCCGGGTCCGCCTGCCGCGAAGGAGGCCACCGCATCCTCGACGGCCCCCTGGACACCGCCGTGGACACCCTCACGCGACGGTCCCATCCGGCCCTGCTACCCCGGCTCAACGTCCTGCTCGGCGCGCTGAGCGCGTCGACCCCGCCCCCGTCGGCGCGCACCTCCTCAGCCCCCGACGGCGACGCGTTGACCGGTAGCGGCGAGGACACCCGGCTACGGCCCGACTACACCCGCAGTGGAGATCTGCCGGCCCGAATCACCGCCTATGCCACCACCGGTGTGCTGCCCACAGACACCACCTGGCGCAGCCACTCCGAAGCCCGCCAGTCCGTGCTCGCCCACGCAGTCCTGCACGGATACACCCTGACCACCATCCGCGCACTCATCGCCCCGGGCCGCCCCTGGAGTAGCGGGCTGGCCCGCGCCTATGCCCGCTATCAGCGCAGCGCCGAGACCGCGCTGCGCCGCGACTTCGCGAAGGCTTTACAGTGGGCGGCCGACAACGCCCAGTATTTCCGACCAGCCGGTGCACAAGAATACGAACTACACACACGGGGGGGCACCCGTGGACCGCTCCTGCACCGGCAGTGGCTCACCAACGCCGTGGCCTGGGTGGAGCAGAACTACCCGGCTCACCCCTACCGCTGGATCGGAGCAGCGGTCTATCAGGCGCTGGCCGTGCACGCCGTGCGCACCGGAGAGGTCATCAACGGGGTCCCGGTGGTCGGAGTGGGCGGCCGCTCGCTCTCGATCGCCACCGGCCTGCTCAGCGAGACAATGGTCTGGCAATTCCTGCGCGAGACCCGCGATCAACCCGGGTCACCGCTGGTCCGTACCCGGGTTGCCCAAGGACGCCAACCTGACTTCTATGCCCTGACCCAGCAGCACTGCCTGGATCGGGCCCCTGAGGCCATCGCCGCGGCCCGCATCGAAGATGTCCACCTGGCGTGGAAAGTCATCGGTCACCGGCACCGACGCATCTACGAACTGATCGTCCACCGAGGGCTCACCGATCCCCGCGACGTCTTCGCGGCCGCCCACGTCTCCCCCAGCACCGGATACGCCAGCCTGGGGGCCTTGGTTACCGCGGGACTCATCGCACGCGGTCGCGGAAGCCTGGGGCCCGGAACGGTGACACTGGATCAGATCGGTGCCGCGCACCAGCTCCACGCCCTGCGAACCCAGCGGATCGCCCGCCACCGCCGCGAACGGCAGAGCTGGCATGACTGGCTCACCCTGCGCGAAGAGCTGCGCAACCCGCCCGATGACATCGGGGACACGGCACCAGTCAGCGTGCTCGCCGATCCCTATGACCGGCATCGCCAGGAATACCTCAGCGCTGTCCTGGCCACCGGGCCCCCCACCCTCGACGACGAAGGTCACTCCCTTGAACTGCTCGCTGAACTCGTCGGCGCGCGCATCCTCGCCGGCCATGCGCGCGGCGCCCCGAACTAGATCAATGCAGCCGGATCCGCGTCCCCGGGAGACTCCCCAGGGTGCGGGCTGCCCCACCCTGACTCCGGCAGGGCTGGACAACTAGACGACGAGATAAGGACGCGAACCGCTCCTTTACCGCGGTAAAGAAGCGGGTGCTGCCCGGACTGATTGCGCCACCGACGTGCAGGGCGCCGGAAAGAAAGGGGGGTGCCGGTGGAAAATGCTTAGGCGGAAGAAGCCGTGCGGCGGCGACGCTGCCGAGCGGCCAGCGCCTCTTCGACGAGGTTGGAGGCGAAGTCCTGCGCGGTCAGCAACACATCGTCGCGCTTGGCCTCCAACCACGCCGCCCGCAGGTGGCCGGCGGCCTCGGACCGCAACCGCAATGTGCGGGGAGCCCCCAGAGCGTCCGGTTCGGAGACGGCCGGTTCCGGGGCTCGCGAGCGAACCACGCGAGCATTCGCTGGTGGAGCCGGGCGGGCCGGCACGGTCGCCGGGGGTTGCACCGGAGCCTGCGCGGGCGATGCGGGTGCAGCCACCACCGCAGGGGGACGCGTGGCTGAACCGGCATCAGAGAGCATGCCCATCACGACTTCGGAGGTCTTTTTACCCATGGTGTCTCCCTCGCTTGGCGCGGCCCTCATTGACACGTTTCATCACATCCACGGTGAACGCGGCGTATGCCTGGGCCAGATCAGGGTCGGCCTCGGCGTCGCCGAGCACGAATCCCCCGCTGACCATCCGCTCCGCCGCGGTGCGCTTAGGGATCAGGGCATCGAACATCGGCAAGCCGTCTTCGCCTAACGCGGTTAACGTCTCGCGGCTGATCAATGTCGCGGGCTCGTACTTGGTCAATAACACGCCGAGCAGCTCTGCGGACAACACCTCGTGTTCGCGCAGCGAGGCGGCCCACTCCAAGAACATGTGCACGCCTCTTCTGCCCCATTTACTGGCGTCGGTCGGCACGATGAGCCAGTCGGCCGCATTCAGCGCCGAAATCACCAGCTGCCCCAGGTTCGGGGACAGATCTAGGACGATCGCGTCATAGTCGTCGAACACCGGCTGCAACCGCATCGCCATCTGGTACTCGCGGCGGTGCATCATGACGAGTTCCTGGTCGAGCTTGGCCACCGCTAACGTGGCTGGTATCAACTCCAGGTTGGGAATGCGCGTCTTGCGTATCACCTCGGCGATCGGCGCCCGCTGGGCGATCAGGTCATACAGATCCAGATCCACGTCGTCATCCGGATCGAACATGGACGTGGAATTGGCCTGAGCATCGCAATCCACTAACAGAGTGCGCCAACCACCGTGCGCCAACCCGGCCGCGAGGCTGACCGCGGTAAACGACTTCCCGACCCCACCTTTGTGGTTGGCAATAGCAATGACATCGGCTTTCACTTTGACCCCTTAAGTCCCATTCGTCACACCTGTGATTACAACACGGGGTCGCCGGGTGTTCGCGCGATGCGGTCGCGGCGTGTTGCGGTGACTCGGTGATGCAGCAACGCAGTAAGTGAGCGATTCTGTGTTTGCAACACCGGGTTGCGTAGTGTCACCGTGACGCAATGATGAAGTGATCAGGTGATCTGCTCACGACATCGCCCCGCGATCGAATCAACTGGTGATCCTGTGATGCCGCGACGTCGCGACCCCGTGTTCCGATCACACGAACACGCGGTGACCTGATCATCGCCGCACCCTGTGATCTGGTCGCATAGTGACCCCGTTGCCCAAACACCGCAGCACCACGTGATCCGGCGATCCCGTGATGCGATCAACGGATCAGGGAATCACTCAGTCGCACCGCCACCAGATCTCCGCGTTACTCGATAACCACGTGACGCGGTGACCGACTCACCCGATCGCACCGTCACCGCATCGGCCGGGTGTGCGGATGCCTCGATGACCGCGTGACGGCGTCGCCAGATCACACAATCACCGGACGACGCTGGCGGGGGACGCGAGGCGCCGAGGTCAGAGCCGAATTCCAACCAGATCGCGTGAGCGTGCCAGGCGGACGGGTGCGACGGAACTTGCCCGATCTTTACCGCGGTAAAGATCCAACGGCTCGTTTCTGCCTTGAGACAGCGAAGCGCCGGGGGAGAGGGCGCGGAATTGCATGCGATGTGCGTATGCTCGCTCGCCGGCCGCGTGTCCGACAGCCCAGATCGCGGCGGTGCCACTAGCATCATGGCGACCCATCCGAAGTACCCCGCTGTGCGGGGGAAGCATACGGAAGGCCATTCGATGGCTGTGCACGTCCTTTTGAACCAGAAAGGCGGCGTCGGCAAAAGCACCATCGCGGTCAACCTGGCCGCCGTGACCGCTGACGTCCTCAATCACCGCGATGATCCGGACGCTAGCTCGCCGGTCGCCGCCATCTCAGTAGACCCCCAAGGCTCAGCCGTCTGGTGGGCATCACGAATCGACGACCTGCCGTTTCACATCGTGCAGGCCCACGACGACCTCGCCGGACTAGCGCGCATCAAAGAGCTGCCGACCATCAAGCACGTCTACATCGACACCCCCGGCTGGATCGACCTCGACGCCGGCGCCGGCACCACCGCCGACCCGCTCGGCAGGGGGCCCGCCGCAGACGCCCTACGCGCCGTGCTCGACGTCGCCGACCAGGTCATCATCCCGATCGAGACCGAACCGCTCTCCTTCGATCCGACGGCCCGAACCATCAACAAGGTCGTTAGACCACGAGGCCTGCCCTACACCGTGGTCATCAACAACTGGGACCCGCGCGACGGCCACTACGACCTCAACGAGACCAAAGAATTCATCAAACGCAACGGATGGCCGCTGGCCAATACTGTTATCCGCCACTACAAACTGCACTCCCGGGCCAGCGCCGACGGGCAGGTGGTCACGGAATACCCGACTAACCGCGTGGCGCTGCAAGCACGCGAAGACTTCTACCGCTTCGCACTCGAACTCAACATCGGGGGAGGACGCTGATGGCCCCACGCGGACGACGCACCAGCCTGGCCGAACTGGCCGGCGACGTCGGCGACAACTCGCCCGTCGACCGTCCACCGGCGAGCGAGGCGCCGGCGCGCAGCGTCGCGCTGGCGGATCTGACCGCCAACCCCCGCAACCCGCGCGAAGACGTCGGCGACCTGACCAACCTCGCCTCGATCGCCGACCTGCAACTGCAACCGGCGGTGGTCGTCACCGCCGCCGCCTACCGCGCTCTATACCCCGACGACGCCATCGCCACCCGCTTCGTGGTCATCAACGGCTGCCGGCGTCTGGCCGCAGCACACAAATACGGCCGCACCGACCTCGACATCGTCGTCAACGACGCTCTCGCGCGCGACCGCATTACCCTGGTCGCCGCGGCCATTACCGAGAACGTCGACCGCGAAGACTTCGACGTCATCGAAGAGGCGCGCGCCGTGGAGGCACTCGTTGCCGAATGCGGGCGCGCCGTCACGGCCGCACAGCGGCTACACCGCACCGAAGGCTGGGTATCGCAGCGGCGCGCCCTGCTCAAACTTGACCCTCAACTCCAAACCGCGCTGCGTCGGGGCGAACTCGCCATCCGCGAGGCCCGCGCCCTGGCGCAGGTCCCGCGCGAACAACAAGTCGCACGCTGGCGCGCAGCCCTAGCCAAGCAGAACAACGACACCGATGTCCCCGCACCTCGACCCGGCCCCCCGAAGTCGCGGGCACTCACTGCCGCCTTAGCCCAATTCGACAGCCGCCCCGACTTACTCGTCGACGCCCTACGCAACTACCTCGGTGACGAGGGGATGAAGCAGCTCCGCGCACTGCTCTAGGCTGCGGCCGCGGCGCTCCGCATCCCGTCGATCGGTCAGCGGACTGTATGCGGGGGGCGATCAGAGTTGATCGGCCAACTGACCCAAATGCCCCGGCGTCACAAACTGGGCGAGGGCATCCAGATAATTCTGCGCCACCGCGCGATAGCGCTCCGCGGTGCTTTCTCCGGCCAGCATGTTCTGCTGCGCCGCGATCAACAGCCGGTTGACCTCCACCTGGGTCACCAGCCGGGCACGCAAGTCATCAACTTCTGTGCTCGACGCGGGGGTAGGGGAGGGCCCGGCTTCACCGGGTAGCTGATCACGGTAGACATACCAGCGCAGCCGTTCCGGACGGGGGATCGCGCCGCCGCGCAATTCCCCGGCGGTAATGGCCCGGATCAGCGTGCGGGGGTCCTTATTCAATGCCGCCGCGGCCTCCCGCAACGACACATGCGGACCTGACGGCGTGGTCTCCACACCGTCAGGCACCTGCTTGAGCTCTGCCATCGCCTCGATTCGCGCTCGCGAGCGTATCGTCCCATTACAACACAATGCCGTTAACTAATGGCATATTAACGGCATCACGATCCGCCACAGGCCGCCAATGTCGCTAATAACGACATCGATGCCATAAACTAACGGCAACAGCTAGCGCCATTACGGTGGTCGAGCCCACCACCCGGTTGTTGAGAGGAACAGTCGTGGCATTACACACCGAACGACGCGCCCACACCCGCAAAGGCACCGAAACGCGGCAACGCACCAAAATGGTCGGCCTGCGACTGCGCCCCGAGGACCACCAAAAGCTGACCCGCCTCGCCCAATTCCGTGGCGTCAACGTCGCCGCACTCTTCGAATCGACCGTTGCGGACCTCCTAGCGACCCCCCTACCCGGCGAATCGCTTAGCGCCTAGACCGGCGTACCCAAAGCCCTTTCGCCGATCAAAGTCAGTTCCTCAAGCAATCCGCCGACGCCCCCACCGGGCCGCTCTCGCCGGCCACACGCGCACGGCGCAATCTTCGTAACCCGTAACGTGCCGATCGGACCGGGTCTCTTCGATCGGCCGTCCCGTGGCGGAGAGCCGAGACACACGCGCGAACGGCAAGGCGCCTCACGCCACCGCCGATCGCGCACATACCGGCACAGCCCCAGGATTGATGCCGCACCCGGCCGTCTGGGCCAACGGAGATGCTCCCCTCAACGGGCAGCAGATCCCACAACTGCAGGTCGCGGACGAACTGCAGACGGTGCGCACGGCGCGGCACTGGCGAAACCAGCGCACACTCGATGGCCCCGTCACCACCAGTCAATCCCGCGGAGGGGCCGCTTTCAGCGGCTTTACTGTGCAGGGACGCACCCAGCCCCGCCCAGAGACGCTAAGCGTTGCGTCGCTGCACCTCTGCAGGCGCCCGGATCGAGAGGGGAGCAGACTGGCAGGGTGAGCATCGTCCTTCCCGCCCTGCCGCCAGGGCCCATGCTGGCCACGCCGGGCCCGCCGTCCAGCGGACCGGATTGGATCGTCGAGGCCAAATGGGACGGCGCCCGGGCCCTGACCCGCATCCACGGCCACGACATCGAGATCGTGAGCCGCCCCGGAAACACCTTGGCCGCACGCTTCCCCGATGTTCTCGCCGGCCTACACACCGCAATGGGCGGACACACCGCGATCCTCGATGGCGAGATCGTGGCGCTAGCCCACGACGGGCGACCAGACTTCAGCAGACTGCAGCGTCGCCTGCGCGTCACCCGACCGGACCCTCGGCTGCGCACGACGGTGCCGGCGCGCTACCTGCTCTTTGACATCTTGCACTTGGACGGAACAGATCTGACCGGCCTGCCCTACGTGCAACGACGCGAAGCGCTCGAGGGCCTCAGATTGCCCCGCGATGGCACCGTCGTCGTACCGCCGTGCTGGCATGGCCTCGACGGGCGCTTATTGTTCGACGCCACAACGGATCTGGCGCTCGAAGGTGTGGTGTGCAAACGCGCGGCATCGACCTACCAGCCCGGGCGGCGGTCTCGCTCCTGGATCAAGACCGTCATCCGACGCAAAGCCCCGCTTGTCGTCGCCGGCTGGGTCGACGGCCGCGCGAACCCGATCGGCGCGTTGCTCCTCGCTGCCCACGACACCGACGGGCGACTGTTGTACTGCGGGGCGGTCAGCTCCGGACTGAGCCGGCCAGCCAACCGAGCCATCTACGCGCAGCTGCAGCAGATCGAAACTCGCACTCCACCACTTTCGTGCCCACCCGGCCATGCGCTGTCGGGCCACGCCCACTGGGTGCGGCCCTCGCTGGTGGGTCTGGTCGAATACCGCGAATTCCCCGGACGCCTGCGCCATCCCGCCTGGAAAGGACTTACCACGCGCAAGCCCTCCGAAGTCGGTTTGCCGCCACACAGCTGACCGTTGCTGCCGCGGCCGCGCCGGACCGTCACTGTGATGAAACGACTGCGAATGGCAGATATCCCGGCTTGTGCGACCCGAATGCACTTCCTCGATCGCGGTCGCTCATTTATGCCTCAACGGACACTCCATCTCGAATCCCACTGTGCTGCAACGAAACTGATGCAGGGGCTGCTGTAATCAGGGAGTCAGAATTTCCCCGTTGCCTGGGCACACGGATAATCCCAGTTATCCACGATGCTTTCGCGATGATGAAATGGCTCAAACGCGTAACACCGGGGTCCGATTCCGGTCATGCTAGACCGCTCAAAAGGCTTGTAGGGACGAACCGGGCAAACATCGCTCGAATAAGGAGGTGATTGCGGAAATCCTGCTCAAAATCCCGACCGCGTGAGGTCAAGCCAGGGACGAGCGTGCGGCGATCGAACAAACGGAGTCCCCTTGCCGGGCCGAGGGCGGCACGACCGCGCGGTGTTGCCCGCTACAGGTGGCCACTGGGCAGCTCAGTCGAGCACTGCTCCGACGGTCAAGTCCAAAGACGTGGCGTACCACTCGCGAGGCCCGCCGCTGCAACCGCTCGCAAAATCCACGGCTTGCCCTAGATGACCCTCCAGCGACTGACGCGCCTAATTGGGCCGACGCCGCCCCAAGTCAGACGGAGGAGGGCAGCGCCGCGAGTCGCAGTTCGCGAAGTTACCAGACTCGCCTAAGGTCCTGATTGCGGTCGCGGGCGGGGGGGTCTAAGGGCCGCAGCAGGTGTCACACATGCTCACTCCGTGTCGAGCGCAGCGGCGTCGGCACCGACCAACGCCTGAATCAATGTGCGGCCGCGCTCGGTGAGCCGATACATCGCCAACTGCCGTTGCCGACGGGAGGACACGAGCTCAGCGGTCTTGAGTTGGCGAAGGTGATAGGACACTAAGCCTTGTGCCTGTCCGACCACCCACGCCAGATCGCACACGCACAACTCGTCGCCACGCAGTAGCGCCGTCGCGATCGTCAACCGGGTGGGGTCACCGAAGGCCCGCGCCTGGGATGCGGCCCGTTGACACGGGCCCGACCCGGGCAGTGACGTTCGAATGGACTCTGCATCATGCAAATTCAGGCACACCAGGTCGCAAGAGTCCACCCGCCGCGTGCCCATGCTGGCATACTAACGGTCGTCTATATAGCAATGAAGGCGCGGCGGCCAACCCTACGCGGCTCGTTTTCATCGGCCGTCGGTGCTGGCTCGGAGTTTGGTTCGAAGCTCGGCGTTGCAAGTGCAGGCTGGGTCGAGCCGCGGCTTAGATCTTCCTCATCGGCAGGCAGGCAGATGCGCGACGAGGCATTGCGCGTACCACCGCCGCAGGCCAATTCCGGTGGCCTGTGCCTCACGTAGTGGGAGGACTTACCGGGGCACGATAAGCGTTGGCTCTCGGCGCTTGCACGGCACGGTCCTGCGCGTGCAGCCGATCGCTACCGGGGTATTGCATATATCGCAATGTACGCATAACTTATGGAGATGGTCTGGTCGAAAAGGGCACGGCCGTGAGCGCCGGCCACAGCCATGCACATGGGCACACCTCGGCGGATGCTGACCGGCGATGGCTGGGCGCAGCGTTGGCGGTGATTACGACGTTCATGCTGGGCGAAGTGATCGTCGGGGTACTCGCCGGGTCATTGGCGTTGATCTCGGATGCGGCGCACATGCTCACCGACGCGGCCTCGATTGCGTTGGCGTTGTGGGCGATTCGGCTGGCGGTGCGGCCGGCGGCGGGGCGGATGACCTACGGCTGGAAGCGCGTCGAGATCCTCTCGGCACAGGCCAACGGGGTGACGTTGCTGGTGCTGGCGGCGTGGCTGACTTACGAGGCAATCGGTCGCCTGATCGATCCGCCGCCCGTCACCGGCGTGCTGGTGCTGATCACCGCGCTGGCCGGGGCGGTTGTCAACGTGGCTGCGACGTGGATGATCAGTCGAGCTGACCGGTCCAGCCTCAATGTCGAAGGCGCTTTTCAGCACATACTCAACGACTTATTCGCATTCATCGCTACTGCGGTGGCCGGCGTGGTGATTGTTTTCACCGGGTTCGCGCGAGCCGATGCGATCGCGACGCTGATCGTGGTGGCCCTGATGATCAGGGCCGGAGTGGGGTTGGTGCGTGCGGCCAGCCTTATCTTCCTGGAGGCCGCTCCCCAGGGGGTGGAGCCGGCCGCGATCGGTCAAGCGATGGCTGCACACGATTCAGTGGTGGAGGTCCACGACTTGCACATCTGGGAAATCACCTCTGGGCAACCGGCCCTATCCGCACACGTGATCGTCGCTGACGGCCAGGATTGCCACACCACCCGGGTCGACCTTGCGCACTTACTGTCCCACCAGCACGGCATTTCGCACAGTACGTTGCAGCTTGATTATCGGCGATCCGAGTACGGCGAGCCCGGCGCACACGAAGCCTCTGCGCATTGTGAAGACCCCCATGGTCCAACACATCGCTCCACCACCGCGTAGTGCGCGAAAAACCTCATTACGATTGGGCTGTGTCGTTTCGTAATTGCGAGGGGATATCCACATCAGTCACGACACGGGACCCTAATCGCGGCCCGGAGCTCCGAAACCACCCAGGCCTTGCGGCCGCTCTTCATTGCATTGGTGAAACTCGTGCGTGTTCGCGGATCGGCCCTCAGCACCGGCGGCTGCGCAACTTCCTCGGCTGCGCCCATCTCGATGATCGAGGCTTCGTCCTGAGAGCAGCCAGCAATCGATCGGAACGCAGTTTCGTTTCATTCACCAGCAGCGGATGGCATCAAGTCCCTGCTGTCGATGTCTGCAGGTGTCGTCGACGGGAGCCCAGTACCGTTCGGTGATTGCCCGTTGGCCAAGCGGTAGCGGATTAGCCGGGAGCTGTTAGTGACTACCGCCACCGACGACGCGTTGTGCAGTATCGCGGCGAGCACAGGTGATAGCGCACCCGCAGCACCCATCAACAGACCCGTGGAGTTGACGGCGATGGACATGCCATAGTTCTGCCGGATCACTTTGACCGCGCGTGCGCCCAGATCCGGTACGTCGAGCAGGCGCTGCAAGTTGTCGTTGGCCAGTGCGATGTCGGCTGTTTCGACCGCAACGTCGGTGCCCGCAAGTCCCATTGCAATCCCGATGTCGGCAGTAGCCAGTGCCGGGGCGTCATTGACGCCGTCGCCGACCATCCCCACGACGTAGCCTTCGTCCTGAAGTTGACGCACCGCCTGAAGTTTGTCTTCCGGCAGCACCTCGGCGCGCCACTCTTCGATACCCATCTCTCGAGCGACCACCTCGGCGGTCTCGGGATGATCGCCGGTGAGCATGACGATGCGCCGGATTCCATTGGCCCGCAACTTCTGCACGACTTCGGCGGCCTCGGGCCGAACTTCGTCGCGCAGGCTGATCAGACCCACCAGCTTGCCATCCACGGCCAGCAGCAGTGGAGTTTCGGCTTGGCCGCGGAGTTTGGTCACCCAATCCGTCGCCTTCTTGGAAACCCGCACTTTTTCGGCGCGTAACAGCGACGGGCTTCCCAACAGCAAAATCCGACCATCGGCCCAGGTCCGCATGCCCAGACCCACCAGCACCTCACATTGCTCATGCGGGGGAATGGTGATGTGGCGTTCTGTGGTCGAGCGAATCACCGCTTCGGCCAGCGGATGACGAGAATGGATTTCTGAGCTGGCCGCGTAGGCCAGAACCTCTTCGGGCTGCCAGTCTTTGTGCAGCGCAACGACGTTGGTGACGATGGGGCGCCCAACGGTCAGAGTCCCGGTTTTGTCGAACACGACGGCGTCCACCCGGCCGGCTTGTTCCAGGTGGGAACCGCCCTTGATCAGGATGCCGCGGCGCGCCCCGTTGCCGATCGCGGCGCTGATCGCGGTCGGGGTGGACAATCCCACCGCGCACGGACACGCGATTAACAGCATCGTCATCGCGCGGCGAACATCGCCAGTGAGCACCAAGGTGGCCGCGGACACGATGAACGAAATAGGGACAAAGCGGCGCGAGAAGTTCTCACCGACCGTTTGTATCGGCGCCCGATCGAGCTGCGCCTCTTCGACGCGGGCGATAATGCGCCCGATCGTGGTTTCGTTGCCGACAGCGCTGGCGCGCACTACCAGTCGACCGCGTACCACCACCGATCCGGCATGCACGCGGGACCCGACCTCCATACTGACCGGCAGCGTTTCCCCGGTAATCGCCGACTGGTCGACAGCTGCGTCGCCGTCGACCACTTCGCCGTCGACAGGTATCGCCACATGATCGTGAACCACGACCTGGTCCCCGATCTGCAGCGTATCGATAGGCACCTGCACCTCGCTACCGTCGTCTAGCCGAATCCACGCGGTGTCGGCGGTACCGCGCAGCAGATCGGCGATGGCGCGGCGGGTGCGCCGCAAAGTCAGGTCCTGCAGATACTCACCGATGTTAAGCAACCACAACACGGTCAGGGCGACCACGTTCTCCCGCAACACCAGGCTGGCCACCGTGGCCACCGTCACCAACGAGTCGGTGCCAGCGCGACCGGAACGCAGAGCGCGCAGCGCGCCGCGAAAGAACGGATAACCCATAAACACCGTTGCGCCAGTGGCAATCAACTGACCAGACGGGCCCAGCAGCGGCGGTCGCCGAAACACGTAGCGGCGCACACCGAGCAGCGCCAGCGCAACCCCTCCGATCACCAGGCGCAGCACCTCGGCGTTACGGATGTCGGCCGAGCGAGGTGTGCGCGCAGGAATCAGCTCAGCCGCCACCTCACGAGCCTCTGCGATAGCCGCCACGATGGCCGAGCGATCGCAACGTTTCGGCGAGTACCACACGACCACAGACCCGGTGTGCGGGTATGCGTGCACCACCCGCACACCAGTCTGCTTGTTCACAGCATCTTCGACCGCGACCGCACGGCGCGAATTGGAGCGGACCCAAGGAACGAGGAGCCGCATTCGTCCTGCAGCGTCCGAGACGACCTCCACAGCGTTGATGGCAACAGTCATGTCAGCGGTCAGTGATCGTGGTCGTGGACCTCGGCGGCAGCCGGCGGTGGCACTTCCTCACCGATGCGTTCACGGGCCTCGGCGACCACATCGCCAATTTTGAGCCGCGCCGACTCCGCTGCCACCTCGGCGCGTCGGGTTCCCCTCAGACCCAGTTCGGTTACCGCTACCGCGGTTCGACGCACAGGAGCCTTTCCTGCCGCCTTTCGCAGCACCTCATAGGCGCCCACACCCACCAGCCCGGTGAACACCGTTCCTGCCGCCTTGGCCACTAGCGCCTGCGGAAGCATCAATACCCCTCCTGTTCGGTCCTCGTTGACACTGAAGTCGTCTTATCTGCGTTTGATCTTAACATAAGTATATTGCAATACCGCCATGGATAGGAGTCGGGAGGCCCGCCCCGCAACCACGCGGCATTCGGAGTCGTTGCGACCCCGGCTAACACACCGACTACTTGAAATCGCGGCTGCTGGCGGTTCTCGGCCTGCCGTGGCGCCTCGCCCTGCCAGTCCGCGTACCGAACTATGACAACGACACAGTGATGGTCGCGTCGATCACCTGAATGCCATGTCCACAGCAGCGCGCTGACACACCACAAAACCAGCCTGCTGTTGGCGACGATTGGGGGTGGCGCGCGCCGTCTTTGGCGAAGGAACAAGCCGAAGCGCGGCGTCGTCGTCTGTCAATGGACAGCTGAAACGGCCCGTGGGCGGACATGAAGTGTCCGCCATCCCAGCAACCCGCCCGTGCCGAGGAAAAACACGGCCACTACGGAACCCATTCAGATTCACACATGCGCATGCTACTATAATTCACCGACGGCAGGGGTGGTTGCCGCTGATGCAGGGAGGGCTCATGGATGAGCGCGGGGCAACGGTGATCGGGGTGTCGGTGCTGCTGTGTCGGCGCTGTGTGTCGCGCGTGCCGGTGCAGCGGCATGAAGTAACGGTCGATCAACGCGTTGAATGCGGCGGCAGCGAGCCCGAGCAACTTTCGAAGTCCGACGCGAAGTTTGATGCGGTCCAGCAGCCCCAGGCGCTACCGGTGGCCTATCCCCCCCGCAGCAGTATGCGGCTCAGCCGGGGTGCATCGGAGGGTCACGTCAAACAAGGAGCGGCTTGTTCGCTGCCGGGTGCTACCGGGGGTTGGCACGGGGGCGGTCGCGGCGCCGCCACTGACACATAACCACGTAGCGCCGCGGCGGTTCAGCGCCGCAAATTCGGGTCGCAGTAGCACAAGCGGTGCCGTTCCTCAACACGACCGCACTGCATTATAAGGAGCAACGAGATGGATTTCGCGAGCTATCCGCCAGAGCTCAACTCGGCCCGTATGTATACCGGTGTCGGGTCAGGACCGTTGTTGGCCGCGGCCGAGGCGTGGGATGTGCTCGCCGCCGACCTGCAGTCGGCGGCGAATGCCTACCAGGCGGTGGTATCGGGATTGACCGCTGGTCCCTGGTTGGGGCCGGCGTCGGCGGCGATGAGCGCTGCGGCAGCATCGTATGTGGCGTGGTTGCGAGCCACCGCCGCCCAGGCCGAAGAGACCGGCGCTCAAGCCAAATCCGCTGCCGCAGCCTACCAAAGCGCGTTTTTGGCGACGGTTCCGCCAACGATCGTGGCGGCTAACCGCAGTCAGCTGATGACTCTGGTCGCGACCAATGTGTTCGGAAGAAACACCCCGGCGATCGCGGCCACCGAAGCTCACTACGCAGAGATGTGGGCCCAGGACGCCGCGGCGATGTACGGCTATGCAGCCTCGTCTGCCTCGGCGACGGCACTGACGCCGTTCAACCCACCGCAGCAAAACACCAACCCGAGCGGTTTGGCCAACCAGGCCGTGGCCGGTCAGACTACCGGCATCGCGCAAAGCGTTATCCAGCAAGCCTTCTCCGCAGTGCCCAGCGCGCTGCAGAGCGCAGCCGCGGCGCCCGCGGCAGCGGGCGCCGCGGTCCCGGTGGACTCGCTGAGCACGCTGGCCGACCTGTTCACCATATCGTTTGGTATCGCAGCGGCTTTGGCGACCTTTCTTATCGGCGTACCGTCCGGTGTGATCGGAGTGATTGGCCTGCCGGTGTCCATCATCGGCGCCGAGACTGGTATTCACACCGACGAGATCATTAGCGGATGGGCGGGCGAGGAGCCGTTTCCGGGCACTGAACCGGCCCCGGTGAAGCCGTTCCCGGCGCCGCTACTCAACTTGCCGGAGGGCACGGTGCCGGCGCCGAGCATCGAGGCTGGTCTGGGCGAGGCCAGCTCCGTCGGCGCCTTATCCGTGCCACCGAGCTGGACCGTTGCCACCCCCGCGGTGCGCCCCATCGCCTACACGCTGCCGGCGCTGCCGGGGGCCGCGGTCAGCGCCACTGCGGTCCCAGCCGCAGAAGCCGGCCTCGGCAGCACGCTCAGTAACATGGCGCTGGCGGGGATGGCCGGGCGGGCCATGGCCGGAGTGGTGGGCACCGGCGCCAAAAAGGCGGTGCGGGGTGCACGTGCGGCGGCGCGGGCCGGTGCCGGGGCGGTCAGCGCCGACAGCGCGGCCACCGGCGACAAAGATAAGGCGCCGCAGGAGAATTCACGCGCGGTGGTGACCGGCGTGGCCGCGGAACTCCGCGAATTCACCAAGCTCCGCGACGACGGGATTTTGACCGACGAGGAATACACCGAGCAGAAGAACCGTCTGCTTGGTCGGTGAAACGCCCACGCCGTTTGTCGGACACGTTGTCTTCTGAAAGAGGTTGCTTAGTCATGGATTTCGGGATCTATCCGCCGGAGATCAACTCCGGTCGGATGTATACCGGTCCGGGACCGGGGCCGATGCTGGCCGCCGCGCAGGCCTGGGGCATCTTGGCCGACGAGCTGTATACGGCGGCCAGCGGATATCAGTCGGTGGTGTCCGAACTTGCCGAGGGGACTTGGTCGGGTCCGTCGTCCGCGGCGATGCAAACAGCGGCCGGGTCTTATGTGGAATGGCTGAGCGCCACCGCTGCGCGGGCGGAGCAGTCGGCCGTCCAAGCACGAACGGCAACCGCGGCCTACGAGGCGGCGTTCGCCTCGACGGTGCCCCCACCAGAGATCGCCGCCAACCGCAGCTTGCTGGCGGTGCTGGTGGCGACAAATTTCTTGGGACAGAACACACCGGCGATCGCGGCCACCGAGGCGATTTACGCCCAGATGTGGGCGCAAGACGCCCTGGCCATGTACACCTACGCGAGTTCGTCGGCAGCCGCGGTCGTGCTGACTCCCTTTACCTCCCCGCACCCCAACACCGACCCGGGTGCCACGGCTAGCCAAGCCGCCGCGGTTAGCCAACTCGGCGGCACCGTCGCCGACAATGAACTTGGTGCCATGTGGGTGGTACCGCAGGCGTTGTCCGCAGCGGCAGCACCGGCCCAGGCCGACACGCTTGGCACGCTGGCGCTTCTAAGCTCGGTCTTTCTCCTCGCACCAGCCGACTTGGCTGACCTTTTCGTGCTCCTACCGACAGATCTGCTGACTGCATTCGGAGATTTTCCTGCCTCCGCATTCAACACTGCTTCGGGTCTTATTGACGATGACACCGTCAGCGGCTGGAACGGTGAAGAAGCCTGGCCGGGTACCGGACCGGCACCGGTGCAGCCGTTTCGGGCGCCGCTTCCGAACCTGCCCCGTGGCGGGATTCCTGCGCCGACGATGTCAGCAACGTTCGGGACGGCGAACATCATCGGGGGATTGGCGGTGCCGCCAACTTGGACCGTCGCCGTACCCGGGGTGCGCGCTGCCGCGTTCACCACGCCGCTGTCGAGCGCGAACGCGGCGGCGGGCCCGGCAGCAGAATTCGGCGCGGCAAACACGTTCAATCAGTTGGGAATTGGGGCAATGGCCGGACAGGCTATGGCTGGACCGCCAGCCACCGCCAACGAGCAGCACAACGCAAGACCGGCGCCGCTCACCGGCCGCGCCATAGCGGCACCGGTCGACTTCGACGCCGCGGCCTATCCCGCGCCGCGGACCGTCATGACCGGCGTTGCAGCCGCGATCCGCGAGATCGCCGCACAGCGCGCCTCTGGACGGCTGAGCGAACAGGAATATACCGAGCAGAAAAAGAGGCTGCTCGAGATCTCGTTCGGGCAGTAGGTCACTCGGCGATCGACAGCGCGATGCCCTCCAGGTTGTCCTGCTTGCTGAGGCCGTATGGTAGGCGGCACAAGACTCAGTCCATCATCTTGGGACACACACGACGCCAGAGCCATGACATTATCTGTGGGCGCGGCACCGGCTGCTACATTTGAAGCACTGTGGTTAGCAAGATGAGTAGACGCCCTTTCGCGCGATCGGCTGTCGCCCTCGCCGCCATATTGTGGCTGATCTGTGGCGGTGCCGGTGAGCTAGAGCGGTCGGTGACCGGCAGCTCCGACGCTGCGCTGCACACCGCGGCTGCCTCGTTCGGCAAAGCCGCAGTCCTTAACGCCGATCACACACGAGTCGACGTGCACTCGTTGTGGGACGGTCCGCAACCGCTGGCGACGGCGATCGCCCCACAATGGGCGACCACATTAGTCGCTATGGAGATCATTGCCGTCGTGGGTGCGGTTGCGACGTTGTTCGTTGACCGTCCCCTTCTTGCGGGGCGCGGACCCCCTGATGGCTTCAGCACTGCTTGCTCTGGTCAGGACCTCCTGACCCGACTTTGTCTCTCGCGTCGCTGATCGGAAAGCGTCAGGTCGTGGCGGTTTACCGCGCGACCGGCGATCGCTGGCCCAGTTGACTGCCGCGGTGGCCTCTTTCAGCACCTAGCGCCTCACCCGTATGACGAACATGCGAGTTGGCGCCCACCGGCACACTCCCACGGCCGTCAATGCCTCAGCGCCCTGCAGCCCGATGAAGGGCTCGTCCCAGTCGCGGGGCGCATACGCCAGAAAGCGACATCATGTCACTGACGACACCAGGACCGTACTGGTCCGCTTCCGTGACTGTTGCGGTCACGTTCGAGACTGTCCCTCGCGGTACGCGGATGTTCGCGGCGCCGATTGCCGCACAGTCAGGGGCCGACCATCGCCATGACGTGGTGAGCGACAACCACCCTCGTGCGGTCGCGCCTGGGCGCCGGCGGTTGCCGTGCGCGGCTCATTGCAGCGCAGGTAGTTACCGCGTGCAAGGCGCTCGGAGGCCGGGGAATGCGCATTGATTTCGGGGTGATGCGGGGCGGGTTTGGAAGCGACCATGCTGCCTGTGAAGTCCGACCGGGAATATCCGCACGCGCCGCAGGCGTGCTAGGCCAGCGCGCCATCGGTCCGGCCGCCCGGATTGGTGAGCGGTCGGTGCCCCCAATCTGGTGCAGGACGGCTCCGATACCCCTCACGGTGATCGCGGCGTGGCCAAGACCGGCTCCCCGCGGCGCCACACCACCAAGCAGACACGCACGACCGGACGGTCGACCATGCTGAGGATCTCACCCCCACGATATGCAGTGCCTGGACTACCCGCGGCGCACTGGCCCCACGCAACGCCCGGTCAACACCCCGATGATTGGTATCAGCAACAGCTGGCGCGTCGCACCGCGCCGAAGGAGGTGACGTTGAGAATGATTAATGACCGGCACACGTTCAGAAAAATACGTCGCGACGGCGGGCCGTTATGTCGCGCTTGGGTCGGATATCGCGTCAGGCCGGAGTGCGCGTCATGACTACCCGCAACTCATCCGGCGATCCCACGCCGGTGGTTGATGACTCCGGTTGTGCCACCGAGTGTTCCGGAAAGCCGACGACTACGACGCGAGACGTCGGATGGCATCGAGCGGCGCGGTGGGCGCGCGGGCTGGCAGTGGTGAGCCTGACTTTCGTGCTTGTGCAAGGCGGCATCGGCGTGTGGCAAGGGTTGTCGGCCGATTCGATTGCACTGACCGGGTGGGCCTTGGGAAGCGCCCCGGAGGCCCTTGGCAGCATCATCGTGATTTGGCGATTCAGCGGCTGGCGCACATTATCTGAGATCGCCGAACGGCGCGCCCAACGCGGTGTGGCGGTGTCCTTCTGGCTCACGGCCCCCTATATTGCGACCGAATCGATACACCACTTCATCGACGGGCATGAAGCCCGCCCCGAGGTGATCGGCATCATCCTGACCGCGGTGGCACTAGTGCAGATGCCGATTCTGGGCCGCGCACAACACGCACTCGGTAAGCGATTAGGCTCGGCTGCCACCGTTGGCAAAGGGACGCAGAATTACTTGTGCGCTGCCGAGGCGGCCGCGGTCCTCATCGGACTGGCCGTCACCGCCACATGGCCCCCCGGATGGTGGCTTGACCCCGCGATCGGGCTGGGCATCGCCGCGGCGGCCACCTGGCAAGGCATCCGGTCCTGGCGCGGTCAGGACTGCGGGTGCTAGCGCCCCAAAAGCAGATCATCGACCGGATGGGCCGCGCTGTGACGTGGACAGTATTGCGTCGACAACGAACGTCGAGCCCTTCGAAGTCGTCACCGGCACACATCGCTAGGCGGCGCCTGATCGCGGCATCGCCGCGGCCAGGCCGGCCAGGCATGGACAAAGCCGGCAACCGACGGGTCGGCGAGCCCAGCTTTGTCCCGACCAGGTGGACGCGGTGCCCGCGTCGAGCTGCCGATCAGCCCAAGTTGGTCGCCACAAATAGATCCACTCGGATCGCCCGGCCGCCACAAATCATGGTCCCCGACACGGCGCGTCGCGGCGCCCGTGTGCCACCGTTGACCGATTTAAGCCCTTGCCGGGAAGGCTCGCGAAGCCCTATCGGTAGCCATTCGGCACCGTCAGCGCGCTGTTCGCCGCGAAAGATACCCGTAACCCGTCCCAGCGGCGCATCAGTGGCTTCCACGTGCCGGATCAAGTCATTAATTGCGCGGAGAGGGGCGCTTTCGAATGAACGATGAGGGGTCGAGTCAACACGGGGATGTGATGATTTGCGCACGGTGCGCTCCGGATATTCGGCCACGTAGGCGCATCGGACAAAAAGCTGCCCAGTGCACCCACTGCGGAACGCCGGTTGGCGCGGGCAGCCAAAGAGCTGCCCTGGTTCCCGTCAGCGACACATCGGGCACCGTGGCGCGACAGCAGAGTCCGAGCCCACAGTGCGCGAAGGGCCGCATCTGCACACGAGAAGCGCGGCTGTCCTGGCTTCTTGCCGCGTTAGCGGGGCTGATCGGAGCGGCCGCATTCACTCATTCCGCCGGCTACTTCGTCACCTTCATGACCGGAAACAGCGAACGCGCCATCCTGGGATTTTTTCGCCACGAAGCGTGGCTGTCGATCGCTGCAGGCCTGCTGTTGTTGTCCTTTGTCGCAGGCGTAGTCACCGCATCGTTGTGTCGACGCCACCTGTGGCAAGGTGGTCACCCTCATGGCCCGACGGTGCTGACCGCCCTGTCGGTTCTGGTGGCGGCCATCGTCGACGTCGGCGTGGATGGGTGGTCGACCAATCAGGTTTCGTTTGTGCCGGTGCTGTTTGCGGCCTTTGGTATCGGCGCACTAAACACCTCGTTCGTTAAGAACGGTGAAGTATCCATCCCGTTGAGCTATGTGACAGGGACACTGGTCAAACTCGGTCAAGGCATCGAGCGCCACATCAGCGGCGGCCGGGCCGGTGAGTGGCTCGGATATTTCTGGTTGTGGTTTAGCTTCGTCAGTGGGGCGACCGCGGGCGGGTGCATCAGTCTGGTCGTTAGCGGATCCCAGATGTTAGCTGTTGCGGCATTCGCGAGCGCAGTAACCAGTGGGTACACACATTTTCATGCCGACCGCCGGGTCCGGCGAACCTAGCTGGGCGCACGGTGTCTCACTTCCGCATTTTTGCGTCCCACGACCGTTCTGACAGCACACGCCGTCCAACGGCGATCGTCGGCTGCTCTTTTGAGGCGAAAGACGTTGGCGCGCTAATTGATGCGATCGGTGATGATCTGCAGAACGTCAGTGGCGATCCGCTCTACTGGCTCAATGCCCACCACGCCCACCGATACCAGTGCCGATTTCTTGACACGGTAATAATGGCTCCAACGCGGGGCGGTGATCCTTAACGTCGAAGAATCTGGGTGGTCAATGGTGAATTGATACTGGGGATCTTGCAGGGCGACGCAGGATGTCAGCAAGGACTCTAGCTGATCGAGAGCTTGGTGCGCCGCGTGCCAGTCTGGATAGATAGCAACAGCTTGGCTCACCGAAGAAACCAGCGCCATACCGCCGGGATCTATGTCGTCGGTAACGCCGCTATATCCCACGCTACGAAACTCTGACCAACCAGCGGCAAAGGTAAGATCGCTAATACCTGCGGCCCGGCAGGTACCCGGGGCGTTCTGATTTCCCGCCGGCGGATTATGCGCGTCGGCGTAGGAACGGACAGTGAGCTCCTCGTAGTTGGCGATGTGACGCACTTCTTCGACGCCGACCAGTAACGCATCGACGACAGATGCGGTGTTGGCCGGGCTAGCTGCTTTATTGGTGACCAAGCACACGGCAACGGAAACGAGCACGCAGCACAACAGGAGACCGGCACCCCGCACTGCCATTCGATGCTTCCACCGACTGGGCTGCGAACACAGAGGCAAGTGTGGAATGTCAAACCTCGTCATCACTAAATCTTCTGCTGCAACAGCGCGGCCCCGGCCGGTCACGCAAAAAGGCTCGAAATATATACGGGAGCGAAGCTCTTGCCGACGGCACATTGACTATCCTACCCTGCAAGCATCAATTTCTGTGTTGACTTCAGAAATAGGTATATCTACATCCCGCGTCCGGGTTGCCGACTTGGGTATCCCGACAACCTAGTATTTAACTATTGTCAACAAAACTCTGCTGGTTCTTTCTCGACCCGCTGCTAGATGTCGACAAGTGATCGCGTCCGTGCCCGACATTAGGACAACCCAATTCCAGGGACAAAGCGCCCCACTGCAGCCGTGTAGTCGCGGTACTGCTGACCATGCACCGTTCGCAGATAAGGCTCTTCGACACCGCGGACCTGCAATTCAATCGCCACAAACAGGAGTACGAGACCGGCAAACGCCAACGGATTCGGGGCCAAAAGCACTATTCCTGCAGCAAAGGCAAGCATCGCGGAAAAGATGGGATTGCGCACTGCGGCGAACGCACCGTCGTGCACTAAGCTCGTTGTCTCCTCCGGATCCACCCCGATCCTCCACGACTCACCCATATCGTTCTGGGCATAGACGGTCGCACCGATGCCGCCGCCAGCAAGCACAATGCCAACTACCTGGATCCAACTCGCCTGCAACGCTGCGAGCGGGCATAGTATGCCAGCCAATTGCAGTAGCGGGGCTGCGACACCGATGATGATCGCCGCAACGAACCCGGCGCCGGCGATCCACGCCAACGAGCCGAACCGCCCTTGGACACCGCGAAAGCCGGTCGAGCCTGTCCTCTGCCGCTGCCGCCAACTGCGCCACCCGAACCCCACTACTCCGAACACGGCATAAAGCAGCACCGCCAGCAGGGCCGTCCACGATTGACTCGCCATCATCTCATTCTATCAGTATATGCTTATTTAAGCATGTGTGGCTGGGTCGTGACCATCGGCCCGCTGAACACCCGTCGCGCAGGCACGATGGGCGATCAACCGCCGCCAATGGGGGATAAGCGCGCCTCGCTCCGGTACTGTCTGCCCGCTTGCCTCACAGGTCGTTGGTTTGTAGGTTCAGCGTCGAAAAGGACGTGTGTGCCCCCTCCCGGCGAATCAGCTTGCTCATTACCTACTCACGACGTCGGCGCTGTGATGGGCAATCGCTACGCGCCGCGCGCCGCAGGGGAGTGCGAGTGTATGTGTTGTGCTGGATCAGACATCGTCGCGTCGGCCAATCGAACCGGTCCTGCCGCTTCCTGCCGGGATTCGATGTGACGGGACGAAGCAACGCGACTCGGCGACTGAGCGCCCAGCAAATTTTGTCCGGCGCCCACCAGATTGTTCCGGTAGTGGAGCGCCGCCCTGTACCCAGCCATAGTGACTTCAATCCCGTTTTGGGATCGCTAAATCGTTTTATTCGGACGACACGCGACAATTCTGCTTACGCAAAATCATTCACGCTCACTCATTCCCGCACACCGGCGGACGCATACGGCTTAGAAACGCGCCATCGCGAAGGCCTTGATCTAACTACCCGCGCCACCAAGGCGCCTAACTGATGATTCGTCGTCGTCCGAGAGTCAACAGATCCCGAAGTGCGGCCAAGTTGCAGATTCTGGAAACCCGTGCCGTGCGGTAGCCGATAGATCAACCAGCAATCAAATATGCCTGGCACCCAGGGACAGCGTCTGTAGTATGAGGGCAATGACAAAGCCGAGGGATGCATAAATGGTTACGAAAATCATTGTCGGTTTTGTAGCGGTATTCGCCGCCATTTTCGGGTGTGCACCGACGACCGGCGACGAGCCACCATCGTTTGGGGTTCTCAGCTGTCAATGTGCAATCCGAGCCGACATGCGCGTAGCGCCCGTGCACGGCAGCGAGGTGGAACTCGGACTCCTGGACGGTCTTGCGTTCGCACCAGCCAGGCCTTCGGGCCGACATCTACACTCCCAGTGAGCACCTCGGATTGGCCCGCACCAAGCTATCCAGACCCGGCGGAAATGGAAAGTTCCGTGCCTCACAACTGCAGCAGACGCTTTTGCGAAACGACTCGGAAACGCAAAGCGAAAAAGGGTGTGCACAAGTCCCCGTTCCGAACTCGATGTTGCTCACCCAGCGTCGCATCCGGCTGGCCGCCGGTCACCAGGTCACGAAAAGTGTTGGGCTGCAGAGACCGCATCGAAAATCTGTGCTGGTCTCAGCGTTGGGACCGTATCGGCAGGGGTGCGAGTGCGGAAAGGACCATCCGCATCGGGTCAAAAGGTCTCCAGTGACACCGATCGGACCGGATCATCTGCCGAGGCGGGACCAGCAACCCTGGGAGGGCCGGTCGCGTGTGCTGACGGTTTGGCTCGGCTCGGCGCGGTACACCTTCAACTGCGGGGAAGTCAGTGTGGGCCGCCACCACGACTGCGACATCTGGCTGCGCGACGCTGACCCAGTAGTCCGCCAATGGGTCTCGCGCCGACATGCGCTTTTGCAACTCGATGGCCCGCAGTGGAAAGTCGTAGACCTCAGCCGGTACGGCATATTTGTCGACGGCGTTCGCGTCAGCCTATTCGTCATTCGCGATCGCCAGACCATCACGCTTGGTGGTCCATATGGACCCCAATTGACCTTCGGTATCGGTACCGACGGCGCTGCTTCGATACCCTGTAGTTTGCCAACGCTCAAACGGATACCTGCCTCACTTTCCATTCACACCTCGGCTGACGCCGCCAGCACGACGCCACTAACCCGGCCGCAACATCATCCGCGGCTTGCAGAGGTCGGCGGGGTCGGTGACACGGTAGGCATGCCGACGTCAATTGCCCCGGTGGTGCGGGGGACTGTTGGTCGGGCTGTGACCAATGAGCTCGTCATCGACGATGCCTACGTATCACGCGCACACGCCATGTTAATTCGGACAGGCACGGGTCTTGAAATCCGCGACCTGAACAGCGCCAACGGGACTTGTGTCAATGGTGTGTCGATCACCCGGGCCCGGTTGCGCGAAGGTGACAACGTCACGATCGGCAACACCCACTTAGTGGTGTCAGGAAACCACCTGGTACCGTGGCGGCGCCCGATCCGATGATCGTGCTGACACCGGTTGAGCGCGCAACGCGGCGTTGGGCGCGGACACAGCTCCTTGAACCGGCGGGTCGCTGATGTGAACAAACCCCGCTTTGCGCTGATGAGTGCGGTTGTGCTGGTTAGGGCGGTGCTCAACGACCTGTTCAGGCGGTCGTCGAACATAGCCCTCTCTATCGCCGTCCTCGCGGAAAAGGAAGCATTGGTGGCTGGGTGGGAAATCTCAATTGCACGCCGCCACCGGCTGCTAGAAGGCAACAGCGTCGAGGCAGGCGTGCGCGAACAACGATCAGCAAGAAAGAAGTCCGTGATGGCAACCGCAGCGGGCACAGCACCCTACCTATATCGACGCGGGAGGGCGACCGTCATAGCCTCAACACTCGGCGATACCCGCTGGCGCCACCTCCAACGCGCGCATGCTCGCCCAGCGATACCCGGGGCAGCACATCGCAATCACCTCGTCATGCTCGCGTTGGCGGTGCGTCAAAGCAGCCGCTCCGAAACGCTCGGTTAGATCGTGCGTGAGCTGCCGTGGACGCGGTTCTGTGACCAGCGTTGTCCCCAGCGCAACACCTGGCACACGGCAGGTTGGCCGATGAGGCCCGCGCTCGTCTCTGTCGACCTGGCCAGGGCCCTAAAGATCGGCCACCCGAACGCCCCGTTGTCGTGCAGTTGGTGACGTGTAGTGAGATCACTCAGGGTAACCGCTGAACGGTTTGGGAGGTGGGCCGCGGTGACCCAACCTAAGCGAGGTAGGTGGCGCATCGCTGTGCAGGTGATCGCCGTGGCGGTGTTGATCGACGTCACCGTGTCACCGGCCATCTGCCCTGCGCAGCAACGACCGGTCACGCCAGCGCCTGGAGTTGCACCGGCCGCGAGCGCGCCGCGAGGGCCGGCTACATTGACCGTCAATCCTGCACCCGGCAGCCGCAATGTCGATCCTTCGACTCCGATTGTGGTCACGGCCAGCACAGGCGTGCTGGTCGCGGTGCAGATGGTCAACGAGACCGGCAAGGTCATCGATGGTGTCCTGACACCGGATCAAAAGGTGTGGAAGCCCGCCGTGCCTCTGGGGTACGGCCGCACCTACACGCTGACAACCACCGGTCGCGGCACCGATACGACTACAACGACTTGGACTACAACCTTTTCGACCGTGATGCCCGCTAGACAGACCGCGGTGCGGCTCACCACCACCGCAGACACCTCTCTTCGTGACGGCGGCATCTACGGTGTGGGCACGGTGGTGGTGGCCCGCTTCGATCAAGCCATTCCCGATCGCGCCGCCGCCCAAAGGTCCCTGCGAATCAGCACAAACCCGCCCCTCGAGGGGGCATGGAACTGGGTGGACGATCAGACCGCGCACTGGCGCCCGCAGCACTACTACCCCCCAGGGACCAATATCACCGTGACCACCAGTCTGTACGGCACAGCGCTCGGCGAGGGACTCTATGGCCAAGAAGACGCCCAGGTCAGCTTTCGCATCGGCGACGCCCACATCGCCATCGCCGATGACGCCACCAAACAGGTGACCGTCTATAACAACGGGGAACTCGTACGCACCATGCCGACCTCCATGGGCATGGGTGGCAGCCAAACCATCGGCGGTCGCACCTTCAGCTTCTGGACCCAGCCCGGTGTCTACACCGTCATGGACAAAGCCAACCCCGTCATCATGGACTCATCCACCTACGGGTTGCCGATCAACTCCAGGCTCGGCTACCGCGAGACCATTTCTTATGCCACGCGCATCAGTCCCGACGGCATCTACCTACACCAGCTCGATGCAACGGTCTGGGCGCAGGGCAACACCAACGTCTCCCACGGCTGTCTGAACCTCAACGCCGCCAACGCCCGCTGGTTCTACCAATTCTCCCAGCCCGGCGACATCGTCGAAGTCCGCAACACCGGAGGCGCGCCCTTAACCATCGACCAAAACGGCGACTGGAGTGTGCCCTGGGACCTGTGGCTGGCCGGCAGCGCGCAGAGGTAACTTGAATCAAGCGGCCGATCCTATCGGGCATCAACCTTACTAGACGCATAGAGCATGTGCGGGCTGGCCAGAGCTCAACGAGTAACCGGCCGCGTCGATCATCACAGACGCAGAGCCCAGCGTCGACCGCGGAAGTGCAGGACAGTGCGGCTAGCGGGGTGGATGTCAATGCGCCAGAATGATTCTGGCGGAAGACCGAGTGCTGCAAGAATCGCCGCTCGGATCACTGCGGGATGGGTCACGGCCACCGTCGATTGGGTGGCGTCGGTCAAAGATGTTAACCAGCCCGAGACCCGCTCGATCAGCTCATAGATCGATTCGCCGCCGTGTGAAGTCACTGCCGGGTCAGTGAGCCAGGATTGCAAATCGTTATCGTTGAGGCCGCGTAAGGACTTGCCACGCCAGGCTGGGCAATTCAAGTCGCTTAAGCAAGGTTCTATGGTTGCCGCCGTCAGGCCGGACAACGTCGCAGTCTGGCGAGTGCGTTGCTCAGGTGCGGTGAATTGGCGATTTTGGCCGCTGACATCGAAGGTCGTGCAAGCTGCGTCGACCTGCGCCCGGCCGATGTCGTTGAGCGGTTCGTCATCGGGAAAGCGGCGCGCTGCCATCGCGTCGGTCATTCCGTGCGACACCAGCACCAGTCGCAAGACACCGGTCACTTCGCGGTAGAGACCCGTTCGCGCTGCGTTCGCGGGGCCAGTACCCGCCCTGCGAGCATCGAGAAGACCAGGCCAATTGTCACCCACATCACTAGTTGGGTACCCAACGAGGCCAGCCTGAACTGATAAAGGACATCGGCGGGAAACCCGGGAAAGATGATCGTACCGGCAGCATCACGCATCGGCCCGGGCGTCTCGGTCTCGTCCGGCAGGATCAGCATCGTGGCTACGATTGCCGCCGTGTAAGCACTGGCCGCGAGCAGAGTGGCGTTGGACGCGCCTTGCCGTCTGCACAGACGCCGGCCAAGCCACACCGCCAGGCCGGCAAAAAGCACCGAAGATAAAAGCATCCCCAAGTAGCACAGGGTCCGCGTTGCGATGGTGTCAGCCTGACCCACGGCGGGGGGATTCGGCGGATACTTCACAAACGGCACCAAGTACACCGCGACGAAACCTGCGGCAGTCAGGCGAATCGAAAGAGGCCGCGGCGCAGCGCTTTTCCAGCGACCGTAGGTAACGCAGAACAGCACGGCCAACAACGCGCCAATCGCGGTGCCGAAAATCAGGAGCCCGAATCCTAATCCCGCGTTGCCCTGTACGCCGCGGGAAAACAACTCCCCCCCGTGCTGATGGACGCCATAAGCATGCGCAGCCTCAGTGCGGCCATCTTCAAATTCAATCGCGCGGCCGATGGCGGGTTCGGCGAACAGACGGGCGAAGACATACGCGATAGCGGCACCCACCACCCCCGCAAGGACGCCACGCGCAATCAAACGCTTCTCCATGACTCGGCTTAGTGGCAGGGAAACCCGAGCAAATGCCGAGCGTCATGGAAGAATTCGTGCAGGTGAGTGTCGCTGCCAAACAATGATACTGCGCCTTGGTCGATGCCGATGAAGTAGATCGCCACCATCGCCAGCGCCGCCGTCGCCGCCATCCACAGCGGCGCCTTTGCCGCCGTCAGATCAATAGGTTCGGCTGGGATCGATGAAGAGTTCGCCACAATTGCCTCCTGCTGGGATTACGCGTCCCCTTTGGTGTTGCCGAGGTAGCTCACGGGCGCCAAGTCTGACCGTAGACGGTGACGCGACCGTTCCGGAGTTTCGCTAGCTTTCGAAAGCTCGTCGACTTGGCAGTCTAGACGGCTCAACAGCAATCCTTCTAGCCCACCACCCCAGGGCGAGCCAACTCAGATGCTTCTGTTTGTGCCACAGACCGAGATAGGCCACCCTTCAAAATCAGTCGGTGTCTTGAATTAATTCCTGAAACAGCGGACATTCGACTGCATGCCACTCGCGGACGACAATTTCATTGTTTACGGGGTCGCGAGCCACTTCTGCTCGCCAAGGTAGGCAATCCGGGCAAGCCACCACTTCGCATGCATCACCATCGTCGTTGAAAGCCCGTAGATCAACGCTTCCGATCGGCGCGCTAAAACTGACATCAGGCCGTGGCGGCCGAGCGGATTGTTGGCGGTCGCTCAACCTCTGCGAGCTCGGTTGGGGGTTCCGTGCGAGATTTCCGGCAGGATCCCCGGTTGTCATCCGACGGTGCAGTCGCTGTTCAAGACAGCCGGTGCAGAGCCGGCCGTCGTTATCGCCTGCGGCGGTCCGCACTTCGTCTTCTACCCGGCGCGCTTCATCCCCGTCAAGCCCGCAATCGGCACAACAGATTTTCCGCAGTTCCATCGACCACTCAAGGGAGACCGTCTCACCTCTCGAGGTGATGAAGTCACGCCATCCGTGGCCGCCGCGAATAGCGACCACGGTCAACGTCTGCTTGCGGCAGTAGGCAGCGATGGTGTCCTCGATAGCCCTCTCGACCTCCGCCAGGCTGTCAACGGTGTTCACGAGGCCGCCACCGCTGTTGATTAACCACACCACCCGGTTACCGGGGGATGGCCGATACTCGAACTCCGTCATCGTCCTTCGCCCCTAGCTGTTGCGCACCGAAGAACTGTTGCGCACACGGTGTTCCCGCCGCCGCGGCCCCACATGCCGCGCGGAAACCTTGCCAGTCGTGTGCCGGGATCGTAGCCTTCGCGAACAGCTGGACCTTTCGCCCCGCCGAATTGCAGTAGCGCAATCCCTCACCGTTGCCTCACACCACAGGTTTCTCGTATGCCAAGCCGCCGCCATTCGACAGGCTGGATTCAGTTTAGTCATCAGTGCCGAGGTTCAATGCCAACGCAGCACAGGTGCGCTGCCCGGGGCAAACGCGGTGACCCGCGTCTACGCAGATGCCGCCCCAACAATTGCGGTGTTCCATACAACACGAACACCTATTGCCCAACTGTCCTCTCATCGAGACTGATGATGAACTACCCGTGTTGTTCCTAGTCGGTCGCGAAAACCGGGGTGGGCTGGCTCGCGGGGTGTCAGGTGCCGGTGAGGACGTCCTCGTACTCGGTTGAACACGGGGCCCGTCACCAGACACCGTTGCAGATACGTCGCCTTCCGCCAGTTCTTCGCATCGAAGCAACAGCGGGTGACTGCGCGCGCAACACCACGTAGCACCGCGCTTAATCAGCGCTTCCTGGCAAGCGCCGATGACGGCGACTCACTTAGTCGGGAGCGTTCTGGTCCAGTGCCCCATCGGGCGTCGATGACGCCGTCGCGTAGGCCGCTTCGCGGGTAATCACACACATTGACACTGATTTCCTAGACGCTGAGAACGCCGCACGCACCGTTTTGGGCGAACACGCTACCGCCACCCCGAAACCCAACGACGGCACGGTGAAGATGATCCGCCAAAATCAAAATCGCCAAAGACGTTGCCGTCAAAGCCCGTACGGCAGCAAAGGTGCCGCTGAAGACAATCATCGTCAATGCGCCCTGGCCCAGCTACGCGAACAACTACAGCCCCTGACGAAAATGGTGCTGATACGCCGCTGCGGCGGGTTGCGGCCCGGCCAAATCACCACCGTCGATCGCTACCAAACACACCTTGCGTTCGATCGCCCGCCGCTGGCTGCTACTCAACGACGAAATCGGCGAACACGAACGACTGCTGAGGGCAGACACCGCACAGTTGGCCCAGGCGGCCTCGGTGCTGAATCGGTGAGAGTTGTCGCCGGCGACAACGAGCATCTGGGCAGCGGTGTCGTCGCCGATCCCCATTACAGCGATGAGTTGGGGTGCCCCGGCATCGACCGGCAAAACCGTCCGCTATCGGCTCAATTGGGTGGTCACCGCCAAGCCAACGCCGCCCTCTACCGCGCTGTCGTTGTCCGCATGCAACACCATGAACCGACCAAAGCCTACGTGGCCCGCCGCACTGCCGAAGGCAAGACCCAAGCCGAGATCATCCGCTGCCTAAAACGCTTCCTCACCCGAGAAATCTGGGCACTCACGCGCCCACTGCGCACCGTTCCCGAAGCCCACCAACTGGCCGCTTGACGACTATAGGAGCATCAACGCCCCCGCCGAGGCAGGCAATGCCCCATAGACCTAACCCATTGAGCCGCGCACACGTCGCGCCTGCCGGGTCTGCTCGCCCGATACTTCGGCTGACCTAAATGACGAAACTAGTTCACACAATATGGACGGCTGTGCCGAAAACCGGTTAGATTCGACGCATCATGTTCACCGGCGGACTGAAGCAGTCGTCGTCGCGATCCGCAGTCGTTATTGCAGCAATACTGTGGTTACTGGCGGGGCCCGCGGCGGAGTTTGAGCACACCGCACCGCCGAGACGCGACACCGCCCATTCCACGCTGACCTCCTTCACCGGTGCGGTCGCCGTCAACGGTGATCCCACGCATCTGAACCAGTTCCCATCGCCGAAATGTCCGAAGGCGTTCGACACAACAATCTTGCCTCGCCTGGTGCCGGGCCTGATCGCGCTGTGGACGGTTGCCCTCACAGCCGTCATCGCGCGATGGGATGTCGGGGGCATGCCGCAGTCCGGACGCAGCCCGCCATCAATGTGCGGCATCGCCATCACGGGTCGAGATCTGTTGAGCAGGTTGTGCATCGCACGTCGCTGACCGGTCGGCGTCATCATCAGGCGCTGCGCAGCTATGGCATCGCTGACTGAATCGGCGACCGGGCTGACCCCATTGTTGCGTGGCGGTGCCGGCCTACTTCTCTTTCGGCCTCTGTATACGGCTTGCGCCCAACTGATCTGACGCCATTCCCGAACGGGGCATATTTGCTGTCGATACGGCGCCCGGGGCCTGGCCGCGCAGACATGTTCGTTTGGGGGCTTACCCGACGCCGCTGCGAAAGGACACTCACGTCCGCACCACACTCTTCTTGGAATATGACTGTCAGCACGAGCAGCCGAGCCGCAAGCAGGCGCTAGGCGCTGCCGGCAACCGCACTGCCGTTGTTGGGCGCGTCCTGATCTCTACATTCTTGTCGGCTCGCATCACCACGGAGCCGCCCGCCGCGATCAGGTCCAGGATTCCCGTGCCTGACGGCACGCGAAGCAACGCACTCCGACGGTTGCTTCCGTTCGAATCAGCGCCTGTGTGATCGAGTCGACACGATGGATTTCGGACTGCTACCGCCGGAGATCATTTCAAACAAAATGTTTCGTGGTCCGGGTTCGGAGCCTTTGCGTGCGGCCGCCGCGGCATGGGACGAGCTCGGAAATGCACTGTATGCCGCAGAGATTTCTATCATCTCAGCCATCTCATGTATGGGCAGCGAGGCCTGGCAGGGACCCTCAACCACATCGACGATCAAGGCGGTCAAGTCCTACCTGGAATGGATCGGCCTAGCAGCCTTGGGCGCCCACCACACTGCAGCACAAGCAAGGTCTGCCGCCAAGTCTTACGAAACCGCCTTGATGAAGACGGTGCTGCCGCCGCAGATCAGCGCAAACCGCAGCCAGTTGCGTTGGCTTGCCGCCGCGAACCAACTCGCTCAGTCCGCGCATGTCATCGCCGCTCTCGAGGCAAACTACAACGAAATGTGGGCGCGCAACGCCGGTGCGATGTACGCTTACGCGCGCGATGCGGCAAAGGCGACGCGGCTGAATCCCTTCCCAATGCCAGGTATCGAACCGATCGCTGCAGGATCCGCGGACGCACCTACCGCGACAACGCAAACCCAGCTCACGCCAGATGGACAAACGTATTGCGTGGTCTCAGAAGCGTTAACAACGCTGGCAAAACCAGCAAGCTCACCTCGCACGCCACAAAAACTGCCAACTCCCGTCCAGAATCCCACGAATCCCGGTGGCTGTGGAACACCCTCGCCCATGTCGGCAGTGCTGGATTTGGTTTCCACGCTAACAAACCCTGACAACGATCGCGGGGACACCTCCGGTTGGCCATCGCCGATGTCGGTACAGGCTTGGTACAGCGGTCGCTGCGTGCCCAGGAAGTGCCGTCTGGGAACGACTTCTGGCAGCCAATTACCAGCAACGCGCGGCGGTGTCGGGCCCGCGGCCGCAGTCGGCGAACTCTCGGTGCCGCGAGCTTGGATCGAATACCTGAGACGAGGCTAGTCAGTGAAAATGTTTGCCTCGCGGTAAGATACGTAGTAGGGGAACGGGGAGTACACAGTCGACCCATTCGCGGAAGGGCTGTAGTCAATGTCTTCGCCGCAGCGGAACAGTACCCAGATTTCGACCGTCGTCATCACCACCGAACCGCGCAGGCAAGCTCACGGTTTGGACTGTAGCGGCTCACCGCAGCGCAGCGGGCCGAGAATGTGATGGCTGGGTAGGTGTCGCTCCCGCCGCGAGAGTGCGGGCTGTTCCAAACAGTTCTGGTGTGACTGCCCCTCGCGCTCAGCAGTCAGGCGCTGCCTCACGTTGTCCTGGCGTTGTGGTTACTGCTATGAGGTTAGCGTCCGCCTTCCGCTGCGATGCCGTAATTTGCCCAATTCAAGCAATCTCGGCTGATAAATAGCCCTTTTGCAGCGGCCAAACAGAAAATTCGGTGCCTGTGGCGATCACTTATTGGTAGTCGACCGCGATTACCGGTTATCCGGCCGCTATGACTAAGAGGGATAATTGACCGAAATGCTGTATCGACGATAGCGTTCGCCCTTGATGGTGCTGATCACCGTCGGTAAGTGAAGCCTGTGACCGCAACGCCGCGAATGTCGGAGTATGCCTGCATATCCTCCCGCTTTCGTCCATCTTCTTCGACCTCCTTCGGGCAATGTGTTCGTGGCTCCGCGTTACCGTAACGCCGGGTCCCCACTGCATGCCGGCAGGTCGGAGCCGATCGTCCGCCTGTCGCGGCGATGCACGAATCTCGAAGATCATCGATCATCAGACAGATCCGATGAACTGCGGATTATTCTGGCCAGCGGTCGCGATGCCTGCCCTAGAGCGAGTTGTGTATGGCTTGCATGGTGTCGATCTCGCTTTGCTGATTAGTTACGATCGACTGTGCCAGCGTGATCGCCGGGGTGTATTGACCGAAATGAATCTCGTCTCGAGCCATGGTAATTGCGCCTTGGTGATGCTGAATCATTTGTGTGAGGAAAAGCTTGCTGGCGTCGATGCCTTGCGCATTTTGCAGAGCCTGCATGTCCTGTTCAGAAATCATGCCTTCCATCCCGGGCATGCCGGCGTGGCCCGGCATCCCCGGCATCGTGGTTGTGGGTGTGACGCTAAGGGAAGTTGTCGCAGGCGTTTGCTGCGCCCACTGGCTCAACCAGGACTGCATCTGCTGGATCTCGGAGCCCTGCGCTGCCTTGATTTTATTGGCGAGGTCGATCACGCGAGAATCGATGCCTTGTTTGCCAAGGATGGTGTCGCTCATCTGAATTGCTTGCTGGTGGTGAGTAATCATGCGCTGGGCAAAAGTGACGTCGTTAGCATTGTGCGCTGCAACAGTGCCTTCGGCCGGACTTGACGCTGCGGAAGGCATGCGAAAGGTATTGCTGGGCGCGGAAGGATTGTCTGAGTCGCCGCACGCTACCACCGTTACTAACACCGCGATAGCTGCTGCAACGAGAGTAAATAGCCGTCGCCTCACAGTGACTTCCTTTCGGACTCACGCATTCCGTGTTGAATATGCCGAGGATAGGTACATCAGCGCTGCGCATCCGGTACCCAAAGAGCATGCCGTCAAACCCCACGGACTATGTTGGCTAGCCGGGCAATCGTTGAATGGTAATCTGCCGCGATCACGTCAGCAGGTTAAACCCGTGCAGTCGCAGGCTGCTGCTAACGACAGGGTACCGAAGAAAAAGGCGATCGCAGCACCGCTGAGCATCAGATTTGAGCAGGGTTGGCCGCCGCCGGTGGCGGCGCAGCGATCTTATAGGCGAAGGCCCAGAACGGATTGCGCTCGATGGAGCTAAGGTGCTGCGGGACAGGCGGATTGCGCGCATAACTACGCGGACCAGCATCGAGCCGCTTTCTCGGTGGCAACACCGGTGCCGGTGCCCATGGCGAGAACGACATTGGCCGGGGCAAGGGCGGGCCGCATCATTGATGCCTTAACAACATGCAAAGATTCGCCGTCGATTGCAATCGCCTGGCGGTCTCGACTTTTTTGGGCGGCAGGACGTCGGCGACAACGTTTTCGATGCCGACCTGTCCGGCCACCGCGGCGGCGGCGGACCTGCGTCACCGGTGAGCATGACCGGTTCAATCCCAGCGCGCGCAGCTGTCGACAGCCTCGGCTGACGTCAGGTTTCACCGCGTCGGCCAGGTCCAGCACCACGCGCGGCTGGCCGTCCCAGCTGATTGCTACCGCGGTCTTGGCGCGACACGGCCCGGTGCCTGGCGCTACCACCTCCGGCAGCTGCTCTGATGACTCAGTTTGCAGTCGAGGGCGGCCTACCACCCACAGGATGACGTCTCCGATGCCAGATCTTTGACGGTTAGCGAAATCCGTTGCCGCGGAGATCACTAAGCTTTTCCCCGTACGCCGTTGGCAATAGGTTTGACGACTGGGTGCTTCTCGTGGGTCTTGCCGGTTCCCGGTGGGGCCGAGCAGCACCACGTCGCGGACTTCGCCAGGAACGCACACTGTGCCCAGGTGGGCGACAATGTCTCGGTGCAAGACCGATTGGTGATCGAAGTCAAAGTGCTCCAACAATTAACGGGTTGGGAACCCTCCGAGCGGATGCCGGCGGCGCACCGGAGGCTCGCGGGGCCGCGACCTCCCGGGAGAGCACCGGCAGATAGTCCTCCTGAGTCCAGTGACCGGCGCCACGGGCGGCAACGCCAGCATTTGGGCTCGATGGGAATCGAGGAAGTCGACCGGACTATGATCTAAGGCGAGCACCCGACGGGCGTTAGCGATCGGAAGTTATTGGCCCAGTTGACTGTTGAAGTCCGCCGGCAAAGCGAGCTGAGCCCCGGCCGGAACAAGGTCTCCGGATAGCGGTTGCTCGCTCCACAATCCCCTTGCATTCGGGATCATATGGTTTGAGTTGCATTAACCGCGAACCCAGCCTGCCCATCAACGCCGTGACCGGACCAGTCAACCGACCTCGGCCCGATCCGGCCTCGTTGTCCCCCACAAGTCAGGAGCCGCCGCGGCGAAGCCGCCCGGAAGTAGCTGCCACATCCCGGCCACAAGGTCCATGGTGTGACGCGAGGCCCAGCATTACCAGGGCGACGAACCGGGAGAACGCCGCCATCACTACCACCGGTAGCACCGCCTCCTGGCCGAACCCGACCGCGATCCTGGGTGCCGGGAACCACAGGTCCCACTGAATCGCTCGCCCCGGTAAATACTCGAGGCGGTCAACCGGATCGGCGGGCAGGTACTCCGGCGGATCGCTTGGGACCCGCTCTCGCAAGTACGAACTCGAACCCGCCCGCACCGCCCCACTCGGCAAGCACCGCCGCCGGCATCTGCGGGTAAGACGACAGCAACACCCGAATCGGCGGCACCCCCGAGCTGATTCCCGACGACGTCGAAGCCGAGTGCGCCGAGCACAACCCGGTGCCGATGATCCGCGTGGCCAATGACCGAGGCCAGGATCCAGGCGAAGACGACCGTCAGCATCTATTTGGGCGTTGAATGCCAGCGCCTATAGGCGAGCGGTCGCTGGCATCCAAGATCAGCGCCGAGTCCTCGAAGACGGGCGATCAGCGTTGGCCAATAGGCGCAGTCGTGCAGCCAGGACGTGGGCTACTCGCGCCAAGCTCATCAGCGTTTTCGTCCGGCGGCCCCGTGGGTTGTTCACCGATACCGGATGATGCTCTCCTGATAGTCGCGTAGGGCGCTGATCGCCCGATGCTTGCGGGCGTGTGCAGCTTCGGCCAGGGCCTGACGCTCTGACACGGCATCGGGCGATAGGAAGCTGCCGCTACCGGGTGAGCCAGCCAGGCCCAGTTTGTTCATCCGCTTGGGAACCGGGGCGCCCTGGTATGCCAACGGAGTGGGATGGCCATCCTCGACGGGACCCAGCGGCTGGTGAAGCTCAATATAGGCGCCGTGCGGCAGCCGTTGAATGATGCCAGTTTCGACGCCGTACTGGAGCACCGCGCGGTCACTGCGCTGCAATCCGAGACACCACCGGTAGGTGACGAAGAACACGATCGGCGGCAACACCACCATTCCGATGCGCCCAATCCACGTCGTCGCGTTCAGCGAAAGTTGGAACTTCAGCGCAATGATATCGTTCATGCCGCTCAGGGTGAGCACCATGTAGAACGCGATCGCCATCGCCCCAATGGCGGTGCGCACCGGGGCGTCGCGAGGCCGCTGCAGCAGGTTGCGGTGGGTGTCGTCACCGGTCAGTCGTCTTTCAAGCAACGGCCAGGCGGTCAGCAGCGCGAAAACCACACCCATAATCACTGCGACGGCAAAAGCCGCAGGCACCGTGTAGCCCCAAATGTAGAACTCCCATGCTGGCCACAACCGGGCCAGTCCCTCGGTCCACATTAGGTAAAAGTCCGGTTGCGAACCCGCCGAGACCTGGGCCGGCTTGTAGGGCCCCAGGTTCCAGATCGGATTGATCTGCAAGAGCCCGCCCATCAGTCCGAGGACGGCGACGGTCGCTGCGAAGAATGCGGCGGACTTAATCGCGAACACCGGCATGACGCGAACGCCGACCACGTTCTTCTCGGTGCGACCGGGCCCAGCAAATTGGGTGTGCTTCTGAAACCACACCAACGCCAGGTGCACCCCGATCAACGCCGCCAAGATCGCCGGAAATATCAGTACGTGGATGGTGTACAGGCGCGAGATGATGATGTCGCCAGGGAAGTCGCCGCCGAACAGCGTCCAGTGCAGCCAGCTGCCGATTACCGGCACGCTCATAGTGATCGATGACAGCGCAATCCTCAACCCGGTACCCGAGAGCAGGTCGTCGGGCAGCGAATAGCCGAAGTAGCCCTCGAACATAGCCATGATCAGCAGTAGCGAACCGATCATCCAGTTCGCCTCCCGGGGTTTGCGGAATGCGCCGGTGAAAAAGATGCGCGCCAGGTGCACCATGATCGCCGCGGCGAACATCAGCGCAGCCCAGTGGTGGATCTGGCGCACGAACAGCCCGCCGCGCACCTCGAAGCTGAGGTCCAGCGCGCTTTCGTACGCCCGTGACACCTGCACGCCACGCAACGGCTGGTAGACCCCGTTGTAGCGCACCTCGGCCATGGACGGATCGAAGAACAGCGTCAAGTAGACACCGGTGATCAGCAGCACGATGAAGCTGTATAGGGCGATCTCACCGAGCAGGAACGACCAGTGGGTGGGAAACACCTTGTTCAGCTGGCGTCGCATCGCTGCTGAGGGATGGCAGCGCTCGTCGATAGCTTCCCCTTGGCGGACTACAATTTCGCGAAGTTTCGCGATCACAACTTGACTCGTCCCTTCGGTGTTGACGCGGGAACACTAGCGTCGGGTGGATCGGCGTTCCCACGGGCCTCTAAGCTCAATCGCGCACGACGTCAACGTGACGTCGTAGTGCAGCGCAGTTGGGGCGCCGGTTGACTGGTCGACCGCGCGACGTATGCATAGCGTCCGGTGTTGCGCCTTCGCCATCGCCCGGTCGGCGCCGGGGTCACATGACCGCGCTTTTCGCCGCGAGGTCGACCGGTATCTAGTCATTCGACCGTCACCCGTCTCGCCACGGACCCGGCGCTGGGCACTACGTCCGCGAGCTGGAGTACCTGTGGCTACGTCGGGGGTGACAGGCTTGTCGTGGCACGGTCCATCACCGGTCAGGGCGGTGTATTGGCCCGTAGGGTTCGGCGCAACGTTCGTCGCCGCCCTGCCTTCCATCGGCGACAGCATAATCAGCCTGCGGTGTGGTGTGCTCGAGCCCGAACTCGCCATGCGGCACCGTTTCGATGCGGGAGCGGACCGTGCGAGACTCGGCATCATCACACGCCGCGCCAGCCGGATCGCGATCAGCGCCAACACGAGCGACACTGCGCTCGTGAGCATTTGAGCCGTGTCGGGGATCAACGACAAGCGACTCGCGACGGCCGATGACCACCTCGACGGCCACAAAAGCCACGATAAGGCCCTGCGCTGGCGATAACCATTTGCTGTCCGCGTCCGCCGACACCCCCATCCGCGTGGTTGATGCCATGCCTGGATGCGTTTGGCGGCGCCGAAAGGATTCGCTTCGCCCGTACGATCAGTGGTGGCCGCCACGATAACCTCCGCGGTGGCCACCATAGTAGCCCTCGCCGAACAGCCCACCGAGAAAGCCCCGTGGACGGGGAGCCTCTGCATAGACCGGCCGCGCTGAGAACTGCTGCTGAGGCGGATAGCTTCCCGGGGGCGGTTGCTGGGATTGGGTGGCGTAAAACTTGCCCTCGGCCTCGGCGAGCTGCTCCATCTCGCCGCGGTCAAGGAAAATGCCGCCGCACCCGGTGCACTGATCGATCGTCACCCCGAACCGCTGCACTGGCAGCATCTGCGACACACACCGTGGGCACAGCAGCGTCGATTCCCCAGTCTCCGTTGATCCACGCCTGGACTCCATAGGCCCTCCCTGGTCGAGTACCACCTCCACCCAGACTAACAAAGAATAGTGAAATGCGCATGTATGCATGAAAATTATGTTCTTCGGGTTTGGCTTCCTGCCTATCAGGTGGCCGCCGCGGTGCGCAGGTGGCGACACGCAGGCCGGGCCGGCGTATCAAGCGTCGGGTCTGTTCGCGGCCTAGATGCCAGCCGCGACGTTTCATGGTGTGGTGCATCTTTTTGACTCCGTAGACCGAGTATTTGCCATGCACCTCCCGCAGGTCGGCCATCAGCTGTGCGTCGAGGATTTCGCGATCTGAGGCCGGGTGGGTCCGCGCGGCTCGGTAGCTTCGAGAGGACAGGAATCCCGGGGTTGCTGCCCGCAATACCGCAGATGAGCTCGACCCCGAACTGATCGCGATGTGCATCGAATTGCGCGATCATTTCGGGGTCGAGCTCCACTGCGAAAAACGCAGATGCAGACTTCCAAATCTCGTTGGCTCGTGCAAGTCGGCAACTTCTCGCTTCGGCCGGTGAATCCGGCATGTTCGAAACTCGTCGTGCCGGATCGCTCGCCGGCATCAACCTGGGGCTTACGCCGCCACCGGCGCACCAACTCCTCCGAGACGCCGAGTTGGCTCGGCCACCTACTGGATCGCCTCGAACTCCGACTTGCGAAGCTCCAGCGTGGAGTCCAACAACGGCAACGCACGATCGCGAAACTCCGGCGAATACTGACCGGGCATGCTCCTGATCCTCCAATAAAGACCGGAACAGACCCCGAGGCGGTTCATTTGTTGCCACGGCGGTTCAGTGCCGACGCGATCGCCACGCTGGTTGTAGTGGCGCTGATGCTCGGCAGAGCGTGACAAGTAAGCGCTGGACGGTAGGGGCGCTATCCGCCAACGTCCGAGCCGTCGCTGTTAGCCGGACAGTAGGCCGCGATCGCAGCGCCGATGAAATACCCCGCTTCATGCGCGCTGAGTTGCGCGGCTCGGGCCAGCGGCAGTACTAGCGAGCGTTCGGTATGACCTGTGCTGATATCGCTGCAAACGGTATGAGCGGTCGCGACCGCTTTCTCGGAGTTGGCGACGGGGATTGCGTGACGTTGCAGCGCCGCAATAAAGGCGTCGTCGGTGGCATCGGCCGCGACTGGCGCCGCGACAATCATTGCAGCCACGGACAGCGCTGCGTTTAGCAGCATCGACAATCTTGCGCCGCTCAACGACAGCCGGGGTATGCGCGGCTGGGGCGACGGACGCTTCATTGCCGCTGCCGCTGCCGCGCGTGAGGCAGCCACCGCTGAGGCCGGTTGCTTGAGCTCGTCTTCAGCGGGCGTCGACTGCTCTCGGTCATAGGTAAGCCGACAACGGATCCGACGCGAGCTCTTCGTGACGACTGCCACCGACGACGCGTTGTGCAGGATCGCGGCCCGAACGGGCGACAATGCTGCACCGAGGCCGATCAGCAGCCCCGCGGCGTTGACAGCGCTGGACATTCCGCAATTTTGCCAGATGACTCTGACCGCCGCGGCGCCCAAAACCAAGACATCTGCGATCATACGAGATGTCGTTCGCGAGGGGAATGTCGCGGTCTCCGCGGCGACATCGATGCCGGCCAGGCCCATTGCGATCCCGAGGTCAGCGGTCGCCAGCGCCAGCGCATCGTTGACGCCGTCACCGACCCTCCCGGCGTATCTGTCATTTGGAACGTCGCGCACTGAGGTGAGTTTGTCCTACGGGCATCACCTTGCGCACCACTCGTCGATACCTAGTTACGGGCTACCACCTCGGCGGTGTCAGGGTGATCTCTGGTCAACATGACGATGCGCCGTATCCCGTTAGCCCGCAACCGCGTCAGCACTTCGGCGGCCTCGGGCCGGATTCCGTCGCGCAGGATAATAAGACCTGGTTGCCCAGCAAGAGGTCTGCCGCCCTGGACCGCCACCGCTCGCACGCGCTCTAATCGTCTCAGCTGTGGGTGGGGGTAACCCACGGCAGCGCGCTGAGCACCTACCGTAGAGAGATTGGCAAGATCGTGCTTTGAGTTTGCCAACCTTGAGTGGTGCAATTCGGTGTTGTCGTGGTCGCCGCCATGTAAGTGGGCCCTGCCGGGCAGAGGCGGGCGGCGAGATCGTCGACGCGGTCGCCAATGTCGTCGCGGTCTACCGCATTCGTTCGCGGCCCCTCGATGCCGCGCAGTGAGCGCGTGCAGAATTGCCAACAGCAAACATTGAAACGACGACAGCGTGCCTAACGGTGTCGCCTGTGGTTCAGGTCGAACTCATCAACTCACGGTTGGGCAGGACTATGGCTTGTGTGATTCGCAAGCGGACCGCATCAGCACGGCCGAGCGGGATGGCGTGCCGAGCAAGTCGTCGCAACAACCCAGATATGGGCAGGTCACCCATGTCGGCTGCACTCCGCATTTAGGCCCTATTGTCCGAATCGGTTATCACACAAGGCCGTCGGCTCGCCGCCCGGGGACCGGACCCCATGGTAGCGCGTCGCAGTTGTCAGAACGCCCAAGGGATCCTTTGACTCGCAGCACTTTTGTTGAGTTGCCGATGCACGTTCCAATCGCGTATGCGAGCACCCTCAGATGGTTCGTTTCAAACTGATAATAAAAATGAATATGTTTGATTGAGATTGAGCTCCTGCGGTGACTACGGATCCGGCGCGGCAAATGAACAGTTACTGGCTGAGCAGTGAACAAGCTTTCCGGAGCCTGTGTGATCCGTGTAAGCCTGGCATAACGTGGCCAGGGATCGGCTAAGCGACGAGCGACGGTGGGGGTCACTAGCCGCTGCATGCTGCGATGCAACGTGAATCTGGGGGAGGGCGGGAATGTTGACTGTTTTCGCAAAGCCGGACGCACTGGGTGGTGCTTCCGATGGACTGATGTTCATCAGATCGGGAATGCCCCGCCGGGCCAGCCGCTGCGGGCCCAACGATGCGGTTGTGCCAGCCTCGCCTGACCCGCTGGCGCTGATCACGGTCAACCACTTCGTCAGCCACGCGAATCTGTTCCAGCAGATTAGTGAGCAGGCCGCGGCGGTCCGAGAGCAGTTAGCGGCCACGTTGGGTCGTGACTCTTCGTACGCCACCACTGAGGCCGCCAACGCCGCCGCGGTCGGTTAGGACAAGAACTTAATGGTGGATTTCGCAGCTTTACCGCCGGAGATCAACTCCGCGCTGATGTACGCGGGACCGGGGTCGGGGCCAATGCTGGCCGCCGCCGCGGCCTGGGAAGGGCTGGCCAGCGAACTGGCGGCCGTCGCGTCGTCCTACGCAGGGGTTGTCACCGGCTTGACCGACGGTCCGTGGCTGGGGCCCTCGGCGGCGTCTATGGCGGCAGCAGCCACCCCGCAGATCGCATGGCTGACCACTACCGCCGAGCAGGCCGCGCAAACCGGCGCGCAGGCTGTCGCAGCGGCGGCTGCCTATGAGGCCGCATTTCTGGCGACGGTGCCGCCACCGGTGATCGCAGCCAATCGTGCCCTGTTGGCTGGGTTGTTGGCCACGAATTTCCTGGGCCAGAACACCGCGGCCATCGCCGCCACCGAAGCCCAGTACCTCGAGTTCTGGGCGCAGGACGCGGCCGCGATGTACGGCTACTCGGGTGCTTCGGCGGCGGCAGCGGACCTGCCGGCGCCGACCCCGCAGTACATCGCCACCTCCATCAGCGGCATCGGCAGTCAGATCAACGCCCAGGTGAACGCCCTCAACACTTCTCTCGCGGCAGCGGGGTATCACGATGTGGTGAGAGCGCTGAGTCAGGCGGGCGGGCTGACAAATGCTCCGCCCTGGCTTACCAACCCGCAGGCGGCGCTGGGTTCGACGGGTCTGGCCTGGAATTCCAACGGTGACGGGATTGTCCTTAATGGGGTGTTCGGCGACATTATGGAAGGCATCACCGGCTCGCAAACGATAGATGGCAGCACCGGTTTTGACACTTACATCCGGTTGGTTTCGCCGCTGCGTCTGACTGCCACCGCGATGAAGGACATCGACGGCCTTTTTCACAGCGCGTTCCCCGGCTTCGGAAAGGCCGCTGAGGGTGCCGCCAAGGCCGCCGCTGGCGCCGCGAGCGGCGCGGCTAATGCGTTGCCAAGTCTGGGAAGCGGGTTGGGCGGGATCACTGGAGCGGTCGGTAACGCGGCCAAGGTTGGGGCAGTGTCGGTTCCAGCAAGCTGGACGGCTACTCCGGCGGCAACCCCCATCGCCGTGGCGCTCAATAGCGCTGCTGGTGCGGCTGCCGCAGAACCCGCCACCGCTGCATTCGGCGGGCTGCCGATGGCGCCCGGCGCCGGCACTGGCCGCAGCGTGGCGAACTTCGCCGCTCCCCGCTACGGCTTCAAGCCGACCGTAATCGCGCAACCGCCGTCCGGCGGATAGCACGCAGCCAGGCATGGGTGCGCGCATGCTGTGAGCACACCAACGGAATTCTTGACAACTGCGAGCCAAACGCCTCGCAAAGCGATTGCTGCTTTATAATTGGTGGGGAATTAGCTGGATCGCGACCAAGCGCTGGTTGGTGTGGCATTTGGGGCATGTTTGCGCCGAGGCGGTGGCGTTGTTAGCACTTATCGCCAGCCCGGAAACCTCAGCGGAATCCCGTCAGAGGCGAACTCGCTTACGAGCGGGTAAAGCCTCTACCCGGCAGATTGGCCTGTGACAAATACGCAGCTGACCGCGCGGATCGAAGAATGCCTAGCCGTCTTCTTCCTGCCGATGGAGTAGTTTGCTTAGGCTACTAATTGCGATGTCCGCCTGCGATGAGGAGCGAATGGCGGGTAATTATTTTCAGTACCAGGTACCCCCACCAAACGAAATTCGCGTGCCGGTTGATCCGGAGTCACGTGCGTGAACACACCCGACGGCGCAGTGCTGCTGGATCCTCCGCACCGCGAGAAGCTCGTGGGATTGACGGCCGGACAGCTCCAAGCACTCAATGCACTAAGCGAAGAGCCGGCGACGGGGCGGTGGCTTGAAACATGCTGTGTTACAGACGAAGTCGGTAAACCAGTGCATGTCACCGCTCACCAGTCTCGGCACACGGCAGGCACTCGGTGGATCGACCATGACGTGCCCCATGAAGTGGTCCGACGGCTACTCGACCACACCAACCACACCATGACCGCCGTGTATGCCCGGCCGACCGACAGCACGATTCGTGAGCAGTGGGAACGTGCCCAAAAGATCAACATCCACGGTGAGCCCGTCGACACCACGATCGACGCACCACTCGCCGACGGCGAATGGATTGAACAGAACCTCACTCGCGCGGAGATGGCGCTGCCCAACGGCTATTGCGATCTACCGCTGCAAAAGTCGTGCCCACACGCCAACGCATGCCTGACCTGCCCGCTATTAGTCACGACCGCCGAATTCCCGCCTCACCACCGCAGGCAACTCGATGACACCCGCGCACTGATCGCCCGCGCGGAGACCGACGGCCACACCCGCCCGGCCGAGATGAACCGCACGGTCGAAACCAACCTGATCACCATCATCGCTACCCTCGAAGCCGACCGACACGACTGCCGTTGCGCCATAGCGGTCGGTGAAACATGCTGTGAAAGGACTCATCCGATGCGCCGCAACAACAGCCACCACCTGGTCGAGGCCGCCCAACGCCGTCGCAAAGACACCCTCGAACGCGCCCGACAAGCCCTGCAGAAACTCGGCGAAACCGGCGAGCGGCGCACCGTCACGCAGGTTGCCGCCCACGCTGGCGTCTCCCGCTCATGGCTGTATTCCCAGCCTGAACTGCCTGACCGACTCCGGTGGCCGTTGCAGAGGTCAGGCGGTGGCCCGCCGACGCGAGACGCGAACAGCCACGCGTTGACAGTTTTCGCCGTTGTTCAGGGTTATCGGACACCCTATGGGATTGACGACAACGATACAGTTGTCATCGGCTCGTCACGTCCGATCATCTGTCACGACAGAACTGAAATTCGAACATGTTGCGGCAGAACCGAATTACCGATAATTGCGTCAAGTGCCTTTCCCAGTGCCAACAACTCGCCATCTCGGCGGCTTGTGAGAGTCCACGCAGGACGCGGAGATGCGGCGGTTCAGACAACGCTGGCGCGTTCGATATGGTCGGGGGGTTCGACCTGGATGGTGGGGTGGGTGACGCCGTAGCCGGCGAGGATGTCGTGAGCGGTATCGAGCACGCTGTGCCAGTCCTCATCACGAGGCACAACGAGGTGAGCCGTGGCCGCTTCCATACCGGAGGTGATGGTCCAGATGTGCAAATGATGGACGGCCTCGACGCCGGTGATCGCCGTGAGCCGGCGTTGTACCTCGGCGATGTCGATGTCGGGAGGTGCCACCTCCATGATGATCCGCAGCGCCTGCTTCGTCAGTTGGTAGGTGCGGGGCAGGATGAATAGGCCTATACCAGCGCCGACGATTGCGTCCGCGTACGGCCAGCCCGTGGTCGAAATCACCACGGCGGCGACGATCACGCCCACGGAGCCCAGCATGTCGGAGAGCACCTCCAGATAGGCACCTCGGACATTGAGGCTGTTTTTGGCGCCGGTGGAGAGCAACCGGAAGCTGATTACGTTTACCGCCAACCCGATGACTGCAACTACCAGCATCGGCACGCCCAAAACCTCTGGGGGCTTAAGAATGCGCTGGAAAGCCTGATAGAGCACGTAGCCAGCCACACCGAACAGCAACAGTCCGTTGATCACGGCAGCAAGAACCTCAAGGCGATAGGCACCGTAGGTGCGTTGCCCCGCGGCGGGCTGACTGGCCAAATGGATCGCCGCCAGCGCCAAACCCAATCCCAGCACATCGGTGCCCATGTGCGCGGCATCTGAAATCAAGGCCAACGACCCGGTGAGGATGCCACCTGCTACCTCGGCCAGCATATAGCTGGCGGTCATCGTCAGGGCCAGCGCCAGCCGATTTTTGTGGTCCGCCCCAGCCGAACCGGTCGGCAAGTTCTCTCCCGCAGGCGAACTCTCGTGGCTGTGTCCACCCACCATGACCTCCTCAATCGAGTCGCAGGCCGGTGCCATTCAACATCTTCGGGTTACCAGGCATGGGGTACGGGCTGGCCACGGTATTCCCACCGGTAATCTACGTCGACGACGCAGCATCGTGGTCACTCGGGGGCTATCTCAGGCCGTGCGGACGCCGCACACCGCGTCCATGCAGGGCTGCCCGCGCCTCTAGAGGCGGGCCAAGAAACACAGGCACGTTCAACGCCATCCTTGGCAAGCGCGGCGTGGTGTTGGACCAATAACTTTGACTTGGCGCGCTGCAAAGCGCAAAGATGACCAACATCTCGGCGTTTTCAAGGTTGCGAACGGTCACCATCGTCGCGCTGTCGGCGGCATGGCCGACCAAGGACCGCCTGCAGTCAAAAACCGGGAGGCTGTCGCTCTGGCCAACTCACCTCAATCTCAGAAGCAGCAGGTCGCTGCGATGCAGAACCTCTACGGAAGGCTGTAAACATTCCCCGGCATGCTCCGTCCTGCTTCTGCTCTTAACGTGCTGCGCTCAGCGCGCAGCTCCTCGATAGGCGGGTGAATGCACTTGTTGCGCTCTGTGGCCAAAACATCTACACAGGAACTGGAAGTTGATGACGCCGAGATGACTTGGTAAGCCTCCCGGCACGCACGTGCTGATGGCAATTAGTGTGCGGCCCCACCGGATGGAGACGACCTTGCCCGAGACGGCGATACCTTCGCCCTGGCCCCCCACACCGGCTGTGGTGCTGGGCTACAGCGCGCTGCTAGCTTCTGTCGCCGGCTTCGTCAACGCGGTCGCTTTGCTGGTCTTGGCGTTTCCGGTAGGAAATCTAACCGGGGTGACCACTCAATTGGGGATGACCACCGCCAACCCCTGGCTGTACGAGGGCCACGTGCTCACCGCAATTCTGTTCGGGTTTCTGACCGGCACGGCTGCCGCCGGTGCAATCCTGGCGCGCACGCAGGTCCAGACCGACCGGCGGCACGCCACCGTCCTCGTCGCAGAAGCCGTGCTGCTGCTGCTAGCCGCTGCCGGAGTAGAAGAGGTGTCCGTTAAGGCGGTTATCGCCACGGCGGGAATTGAACAAACCGTTGTGCAGGCGTTGCTCGCCGCCGCTGCGTTGGGCTTGCAAAATGGGCTAACGTCCAGTTTTCACGGTATGGCAATCCGCACTACTCACTTCACCGGCACTGTTACCGACCTTGGACTGATGCTGGGCCGCAGCCGCAGCCACGGGATCGACAAATGGAAAGCTGCCGTCCTAACCGCAACGTTGCTGCTGTTTCTTACTGGCGGGGTCGCAGGAGTCCTCGCCGGCGCTTGGCTCGGCGGATACGCGTTGATCGTCCCAGCCGCGATCTGCGCGGCCGTCGCGGGGGTCAGCGTGCTGCATCGCCGCACGCGGCGCACGCCGCCGACAACGACAGCTCAGGACCCCGTCCCGACAACCGCGCAAGACCGGTAGCGGAGTTGACTCGACAGCAAGTAAAGCACTCAACAGTGACTTGCAGCACGCCGAACGGTGTTCACCACCATCACTGACCCGACCGGGCAACGCACGGCAGACCTGGTCGATCGGGAGTTCAAGACGGCCGCCCCGAACCGGTTGTGGGTCGCCGACATCGTGCGCCGCGAGGCGCTGTTTGACCGAGTGGAGGTGAGAGACCACCACGTTTTCGCTGTCGCAGCAGCGGGTTGAAGCTGAGGGCAGCCTGATCCCCCGGACGGGGGTAAGGGTGGACAGCAGCCCTGACAACGACGAGTCGCACCAGGACTGCCAGATGGTGCGGGCTCGGCTAGCAAGACGGAGAGGTATACGTGAGGAACCAGTGTCCGAACGCCCCTCAAGCGTACCCACCAGCCCTGAACCTGGCGGACATGGGCTGGGTCGCACCGCGTGCCCACCTGACTGAAGTCACCGCGTCCGGTGTAAACGGATGTGGTTGTCCAGGTGGGGAACTCGCCGGATCGGAGAATGTCGTCGGTCCGGGAGGCCATGGTGAAAGCCTGCGGCGTAACCATGGCGATGGTGCAGGGGCATAGCTGGATGCCGATCCCGTCGAACGGTCAACAGTGAACGCGGGAACCCTGCCGTGGGTCCCACTCGAACCGGGCAGCCGGTTCGGGCGAGTGGGAAGGTACCGTCGCCGACTGATGCCGGCGGCAGGGGGCGGAGAGCTCGTAGTAGTCCGAGGCCGGGAAAGCCGGCCACATGGCGAAGGGGCTCAGTTTGATTGCGCAGCAACCGATGCATGGGAAGGAGTCACCGGTGAATACGGGTGTTTCGTGGCCTGCCGATGTCGTTGACACGACGTGGGCATGGCACCGAATACTTGCGATGCAGACGAAGCTGCACCGTTGGGCGACGGCCGATTCCGGCCGACGTTTCGATGATGTGTTCAACCTCGTCTACGATCCTGCGTTCTTGCTGGCGGCGTGGGATCGGGTACGGGGTAACAAGGGCGGCCGCACCGCCGGTGTGGATGGGGTCATTCCCCGCTATGTCCCCGCCGAGGATGTGGCCGAGATGCTCGCCGAGCTTTGTCTGCAGGTGAAGTCCGGGGAGTCCACGCGCTGCCGGTGCGGGAGCGCCGGATCCCTAAAGCGAACGGCAAGACGCGCTCGCTGGGGGTTCCGACGATGACCGACCGGATCATTCAGGCGTCCTTGAAGCTGGTGCTGGAGCCGATCTTCGAAGCCGACTTCGAACCCAGTTCCTACGGGTTCCGGCCGAGACGACGAGCCCAGGACGCGATCGCCGAGATTCACTACTACACAACGGGCAACCGCTCCTATGAGTGGGTGTTCGAGGGTGACATCAAGGCGTGCTTCGACGAGATCGACCACACCGCCCTGATGGAGCGCGTGCGTAGTCGGGTCGTCGATAAACGTGTGCTGGCGCTGATTCGGTCGTTCCTGAAGGCCGGCGTCCTCACCGAGGACGGCCTCAACAGGGACACCCGCACCGGCACTCCGCAAGGTGGGATCTTGTCACCACTGCTGGCCAATATCGTCTTGTCTGTGCTGGACGAGCACTTCACCGCGAAGTGGGAAGCGCTCGGACCGTACTGGACCCGCGCCAAGCATCTGCGCGCCGGGGGCGCGGCGATGAAGCTCATCCGCTATGCCGATGACTTTGTTGTCCTCGTCCGCGGACCCCGCGCCGAGGCTGAAGCGCTGCTCGGCGAAGTGGCCATAGTGCTGGCTCCGATGGGTCTGCGCCTGTCGGAGGAGAAGACCCACCTGACCCATATCGATGACGGGTTCGACTTCCTGGGCTGGCGTATCCAGCGCCGGACCTGGCAAGGACGCTGCGGAATCAAGAAGACGGTTTACACCTATCCCTCGAAGAAGTCTCTGGCTTCGATCAAGGAGAAGATCCGTCTCTTGACTCGCCGGAACGCCCATCGCACGCTCGCAGATCTCTTGCGTCGGCTCAATCCGGCCATCAGAGGCTGGTGCACGTACTTCCAGCATGGGGTATCCAAGCGAACCTTCTCCTACGTCGACCACTTCGCCTTCTGGCGCATCGTCGGCTGGCTGAAGAACGCCACCCCAAACTCAACGTGCACACCGTGATCCGCCGCTACCTGCCCGGGTGGCACATCGCGGCGGACGGTATCGAGTTCTTCAGCGCACCCACGGTCCCAGTGACCCGGTATCGCTACCGAGGAACCCGGATCCCGAACCCATGGACGAGCATCCCAGCGGCATGAATCAGAGGGAGAGCCGGATGCTCAGGAATGGGCACGTCCGGTTCGGAGGGCGGGCCGGGGAAACCCACCAGCCGCAAGGCTGACAGGGCGCCCCGGTCCGACCCCTACACCTTTGTGCGCACCTGGCAGGGATTCTGCTACACCGCCTTCGGCACCGACGCCTGCAGCCGAAAGGTCTCCGGTTGCGCCGTCGCAGCCAGTATGCGCACCGAGGACCTGCCGCTGCAGGCATTCAATCATGCTGTGTGGCAGGCCAACTCAGATCTATGTGAGTTGGTTCATCATTTCGGCCGCGGATCGCAGGCTGGATTCAATCGGTGGTCGCAACACCGGCTCGATGGAGCGAGTTTAGATGTTCATTGAAGGCTTCGGCAGGAGTGCGCCAGCCGAGGGTTATGCGGGGCGGGTGTTGAGGGTGTGAGCGATGGCCGCGATGTCATTGGTATTCTCGTTCGTGCCGCGCTGCCACGGACTCTTCGGATCAGCGAAGTACACCTTGACACCCGAGGCGATCGAGAACTGGGCATGCGCCGACAGTTCCTTGCCACGGTCCCAGGTCAGCGATCGGCGCAGCTCGGCGGGCAGTGTGGTGATCGTCTGTTCCAGGGCGGTGGCCATGGTGATCGCGCCGTAGCCGGCCAAAGCTGGGCCGTTCGTGGTCCGCGGGATCACCCCATATCCAACTTCGCGCGGGAGGTAGATTCAGCATGGTGAACCTGCTGGTGCGCTCCACCAGAGTACCGATTGCACTGCGCTGCAACCCAATTAGAAGATCGCCCTCCAAATGACCCGGAACTGGGCGATCGGCCACCTCGGGTGGACGTTGGCTGATCAAGGTTTCCGGGGTGACGTGTGCCCACGCCTTGGACCGGGTCCGCGCCCGGGGCACCCGCAACGCTCGGCCCCGGCGCAAGCAGCTGACCAGATCCCGTTTCAGCGCCCCGCGCGATTCGACATATAGAGTCTGGTAGATGGCCTTCGTGGCTGATCCGCATGGTCTCATCATCGGGGGACTCCACCGGCAAGCGACGGGCGATCTGCTCGGGACTCCACGCCTGAACCCAGGCTCGATCACCACGGTGGGCTTGTTGCGGCCCTTGCACGGCGAGCTGGCGGGACCGACCATGACGTGGCCATCAGCATCTCGCACCACCTCGGAGAGCTTGTCCTGGACGTAGTGGCGTAGCCGATCGTTGGTAACCAGCTTGGCCGTCTTCGGCCGGCGGGCCCGTCGCTCGGCATGCCACTGAGCGGTCGACGCCTTGTACTCGACTCGGTAGGTTCGGGTCGAGGCGTTGCAGCGCAGCTCCCGCGATATTGTCGACGGTGCCCCGCTCGAGTCGTCGCGCAATTTCACGGACACCGGCACCCTGTAGTTCATTGAGCTGTCACCGCGATCGAATGAACGCACGAAAAGACCACCGACGCGACGCGCCGGTGGTCCCATAATTGGCGATCCAGGTGGTCCCATCACCCTGGCAACAATCAGGTCACACTGGTCCCATCCTCATGGCAAGCGACAGGTCTTTAGTCCCTACCGGGGTGGGGTATGCGTATGACACCGTTTCGAAGCATGACAGGATCACACTCTTTCCCAGTTGAACCGACCACCGCGACAGAGCACGCTGACTACGGGGAGCGACTCAAGCAACCCAATCGGGTAGTCCAGTTCGCAGCATGGATTGGCATAGTTGCTGGCATAGTGCTCTCGGTTGCAGTCATCTTTTTCTCGGGGTTCTTTCTTGGCTGGTCAACGGGCAGCCACTATGGCTGGCACCGAGGCCATGACGCCGGAATGGACCACAGCTGTTCGATGACGGGGCACATGAAAGAACCCGGGCCCCGATGACTTTAACTGGGGCCCCTCAAAGACGGCACCCCAGACCCCGCAGCCATAGCCACTGACCATCGGTACGCTGTTGACGGCGTGGTGACAATTCCCTTACCGGCTGGGTGCCAGATAGTCACTCTTATTGGGACTGTCTGAAAAACGGTGGATCTGATCTTGGTCTGACGCGCCGGGCGTGAGCTTGGCGGGAAGGACTGACGATGTCAGAAACACTCGATCCCGTGGTGAGGGAATTGGATCAGCGGCAGCTCGCTGAGCAGCTGCTGGCGCAGGCGAAGGAACAAGGTGTCGAGCTGGTCGGTCCGAGTAGGCTACTGAATCAGTTGACCAAGAACGTGCTCGAGACCGCGCTGGATGCGGAGATGGCCGAGCATCTGGGCTATGACAAGCACGACCCGGCTGGGCGGGGCAGCGGCAACTCCCGCAACGGCACCCGGGCTGAGGCGGTGCTGACCGAGATCGGCCCGGTCGAGATCGAAGTGCCCCCCGAGACACCAACAGCTCGTTTGACCCGCAGATCGTCAAGAAGCGTCAGCGGCGGCTGGCCGGGATCGATGAGATCGTCTTGTCGCTGACGGCAAAGGGATTGACGACCGGTGAGGTCGCCGCACACTTCGCCGAGGTCTACGGCGCCACGGTGTCTAAGGACACCATCAGCCGCATCACTGACAAGGTCGTCGGGGAGATGACCGAGTGGTGCAACCGGCCGCTGGAGCCGGTGTATCCGGTGGTGTTCATCGATGCGATTCATGTGAAGATCCGCGACGGGCAAGTCACCAACCGGCCCGTCTACGTCGCGGTCGGGGTCTCCTGCGCCGGCGAGCGCGACATTTTGGGGCTGTGGGCCGCGAGGGCGGTGAGGGTGCGAAGTTCTGGTTGTCGGTGCTCACCGAGATCAAGAACCGCGGTGTGGGTGATGTGTGCATCGTGGTCTGCGACGGGCTTAAAGGGCTGCCCGAGGTGGTCAACACCGTGTGGGATCGCGCCCTGATCCTGACCTGCGTAATCCATCTGCTGCGCAACACCTTTCGCTACGCCTCACGCAAATACTGGGATCAGATCGCTAAAGATATCCGGCCGGTCTACACCGCGGCGACCGAGGTTGCGGCCAAGGAACGCTTCGTCGAGTTCACCGCCACATGGGGTCCGCAGTATCCGGCGATCATCCGGCTGTGGGAGAACGCCTGGAGCGAAATCGTGCCGTTCCTGGATTACAACGTCGAGATACGCCGCGTCATCTGCAGCACCAACGCCGTGGAGTCGATCAACGCCCGCTACCGGCGCGCTATTCGTGCCCGCGGGCACTTCAAGACCGAACAGGCTGCGATGAAATGCCTTTATCTCGTGACCCGTTCCCTAGACCCCACCGGCCGCGGCAAGGCACGATGGGCAATGAGGTGGAAGCCCGCGCTCAATGCGTTCGCGATCACCTTCAACGGCCGGATCACCCCGACCGGCAACTAACCAATGCCAGGGTCGGATCCACCGTTAATCGGACAGTCCCCTCTTATTGTTATCGCGAGGGCATGGGCATGCTTGGCATGGGGGACGTGCTCGGCATTGGTGGCGATGACGGCATGTGAGGCATTGGGCTCATACTTGGTATCGGAGCGGTTGAGCCCATACACGGCATCTTTTTCATATCGTCCTCCATGGTCTTCATCTGTGCTTCCATTGGTGCACAGCAACTCTTCGCGGGGTGCCAGCTCGAGGGTGCGAACAGCATAAATAGACCGGCTGCAACGATAAAGATCCCTACCATGATCCCTGTCACGGCGAGCGTCGGGTACAGCCAGCGTGCCCGAGCTGGGCGCGTGGTAGTAGGACTAGTGGTGCCTGCGTCTGTCACAGCTTGGTCCGGGGTGGGTTGGTCAGGGTCCGACATGGTGAGTCCTTCTGAGTTGCGCCGACTGATGTATTGCTGCAGTAGTGGAAAGTCCATGCCCACGGTGCGTCCGGTCGGTTACTGGGGCGCTGGGCGAGCGGAGGGGCGACGTCGGGTGCACGCCAGCCTGGGGTTCTGGCTATGTGCCCCAGGCTGATTCACCGCGGGGAGGGGCAAATCGGGGCCGCTCACATGCCAGCGCAGCAAGATGGGGGATAGATGAGCAGGTACACGCCTGCTGTGATGATGAAGATGCCGACTGCGATACCGACCATCGCGAGGGTTTGGTAAAGCCAGTGAGACTGAACTGAGGCGGTGGGCGCTGTGACTGTCCTCATTGGATTCCTTCGGTTCGGCAACGCTGCTGAACGTACTATACTACTTAGTAGGTCAGTATGTTAGCCGTGCGAGGCGCCACTCCCATCCGGAGTTCAGATGATTTGTTTTGGGGAAGGCGCGCACGCGGTGTCGTTGCTCTCGCATCGGTGCGCATCACAAACCTGATGGGTTCGAACCGTTTTTGTGCCGCGCACACTCGGTCATCACCGCTACATTCCACACATCATGACGCCCGAAGCGGCCAGTGCCGCGATCGTGAGGGGCGCGGCAACCATGACCGCGATGAGGCTGATCAATGCTGCGCGGGCGCGTGCTTGCGCAACGCCTCCCGGTGGCGTGGCGAGCCGGTCGACGCGAGCCAGCACGGCCACATCGGCGGCCGCCAAGGTCCCGGCCGGTGTGGCACGGCACATGGTGATCAAACCAGACAGCAACACCTCCGAGCCGTGTCGGCGGGCCGAGGCGTCGTCGGCGCACATCTCCAGCAGGCGCGACACCTCGGCGGCGCCTTGGTGCATCAGGCCCAGCCTCGGGAAGACCGCGGCCAGACCGCGCAGCGCTGTGACCGCCAGAAAGTGGTGTCCCTGCAGGTGGGCCCGTTCATGGGCAAGCACGGCGGCCAGCTGTTGATCGTCGAGCGCGGAGAGGGCACCGCTGGTCACTACGATGGCCGGCGGCCGACCCGAGACGCAGTAGGCGAGCGGCGCGTTGGCCTGCACCACCAGGTAGGCGTCTGCATTGTGATGTCCGACCAGACGCACAGCCGCGGCATGCGCGAAGGCCCGCGCGCGCATCCGCGCTACGGTCCTGGCCAGTCGCACGCTGCAGACCACGGCCAGCAGCACCAGCGTCACTGCTATGACGCCCAGCGCGGTCGGTGCCAGCCCGGCGTTGTCACTGACGATGACGTGCAGCCAGGTCAGACACGAATGGAGGAGCGCTCGCGGGTAGCGCCAGTGGATGACCAGATCGACCAAGATCATCCCCGCTGCCGCCAGCCAGCTCAGCAACACCGTGCCGATGGCGAGCAACCACGCCGCAACCCCCCACCGGGGCACAAGTCCATGGCGGGTCAACGCGCCCAGCGACGGCGGTCCCGCGATGAGCATGGCAACGCTATACGACAGAAGGCAGACCGCGACGATCACCGCTGAGCTACCCTCACTTCGATCGCCGCCGCAGTGCAGCACGTAGCCGCGCCGATTCCTCCGGGCCGATCTGCGCGACGAAGTGGTGAAGCACTAGATCAGGGTGCCCGCCCCCGTCCAGCGCCTCGCGCATCAGACGAGCGCTGTGCTGTTCGCGGGACAAAGTGGCCCAGTATTTGTAAGCCTTACCCGCACGTTCTCGCCTCAGCCAGCCCTTGGTGTGCAGGTTGTCCATGGTGGACATCACCGTCGTATAGGCAATAGTGCGTTCGGCTGCCAGTTCGTCGAACACCTCGCGCACCGTAGTCGGGACGATCGGGTCGCGGCTCCAGATCCGGTCCATGACGACCGCTTCCAGCTCCCCGAATCCTCGAATCCTCAAAGCGGCCTCCCGAGGTGGCGGCATCGGTCGTCGTGCTGCGTTTGATGCTGCGCGGCATCGACGACCGGATAAGTACCCTCCGTACGTAGATAGTAAGGCAGGCGGGGCGGCAGCGCAGTGCCACCGGTAGGCCGCTATGGCCCCGACGCCCCGCGCAAACAGGCCACTAGTCCAGCCCCACGCCAGCATGACGCGACACCCCAGTGTCCGCGAAATGACGACACAGCGACGGGATACACCATGTCGATCGCGTAGGCTAGCCGCACCGGCGAGCGGTCCGGACGGGTCGCGACATACGCTGTGGGACGGCGCCTCCAACCCGATCCTTAATCGCCCGCCGGCCGTCGACGCGAAATCCTTCGCTGCCGGGGCGGGAACGCGCACCAGTGTCGACCTACACCGCGCCGGCGTTCACCAACCGGCCGGTGGCGGTGCCGGCGCGCCGATTGTCAACGCCGCAAACATGATTGCGATTCAGACTGATCCTATCTACTATCTCTGTACCTAGGTAGTAACACTTCGTGGACACGGCTCACGGCCGTGACGAAGGGAGGGCCGTGTCCGAGGGTCCGCCGACAGCGCCGACAGCGCCGACAGTGCCGATCGTGCCTGCGCGTCGCCGATGATCTGCGAACCAGGATGAGTCTTGACGTCTGTCCAACTCGGAGCGTTCAAAGCAATGCGGTGGGGGAGACGCTGGCCGCCGAGGCCGAGCTCATCACAGCGTGGCTCGATCAGGGTACAACGCTGCAGACCGTGCACGGTCTGCTAAGCAGGCGCGGGGTCGTGGTGCCTTTTCGGGCGCTACGCCAGTATGCAGCGGCGCAATCGAAGATAGGGCGGCAACAAGACATCCTGTCGCTGTCCGCGTGCGAACCTGGGCGCATGGTGCAAGTCGTTCTCGGCCGGCTCGGCATGCTGACCGACACGACAGACGGGCGGCGTCGAGTGACGCACGGGCTGATCTTCACTGCGGTGTACTCCCGACAGATCTTTGTGTACCCGATGTATCGACAGACACCCAGCGAGGTCATCGAGGGATTCGAGGCCGCGTGGGGATTTTTCGGCGGGGTGTTCGCGGTGGCGGTGCCCAACAATATTGCGGCCATCGTCGACCGCGCCTACGGCACTGCCCCGGCGCTGAGCGACGTGTTCCGCGATTACGCCGACGCGCGGTGCTTCACCGTGACCCTCACCGGGACGCGCAGCCCGCATGACATACCGCCAGTGGAACACAACATCGCCTACGTGCGCTCAGAATTCTTTGCTGGCGTGCCATTTCGGGATCTCGCCGACTGCCGTGGACAAGCACAGTACTGGTGTGCCGCGGTCGCCGGACTGCGGGTGCACAGCACCACCGGATGGCGCCCCGCGCAGGTCTTCGCCGCCGACGAGCGACCCACCCTGGCCCCCCCACCGGACGCAGTGTTCAGCATCCCGACCTGGACCCACCCCAGGGTCGCCCCGAGCGGGCAGGTGCGGGTCGCCAAAGCCTTCTACAACGCGCCCGGCGAACTGGTCGGACGCCGACTCGACGCCCGCGCCGATGCGCGCACGGTCAGTTTGTACTGGCGCGGCCAACTAATCGGGGTCCATGACGTTGCGCGGTGTGGTGGTCGGCGCACCAACTTCACGGACGGGTCGCTGTAAACCAGGTGTGCACAAGTGAGACCCGAACGCAGCGCAGGCTCGCTGCCTCCGTGCTCAGGCGGCGCCCCCGGTGCGGGATAGATGGCTGCGCGGCGCAACCGGTCCCCGCGCTGGGAAGCCGGCGCGCTGGACGGACGCCGTCCGTGGCACGCTAACTCAACGACCGCGGCGGTCACCACCTTCGGGCCGCTCCACCACCGATAAAAGCCATCCCAGACAAACATCCACGCACGACTAGCCCGGCGGACCCTCCGAATGCGGCAGCGAACTCACGCCGGTCTGAGGATCGCAGCAACCCCGTCACCAGCGGGGCCAGCGCCACGGTGGTGACGGTGCGGTGGGGCCTCGGGTTGACGGTTCGACAGGCCGGGTGCGCAAATGCTTATGCAGCGCCGCTCTGACGTGCGGATACACCGGCAGCTCGGCTTGGAGGCCGACCGCAGCAATAATGCGCGCCACGATGGGATGGCTGCTGACCAGGCGCAGCTGAACGCCCTGGTTGCGGCAATGTTCCAAGGCTTCGACCAAGACGCCAAAGCCGCACACCGCCATAAAATCCACTCCATTGGTCTCGACGATGAGAGGGCCCGGTGCGGCGGTAGCGCGCACAGTGTCGCGCAGCAGCAGCCTCCAGGTCCGCACATTGCTCGCGTCGATCTCCCCGCTGGCGTGCACCATCATCGCCGAGCCGATGCGCTCGGTGGTGGCTCGCAACATGCCGTCTTCCGTGCTCACGACAGGGCCTAGCGCGTCGCGGATTGCGGGGCGGGATCAAACATTTCAGTGCAGCACACAACATTCCCCTTAAGGTGTGCCATGGAAAAGTGTGAAGGGATGCTTGCCCCTGCGCTGCTTAAGGGCCCGGACCCGGGTGTGTCTCACCGGGTGATTCGTGTTGTTAAACCCGTGAGGGTTACCCGTACCCCGGAAGGGTTTACGTGGGAGGCGTGCCGCGCTACCTTACCTCCGAAGGGTTTCTCGTGTAAACGGGTAGCCGGATTTCACTTGTGGGGACGTCACTACCGTGGTAGCGCTCCGGCGGGAGGGTTGAACGTGGATCAGAGGTCTCGATCCAAGAACCCGGCCGTCAACTGCAGACGCTGCAGTACACGGTCGCGACACAGAATACGGGCATTGAGTCCGCGGGTGCACGGGGACTAAGTCGCGTGCCACATTTCCCGTATTGGCCAGCCTCCGGAATCCGCCTCGGGTGGCGACTTAGAAGTCCAAGCCCTCTCACCGATGCCGTCGTTGACGATCTCTGCGAGGTCGAAAAAGCTGTAGCTCAGTCCATCAGTGCCTATTGCCACGGCAACGCGGCAGCAATCACCCGCGTTCGCGGCGGCCACGGATGGCGCGAATTCACCCTCTCAAGCGGCAACGTCATATCGTATCGATGGAATATGATTTTGCGCGATTTTCGTTGCGCCGCATGCGGACACGACACCCGTGATGAAACGTACAGGGTGAACGACCGAGTATGGGCGGCAGCGGGAAACACCGGCGGCCGCCTTTGTATCAGCTGCCTTGAACGGCGCTTACACCGGCCACTTGTACCCTGCGATTTTGTCGGTGACGACATTCAGAGAGACCGACCAGCCTCGCCGCGCGTGACCGACCCCCAACATCGTCCGCACGACGCGCGCCCGAATATTCGCTTCGATGCCCCGATTGGCAGCGTCGACCTGCGCGCTTTTGACGACGCAGGGATCGCTTATGAGATCCTGGCGTGCCCAGACTGTCTGCCCTGGCGTGCAGAAGTGGTGCGCGATCCGCAAACAAATGAGATCCTCATTCGCGAGTGGCATGCAGTCGATTGCGAGCTTTTTCAAGAACTTATCCGCGATGACCACCTCCGCTGACCCAATCGGCAACTTGAGCTAGGCGCCCCTCCAACGGAGCGCGGTGTCGCCGCCACCGATGTAGTGATCGGCGGCTGCAACGCGACGATGCGCTGATCCAGGCGGCCGTCGCGTGCCGGGCATTCGTGTTCGCCAACGTGCTGCATGACCGCACAGCCGCTCACCGGGCTCCTGGCTAGGGTCTGTTCGGGCCCGACGGTCAGGGTCCTACGGATGGTTGCACGCCGAGGTCACAATCCGCCCGCCGCCCAGGCTCTCCATGGCGGCTTGTTCTGCCGCGGCGCGCGTATAGCCGGTTGCTCCTTGAAACTTCGAGCCGTCGTAGGCGACTGCGCCGCATCGGGTGAAGCTGCTCAGGACGGCGCAGCTGCTCACGCCGCACTCCCGAAGGGCCGTTATCTCCGCGAGCGTTGAAGATACCTTGCGCCGCGCGATGCCGACCTCACCGGTGGGAGCGTATGCGATCGCCCCGTAGTAGATGCGAGGCGGGATGGGCAGCTCGGGGATCGAAACGTCATGGGCGCCAGCCGTTGCCACCAGCGTGACGCTTGTCGCGGCGACAGCGGCCAGCCCGGCTACCCCTAATGCGGCCCGACGCATGAGTTTGGTCGTCATATCCTTGCTCCTTCCCAGAAATTGTTTATCTGGTGACCCAACTATCCGGGCGCGTACCCCACAGGGGTAGGGTACAAAGTCCTTCGGTGAGCCCACACATGGTCATCACGACCGTTGTGTCGCATTGGATCCGGCGACGAAGACTTCAATTCGCCAACAACGCTGTCATGCCACACCATGTCGCGGCTGCACACGGGCGCTGTGGGTCCCGCGTGCACACCAGCGTCGAGTTCCCTCGCGGTGGAACGCCAGCCGATCGCCGCCGGGCACTGAGTCATTCTATCTACTGGTTGTGTACGTAGATAGTAGTTTGGTACCTTCTTCGTCCGCGGCTGAACCGCCCGCATCTGCCGCGCCTCCGCGTCGAGGTTCGGTCCAGGGGATGGCAAATCATTTATTGTGCCGCCCACGTCTTTAGTCGGTTCCTGACACGCATCGCCAGTGCATCGATGTGCGCCGTCGGGAAGCCAGCTTTTTGGCTCACCGTGTCGGTGCCGGCGCAAGGACGTCCCAGAGCGGTCCTGCGGCAATACCGAGTGCAAGGCTGAGGCAGGCCGTGATCACCGCGGTGCCGGTGGACCAACTCCGGGGAATGAACTCGGTGGCGCTACATGGTTTACGGAACACCGGGGCGATCCAGCGCAGATAATAGACGAGGCTCAGTAGGCTGTTGGCGAACACCGCTACGGCCAGCCACGCTTGACCGCCGTCCCACGCAGCCGTGGCCGTGGTCAGTTTTCCGACGAAGACCGCGGTCGGTGGGGTGCCAACCAGGCCGAGCGCGCCCACCACCAATGCCCCAGCGAGCCAGGGCCGCGCCCGAGCCAGGCCGCGGTAATCATCGAGGTCACGCCGATCGGGCAGCGCGGTGCTGACGGCGAACGCGGCACTGTTGGTCAGGGTGTAGCCGACGAGATAGAACAGCAACGAAGGGAGGGCTAGCGGGCTGCGCCCGGCCACGGCGACCGGCACCAGGAGATAGCCCACTTGGCTGACCGTCGACCAGCCCAGGAGCCGGCGGGGATCGCGTTGGCCGTAGGCAGCCAAGTTACCCAATGTCATACTCGCGACGGCGAATACCGCGATCAGCAGCGGCCATGCCACCGTGTGGGGCAGCACGTCAGCCACGCGGTATGCCGCAACGAGCGCGCCGATCTTGGGCACCGTCGTCAAGAACACGGCCGCCACGCCGTTGGCGGCTTGGGCGGCGTCGGGCACCCAGAAGTGGGCGGGCACGCTTCCGGCTTCGAACATCAGCCCCGCCAGGACAGCGACGACACCAGTGGCTACGGCCGCGCCTGGGGCGCCGCGGAGCCCGGCGGCGAGCTGGTCATATCGGGTGACGCCGCTAAGCCCGTAGACAACGGTGATTCCCAGTAGCAACGTGATGCTGAACAGGGCACCAATCAGGTACGTCTTCATCGTCGCCTCGGCTGCCTGCCCGGAGCGCAGCAGCCCGATGAGTCCGTACAGCGGAACGCTGGCCAGCAAAAAGCCAGCAGCCAGGACAAGCAGGTCACTGGTCCCGGCCAGCACCAGGATGCCGGTGGTGGAGAAGAGCACCAGCGCGTAGGTGTCGCTTTCTCGGGCCGCGCCCGTAATCTCGTCACCGGCTATCGCCAGTACGACGAGCGCGCCGGCTGCGGCGGTCACCCGCGCCACGGCGGTGGCCGTGTCCAGGACGAAGGAACCCTCAAAAGCGGTCTGATCCGGGGCCGCGATGGCGATCGCGGCGACCACGATGACACCGACAAGGGTTGTCGCGGCGGCGATCCGGGCCCACCACTGCCGAGGTCGCGGCAGAAACGACCCGGCAATCAACACCAGAAGGCCACCGCCGAACGTCAGCATCTCGGGCAGCAGCAGCAGCGGCCGCATGCCGCCCTCGGTGTTCACCGGTTATCTCCCCAGAAGCTTGACGAGCGTGCGCGAGGCCGGCTCGATCACGTCCAGTAAGGGCCGCGGCAGGATGCCGATCACGACCGAAAGCGTCACAAGCATTCCCGCTGAGCCCAATTCCGAAGGCCGCAGATCCACAAAGCCTTGCGAGAGGCCTCGGGTGTCGCCGGTGAAGATGTGCTGCAACGCCCGCAAGAACAGTGCCGCGGTCAGCACGATGCCGGGCAGGGCGAGCGCACTCAGCGCAGTAGCGGCAATACTGCCCGTGAAAATCTGGAATTCGGCGATGAAACCGGACAGACCGGGCAACCCGAGGGAGGCGAATGCCCCGACCGCAAACACCGCAGCCAGTTTCGGGGCGGGTGCGGCCAGACCGCCGTAGGCGTTCATCTCGTAGCTGGCGGTGCGCTCATAGAAGACCCCGGCGAGCAAGAACAGCGCCCCGGTGATCAGACCGTGACTGACCATCTGCGTGACGGCGCCGCTGATCGCCACCGCACGCGCGTCGGCGGTGCTGGACGACACCAGGCCAGCGGCACCGACGGCCAACACGATGTAACCCATATGGTTGACTGAGGTGTAAGCCACCATGCGCTTGAAGTCGTTTTGCGCCAACGCCACCAGGGCGCCGTAAAGAACCGACACGATACCGACGACGATGATGACCCAGGCCCACGCACGCCAGGACTGCGGCAGCATCGGCATCGCGATGCGGACAAATCCGTAGGTACCCATCTTCAACAACACCCCGGCCAGCACCGCCGAGCCGACGGCAGGCGCGTCGGTATGGGCCGGGGGCAGCCAGGTGTGGAACGGAACCGTCGGCGTCTTGACCGCCAGACCCACCAGGATCGCCGCCAGCACCAGCCCGCCGGCCAGCGGGCGAGCGGCCAGCGGGGTCGCGGCGATCAGTTCGAGCATGTCGAAGGTGTGCGGACGGGCGGCGATGTAGAGGCCGATGAAGCCCACCAACAGCGCCAGGGATCCCAGAAAGGTGTAGAGGAAGAATTTCAGTGCCGAGCGGCCGGCATCCCCGTGACCCCATCCGGCGATCACGAAGTACATGGCCACGATCGACAGATCGAAGAACACGAAGAACACGATCAGGTCCGCAGCGACAAACAGCCCCAGGCTGACGCTTTGCAGAAACAGGAACAGCGCTGCCTGGGATCGGGGCCGGTCGCCGCGCAACCCGTAGAGCGCGCAAGCCACAAAAATCAGCGCGGTCATCAGGACCAGCGGCAAGGACAAGCCGTCGACGCCGATGTGGTAGCTGCTGTTGACTCCCGGGATCCAGCGGGCCCGTTCTTCGAAAGCCAGCCCGTTAACCCCGGGAGTGGTGTAGCGCAGCCACACCGCCGCCACCAGCGCCAGATCGACGGCGGTCACTCCGACCCACACCCAGCGGACCGCCGCGCCGCCACGCGGTAGCCCAAGCATTCCTGCTGCGCCAGCCAGCGGCAAAAAGACGATCAGACTCAGCATCTCACCGCACCGCCACCAGAAGCAGCACGCTTAGCGCAACCACCACCACCGCGGCGAGGTAGTACTGGTGTAGCTGGCCGGATTGCGGCCTACGGGCCAACTCAGCGAGCTGACGCGTCCGCATCGCTACCGCCCGCACCGCCGCATCAACAACGTGCTCATCAACGTCGGCCGTCCAGCGGCCAGCGCGCAGCGATTCGGCGGCGACCCAGTCCACGGCCCGGTCGAGAATTCGGTCATCGAAGCGGGCCAATGCCGCGGCAAGACGCATCGTCGGCCGGACAACGACCGCGTGGGCGGCGCGTTCCATACCCAGCCAGTCGGCAGCCCATCGGGGTTCGGGCACCCCCCAGCGAATCACCGCGGCCACCACCACCAACGCCAGCAGCGCTGAGCCGGCCAGCTCGAGCACGCCCGGATGCGCAATCGGCCCGGTAGCGAGAACACGGCTCACCGGCGACGCAATCGGCGGCAACACCAACACTCCCAACCCCGCGGCGCCGGCAGCCAACACCATCAGCGGCAATCGCCCTAAAACGTTCCGCGCGTTGCGATTTGCCTCCTTCTCATCCTCGACCGGCGATGATGTGCTCCAGATGGCGACCAGAATCTTTGCCGCGTAGGCCGCCGACAACGCGGCGGCCACCAACCCGGTGGCGTACAGCCCTACAAAGTGGACAAGGGCGACCGTCAGGATCGCGTCTTTTGTCGCCCACAGCGACAGCGGTGCGATTCCCGCCAACGCCGCAGCGCTCACGGTGGTCGTCCAGCCGACCAGGCGCCATCGCCGGGCCGCACCGCGTAAGTGCTCAAGCTGTTTGGTGCCCAGCAGTGAAAGCCACGCCCCAGCGGCCAGAAACAGCCCGGCCTTGGTGAAGGCGTGGGCGATCAGCTGGGCTGCGCCGCCCCCGACCGCACCCACACCGGCTGCCATCACCACGAACCCCAGCTGCGCCGCAGTCGATGCGGCCAGCAACTGTTTGAGATCGCGTTGGGCCAGCGCAACCGCGCCCAGCAGCACCGCCGTTACCGCGCCGCTCCACGCCGCCGCATGCGCGGCCCATCCGGTGGCCGCCAGCAGCGGCTCGACGCGCAGCAACAAGTACCCACCCATGGCCACCATGGCGGCCGAATGCAGTAATGCGCTGACCGGACTAGGACCCTCCATCGCCCGCGAGAGCCAAAACGAGAACGGCAGCTGCGCCGCTTTGCCCAGGGCGGCGATCAACACCCCGAATGCTATTACGTTGCGCCACAAAGTGTTTGCGTGAGGTAACTCCGACAACTCTAATCTGGCGCCGCCGGCCATCGCCGCGCCGGCGGCCAGATACAGCCCCAGGTCCCCGGTGCGGGTCGTGATAAAGGCGGAAAGCCCCGCTGCCATCCGGAAATCATCGCGCCACCAAAAGCCGATCAACGCATAGGACGCGGCCCCCATCACCTCCCACGCCGCCAGCAGCGCGGGCAGCGTCGCCGCAGTTGCCGTCAAGATCGCGGCAGAAGCAAACAGCAGCATCCAACCGTGAAATCTGGCCGCAGCTACCGTGATATCGACCGCGGCGAACATCAGTACCACCAGGGTGACGACCGCAACCGCAGGGACCACCAGCGCCGACAGACCATCCACGGTCAACGCGAACTGCCCGCCAGCCACAAACGAAACACTGACAGCGGGACGGGCAAACGCCACCACGGCCGACAAAGCCACCACAATTGCCGACGCCGCCACCGAGATCCCCGCCGCGAACCGATCGCCGCAGCGGATAAGCAGCAACGCTGCGCCGAGGACCGCCGGAATCAGGATCAGCAGCCATAGTGCCAGCTGCGCTAACGCGCTCACCCCGTTCATCCGGCCAAGTCTGCGGCCATGTCGGTCATGTCGGTCTTACGCTCGCGGTGCAGCACGGTGGCTACCGCGAACCCCATCGCCATTTCCACCGTCATGGCAGCGATAATCACCAGCAGCAGCACCTGCCCGGCCGAGGCGGGCGCGGCAAACCACCAAAACCCGCCGGCGGCGAGGATGACCGCGTTGATCATCAACTCCAGGCCCATCATCACCATGACCACAACCTGCTGCGAGAGCGCGCCATAGAGCCCGACGCAGAACACCGCCGCGGCCATCAGCAGCACGGTTTGCAGCGTCACCGCCCGACTCCGCCGGGTTGCGGATCGGCGGCGGGTCGGCGTTTGAGGTCATCGCCGAACCGGTCGTAGCGGCTGCGGTGAGCCGCGAGGACGATGCCGGCAACGATGGTAGCCACCATCACCGGGCTGATCACCGCCATAGCCAACATCTGGGGACCCATCAATTCCTCACCCAGCGCCACCGTAATGTCCGGAGGCGGTGTCCCGCGCCGCGCCGGCCAGTCGCTCAGCAGGATTCCCGACGTCAACATGACGAATGTCCCCACCGCGGCGGCCAGCGCCCGCCGCTTGTCGTGCACCATGCTCATCGGCATCAACGCCGGATTCATGCCCATGAACATGACCATGTAGACCGCCATCACCGCCATCTCCATCACCATCATCAAGATGGTGATCACGCCGATATAGTTCTGCTGCAACAACACCAGCGCGACACCGACGGCGATGAACGAGACCGCAAGAGCATAGGTGGCGCGGGCCATGGAATTAACGATGAATACCGCTGCCCCCGCCACCACGGCGACGGCGGCGCTGACCCAATAGACCATGTCGACGATCATTTTTCACGTCCTCACTGCAATGACGGCAACGACGAGATCTTGCAATATTGTGAGCGGTACCAACACAATCCAGCCGATCTCCATGAACTTGTCCGGCCGCAACGCCGGCAAGCGGTGGCCCAGCCACACCAGCAACGACAACAACCCCAGCGTTTTGACCAACACCCATGCCCAGCCCGGTAACCACGGACCCGCGTCGCCGCCCAGAAACATCGGCACCGCGAACGCAGCACCGGCGACCAACAACGCATAGCGCCCGGCCTGAAATACGAGTCGATCAACCCCGGCCAGCTCCGCGGCAACACCGCCGAGAACATCGGCGCCCATCGCTGGGGAAAACGGGCCCCACACCGAAAACGCCATGACGCCACCGCAGTACACAACAAACGCCAGGGGCATCCATACCACAAACCACAACCCACGCTGAGCAGCGGCCACCTCGCCAACCCGCAGACTTCGTGCCGCGATCACCGGGGCCACCAAGGCAAACATCAGCGGCAGCTCATAGCCCAAACCGTGGGCAAGGAACCGATAGCCCCCCACCAGGGAATGCACCGAATTGGGCCCCCACCCGGCAAGCCACACCAAAGCCCACACCGTCACGTCCATCGCGGTGAACCACACGACTCCCACGTCAGAGTCGAATAATGTCCAGTGCCCCAGCGGAATCACCGCCACCATCAGCGACGCCACCACGAGCAGACCGGTGGCCCCCACCCGCCACAGCAGCGTGTCGGCGGCCACCGTGGCGCGCCGGCGCTGGCGCATCAGCCGAGCAACCTCAGTAACCGCGACACTCGCGGCGCCGGCACCCTTCCCGGCCCCGCGTGCAGCAAGCGCGCCGTCGAGAGTCGCCGTAAACAGACCCAGGCTCAAAAGCAGCACCGCTGCAGCCGGCGCCCACACGCCCGACACCGTCGTGACGGAGCTCTCAGCCACCGCGACCACCCGCGGCCTCGGGCGCGGTCTCAAGACCGAGACTGGCGATCACCAGCCGAGCGGTCGCCAAATCCAGACCACGCACCAAACCCGGCAGTGCGGCAACGACCACACTGCCCGACGGATGAAATGTGTTGGCCCACAGCGGATCGTTCACCATCCGCCGAGCTATGTCCACGTGCGCGAGAAGCCGGTCGTAACAGTCGCCGGCCCACATTGTAGGCAGCTGCAGGCGGTCACAGTCCTCGATGGTCATCGGTGCAAGGTCGCGCAGCGACCAACGCAACGTTCGTGACCGGCCAATCTGTCGGTGCAGGATTTGAAGCGCCGAGGTGCCCCGCTGGAGAGCTGGTTCGCTGAGGAGAGCGTCGCGCGCCCGCCGGGCGGCGGCGGCCGCACGCGCCCACCCGGCCAACAGCAGCAGATCTGTGGCGTGGTCACAGTGTCGTGCCGCCGCCAATACCTGATCCTCACCCACGTGCGGCCGCGGGTTCTCCCGCATGGCGTCGCTATCGATGACCCAGGCGTCCGCCTCGGTAATGACATCGCCTTGAAGTGCGCATTCCAGCACCAGTCCAGCAGGCCAGGAGGTACAAACCGGACCCAACCGCACTCGCAGGACATCCATTTCCAGACCATCGCGGTCCTCACCGCCTGCGGCCAAAGCGATACCCGCCGGCGCCATGTCCATGGCGCCGTGGTGCATGTGCCCATGTGCGCCGTGGTCCATGCTGCCGTGGTCCGTGTGGTGGTCGCTGTGGCCCATCGCGTTGGGGTCCCTCTGGTGGTGGTCGCTGTGGCCCATCGCGCTGGGGTCCATCTGGTGGTGGCCGCTGTGGCCCATCGCGCTGGGGTCCGTGTGGTGGTGGTCGCTGTGGCTCATCGCGCTGGGATCTAGGTGCCGGTCTCTGGCGTGGTCCGCCGCGTCATGGTGGTGTTGACCGCGATCCACGCCTTGCGGATCCATCACGTCGTGCCCCAAATGCCCACGGCCGCACTGGGTTGCAAGATGGTTCTCATCCCCGCCGCTGGTCATCGGATGGTGATCGTCGTGATGGCGATGGCTGTCATCACGCTCACCGACCGGCGACTCGCGATTACGGGCGTCGGTGCGTTGTGTATTTACATCGCTCAACTGTGCGAGGGCACGCTCTAGCGCCTGTTGCACCGATTCCGCATTCGGGATCTCGACCAGAGCCCTGGGCCCGGGCAATTGTTCCCACACCCGATCGATAGCCCCAGTCAGCTCGGGTCCTGGCGTCCCGCAGACTGCCAATATGTCGGCATCAGCCGGTGACGCCGCCAGGCACCATCCACGGGCAACGAGACGTTTTTCGGCCTCTGCACGCACCACCCAGTACCCAGCAACCTCCACGGTGAGAACATGCGCCCGCCGGGTCGCGTACCGGGCCAGCAACTGACTCACACCCATCGCAACGCGCCTTCCCGCCACGCCCACCCCACGGCCACCAGCAACGCTGCCAGGAAAAGGAACATCTCGACGATTGCCGCTGCGCCCATCTTGGCAACTACCAACGCCCACGGGTACATGAACAACATCTCGACATCAAAAGCCAGAAAGACCAGTGTCGCCAGATACCACCGCACGTGATACCTGGATAGGGCGTGCTCCTGCGGCCGCCATCCTGATTGGAACGGCAGCACGCTGAGCGCACTAGGCGATGTCGCGGTGAAACGGTGCAACCAGTAGAGCATGGCGACGCCGCTCACCTCAACCACCGCCATCCATACCATGCCCATTTCCATCCCGGTTCTAAAGCGTGCTATCACGGGTACAAATCAGCAGTCCCCGATTCGCAAACCGCGGCCGCGAACGGCTGACTGGTGACTGCGTCCCAGCGCACGCGATGCTCGTGCGCCCCAATGCTGACACCTTGCAACATGAGGTTGCCGAGGCAGATAAACGCTCGGTACGGCGGTCACCAGACGCACGGCGGCTGCCGGAAACCCTCGCCCCGGCGTCGGCGCCCAAGTTTCGCATCCGCCGTACGGTACCCCGCTAAGGTATTGAATAACCAGGTTCTGACAGAAATTCTTTGGGCCCACGCACGCTGCGCGGCGATGAGCCCGTGCCACTGGTCAAGCGCCCGACCGCCGTGACCCACACCACCTTTGCATACCCCAGGGGGGTAAAGTATCCTTGACTGTGAGCGGAATGCCCGGGTACGGAAAGGGGCTAAAAGATGAGCACTATGACAGTCACCGTGGCTGGAATGTCCTGCGGACATTGCGCGTCCTCGGTGCGTGAGGAGCTTGCGCACGTGTCGCACGTCAAATCGGTCGACGTCGATCTGGCAAGCGGCACAGTAACTATCGACAGCGACGGCCCAGTTGATACGTATGCGCTGAAAAACGCCGTCGAAGAAGCCGGCTATCAGCTCGCCGGCTGAACCCCTCGCCCAGGAAGGGAAAGCAGCCATGGGGACCGCCACCACATCGACACAACACATTGAGCTCGAGATCGGTGGAATGACTTGCGCCTCGTGCGTGACCCGAATCGAAAAGACCCTGAACAAGCTCGACGGGGTCAGCGCCTCAGTCAACTTTGCGACCGGCAAGGCCAGCGTGGATTACGGTGCAGGTGTTTCGTCCGATCGACTGGTAGCGGCAATCGAGCAAGCCGGTTACACAGCGACCGTGCCAGCAGCAAGCACTTCGGTCGGCGACGGGGCGGGCGCCGCCGCGGCTGACGCCGATTCACTGGTGTTGCTGCGGCAGCGGTTGGTGATTGTGGTGATGCTGACCGTGCCAGTGATTGCCATGGCGATGGTTCCCGCGCTGCAGTTCACCAACTGGCAGTGGTTGTCGCTGACGCTGGCCACACCGGTGGTGGTGTGGGGTGGGTGGCCGTTCCATCGGGCTGCATGGACCAATCTGCGCCACGGCAGCGCCACGATGGACACGTTGATCTCGATGGGCACCCTCGCCGCGCTGGGTTGGTCGGTGTATGCGCTGTTTTGGGGCAGGGCTGGGATGGCCAACATGACGCATTCGTTTCAGTTGACCGTCAACGGCGCCGACGGCACCGGCAACATCTACTTGGAGGCTGCTGCCGGAGTTACGGCTTTCATCCTCGCCGGCCGGTATCTGGAGGTCCGTGCGAAGCGGCGCGCCGGCGCCGCGCTTCGCGCACTGCTGGAGCTGGGGGCCAAAGATGTGGCAGTGCGCAGAGATGGTGTGGAGCAACGCATTCCCATCGACCAACTCGCAGTCGGGGACGAATTCGTGGTCCGCCCGGGGGAAAAGATCGCCACCGACGGCGTGGTGATGGAGGGCTCCTCGGCGGTGGATGCTTCCATGTTGACCGGCGAATCCGTGCCGGTAGAAATCGCACCCGGGGATTTGGTGGTGGGTGCCACCCTCAATGTGGGTGGTCGCGTCGTCGTGCGCGCCGCACGCATCGGCGCGCACACCCAATTGGCGCAAATGGCCAAGCTGGTCGAGGACGCCCAAACCGGCAAGGCCGCCACGCAGCGATTGGCCGACAGGATTTCGGCGGTGTTCGTGCCGATGGTCCTGGCCTTCTCGGCGGCCACGCTCGCGGTGTGGATCAGTACCGGAGGATCAATGTCGGGGGCGTTTACCGCGGCCGTCGCGGTGTTGATCATCGCTTGTCCGTGCGCTTTGGGACTGGCCACACCCACCGCGCTGCTAGTCGGCACCGGCCGGGGTGCCCAACTCGGAATCTTGATCAAGGGTCCAGAAGTGCTCGAATCGACTCGGCAGGTCGATACGATCGTGCTGGACAAAACCGGCACCATCACCACTGGGACGATGACATTGGTCGAGGTGATCACCGCCGAAAGTCAGCACCCCGACGAGGTGCTGCGGTTAGCCGGCGCGCTTGAAGACTCCTCTGAGCACCCGATCGCCAGGGCTATCGCCGACGGCGCCCGGGCGAAGGTCGGCGACTTACCAGCCGCGCAGGGTTTCGCCAACCGACAGGGACTTGGGGTGCAGGGCATCGTCGATGGTCATGCGGTGGTGGTAGGCCGGCCCCTCTTGCTCGCTGAGTGGTCGCAGCAGCTCGCGCCGGAGTTGGCCACCGCCATGCACCGGGCCGAGTCGCAGGGCAAGACCGCGGTCGCGGTTAGTTGGGACGGCCAGCCGCGCGGGGTGCTGGTCGTGGCCGACGCGGTGAAACCGACGTCAGCCCAGGCGGTCGCGCAGCTGCGCGCGCTGGGTTTAACCCCGATCATGCTCACCGGCGACAACCGGTCCGCAGCCGCTGCGATCGCCCGCCAGGTCGGCATCGAACATGTAGTCGCCGACGTCCTTCCGCGCGACAAGGTCGAGACCATCAAGCAGTTGCAGGCCGACGGCAGAGTCGTTGCCATGGTCGGTGACGGCGTCAACGATGCGGCTGCCCTCGCCCAAGCCGACCTCGGTCTCGCAATGGGCACTGGCACCGATGTCGCCATCGAGGCGAGCGACGTGACACTGGTTCGCGGTGACTTGCGCGTTGTCACCGACGCAATCCGGCTGTCCCGCAAGACCTTAAGCACCATCAAGGGCAACCTGTTCTGGGCCTTCGCCTACAACATCGCTGCGCTGCCACTGGCGGCGGCCGGGCTGCTCAACCCCATGCTGGCCGGTGCGGCGATGGCCTTCTCCTCGGTATTCGTCGTCAGCAACAGCCTGCGACTGCGTAGGTTCGAGCCGTTGACGTGAGCGCGGCAGCCAACCACACACCCCTTGCCGGCCAGCCAACTTTTGGGGTTTGACGGCATGCTCATCGGGTACGGGATGTGCAACGGTACTGTACCTATACCCGGTATACCCAAACATGGTGTGCGTGAGTCCCGAAAGGAAGTCATGGTGAGGCGACGGTTATTTACTTTCACTGCAGCAGCGATTGCGGTGCTGCTGACCGTGGCAGCGTGCGGCGACTCAGATAACCCTACCGCGCCGAGCAACACCTTTCGCATGCCTAATACAGCGTCAAGTCCGGCTGAGGGCACTCCTGCGGCGCACAATGCTGACGACGTCACCTTCGCCCAGCGCATGATTGCTCACCACCAGCAAGCAATTCAGATGAGCGAGATCATCCTCGGCAAACAGGGCATCGACGCTCGCGTAATCGACCTCGCCAATAATATCAAGGCGGCCCAAGGCCCCGAGATCCAACAGATGCAGTCCTGGTTGAACCAATGGACGCAGCAAACGCCTGCGACAACTACCCTGAGCGGCACACCCACGACCACGATGCCGGGAATGCCGGGCCACGCCGGCATGCCCGGAATGGAAGGGATGATGTCGGAACAGGACATGCAGGCTCTGCAAAACGCCCAGGGCGTGGAGGCCAGCCGGCTTTTCCTTACCCAGATGATTGCGCATCACCAAGGCGCAATCACCATGGCGCAAAACGAGATTCATTCCGGCCAATACACCCCGGCGGTCACGCTGGCACAATCGATCGTGGCTAATCAGCAACGCGAGATCGACACCATGCAAACCATACTGAAGTCTCTCTAGCGTCCGGCATCGCGACCGCTGGCCCAAGCACTAGTGTGCGCGGCAAGAATCCGCTGTTCACCGGATCTGGCTAACACTCGACCCATCCTCAAACGGCATCCTCGCCAGAGGCGGACGACTCTGCACCCCGACCTGAGCAGCATGACAGCCGAGAGCCCGGCGCCGGGTTATGCCGAGCCACCGGCACTGCCCGAAAGGGGTCGGAGAACAGAGACGAAGGCGAGCAGGCTATGCAGCCAGGCTCTGCTGGACACTCGCGGTGTTGCGGTGGACAGGCCTCCACTTATCCGCAGGCGATCAGCACCCATCAACGGCGATCGCTATCCTTCGGCGACATTCGATCCGGGCCAATATCCCGTCGACCATAGCGCTGGCACAGCCGATCACCGGCGGACGACGAACAGCAGATCGCCACCCTGCACTCCGCGCACCAAGGTTTCTAGTCGGCACACGGGGCTTCTTCTCGTCCACGATGGGCCGATCGGCGGAAAGCCACGCGCTGCAACACAATTCGCGAAGCACGACACGATGCCGGGTTAGGGGCGGCGGCGCCAGGGGGGCGGTCACGTCAAAGCAGTCACCGCAGAACCGCGGGCCTTGGGTATGCAAAAGGTACGTCATGATGTTGGTGATGCCGCGTGCTGTTGCAAGCAAGGGGATATCGCGCTGATAAGCATTCAGTCGGAGCTCACCGAGGTCGGCGCGGCGGATGCGACGTGCGATGACAGGCGTCGCCTGCGGCCGTGAAGCAGGCTAGCAGCGGCCACAGCGATGCAGATCACGGCCGGGATGATCAACGCGTATCCGCCGAGCCGCGCACCGCTCACTATTCCAGCAACGCCGCCCACCAAAAACAGCACCAGCGTCACTGTGAACACGGCAGCCTTCGACTTGTCGATCCCGTGGCGGCGGCTGCGGCCCAGCATCAGCCCAAGGTCGGTGATGGTGCCGGTGAAGTGGGTGGTGCGGATCGCCATTCCGCGAACGCTTGAAGTCAACCCGTTTTGCAGCCCGAGCGCCGCAGCGGCGAACAGCGCCTGGATGACCGCACGATGAATCCCCAGCGCGGCGAGCTGCGCCTTGACGACGGCGTCCTGCACTCCGATGGCGGCGGCAAGCAGCAGGCCCGCTTCTGCGATCAGCACAGCAGCATGCCGCGAGCCGCTCTGCGAGTCGGTGGGCGCCAGGATGGCACCGGCCGCGGTTGTGCCGCTCAAGAAGCCGAGTAGAACCGCCGCGAGCACGTGACCCTCATAGAGCCATGGGTTGGCCGTGTCCATGCCCAATTGAGTGGTGACCCCCGTGATATTGCCCACCGGAAATGCCAAAACCAGAAGGGCCACCGCGTTGACAAAACCGGCCACCGAGGCCAGCACCCCGCTGTAGCCGACCAAAAGTCCCCGGGGTGGCAGCCAACGTTTCTGTCTGCGCATTCGAGCATCAATCCCTTTCTACGATGGCGCTAACGACGGGGGAAGGCAACGACGTACCACAAACCCGCAGGCCTGCGCGGTCGTCGTTGCGAGGGGCCGGTAGGGCCAGCGGAGCCGAGCGGCACAACAAACGTTGTCGCAACGTCGCAGTGCGATCGCCGCGACAGCCCTCAGCCGGCCGTCCCGACGCGTCTTTCCCGCGCGGTTCAAGGGGAATGGCCGGGCCGTTGCTTGACTGCGGTGTAGTCATCTGCTTACCCACTGCCTTCCCGGTCGCTGCGCAACCGGTCGCCCAGGCCGGCGCCGTGCGGGCGTGGCCGAGTTGGTGCTGCAGAGCGCGCCACCCGCTAGCTGGTGTAGGCGGTGTAGTTCAAAGTGGTCATCATGCCGGCGTCCAGGTGATAGCCGTGGTGGCAATGGATCATCCAAGAACCCGGATTGTCGGCGATCAGCACGGCGCGCAGTTTCTGGTTGGGCAGCACGATGACGGTGTCCTTGCGCGCACCCAGGCTGCCGTCGGACTTGATCATCTGGAACGTATGGCCGTGCAGGTGCATGGGGTGATACATCATCGTGGAGTTGGTGAAGACTAGCGTGGCGCGCTGGCCCTGCTTGACGCTCACGGGCGGACTGTCCGGGTAGGGCTTGCCGTTGATGGCCCAGTCGTACTTCATCATTGACCCGGTCAATTCCAGGTCCAGATTCACCGCTGAGGCCGCCGAGCCCAGACTGGCGGCCGGCGGGGCGGTGAAGGTGTCGACCGTACCGACTCGGCCGTTGAGCTCGGTGGGCCGAAAGTTCACATCGGGTGCGCTGCCATTGGCCGTCTTGAGCAGCGCCCGTGCCGCGACCGCTTGCTTACCTTCCGGCATGGCCACGAGTGGGAAGACCCCGTCGCTGGCGGTGACGATGACGTCATAGCGTTCGGCCATGCCGACCAACAAAGCGTCGGTCTCGGTCGGCACAACGGGGAAACCATCAGTGTGGGTGACCGTCATGACGTGGCCCGCCAGGGCCACGCGGAAGACGGTGTCAGCGCCGGCGTTGATGATGCGGATGCGAATGCGCTGGCCCGGCCGAGCATCAAAGGTAGTCGGCGCCGCCGCAATCCGACCGTTGACCAGGTAGTACGGATAGTCGATGTCGCCGGAGTCGCCGCCCAGCAGCGCACTGCTACCCACCGCGGACATCCCAGCCATCTCCTGCTGGCCGGACCCGTGAGCCGGCATGTGCGAGCCCTTGAGCTCGTCGAATAACTGTTGCGGATTCTTGCCGATGCCGTCGGTCCAGTCGTCAAGGACGACAACCCATTCGGCGTCGTAGCGTGCCGCCTCCGCGGGGTCGTCGATGATCACCGGCAGGTAGAGCCCGTAGTCGGTTTGCATGCCGACATGCGGGTGGGCCCAGTAGGTGCCGGGGTGCGGCGCTGAGAACCGATAGGTGAAGTCGCTGTTGGCCGCGATATTCGGGGTAACAGGGAACACGCCGTCCATGTCGTTGCGCAGCGCGATGCCGTGCCAGTGCACCGAGGTGGGGTTGCTGAGCCGGTTTCTGACGGTGACCGCCAGGTCGTCGCCGACATTAGCGCGGAGGGGGGCGCCGGGCAGTGTGTCGCCGTAGGCCAGTGTGCCTGCGATGGGGCCGCCGAGGTCGATCGGGGCCGGCTGCGCCGTGAACGTGGCAGTAACGGTGCGTCCGGTGTGCGGGCGCGCGGCCTCGGCCGCGGCGATAGCTCGTTCCGCGCTGGGCGCAGGATTGCTTCGCCCACATGCCCCCAGCGCCACCGCGGCCCCGCCGGCCACCGAGGCCGTGACAAACGCACGCCGATTCAACAGACCCTCATTCCACACCGATCTCATTACGAGTCCCTCCTCAAACTTTCCCCCTTCGGCCTCTGCCGTGGGCACGTCGCCGAAACCTCTCGACTCACACCGATGTTCGCCGCAGCGCAGTGGCCCAGAACGGCGCTCGCGCGAAACGCGGTGTCGTCCAACCGGTGTCCGGATTCACTGTTAGCCCGCACCACCGCGGCACGCACCAGCGCCTTAGATCCGATCCCGCCCAGGTTCGCTAGCACCTCGAGCGCTGGTCGGCCCGGCCGGGCACTCGTCGGCAGCTGCAGGCTCCAAGTGATGATTGCGGTCAAGGACGTGTAGGGCCAGCGCGGCGGTGACGCCGACCAAAAACAACCCTGCCCAAACCAATGCACCCACACCCAGCTGCCGCGCAGCACCCATCGCCCACCCGGTGAGCAAATTGCCGCCCAAAATTCCCACGCCAACAATGGTGTTGTAGAACCCGTAATGGGTGCCCACGAGCCGGCCTCCGGCCAACGCCATGACCGTGTCCATCTCAAACGGGAAGACCGCGGCGGAGCCGACGGCAAGCATGGCCGCTGACACCAGCAGCGCAACTACCGCCGCGACAACGCCGACCCCAGAACTATCAGGGATAACAAGCAGCGGCAAGAACGAGGCCGCCATGATGGCCAGGCCGATAGCCAGACTGCGCCCGTGGCCCCACCGAGCGGCGAACCAGCGGGTGATGCGCAGCTGTCCGGCGACCGCAACCAGTCCCGACACGACGAAAACCGCTGCCACTAACAGCGTTTGATAGCGCTTAGTCAGCAGTGAGGCCTGCAGCGGAAGGGCGAGATACACCTGGAACGACAACACGTAAGAACCGACCATCGCCAAGGCGAACAACAGAAAAGACCGGTTGCCGACGACGACTCGCCAGTCATCAAGTATCGACGTCTTTTCCCGCGCCGGATCAGCACGGTGCTGCGGCAGCGCCAGCAGCTGGGCCACGGTCAATACCGCAAAGACGCCGGCCGCACCCGCGGCGCTAATGCGGAAATCAATAGCCACCAACATCACTCCGACCAAAGGACCCAGAAGAATCCCGGCCTGGTAGAAGATGTTGAACACTGCGAACGCCTCCACGCGGCGAGCGCCGGAATCGGCGGCCAGATAGGCGCGCACCGCCGGATTGAACAACGCGCCGGCGAAACCGGTGGCTGCCGAGGCAATCAACACCACCGGTAACGAGTGCGCAACGATGAGCAAGGCGAAACCGCCGGTGCGCAGCACACACCCTGCAACAATTAACGGTTTGTAGCCGATTCGGTCGGCCAACGTGCCGCCGACAATGAACATGCCCTGCTGGGAGAAGTTCCGGATACCCAAGACCAGCCCCACAGCCCACCCCGCCAGCCCCAAGGGGCCGGCGAGGTAAGCCGCCAGGTACGGCATCAGCATGTAAAAGCCGAGGTTGATGCCGAATTGGTTGATCATCAGCATCCGGCTGGGCCGGTCGAAGCTGCGGAATTGGGTGATCAATTCCATTACTGCATCGCTCCGGTGGGATCAAGCACGGTGGCACACCGAGTCCAGGATTGCACTACCCGCTGGTTAGGGTGGTCGATGACGTCCGGCTCCTGGGGCGGTAGCTGATCGAGCAGCCCGTGGTCGCGGCAGTAGTCGTCGTTATAGATGGTGTCGAAATACCGTTGCGGCCCATCAGGGAAAACCGCCGCGATGCTGGTATCGGGCGCCATCGTGCGCGCCGCCCACCCAGCAACCAAACCGACCGCACCCACACTCCAGCCGCCACTGGCGTGGTGGGTAGCCGCCAAAGCGCGGGCCGCCCACACCGCCTCAGCCGGCGCCACCCAGTGCACCTCGTCAAACGTCGCATAGTCGACATTGCGCGGATAGATGCTCGAGCCCAAGCCCCGCATCAGTCGACTGGCCGCGGGTTGACCAAAGATCGTCGAACCGACGGTGTCCACCCCGATCACCTTCAGATCGGGGTTGGCCTCGCGCAGCACCCGCGCCACGCCGGCCGAATGCCCCCCGGTGCCCACCGAGCACACCAGCACGTCGATGCGACCGAGTTGGTCGAGCAACTCCAGGGCCAGCGGTCGGTAGGCATCGACATTTTCGGGGTTGCTGTACTGGTTGGGGCACCACGCATCAGGATCGGCGGCCAGTAGCTGGGCGATGCGGTCCTTGCGGGCTTGCTGCCATCCGCCGACCGGGTGCGCTTCGGTGACCAGGTCGACCTCGGCGCCATACGCGCGCAGCATGTTCTGCACGATGGGTTCCATGCCTGGGTCGGTGACCACCGTGACGGGGTGGCCGTACACCATGCCGGCCAGTGCCAGGCCCAGACCCAGTGACCCGCTGGTGGATTCCACAATCCGGGCTCCGGGGCGCAGTTCGCCGCGGGCGCGGGCACGCTCCACCATGTGCACGGCGGGGCGGTCTTTCATGCTGCCCCCGGGGTTGAAAGCTTCCAACTTGGCCCAGAATCCGCGGTCTGCAGCGGTTAACGGCTCCGAGATGCGCAATACCGGGGTGTTACCCACCAGCCCAGCCGGCTGGCGGTGGCTACCCAAGGCGGGGTGGCACTGTCCAGCACTGGGTGCGCGGTTCACGAACGGCAATGACCGGGAACTGCACAACAGACGGGATTCCAACGAGGTCAACGGACGAGAGTGAGAGTTGTTCATGGAAGTGTCGCTTTCTAGCGTGAGGCCGCCCAGCGCGGCCATTGACAACGGGCAGCGGCCACCGGCCGTCGTGGCGATGCACTAACGGCCTGGCGCTAACCAATCAGCGACGCGAAAGACAGAACCGTGTCAATAGATCTTGACCGGTCACCGCAGCAGCGAGTCTTCGTGGCGGACCGCGTCCGGAAAAGGTCGCTTGCCGCCAGAAGAAAGCAACAGCGACCGCGACCACCAGCACAGTGAGGGCTGCCACCGTCGGGGCCGGGGAATGGGGTAGCACCGCGGTAACCAACGCCTCATGGTGACCACCTGGTGACGGGTGGCCCAGATGGGCGTCATCGCTGTGGACCGAAGAGTCAGTACTGTGCGAACTCACCGACACGTGCGCCGGATGAGACGCAGAAGACTCAGACCGCACCACGGCGTGCCCTTGGACCAGCACCCACATCGCAACCGCGGCGACAGCAGCAGTCATCGCCGCGATGACTTGCCACCGGGGTCGCCGGCGCGGAACTTGGGCATTCACAATAGCTTTAGGGTACCAGCGGCCACCGGGCACTGAAAACATGCCTCGGGGCTGCACCCCGATGAGGCGCGGGGTCCGGGATATGCGGCTAGGTAGCACGTACCGGATGGCTGCAGTCGCCGCCGTTAAGTACCCCATACCCCCTGAGGGTACGGGCAGTCGAACGTTTCGGCAAGGGCGCAGCTCGCACCGCACAAATTGCCGAAGACACGCTTTGGGTGCATCACCAAAGGATGGTCAATGACGCGATCCTAGGCGCCGGCTTCCCGGCCCCGCGCTGCGTAGAACTCCACGTGTCAGGTGCGCGGCGTCCGTGGACTGCGCGGCGCCGTCGCGAACAAGTAGCCGACGTCCAGGGCGGTGCCGATTTGTCCATCGTGGTGCCGAAACTCCGAGTCACACTGCTCAGTGTCATCGTCGGTGACGCGGCGCACGGTGGCAAAGCCTCGCAGCGGCACTCATGGTGTACCCTATGCGGGTATGGGGAACATCCGATTAGGGTCGGATGACCGAGGTGTCGCGGCACGCCGACCGCTCAAGTTGCGGTTGGCGGTCGTTGTCGTGGGCGCTGTAGCAGGATTAGCGATTCTTGGCCACTGCGTGCCTTCGCGTATCCCATCGTTGCCTTCGCATGCCCAGCAGCCGCTCTCATCGACATCGCTGCCCGTGGCGCTCGGTGCGGACGCGAATCAGCCGTCTCTTGATCACGTGCTGCCCGCATGCAAGGCGTCCAAGATGTCCGCGGTTGAGGCGGTATCGCAGCCGGCGGCTGCGTCGTTAATCGCGCTCGGCGTTGGTCTGGTGGCACTCGGGGTTAGGGGATGGCTGGCGCCACTAGTTGTACCGGCCGGGCGGAGCCCTCCGGGGGCACCGGCCGCCATTCTCGCCGGTCAAGATCGCCTGACTCGGTTCTGCCTGGCTCGCCGCTGACCGGTCAGCGCCAGGTCGCGGGGCCATGCCCCACGACCACGACTCGATCGATGTCTAACGCCGCGGTTGTGTCGCGGCCTGACCCAAGCGACGATCTCATGCAATATTCAACGTCCGGTGACCTCACGTGTCTCGTCAATCCCACCGAACCGTGTGGCTGCTGGCGCCTTCATCAGACGAAAAAACAGTCCACCGCCCGACGTGGCCGATTCGGCTGCGCTTCCCCGGGGTGCTGCCACGTGCCGGCTACTGACCGCGTGGTGGCGCTCAGCTGGGAGAAGCCGCAAGCAAATGCGGTAGCTCGTCTCACCCGGACGCGCCAGATAGTGGCGGTATGTCAACTTTTTGCCACGCCCGGTAACCGGCTAGCAACCGATCGGCGGGTTGTAACCGCCTGGGATCCGATGACACTCACATCAGCGCCGCCCGCTCCCGTGAATCATGCACGCGGCGGAGGTTTCTCAAGAAAGGCACACACATGTCCTTTGTGACGACAGATCCCGCAGCGCTTGCGTCGGCGGCAGGCGATCTGCAGACCGTGGGTGTAGCGGTGGGGGCCGCAACCGCGGCGGCGGCCGCCCCGACGGCCGGGGTGGTCCCCGCGGCCGCTGACGAAGTCTCGGCGTTAACAGCGGCCCAATTCGCTGCGTACGCGCAGCTTTACCAGCAAGTTTCCGCGCAGGCCACAGCCGTTCATGACCAGTTTGTTGCCGCCTTGGCGACCAGCGCTAGCTCCTATGCCGCTACCGAGGCAGCTAACGCCGCCGCGACCCGCTGACGCGGATCACTACACTCGAAGGGACACGCGAATGGATTTCGGTGCGCTCCCGCCGGAAGTCAACTCCGCCAGGATGTATTGGGGCCCCGGCTCCGGGCCGATGCTTGCTGCCGCGACTGGCTGGGACGAGCTGGCCGCAGAACTATCTTCGGCGGCAACCTCGTATGCCGCGACCATCTCGCGGTTGGCGGCTCTGTCCTGGCAGGGCCCGGCGGCAACGTGGATGGTCTCTGCAGCAGCGCCGTTCGTGGCGTGGATGAGCATGACCGCCACCGAGGCCGAGCACGCGGCCGACCAGGCCCGGGCCGCGGCCGGGGCCTACGCGGCGGCGTTCGCGGCAACCGTGCCGCCGCCGGTGATCGCAGCCAACCGCACCTTACTGATGTCGCTGGTGGCGACCAACATCTTCGGGCAGAACACCCCAGCCATCGCGGCCACCGAGGCCCAGTACGCGGAGATGTGGGCACAAGATGCGATGGCGATGTATGGCTATGCCGGATCGTCGGCAGCCGCGTCAACGTTGACGCCGTTCACCGCGCCGCAGCAGATCACCAATCCGAGCGGACTGGCTGCGCAAGGTGCAGTTGTTGCGCAGGTCACCGGCGTTGCGGCGGCAACGGATACGCAAGCGGCACTGACGCAGCTGACGTCGTCGCTACCCACGGCACTGCAGGGTCTCGCCTCACCGCTGACGTCGGGGTCGCTGTCCTCGGCGCTCAGCGCGATCAACCCAGAGCTGTCAACGATAAGTTCAACCGCGTGGATTGCCAGTGCGGGGCTATCGACCGGAGAGAAACTCAAGAACTTGCTCCCGTCGGCCACCGCGGCATTGACGCCGACTGTTGCTGACGGGCTCGGTTCGGGGGTGCTGGGGTCGCAGGCTGGGGGAGTAGCAGGTCTTGGCGGTGCCAATGCGGCGGTCTCGGCGGGTGTGGGCCGGGCGGGATTGGTGGGGCCGCTGTCGGTGCCACCGAGTTGGACCACCGCCGTACCAGCCAGAGCGGCCGCAGGACTCACCGGCGCCAATGTGAGCGCCGTACCAGCGGCCGACGCAGCCGGGCCAGCCATGTTGGGCGGGCTGCCCTTGGCGGGTGCAGCCGAACGCGGCGCAGCCGGTATCGTGCCCGATGCGCGGTTCTTAGAACGCCCCCCAATGGTGCCCCGCTGGTCCGGCCTGGGATAGCAGGGCTCGCGCGTAAGTCCAGTAGACATACAGAAACGAGAACTTGCAGCTCAATGCCACCAAAGCAGTTGGCGCGTCCGGTTGCCAGGACGGCACTCCACCCGTACCCTATGGGGGTATGAGGTTCGCGCGGAAACAGGCGGTTCCGCCTCGAATAAGTTCGCTGCGCACCATTGGGCCCGACGGGTGCAGTTCTGACGGCCAATCAACAGCTACGCGGTCCACGCCGCGGCGCGCAACTTCGGGCATTGTCCTGCGCCGCTGCGCTTCCGGCGTGCTACGCGCAGGCAACGCACCCCGGCGGTCGCGGTGGCGACTGGTGCTTGCGGCCGGCATCGCGATGTTTCTACTTACCTTGATCGACCACGCCGCAATGCTGCATTCGGAGACTCACCGGTCCCACCAACCACTCACAGGCGCTGCTGTCCGCGGCGGGCGATGCGTTCACCGCCCACGCTGATCACACTTATCTTTTCCATAAGTCATTGACCGAATGTCACGACGCGTTGGCAGCTGTCGTGTTGCCGCGAGAAGCCGCTACGTTGATCGAGCTGGGCGTGGCAGTGGCAGTGGCGGTGATCACCGCGGTACAGGCCAGTCTGAGAGCGCCATTCGTGCGAGGGCCGCCCAAAGTCCCGCGCGCTGCACTTGCCGGGCAAGACCTCTTGACGCGTTTCTGCCTGACTCGTCGCTGATCGATCAGCGTCACTTCGTGGTGCTCTGCACGACGACCGGTGACCGCTGACCGACGTTCAATGCCGCCCCATGCGGCGCACCTGGGAAAGCGACGATCAAATGAACAATGACCTGCCCGGAGCACCTTGTGAACGCTTAAATCCCGCGACAAATACTGCGCAACCGCACCGCAACGGGGGTTTGACCCCACGGCCGCACGACTTAGGGAGGGAACTCAACTCTGCGAGGCGGCGCATCAACGCAGGCCGGCACCGCAAACCCGCCAACCTGGTAGGGAATACACCGGTGTTGTGGATCTCCGAGCCTTTCAGTGACGATCACCGAGGCTTCTGGGCCAAACTGGAAGGCGCCAATCCCGGCGGACTGAAGGACCGCCCAGCCCTACACATGGTGGAACGCGCGCGAGCCCGCGGCGTCTTGCGCCCCGGCGCCCAGATAGTCGAATCCACCAGCGGCACACTAGGCCTGGGTCTCGCGCTAGCGGGGCAGGTACACGATCATCCGGTGACGGTGGTTACCGACCCCGGGATGGAACCGATCGTGCAACACATGCTGGCCGCTTACGGGGTGCGCATCGACATCGTCACCGAGCCGCATCCCAGCGGCGGATGGCAGCAGGCTCGCAAAGCCCGAGTTGCTGAGCTGTTGGCCGCAGACCCGAACGCGTGGAATCCCGACCAGTACAACAACCCCGACAACGTAGACAGCTACCAGGAGATGGCGCTGGAACTGCTCGATCAGCTCGGAAGCATCGATGTCCTGGTCTGCTCGGTGGGCACCGGTGGTCACTCCGCCGGTGTGGCCCACGTGCTGCGCCGAGCCAACCCCAGCCTCAAGTTGATCGGGGTGGATACCGTCGGCTCGACAATCTTTGGTCAACCAGCTGCCGCCAAGCGGTTGATGCGCGGCCTGGGATCCAGCATCTATCCCCGCAACGTCGACTATCCGGCGTTCGCCGAGGCGCACTGGGTAGCGCCCGCCGAAGCGGTGTGGGCGTGCCGCACGCTGGCACGCACCTACTACACCAGCGGAGGATGGAGTGTGGGCGCGGTGGCGCTGGTCGCCGGGTGGGCGGCCCGCACCCACCGACGCGGCACCACGATTGCTGCGGTCTTCCCCGACGGTCCGCTGCGCTACTTCGACACCATCTACAACGACAATTACTGCCGCGAACACGATCTGCTGACCGAGGCCCGGCCCAGCCACCCCGCCGTCATCAGAACTCCAGCTGCAAAGGTGGTGCAATCCTGGACGCGGTGCACCACGGTGGTTGATCCATCCGTCGTTCAGCGGTAGCGGCGCTGGCACAGGCAACGCGCGGACGTATCACTGCGGAAGCGGGATCTCGTTGACTTCTCTCGCAGGCCGGCCGCCAAACCCCTCACACCTGCTCTGGTCCGGCGACTCGGTTACGGTGCCAACCGCCGGCCTCGGTCGCGCAAGCCGTCTGCGCGGGGGGCAACTTGGGGACACATCGCTGAATCGCTGCGGATCAAGCGTTGATAGCGGGGTCGTCTGTGATCTCGCTACCGAGGTGCTCGATGTGATAGACGGCTTCGTCGAGCAGCATGGCGACGTGGTTGTCATAGAGGCTGTAGACCACGCTGCGCCCTGTACGAGTGCCGTTTACCAGGCCTAGGGCACGTAGCAGCCGCAATTGGTGCGACACCGCGGACTGCTCCATCTCGACGGCATCGGACAGCTCAGAGACCGAGCACGCGCCGTGGCGGAGGCGGGTCAGGATCCGCAGCCGGCTCGGTGTCGCCAACGCCTGCAGAGTGGCCGCCACTGACGCGGCCGAGTCAGCGTCCAACTGCGCGGGTGGGGTGGACTTGCCCTGGACTCCGTGACCCATGTCCATCATCCTATCAACGTGCACGAATGAAGACGTATTCATATGATCCTGTATATTGACGGCGCCCCCACCCGCTTGTCCCGGAGGTAGTTCTATGTCGTCTCAGGTGCTAAGCCGCGGCCCTGTCCACGCCGGCGGTGGCGAGGGCACCGCGGTCCGCACGCGGGCGTTCGCGCTGCCCGAGGTGCGGTGGGCAGCGGTCGCTACCGTGTTGTTTGCGCTCGGGGTCGCCACTCAATACGGCGGCGCCGCGGTCTGGGTGTGGTGGGTGTTGTATCTGGCGTGTTATGTCACTGGCGGGTGGGAACCGGGACTGGCCGGTGTGCGGGCATTGCGAAGGCGCACGCTGGATGTGGATCTGCTGATGATTGTCGCGGCCATCTGCGCGGCGGGGATCGGTCAGGTCCTCGACGGCGCGTTGTTGATCGTCATCTTCGCCACGTCCGGCGCGTTGGAAGCGTTCCTGACCCGACGCACCGCCGATTCGGTGCGCAGCCTGTTGAATTTGGCGCCCGAGCGCGCCACCGTGATCACCGCCTCGGGAGATGAAAGGGTGGTGGATGCGGCGGCCCTGGCGGTGGGGGAGGTGATTGTGGTGCGCCCCGGGGAACGCATAGCCGCCGACGGGCAGGTCACCTTCGGTGCCAGCGACGTCGATCAGGCCTCGATCACCGGCGAGCCACTCCCGGTCGCCAAAGGGCTCGGCGATGAAGTGTTCGCCGGCACCCTCAACGGCACCGGTGTGCTGCGGGTTCGAGTGGACCGCGCCGCCGCCGACACTGTGGTGGCCCGCATCGTGGCGATGGTGCAAGGAGCCTCGGCCACCAAAGCCAACGCGCAACTGTTCATCGAGAAGGTCGAGCAGTACTACTCGCTCGGGGTGGTAGCGACTACCGTGCTCGTCTTTCTCGTCCCGCTGGCGCTCGGCGCCGCAGTGCAACCGTCGCTGTTGCGGGCCATGACGTTCATGATCGTGGCCTCACCCTGTGCAGTGGTGCTCGCGACCATGCCGCCCTTGCTGTCAGCGATGGCCAACGCCGGCCGGCACGGGGTATTGGTCAAATCCGCGGTCGTGATGGAACGGCTGGGGTCGGTCTCCCTGGTGGCGTTCGATAAGACCGGCACCCTCACGCGAGGCACACCCGAGCTGTCTGACATCCGACCTCTTCGTGGCGCCGGCCTGGACGCCGAGGAATTGCTCACCTTGGCTGCGGCCACCGAACACCCTAGCGAACATCCTCTGGGCGCCGCGGTGGTGGGCGCGGCCACCGATCGCGGATTGACACTGCCGATGATCGACGCGTTCGAATCGGCTCCCGGCCGGGGCGTGCGCGCGGTGGTCGATGGCCGCCAGGTGGTGGTGGGCAGCCCGACGCAGCTGTTGGCCACCGGTCCGAGCAGTGCGGCGTCGGCCCGGGCCGCTGCGGTGGTGGCCGGGTTGGAAGCCGAAGGCAAGACCGCAGTCGTCGTGCTGGTCGACGACGACGCGGTCGGTGTGCTGGGCCTCGACGACCAAGTCCGTGTCGACGGCGCTGAGACCGTGACCGCGTTGACCGCGCTGACCGGTGCGACGCCGGTGCTGTTGACCGGTGACAACGCGCGCGCCGCCACCGCACTTGCCGGGCGGGTTGGCATCCACGATGTGCGCGCCGGATTGCTGCCGCAGGATAAGGTCGGCGCCGTGCGCGAATTCGATGACCGCGGCCATCGGGTGCTGCTGGTCGGCGACGGCGTCAACGACGCCCCAGCGCTGGCTGCCTCGCACACGGGAATCGCCATGGGCCGGGCCGGTTCTGATCTGGCGCTGGAAACCGCCGACGCCGTCGTCGTCCGCGATGAGCTGGCGACCATTCCGAAGGTGATCATGTTGTCGCGGCGGGCGCGCCGAGTCGTCATCGCCAACCTGGTCATCGCGTCGAGCTTTATCACCGTGTTGGTGTTGTGGGACCTGCTTGGTCACCTACCTCTGCCGCTGGGGGTCGCCGGACACGAAGGATCCACCGTCATCGTGGGCCTCAACGGAATGCGACTGCTGTCCCGCCGCGCCTGGCGACTTCCGACCCGGTCGGCGAGTCGCGCATAGCCGCTGGCCTGACCGGCGGTTGGCCGCGCAGGAGCCGGCGCATCCGTCCCGGTCGAGTCAGCCTGCGGTCAGTATCGGCAGCGACATCATCGTCGCCGTCACCGCGCCGGCCGCGCTCAGGGGCTCCCGTTGTACTGACGGGTCTTGATGACTCGTGGGCTCCGGCGTCGCGGGCCCGATGGCCGCCAGCGGTCACGGTGTGAAGAGCCGACCTCATGCGTGGGGTATCAACGAGCCAGGGCAGAAGAAGCCGGTCGGCTATTTGGTCGGGTCGGGCCAGCGTAGGTGGTTTCGGTCAATGACGAAGACGTGGGTGTGCTGCACGCGACCGCCCTGCATGGTCGTGGCGTCGTCGAGATGATGAGAGTCGGTCGTGGCGTCGTCGTGGGTGTGAGTAAGTTCCTCGGGATCGGTTCGGGGCCACAGCAATAGCGCAGCAACCGCGCCCACCGCGGCGATCGCCTCCAGCATCGTCCAGGCGGTGCGGAAGCCGGCCAAGGTGGCGACCCAGCCTGCGATCGGATAAGTCAGCAGCCAGCACAGGTGCGACAGGGAGAACTGGGCGGCGAACACTGCGGGCCGATCCGCTGGAGTCGACGAGCGGCGCAACACCCGGCCGACCGGGGTCAAGACGAGACTCATCCCGGCCCCGATCAGCGTCCAGATCACCAAGGCCGCGCTCCAGCGCTGATCTGCGTGGGTCGCGGTCAGGCCGATCGCGCCAGCGGCGCCGAAGACCAGCAGCACCCCGCCGGCCATCATGACGTTTCGCTCGGGCACCCGGCGCAGCACCGGGGGCAGCAGCAAGGCGACGAGCATCGTGCCGGTCCCGCCGGCGGCGAGCAGCCACGCGACATTGGCTTGAGAGCGACCCAGTGCGTCGCGCACATAGTTGACGGTGTTGACCATGATGATGGAGCCGGCTGCGGCCACGGCCAGGTTCAGGGCGAGCACACCTCGCAGCCGCGGGGTCGCGGCGAAGATGCGGATCCCGGCTGCGATCTTGTCCCAGGCGCTCGCGCGTGGGTTGCGAGACGCGTCAGGGATTCGGGTGCCGATCACCAACACTGCCGAGATCAAGAACCCAATCACCGTCCCAAGGAACAGCCAATGGAAACTCATCACCGTCAACAGCAATGCGGCCACCACCGGGCTGAGCAGGTTTTCCATGGTGGAGGCAAGCTGGGAGGCCGAAAGTGCTGCGGTGTAGTCAGATTCATCGGTCACCACCTCGGGGATGACCGCCTGAAAGGTCGGGGTAAACGCCGCTGACGCTGACTGCAACACCGCGATCAGCACATAGATCTGCCAGACCTGGTCGATGAACGGCAGCGCCATGACCACCGTTGCTCGGATCACATCCAAACTCACCAGCATGAGCCGGCGGGGGAACCGGTCAGCATGTGCCGCGGCGATCGGCGCCACCGCCACATAGGCGATCATTTTGATCGCCAGCGCCGTTCCCAGCACAGCGGCGGCGTCAGCACCGGCCAACTGGTACGCCAGCAATCCCAACGCCACGGTGGTCAGCCCGGTCCCGAACAACGCGACGACTTGGGCGGCGAACAAACGCCGGTAGTCGCGGTAGCTGAACAACGACATGCTCAGTCCTTTCATGCTTCATCAGGCCACGACGGCGCGGTCGCCAGTGAGAACCCTTGTCCACCAACGAGTCTCGCGAGGGTGGACTCGCCAGCCAGGAGGCCAACGGCGAGCTAGGGCGACGGCTGGTTGTGGGCTTTTCTGGCCGGCTGTCTGGTTAGTGGGTGCACAGCAGCGTCGGCGCGATGATGCGGCGGGACGTCGTGCCCGGCATGCTCAGCGTTAAACACCGCATCGGTTACCAACTGGCGGACATGCTCGTTTTCCAGGCTGTAATAGATGGTCGTGCCCGATCGACGAGTGCACACCAACCGCGCCATGCGCAGCTTGGCCAGATGCTGAGACACCGACGGCGCAGGCTTGCCCAGTCGCTCGGCCAACTCAGTGACCGACAACTCCTGACTAGTCAGCGCCCACAACAACTGAATCCGAGTGAGATCGGCCAACATTCGGAACACTTCGACGATAAGGTCGGCGTGGTCGTCGTCCAAGCAGTCACGTGCGTTACCTGCATTCATACGCAGATAATAGCCTACGCAGGATGGTCTGGAGCGCGGCCGGTCTCAGCGCGCCGAGTCGGTCTGGGCAGGAACAGCAGTCGGCGATTCCGGAATAGCTTCGTCGCCGCGGGTAGGATTGCCGCCGATTGCGCGCACCGGACCTGTCTGACACTGCGCGGTTGGCGACCAGAAATCGGTAGCTGACACACGAAGTGCTCGTGCGACCTCCGATACGGTCGGCGCAGCAGGGTCCCCGCCGCTCCTTAGCCCGCTAGCCTGACCACCCTGCCATTGCCCCGGTCGGCGACGTAGACATTGCCGGCGTGATCCACTGCCACTGCGAGGGGGGTGTTGAGGCCGGTGAACGGTAGCACGGTTTGGGCGGTCGACCCCGCCGCCAATCTTACGACCTCGTTGTTCTCCTGATCGGTGACATAGACGTTGCCACGGGTATCGACCGCAAGACCCCACGGCAAAGTGAAACCGGTGAACGGTAGCACGGTTTGCGCAGTGGACCCCGAGGCCAGCTTCACCACTCGGTCGTTATCAGAGTCAGTGACATAGACGTTGCCTAGGGTATCGACCGCCACATCATCGGGGTTCTTGAGGCCATCGAAGGGCAGCACCACTTGGTTGCTAGATCCCGCCGCCAATTTCAGCACCCGGCTACCGCCCCGGTCAGCAACGTATACGGTGCCCTCGCTGTCAACTTCCACGCCCTCGGGATAATTCAGACCGGTAAACGGCAACTCAGTTTGGGTGTGTGATCCGGCGGTCAACTTCAGCACTCGGTTGTTGAAGTCGGCGACGTAGACGCTGCCCGCGGCGTCAACCGCTACGCCCTGGGGTTCGTAGAGGCCGTTAAAGGGCAGCAATGTTGCGGTTCCTGTCCCGGCGGCCAATTTCACCACCCGTCCGTACATGCCTTGATTAGTGACGTATACGTTTCCGGCGCCGTCCACCGCCACCCCTCCTGGGGTGAGGCTGAGGTTGAGGCCGGCGAACGCCACCACGGTTTGCCCAGTGGTTGGCTTCGACGGGGTCGCGCGCTGCGTTCCCAGATATCCTGCGACGCCGAGAGCAGTGATCAGCAAAAGTGCAGCGGCGCCGATCACGGCCCGACGCTTGCCTGTGCGGCGCGCGCGGGGCGCACCGGGTGTGAGGGTGGGCTCGAAGGCGTGAGGAGGTGGGCTCACGGGCGGCGAGCTCGCCGAGCCAGCGGCGTAGGGGAGCCGTGGTTGACCCCAGCTGCTAGTGGAGGTCTCTGGTACAACGGGACGGGCCATCGTCTCGGCGCCTGGCGCGGGTTCAAAGGCGACCGCTGACGGTTTCGCCAGCAAAGGATCGACATCTGAGACTGCGTGAGGGGCCCACAGACCAGCCGGCCCGTTATCGACGGCGCGGGCCGCGAGCGTCGGGTTATCGCCGTGCTGCAGGATGGTGGCTTCTTGCTGCCGCTCGGGTGCGGTCAGCGCGTCGTGCGCAGCGGCGGCCAGTTCACCTGCCGTGCGGAAGCGATGCTCGGGTTGTTTGGCCATGCCTCGTGCGATCACCGGGTCGAAGGCCACGGGGACCACGCCGGGTCGCAGCCGACTGGGCTGCGGTGGCGGTTCAAGCAAATGCGCTGCAACGATGCGTTCGAGGCTGTTAGCCCGATACGGCGGCCCCCCGGTCAAACACTCACTCAACACACAGGCCAATGCATAGATGTCGGCGCGATAGCTGACCGCGTCGGCGGTGAACCGTTCCGGGGCCATGTAATTGTAGGTTCCCATCGCGGTCCCGGTCTGCGTGAGTCCGGGATCGCTGACCGCGCGGGCGATACCAAAATCCACCAGATAGGCAAAATCGCTGGCCGTGATCAGGATGTTTTCCGGTTTGACATCGCGGTGGATTACACCGATCGCGTGCGCGGCGTCTAGCGCGGCGGCGATCTGACGTACGACGGCCACCGCTCGAGGAGGACTTAACGAGCCGGATCGCTGCAGAAGGGTCGACAGGTCGATGCCGTCAATCAAGCGCATCTCGACATAGAAGTGCCCGTTGATCTCGCCGTAGTCATGGATCGGCACCACATGAGGTTCGTTCAGCCGTCCCGCGGCGTCGGCCTCGCGTTGTATTCGCGCCCGCAACACCGGGTCGTCGGAATAGCGCGTCGAGATCAGCTTTAGTGCCACGACCCGTTGCTTGCGCGTGTCCTGGGCCTGGTAAACCTCGCCCATGCCGCCGCGCCCCAGAAGCCGAATCAGGTGGTAGTGACCGAAACGCGACCCTGCCCGCGCACCCGGCTCGGTGCCGCTCACCGTGGACACTCCACACGCCCGAGCGCGCTTGCCCTCACTTCGGAGTCGGTAGCGGCTCGCCGGGAGAATTGATGATGTCCAAGGGGCATGAAAGGTCCTCCCAATGTTGCCACTGACAGCACGCCACCGACGCCATCGTTACCCGAGGCGGGGGAGTAGATGCCCTGGCCGAGCGCCGGGCGGATTTCGACGTCGCGCGGTCGGCGGCGTGGTTGGGTGCGGTGTGTGTCTAATGGCACCGATGTGATCATCCTTGATACTTGGCCGTATTCGTGATGCGAACCGGCCGACCAGCACGCGTGCTCCGCTAGGCGCCGTCGCCCGCAACGACACTGATTGCTGTCAGCATGATCGCACTGTCGCGACAACCAACTTTGGGTCGCAGGGTCGGCGGCCGTCGTGGAACAGCCCAAACGGGGCGCCGCATCAGCGGAGCTGATTCGCCGTCCGCCGGCGAGGCGCTGGTGACCTGTTTTCATGCGATGAGGTTCACGACCGTCGTCACCTTCGCTTGCAACGAACTCGGTAGAGGAAGGTAACCGTACTGGTCCAATCCCTGCTGTCCGATACCGATAGTGGACTGCATAAACGCTTTGACCGCTGCGCCGGTCCGGGATTCAACATAAGTGGAACAGACGATCTCGTAGGTCACTAGCACAATTGGGTAGGCGCCGGCCTGCGTCGGCCGGTAGAACGAGGACGTGTCAACCACCAAGTCGTTGCCCGCAGCCGTGAACGCGACACTGGCAAGTGTTTTGCCGACCGTGTCGGTGGTGATGGCCACCGGATCAGGGCTCGCAGAGGTAACAATCTGGGCAATGTTCAACTGACGGGCCATCGCGAAACCCCATTCGGTATAGGTTATCGATCCCTCCGTTCTGCGCACTGCACCCGAGGTGCCATCGTTTCCGCTGGCAGCGTCGCCGACGCCGCCGTTGAATGTCTGGCCGGCGCCTTTGCCCCACGCCCCGTTCGATGCACCGTCGAGGTAGCGCTGGAAATTGTCTGTGGTGCCGGACGACTCGCTGTCGAAGACGACGTGAATGAGTGTCGTGGGCAGATTCGCAGTGGAATTGAGCGCCTTAATCGCCGGATCGTTCCAACGAGTAATGGTGCCGTTAAAGATCTTCGCGATCGTGGGACCGTCCAGATTCAACGAAACGACGCCGCCGATGTTGAACGCCACAGCGATCGGCCCAAATCCCATGGGCAGGTCCCATGCCGGCGAACCGCAGCGCTTGGCGGCACTGTCTGGCTCGCCCTTCGATGGGTCCATCGGTGAGTCGGAACCTGCGAGATCGGTTTCGCCGGCAATGAAATCCTGCATCCCAGCACCGGATCCATTAGCGTGGTAATCCAGCGAGAAGCCCGGACACGCTCGGATGTAAGCGACAACCAAATGTTCCATCGCGTTCTTTTGGGCGGTTGACCCGCTTGCCTCTAGTTGTTTCTTGCCGCCGCAGTTCGCCGGCGCCGACCCGATACTGGCCCGCGACGATGACGAGGGGCTTGTGTTGCTGTCGCAGCCCGAGGACACCAGCACGCTAAGAACGACCAGGCTGACCGCAGCGCTCATTCGACGGCCGTTCACAGCACGCCTTGGAGAGGTCGCGGCAGCTGAGACGTCGAGTTCGTCGCCACCGAGCAGCACAGACTGCGGGCCATCGTGGTTCGCGCGGACGCACCGTTGATAGTGACAGCGGTGGAGGCGGTGGCTCGACTCGCGTACGAGCACCTGATCGGAAGCGTCGAGAGCATTAGCGGTTCGCGCTGGCGCTGATGACGTAATCGTGAACTCCTGCGGTTGCGGTCTGTTGCCCGCGGATGGATCGCATCATGGGAGGCGTCCTTGAGCTTGGGCGTTTCGCTGGGACGAGCGCAGATTGGGCTGGTCATCTCAAAGCGCTGCCGGCCAGCCACTGGTTCCACGGCACACTCCAGTCGCCGTTTTGCCAGATAGCCAAGGGCGCGCCTCCGGTGTTGCGGACTTCGACGACGTCGCCTGGCTGGGAGAACTGGTAGAACCAGCGGGCGTTGTCAGCGTTGAGGTTTAGACAGCCGTGGGACACATTGGTGTTGCCCTGCGCCCACACCGTGTCGTCGAGTTCATGGAGGTAGATACCGTCGGTACTGATGCGGGTGGCGTAATTGATGGTTTCGCGGTAGCCGAGACGCGAGTTGAGCGGCAAACCGTAGGTCGACGAGTCCATCACGACGGCCCTGGCCTTATCCATAACGGTGTAGACACCGGGTTGGGTCCAAAAGCTGAATGTGTGCCCGCCGATGGTTTGACTGCCGCCCATGCCCATGGAAGTCGGCATGGTGCGCACAAGATTCCCATTCTCATAAACGGTGACCTGCTTGGTGGCATCGTCGGCGACCGTCAGGTGGGCATCGCCGACGCGCAACCTCACTCGGGCGTCTTCTTGACCATAGAGCCCATCGCCGAGGGCAACACCGTAGAGATCGGCGGCTACGGTGATGATGGTTCCCGGCGAGTAGTAACGCTGCGGGCGCCAATGCGCAGTCTGCTCATCGACCCACGTCCAGGCCCCGTCAAGCGGCGGATTGGTGATGACTCGCAGAGACCGCTCCGCGGCCGCACGATTGGGAATGTGTTCATCGAAACGGGCCACAACAACGGTGCCCACGCCATAGGTGTCGCCGTCGCGCAGTGGGGTGTCAGCGGTGGTGGTGAGCCGCACCGCTGATTGTCTGACCGGCACAACCGTGGAAAAGCTGGATGTCAGGGTCGTGGTGATGGTGGTATCGCTGCCGCGGCCGACGATCTTCAGCGTGTAGGTGCGCCCGAAACCTAGGGGCATGCTGGGCTTCCAGGTCCTGTTGTCGGATGTCAGGACACCATCGATTTCGTTACCGGCTTCATTGACCATCTGCACTGCCACCAGCGAGCCCGCGGTAGCGGTCACGGCGACGGGGGTCCGCGGGTCGACGTCACGGGCGCCGGAGCCGGAGAGATCGTCACTGTTGCGGGATGCGGCGACGGTTGGCGCGAGACCGTGCGACAGCGCGCGGCGCGGCGCCGGCCGGACACGACTGCGTACGGCACATCGTGGGAGCCGCGACCACTGCGATCAATGCTGCCGCCGCCACCAGCGGCGCGCCAATCCACCTTGTACACCGACTGCTGCGTGCCATCAGGGTTTCTCCGCGGTTTCAGGGTGTCAGCGGACGCATCTCACCGCCCGGACAGACACTGCATATCTACGTACCAACATCATAGATCAGACTGCCGGTGCCCTAGGGGGGTATAGTAGACGAGGGGTGGTCGGAGTGGTCGAGCTGCACCACACTATGGCGCACGTCAACGGCGGTTGGCGGGTCGAAGGTATGAGAGACGCCGCCGCGCTCGTGCAACTAGCTAGGTCGTGGACTGTCGGCTCGTAGCACCGTCGAAATCCTATATCGACCAATATGTTTGGTTTCCCTAACGCGTAGGTTCCCATCAGAGGGAGGAGGAGCGGGTGCGGTCCTTATCGCCGACCTACGCCGTCGATGTAGCCGAAGCGCTAAGCGGTTTGCCGTGAGTCGCTGTCGAGCCGGCAGGCATTCCTTCGCGCCTGGGTGCCGGCGCGCATCGCCCGCAGGATCCGACGCCGCTAACTCGCGCACGATCCGGCATCCCGGCTCGGTGGTAACGGGGGTACGTCGCGACTCGGCTGTAATGTTCACCAATCGATCGGAATCCAATGATGTCCGCGAGGCAGCAACCAAGGATGTCGCGGTGAACGTAGCCATACCCGGGCTGTGACAAGCCGACTCGACATGATACGCGAGGTTCACGTTTTGATCGACGGATACAGGGAATGCCTTGCCTGCAGGTTGAGTGATCAGTTTGAGGTGTGCCGAATTCAGCGAGATTTTCGCAAAAATGCCGAATATGCCGTGGCCGCGTCTTAAGTGACGGCCGCAATTAGGTCCTGTGGAGTTCGCATGCCAATCGCCTATCACAAGCAAGCCTCCGGTGCCCAATCACCGCGAGCCCAGAGTCTGCCGTTCGACTGTCGCGGCGCTTACATAAGAGCCTATTCGCGCTGCGAATCCTTTGTTTTATTAGCATTCACCGGCGTCTTCGACATCCCAAACGTGGACCCAGTAAGCGATTTCATTCGCAGCTTTGTCGGAACGGGGCGACCCCTCGTACTGGACCTGTACGATGCTGCTTTCGTCGGCAATTCGGCCGTGCGCGCCTTATCCGTAATCGCTGAAGATTGCCTGCGAACAGATACCGACTGGGCGCTGATCGTCAACGCTGAATCGGGGGCACTGCGCAATGAACAGTCCCTTCCGCTCGTGGATTCGCTAGGTGAAGCGCTAGGCCGCGTGGCGATAGCGGCAAAAAAAGTGAGACGACGATCCCCGCGACTGTGCGCAGGCCGCCAACGCAACCCCAATCCCTGGACCGCAGCCGCTACGGGGTCAATCGCGACTCCGAGATGAGTGACCACACGAACCGCCTACCGCCGCTACCATCCGGTGATGCGGGGGGCGGCGGGGCCCGCCGCGACCAATGAGTTCGTCGTCAACGACGCCTTGGTATCCGCGAGCGCACCCGGCACTGATGCCGGCCTGCCAACTGAAGATCCGCGACGCCGAGAGCAGTCAGCACGTTCGTCAACCGCGCGCCAAGACCGGCGTGCTGCCGCGCGAGGGTGACTAGGTCACCGTCGCAATACCGTCTTTCTGGTGTCTGATACCCCGCTGGTTCTGTACCGGGGCCAACAAACGGCACAGCGCCACCGCTTCGCGCTGACATACGCTATGCGGCTGGCGCAGCCAGTTTCGCGAACCGACGTACTGCAACGGTGCGTATCTGGGTACCTTTTCTGATTATCTGCCGTTTAATCACTGGTACGACCATTTTAACGTGCAGTAGAGCGCCGGTGTCCGCGAATTCCCGTGTATGATGGCTCTGAGCATACTTTGGGACACGTACACAATGATTACGGAAATCATTATCAGCGCCGCGGTCGTTGCGTTTGCCTCTGTCGGGTTGGCGCCGACGATCTCTACAGAGCCCCCCTCGTTCGGCGTGCTCAGTTGCAGCGGCGACTGTCGGGAATTACATGCGCCTGGCACCGTGGCTCTCAAACGAGAGATAGAACTGGGAGTGCTGGAAGGTGAGCTCTCGGCGCCAAGCAAGCCTTGCGGCGAATATCCGAATTCTAGCTGACAATGCATTGGGTATAAGCCGCCGAAGATTTCTTTGATCGCTGGTGGGTGTAGCAATCCGCCGACCGCGAGCAGCGGTAGCTGTGCCGAGTCCGTTGTCGCCGTCTCTGCTCCGTCGCCGCACTGCGTGCTGGCTCCCACCTAGTCCTCTACCGCGGTACCCGACGGGGGTAGGGTCTGCAGTCCTTGGCCGGGGCTCCTAGTAAGCGATACGCAAACGGATCTACGAAAACGCCGAGTGGACATATAGGGGCTGCCGGGATTGGATCTACACCGGTCTACTTGGCCGAGACCGGCGACGGTGACGTGAACCGACAGGAGACATTACATATGGTGCGAACCTTTGGCATTTGGAGGCAGCATCGCACCCGTCCGCAGTTGCAAAACAGAAGCCAAGCACCTGCGCGCCAGCAGCGAGGTTAAATGGTCCGCGTTACCATGATTACTCAGGAGCGAACAAGTCGTGCGATAGCCGCGGATGCTTCGGCCAGTTTTTCGTCTGCTTGTCTTCCTCCTTTCTGAATTGCTTCGGTTATGCAGTTCTCGAGGTGGTCGTCGAGCAAGTGGAGTGCCACGGACCGCAAAGCACTGCTCACCGCGCTAATTTGAGTGAGTATATCGATGCAGTACTTGTCCTCGTCAATCATTTTCGCGATGCCGCGAACTTGGCCTTCAATTTTGCGCAATCGTTTGGCATGACCGTCCTTATTTGTGGCATATCCGGACGTCGGCTTCATTTGAACTCCTGGACTCCGATCATAGGGTCGTCGCTGCAGTGCCGCGTGGTGGGCAGGGTTGACATCCAATGACGTCTGCGCTCGTGTGGCCATCGTACCTAACGTTCTAATGATCTTTGTTCTTCGTGTCCCTCCGGGCAGGCGTCGACGGCGCAAAATGGTACGCCCGGGAAACATTTTCGCGGCAGAGGTGTGCTTCGGCCTTCCCCATCCTCCGTAGAGGACGTCGCCTTACCGGCAGGTGACACACCGCGCGGAGTTGAATTAGATTTACGACGACAAAGATGTTATTCCGGCTGTCCTTGTATGTTGAGGAGTCCCTAGTCGGTAGTAAAGTGAAAAAATTCGACTAAGGGCCAACGAAGGAAGCCGCCCGGTTCGTATTGATACCGGCGCACCGGCGAGCAACCGGGATCGAGCAATACTGTGGCGTCGAATTACGTCAGCGAGGATCAGTAGTTTGCGTAACCTAAGCCTAGTCCTTAGTCGTGCTTTATTGGCGCAAAATACTCCGTTTGCAGAAGCGAATACTCCTACGAATGCCTTATAATTTCTGCACCGAAGGTACAAAATACGTTGCGAGACATCCTCCTCTCCGATGAACTGCGAATCGCCCCCAGTACGGGGTGTGGTGAGGAGTCTCCATCAAGCGTGGTCGGGCGAGGCTAGTACACCAGCAAATTGCTCTCCGCGAGCTCAAAGAATCAACGCCGTTCCGTCAGAGTGGCACACTTTAGTTGTGCCGCCGACCGCGAACCGCGGACCAGGACGCCCCGCCGCTGCGAAGGCCGAAGAGACGAGACGTCGGATAATCAGTGTCGCCAGGCAGATGTTCAGCGAACGCGGTCTTGAGGGAGCTAGTCTTACGGCTATCGCTACTCAGGCCGGTGTGACCCGCCCTGCGATCAATTACTACTTCTCCAGTAAGCGCGCCTTATACATTGAAGTGACGAACGTGACCACTGACCTCGTGTTGGCCGCCGGCCTGAAACGGGTCAACCACGAAAGGACCCTACTGGGCCGAATCGCTGCGTTCGCTGCTGCGGCGGCAGAGGCCGATGCCCAAAATCCCTCTACTGCATCTTTTCTGGCCATGGCCGCGCTGGAGTTCCCGCGGCACCCTGACTTGCGGGACATCGACAACAAACTTGAGCGAACCACCCGGGATCTTGTCACACGGGCTGTCAACGAAGCGGTCGACTCCGGAGAACTTGCCACCGACACCGATACCGATGTCGCGTCGTACGTCGAGGTTCTACTGCTGATCTTGTGTGCCGTAGCGTTTTACCCCGCCTTGCCGAGAGGGTCGCGCGATACGGAAGCCATCATCGATTCGCTACGCCGGCTGCTGACTGGCAGCCTGTTGCGCCAAGCAGATCTGTCGCCGGAGCCAAGACGGCTAAGCTAAACGCGAAGACAAATTGGCCAAGATGACATCCCCTGCTAACACGTCTCAGTCGCTGCTCACCCAGGCCCCTCAGAGATGTGCTCTTCAAAGGCTAGTGCCAGGCCTGTCCCATCTGAATGTCTACGGTTTAAACGCCTGTCAGAATTTCGCGGGCGGTGCGGGCGTCGACCTTCTTGCGGGGAGCCGCGCCGTTCGTCGTCGTGACGCTGAATTCGTGTCCACACTAAGCATCAACAGTTGTTTGCCCGTAACCGTTTGAGTAATTGCTCGTCCAATCTGCGATTCATGTGTTGGACCAGCACAGCGGGATGCGCGGCGCTTTTTCGGTCCGGCAAAGCGTCCTGAACCCGGTAGACGCATCGACTCGTATCTGTGCTCGAGTGGCAAGCCACAGCCGGTCGTACCGCAACCGCGACGCGACCATAAGAACACGGCATTGCGATATCAAACTCCTGGTGCAACCTCGGGACGAGGGCAAACGGCGTGCGATAGTGCCAGGTGGTTGCTAGTAGAATAATTGGGACGTAGCCTGCGGGTATGGGATTGACGGGGGAATTGCCGGCTCGGTTTGATGCTGTGTCGCCGCCTGTTGCTGTCGTCGGGAATCTTGTGGTTGGTCGATCTTTCTACACGCGGTGTACCGCACCTTGTCGGGCTTTCGGCGTCGGTCTCGTCACTGCCCACGGGTCGTGGTGGGGGTAGGTAGCCCTTCGGGGCGGCCCTGGTGGCGGCCGGTGATCGCCGCGGCCACGGCCGTGTTGCTTCTCGTCTTTGTCGGCCATTGCGCAATGCTGCATCCTGCGAATCCTCGCCCCCATCGCTGGCATGCTCAGGTCTCCTTGCTGGTAGGGGAATCGGCAATCAATGTCGACCATGCCCATCGCAATCAGTCGTTGACTGCGTGCCACCACCTGGCCACCTCCGCGGTGTTGCCGTGGACAGCAACCATGTTGGTGGCATGCGGGTTTGCAGCTGCAGTTTCTACGACTACGACGATGCTGGCCCGTTGTGTAGCGCCATCGGAGCGGGGTCCGCCCAGCGGGCTATTCACCGCCCTCACCGGTCAGGACCGTCTGACGCGGTTCTGCCTGGCTCGTCGCTGATCGATCAGCGTCCGGTTGCCGTGCCACGCACGACGGCCAATGACCGCTTACAGACTTTAAGACTGCCTTGCGGCGCATAGCGAAAGCGACGATCGAATGAAGAATTTTTCCGCAACGCCCTACTACCCGACCCGATGACGGCAGACCCGCACGCTTGGAATGCCCACCAGCACAACGACTCTGACTGCTACCAATTGGTGGCACCGGAGGAGTTTGACCCGGTGGTAAGCACTGACCTCACGTCTGCCCGGTGGATGCGGAAGGTCACTCGCCCGGCGTGGTGCGCGCGGCGCCATTGCGTTTACCACCGGAAATTGATCCGCGGCGTGGACAACTCGAGCGCCGCGACCTCCGGGCGGCCGGGCACCGCCAAGCGGTTGTTGTGCGGCTTTGCGCTCCTGACCTACTGCTGTGAATCATGCCGCTAGCAAACAGTAGGGCATTCGCTGGCTACAGAATCCTGCGTTGGCTGGGGTCCGGAGCCGTGGGGGAAACTTACTTGGCGCAGCACCTGCAGTTGCCGCGTAGAGAAGCCCTTAAAGTATTGGCCAGCTCTGTGTCCGCCCATGCCGACTATCGTGCGTGCTTCGCGCGTGAAACCGATTTAGCGTCCAGACTCTGGCACGCCAACATCGCGCGCGTTTACCGCCGCGGGGACAATCATGGCCACCTGTGGATCTCGATGAGTTACGTCCACGGTGTGGACGCGGGCCGCCTTCTGGATGCGCAATTCCCGCGAGGCCTTCATCCGCGTCGAGTTGCCGCGATTGTCACCGCGGTCGCCGACGCCCTGGATTACGCTCACACTCGTGGACTGCTGCACCGAAACGTCAAGCCGTCCAATATCATGCTGGCCGCTGACGAGGAACGTATCCTGCTGACTGATTTCGGGATCCCCCGCAGGTGCGACGACATCAGTGAATGGACCACCACCAACTTGACCGTTAACAGTGTCGCCTACTCCGCCCCTGAGCAGCTGATGAGGCAGCAGCTCGACGGCCGCGCTGACCAGTATTCACTAGCAGCCACGACATACCATTTGCTGAGCGGATCACGGTTATTTGCGCACTCCAATGCAGCTGAGGCCTTCGGCCGTCACCTCACCGCCATGCCTCCTGCGCTTGCCGACACGCGCCCCGACCTGGCTGCCTTCGACACCGTATTAGCGATCGCTCTCGCCAAGCGACCTGACAATCGTTTCCGTCACTGCCGCGACTTCGCCAAGGCCATAACGTCAGTGAGTCCTCGGTAGACGGCAAGACCACCTACTCCCTCGCGCGTAGCACCGTCGGGCAACTGGGTTCGTTAGGCAGACGCGTCTATTCGCTTTCCCGCCGAATTACTACCGGCCACGGGTGCCGAGACGGCGGAGCTGCGCCCGGGCGTTTGTCGCCGGATTCGGCTCAAGGACCCGCCATGCGACCCCACGCAACGCCATCGGGTCCTGCCGGCGCATAGATACCCACGACTGAAAATTCAGGACGAAAGACCCTACCCCCGTTGGGTACTGCTGTGACAGATCAGGACCCCCGCGCAAGCAGCGCTGGGGAAGAGTCAAAAGATGACCACAACCGCTCCACGGTTGACGAGCAAGGAGATTGCGTCATGACGGTAGCAAACCAGGCCTGCCTGGAGGCATGCGCCGAGTGTCAGGCAGCATGTGAGGCGTGCGCGACGTGTTGCCTTAATGAGGCGCAGATGGCCGATTGCGTTCGGTTGTGCCTGGATTGCGCGGCAATCTGCGCGGCGTGCGTAGCATTAGTCTCGCGCGGGTCGCGATGGGCGGCTCAGTTGTGCCAGTTGTGCGCAGAGATTTGCGATGCGTGCGCGGCCGAATGCGACCAACACGACAACGATCATTGCCGCGCCTGCGCAGAATCGTGTCGGCGCTGCGCGCAGGAGTGCCGGGCGATGGCCTGATCCGACCCAGCACCACCACCCGTCCTTGGCCGCTGCGCCCTACCCAGTGGAGCGGCCAAGGACGCTTCCTGCGTTGCTCGCCTTCGCGCCGTAATCGATAGCCTGCCGAAAGCTTGCAGGCAGCAGTGATCCAGCAGCGCCCGGCTGGCTGGGTCTGAGCACAGCACAAGCGCGCCCAACGTCTGCTGTTTGTTGAGGCACTGCAAGTGACTGGTTTCCTCTTTCTTAGAGACGACGTGTGTCAATCGGCGTAAGTATGCAGGCGAATTTCTCGCCGAAATCGTGGACGATGACTAGGAAAGTGTGCGCAGCGAGCTTGCCCGTCGCCGGTGGGTCGCAATAGGCGAAATCGTTTTCTTGCACGGGGTTTCGCATGCGCCCGACCATCACCGCGCGGAGCGTCCGCTTATCAGCAGGGCGGAAACGGCGGTCTGCTCGACCGGCCTCGGCTCGTTCGTACCGGCCATGGCGGACGGCGTGCCGGGGACGCTGCAGCCGACTGCTTTGAAACTCGCTGAGGGTCGGACGCCGAGTCGATGGGTCGGCGTCACGAGTGGGATCCGGCGGCGAACACACCCGGTGCAGATCCGCAAGCGCGCTGAGAGCGTATTGTTTGCTAATCTGCGCGCATCGATAGCTATCTTCCAAATTACCGCGCCTGCTACCCGACGCGCATCAGGTTCTGTCGCAGAGACTCATCCTGAACCCGGCAAGCGTACTGCAAAAATAAGGTCATCGCGTTAATCCTGTAAGAGACCGTCCAAAGTCACTCGAGCAAAGAATTAACGCGATGACCGTGCCACGATATCGGGTTTCGGCACAGCTGGCGAGCGACTGCCTACCACTCAGCCCGACATACTGCGCGAATCGCTGACGACCCCGTGCGCGCACTGATGGGGGCGAAGGGCGACGCGCAATGCGGGTGGGGCCTACGGCCAGCGCGGCGCTGAGCGCACCAACGCCGACGATAGCTACCGCAGCGCGAATTCGACATGCGGGCAAGCAGTTTGAATGCAAGACCCCCACCATGCCGCAGGGCACCTAATAATTCGGTGGCCAGATAAGTTGTTGGACGTCTGGTAGGTCAACTACATCTGCATCGAACCGCGCTAGTTAAAGCGCACGGCGACGCCAACATTCGGTTGGCATAGGCCGGCCCGCGTAGTACCCTGTAGGGGTATGAGGTTCGTGGGCGCGCAGCTGGTACCGGCTCGTATTGCCCGGCTTGCCACCGTTGCGTGGGACGCCCCGCCCCTAACGCGCGTGCCGAGTCGATCCGAGGCTGGCCCCCGCCGCTCCGCGTCGCCCATATCTTCGCGGTGCTGCTATGACAGCCTTTCGGCGATGAGCCAGGTCCCCCGGCTCCCGCGGTGGCGATCAGTAAGCGCGGTCGCTGTTGTGGTGTTGCTGTTCGTGCTGATCGGTCACTCGGCGATATTGCGCACCGCAATCCCTACGACGACGGAACAGACCCATTCGGTGATGTCTTGGCCGGGTGATGAGTTCACTGTCAACATCGACCACGCGCACCTATTCGACGGCTCGTTGGTCCAATGCCACGACGTGCTGGCGACGTTGCCGCCCTCCACTATCCGGTTAGTTGAGCTTGCGGCGGCGGCTGTCGCCAGTGCGGCCATGCCGTCCAACCCTCGGGTGCCGGGCGAACGGGGCCCCCCGCAAGTGCTCGGCCCTGTCCTCAACGGGCAAGACCTGTTAACGCGACTCTGCACGGCTCGCCGCTGACCGGTCAGCGCCACGTCGTGCCTTAAAACGAACGACCGCTGAGCGCTGAGCGACGTTTGACGCTGCCCCTTAAAGGCACATGCGCGAAAGCGGTGACCCCAAAAAGCCGGCGCAACAACTCAGTGCCCCCGCCGGCGAGGTCGGCCTCATCCTCATCGTCCCCTGAATGTCTTGTCCGACAGCCACACTCACTTCACCGACCTCGGACCGCACTGCCACGCCACCCGAAAGAACACCGAAACCAACCGTAACTGCATCGCGCAATCCACCGCGATGGAAAAGCAGAGAAGCAGTAAACACAAGAAAGAGGTAACACGATGAAGAAAAAGTTCGCATCCGCCGCAGCAACAGTGGTGATGACCGCCGGATTAGGGCTGGCCGGCTTGGGCGCCGCATCCGGCGCCCAAGCGCAACCTGGGCCCCTCCCGAATGACCCTTGGTGTGTGTGGCCCGTGTGCTACGGCCACCCCGGGGGCGGAGGCCACGGCGGTGGGGGCCACGGGGGTGGAGGCCACGGCGGTCAAGGCCACGGCGGTGGCGGTCACGGCGGTGGCGGTCACGGCGGGGGAGGTCACGGCGGCGGGCGACACTAGGGCTCCTGGTTGCTAGGCGCACCGATCACCTCCGAATGCACCGAATCAGGCATTACCGCCGCAGCTGACGTAGTAATCGCGCCTCAACGGCACCGTCCCCCGTTGCCGGAGCGACCGGTGGCAGGGCGGCATCGCCCCTAGATCCGCCGCGAGTGCATCGGCGGGGATTAGTCCGGTGGTGGCGTGGATGCAGCGTTGGCGATCGCAGCCAGCCACGCCCACAGCGGGGCGTTGAAGTCCGCCGCCGACGTGAAAGCCCGCCCGGGCAAGAACGGCGTCTCCAGATAGGCGCTCTACTATGCCCTTTGGGTTCGGGGTCGTATGGAACGGGTCTGGATCAACCGGGTCGGTAGCCCCGCAGGATCCGGCCATTCGCCACCCCTTAGCGAGTCGACCGCGCTGGCCGACGACGGACTCGTTGTCCCACAACAGTCTTCGAAGCACCACGACGACACCCTGAGGCGGCCACATCCCGGCCAGCAGATCCTCCCTCCCGTGACCAGCGGCGGTCATCATCGCGGCGATGCACCGGGGATACGCCGCGACCCCTTTGGGCGTTAGTGCGCCGGGGAACCCGGCGAACCGGGAATGCCTAACGGTCCAGCCGACCCGCTGCGCAAGCGCCGGGCCGGCATCGTCGGGTACTACCCAATGCCGTCCGGGCGCCAGTGGACGGTAGCCGCCATTGCCCAATGGGTGCTTGATGACCTTTTCGCCGAAGTCCGGTAACGGTAGGTTGTTTTACGAAGTGCGCCAGACACTTCGGCCCAGTTCCCATCGCCTTCCGTCAACGGACGCGTTTCATCGCTACAGCTTTCAGTAACGGGAATTTGGACTGCAAAGATACTAAAAATCGACGACGGCTTTGACTCGGGAGTCGGGGCGAACTGATGACGGGGACTCGCCAGCGCGGCTTGAACTGCCGCGGTTCTAATCTTCCAAGACTATCCGTTTTGAGCGCAAGTCGAGCTGCGCGGCGAATCGCACATAGAGCTCGGTGGATTGAAGTTGCCCGCTGTGGGACACGTCCATCGCCTGACGTTTGGTCTGGAACTTTCCGATACCGGCTATTGGGCGCATGGGCGGCTTCGGTGGCCGAAAGTGACTGTCGCGTAGGCCCCTCGACGCCAGTCAGTTTCCTAGGACGTTCGGCGTGCTGCTGGGCTCATCACGCAATGGCCGTTGGGACATCTGCCATCCGACGACGAACAAAGCGGCCGCAACCAACCGGGTCACGACGTTGAAGAGCAAAGTGCCACTGGGGGCAGTGACAATGATGTACAGGATCTCAAGAGCACCGGTCGCCAGGTGGAACACCACCAAGACGGCGACAATCAGACGCAGAGCTAATTTGTCGTTCAATCGGGCAGCCCCCAATGACAGCAAGCCGATTGACAATTCGGCGGCGGCGAGAAGATAGGAGAGCAGGAAGCCTCGTTGCTCCAAGGTGATGTTCACTGTCGCCGGGATGGCGGCGGGAGCTACGGCCAGCACGACAGCAGCGGCCAAGCTCGCGACGCCGTGCATGGTTAAAAGAACTCGCAGCGGGCCCCAGCGGTTGGCGCCGACGTCCGGGTTATGCGCGATGGTTGGCATTGGCGGACCTACTTCTCAACGGACTGTTCACTTGTTGTCGAAGGTGGCGCGGATCTAGCTTCTGCGGTCACGCTGCGATCGGTCGCGGCGACGGTGTGCGACATGAGGAGTGCATTGGTGTCTGGTTGGCTTGCGGGGGTGCGTGCCACTGTTCCCGAGCACGTATGCGACAACGCGCCCGTGGCGGGCGGGGCGGACCTCGGTGCTGATCGAAAACTGAAGCCTCGTGTTGACGAAAGTCAGCATTCTCCCAAGCGTAAAGTAGTGCCTATCGACGGCGCCTACATGTCCGGCTTTCCTTGGCGAACGGAGCCCTGCGCGCGGATCAGGCGTTTCCGGCTAACGGCCGCCCGGTCGCTGCGAAGAGTGCGTCGACTCGACACGCGTGAAACCCCAACTGTAAAGGTCCCTCCGTACCCCACGGCACGGCCCCGGGTTCACGAAGCACCGGCTTCGTCCGGGGTCCAGGTGCCCGGAACCAGCGGCAGCTTCGGTCCGCTGCCGAATTCGTCCTCGACCAGCGTAGTCAGGCCCGCCGCCGCGCCTGCGTCCTTGACCATAGTGCCGGCGAAACCCAAATGTCCGGCGCCTTGATCCGAGGCAACGGTCGACAGTCTCGGCTCCCTACTGGGCGGCACGCTCCAGTCCGGGTCGACGTCGACGTCCATGTTCATCAGCTCGTCGCCGTGGTCGTGCCGCGCAGCGCGTCGGCTTCGACGGGCCCGCGCACGCGCGGACGCGTCGGTTGCCGCTGCGGCAGCATCGGTCTCGGGCGCTTTCTTCTTGGCACTGGCGCTGGCGCTACTGCCCATCCCGGACCCCGACCCGAAGCCGGCACCAGGGCCGCCGCCCACTAGGAACGGGTAGCCGACGCTCGCGGCGGCCGGGGCCGGCGGCGGGGGTGCCGGCCCCGCGCTGGTGACCGCGCTTACAGCAGGCGCAGGGGCGGGCGCCGGCGTCGCGGGCCCGACCGACGCTACCGGGGCCATCTGCGTAACCGGCAACATTGGTTCTGCGGCGGCGACAGGCGGCGCCACAACGGCCGGGATCGCCGTAGGCTGAATGGCAGCCAGACCGGAAAGCCCGGCCAAACCGGTGACCGCGCCCGGATTGGTGACAGCGGCACCGAGCGCGGCCCCCAGTAACAGCGGGGCCTGGTTCACCGCTTGAAAAATCTGCGGTATGTGCTCGGGGTAGTCGAAGAAAATAAGATCGAAGTAGGACTGCAAAGCCTGTTGCGGATTGGTAAAAAGCTCCTGAATAAACGTTTCGAAATCTTTCGGGAACTCGATAGCGCGAGCAACCCACCAGTACGGGTCGGCCGCATTCGTATATTGTTCGAAAGGAATCCCATTGAGAGTGCCTTCAGCGATATCCCAGTTCACCCGGCCACCAGAGATGATCCGCAAAAACTCTGCGACGACGTAGTCGATAGGTGTGGGCGCATCTGCGTGCGCCACCTCAGCCGCCTGGCCGCCCGCAGGGCTCTGCTGCACGATCTGCGGCGCGGGATTGGACTGCGGTGTCGACGCCACCGCCGCGTCGGACACTGCTTGATATGTCGCCATGGTGGTGGCGGCCTGGATCCACATTCGCAGGTAGTCGGCCTCGTTGAGCGCTATCGGGATGGTATTGATCCCGAAGAAGTTGGTCGCGACCAACGTCTGGTGGATGGCGTGGTTGATCGCTAGCTCGGGCAGCGTCGGCATCGCCGCCAGCGCGGTTGTATATGCCGCCGCCGCGATCTCGTGCTGTGCAGCAGCTTCCGCGCTGCTCGTGCCGGCCTGGGTCAGCCACGCTAGGTACGGCATGTGCGCGCCCGCATACAGGTCGGCGCTGAGCCCCTCCCAGGCTTGGGCTTGCACCGCACCCAGCACTGCCGTGAGTTCAGCGGCCACCTGCGTGTACTCGGTGCTCAGCGCTGACCACGCCGCGGCGGCCGACAATAATGGGCCGGGTCCCGGGCCGCTGCTGAGCAGCGTCGAATGCACCTCTGGCGGCGACGCCATCCACAGCGTGCCCATGTGAGACCCTCCTCCCCGTGAACCCCAACTGGACACCTTACTGACTTTGAAAACCATTTTCAATATGGTGTCCGCGGGAATTAGGCAGTCCGGTGGTGGCTGCAGTCGGGGAGAGGTTACGGCGCGTTGATGCGTGGTAATACGGGCCGGCCCACGCGAGCACGAAATATCGGTCGCAGACTTGCGCACCTTCGAGTCTCGACCGTCCGACGACCGCGACAATCGATCGTGCGGTCTCTATCTTGGGCAACCGCATTCGCGCCATGGCTCAACCTCGGTCGCACTACCGCTTATACCGCCAGCGGTACCCCGCGGCGCAGGAACAATCGCGGCAGGCGCCACCTAATGTGTGGGGCCCGTCGATGGATACTAGAACGAGCGCTGAAGTTTGGTGCGACTCACGTATGTGACCCGGTCGAGGCCGCGACCGCCGCAGCCGCCGGAGTTACTGCAGGTGCGACGCCCAAGAAGGTCATCGTGACCGTGGGGAAAGAAGCGCCGTTTCAAGAGTCGGTAAACGAAACTCTTGTGCAGGCCGAAACGTCAAAGGGTTCCAGGTGGCCGGTCGTTATTGACGGCAACGTGTATGACGACGTCGAACAGCTGCGGGGTCATGTGCGACATTTCCGAATCGTTGGAAGGCGGCCTGCCGGCTGACGCCCATGGTGGTGCCAATCATGGACCAGGAGTCGCCGGCGGCGCGGCGGCTTTGACAGCGGCGAGCAGTTCGGCGCCGGCATCATCGAGGACCTTGACAGCCGCGGCAATGCGGCGCATGTGACTGGCGTCGCGCGCCTTGGCCGGGCTCACTCGAGCTTGTCGAGCCAATCCTCGGCAGCGGACGGGGTGGAGTGTTCAGGTGCCATGGATACGGACCAATCTCGAGGTGTTGGTGTGCATGTGCGTGGGGGCAGGTGTGCGCGTCGGTGTAGTTGCGCTCAGCGGAGGTAGTCGTAGAACTTCGGACGCAGGACGTGGCGTAAATGATCTGATCGAGCTCATCGGTAACTACGCCGATTTCGAGCAGACGCCCGGTGCAGTCTGCACCATAATGAGCAAACGAACCTCGCTGTCGTACTTCTACTCGACGGTGCGGCTTGCGAAATCGATCGCGTGCAACATATTCATCGGAAATGCCGTGCTCGCGGGCGCTGTTAGTGATTTCCCACGTACTGGAAAGAATGGGTTCACAAAATAGCAGATGTCAAGTCGTCTTTACGCACACCAGCTAGTCTCGGGACTGCATAGCTGCACGCGGACGGATGGGGTGAGGTTTAGTCTGGCCGCTTGTACAGTGCGGAACGTAGCCTCCTTACGCGCAGCTACGGGACTTTAATGAGACTGGGCAGTCCTGTGATCTATCTTGCGAATACACCGTGAAATATCCAAAGCCGGCGGCGCGCGGTGTCTTTGGATCCACCGCACCGACGGCAGCTCGGCCGACGCCAGTAACATTGCCGAGAAGTGCCTAGGTCATCAATCGCAGTGGCCGTGCGAAAGTCTAGCTCGTTAAGCAAAGCTGGAATGCCGGCCAGTTCATCGACGGCTTGCCGACATGCCAGGCAGTGCGTCAAATGCGTCTCGAATTCACGGCGGTCGGCCGCAGATAGGGATCCGAGGACGTAGGCCGCGTCCCAAATCGCATAGCAATCATCATCGTTTACACTCATGTGCCAGTCATCCCGCGGGTCAGGTCCCCTTATCGACGTGATTATCATCCAGCTTTCTTCGGCACTTAAGCATTTGGGCTGACGGCGCGCAGTGCCGATCTGGCCTGAGAGCGAGTAGCCTTTGGCTCTTCGGCCAAGGCAAGGAACGGTGCAGTGTGAAAGCGGGCGCTGGCCTGAACATCGCAAAGTGCAGCCTGAGCCGTGAATGCCCGCCTGGCATGTGTCATTCGTCAAAAGGTTGCACAGTAGCTCTGGCGCCACCCGGCATTGCCAACGCCTCGCGCACCACCTCGCACCTCTTTGGCCTATGGCCGGGAAAGCGCGGCGGCGCGCCCGTTTCCCGTTGCGCTCGCTTTGCACAACACCGCAACCCTGTGGCGAGCCCCCGTGAAGGGTCCTGTTTGCTGTTACTGCTATCGGCGCGACGGCCCTGGGCATTCGAACACCTCCTTGCTTGTAACACGATTTCTACGCCGATCCGAGTTCAACCGGGTTCGCGTGTCTAAATCGGAAGAGCCAGCCTTCGGCAACCACCCACGACCAAACTCGACGCAATACGACTGCTTACATAGACAGTTGGTCCTTGCAACCCACCAGTGGTGCTATCTCGTTGACGTTCGGCAGGGAAGTATCCGAATTGCGTTGCAAGTGGCCCGACACGCCGGGTGTGAGCCTGGCGAGGAAGGTCCCCCAATCGCGTCAGATCGCGCAACGGCACTCCCACCGAAACAGTGCTCACCGACACAGTCGGTGAGATCGAGATGACGGTATCCCGCAACGACGATGGCAGCTTTCGATCGCAGATCGTTAAGTGGCGGCCGCGCCGTCTAACCCGAGTCGATTGTCGTGCGATGGCCCGCTGCGACAAACCCTCGCTGCGGTGAAGATGCCGGATCACGGCCCAGTCTCCCAAAAAGACCACTAAATTAATCTGACTGGGTGGCCATCCATTTCAACCGTCGCGACTGGCCGGGTCTTTAACCGACGTCAACACCATATGGCGGTAGGCGGCGGCGTTGCTGACGATCAGAACCCGGCACAGTCCCGTAGTACCCGGGTGTCATTTGTCAAACTTCGCCGCTTCGGTGGCGCTATGAGCCGTCCTGGTCGAGTCGCGCCGGTAGGGTGTCACGATTGCTGGAGATGTGCGCCAACGACGCTTCGGCCTGACGAAACGGTGCGGCAGTGTTGCTGGGGGCTGCAAAGCATGTGCCGCGCGACACCCGCCAAGGCCCTCGCGGCGCCGATCTGGCCGTGTTGGCCCGCGCCAAACGGCCCGACGGGCGTGCAGTAGCTTTGGGCTTGCGCAGCGCTCGTCACCGTCTCGCGGTCACGGTTAACGCGGCATTCGCCGTTCGGGCCTGCTGATGTGCCACTTGTCGCGTTGATTCCCGTGCACACACCCTAACTGCTGAATCGCTTCGATCGCGGCCTCACGACCTATTTGCCTGTACGACCAAACCGCCCCGGAGCTCTAATCGAGCTATGTTGTGCCGTGCGGTCGGTGGGGTGCAGCTCGCGGCGGCGACCCGCAATTCGAATGATCTCCTTTGCAACCAGCAGCGGTTCGGTGAATACCACTTGATGATTCGATCGCGCGGCCTCCACGTGACGTGCGTGCATCCGCGCTGCGGTCCGGCGGTGCGCCGTCACGAATTGTCTCCGAATAGACCTGTCAAATATCGACGATTTCATCCCGGAAATGATCGTCACCGGAACGGCGCCCAGCTCAGGCGGATTGCGACGCAGACTCCGCAGCGCCTCGATAAAGAACTGTTCCTCGATTTCGGCCGCCTTGGCCGCGCGCGCGGTGAAGTCCTCGTTGACAAGATCTTCTCGCACGTCTGCTGGCATTCCCGGCATGACATGCCGGGCGACCAATCTGATCAGGCGCAGGCGTCTCAGGACACTAATGATTGACCGGCCAGCCAACACGATCTTACGCAAGCGTATAAGCGGAGACCCGCAGCAAATATCTACGTGTTCATCGGCGTGGTCAATCAGTACCAGTCCTGCGATGAGCGACGTATTCGCCGACGCCGCGGCCAGGGCAATGGTTCCGCCGTAACTGTGTCCGACAAGGATGTATGGGGCCGCATCCAGCGCGAATAATAGCTCGGTGAGGTCGCTGACGATGCGTTGCAGGCTGCGTGGTTCGAGATCATCGTCACTGCGACCAAGATTAGCCCTGTCATAGACCACCGAACGAAACCTCGGCGCGACAAGTGGTTGCACGAGTCCCCACTCCGATCGTGATGCGCCCAAACCGGACTCGAACAGCACGGTTGGCCCGGCGGCGCCGGCGGTCATGTAGTGCAGTCGGCGGCCATCCGCGAGGCGGACAAAGTTACTGTTGCCCAGAGTGTGTATCACCGGTCTGCCTTCCGTCGCAGAAGATTGCCCCCGGCGGTGTCGGTAGGAAGAACTCATCGTGTCCCACCGATCCTGCCATCGCTACGGTGATCGCTGGTGATCGACCGGTAGCGGGTCACGCACAACTGCCAGTTGCGTCCCCTTTTCGTCCGGTCGCCAGGGCAAGTGGACATATGGGACCAGACACGATGATCCGCTCTGAAAAGGGAAGCCCGAAGCCACCGCGACGATAGTGTTCAGTCAACACCAGCACACCACTAAACTTACTATGTGCCTTAGGGGGGTAGGGTACCGTTATGAACTCAGCGGTTCGGCCATTGCTTTGCCCATACACCGCGATGACGGCTTTGTATCAAACGGTTTCGGCCGATCCCGAGCTTGATTGAAAGCTGCGGGCTTAGCCTGTCGCCGCGCCGTCGAAATGTTGTCCAAGTAGTTAGCCTTGGCTAACCTAACGTCGATGGTCCGCGTGGCACTGAGGAGCGAAATGTCCATGACTATGTCCAGTACCAGGTACCCCCACCAAACGAGATTCGCGTTCCGGTTGGGAGCCACGTGCGTGAATACACCCGACGGCACAGTGCTATTGGATCCCTCGCACCGCGAGAAGCTCGTCGGATTGACGGCCGGACAGCTCCAAGCGCTCAACGCACTTAGCAATGGGCCGGCGACAGTCGCCGAGATCTGCCCACCAGGACACCGAAGCGACATCAACGCACTGATGCGTCGGCTTCACGCCGGCGGCTGGCTCACCATCACCGTTCGCGATGGCGAAAGAGATTCCTACTCCATTTTGCCGTTTACGCAACCCGCATCACCGCCTGCGCCGCCGCTGACGACACGGCCTGCAATAATGTCGAAATTCGCTGTGCTGCACCGAGACTCGAACGGTTTGATCCTTGAGCATCCAATGGGCTGGTGCGATTTGCGCATCCATGACGGTGGTTTGCTTGCCCTACTCGACGGGACAACAGAAAACGGCGTGGAAGCACGGTCCACAGTCCAGTCCCGATTCCTTCTGGATCTGCACCGGTGCGGTTTCGTGGTCCCGGTCGGCGACGAGGACTGCACCTTCGATGCCCTGAGTTGGAGCGCACCGGATCTATGGTTTCACCGTCGCAGCACCCTCGGCAAACGCACCGTCACTTGGGAGCATTTCGGTCCCACCAAGTGGGCAAAGGGCCGCTTCCCGCAGCCCCCCGCGCGCCGTCAACTTTATCCGGGTGCACCGATCCCGCTGTACGTTCCCGATTTGAGGGCCAGGCGAAGGCACGACCCGACGTTAACGGCGGTGCTTGAAGATCGGGTTTCGACAAGGGCATTCGATGAGACTCGCCCGATCACCGCCGAGCAATTGGCCGAATTGCTTTACCGCACGGCGCGTACGCGGAGCACTCATCAGGTTTCTGATGGTGACGAACTTGTGTCGCGGCCATACCCGTCGGGGGGCAGTGTTTATGAACTTGAGCTCTATCCGGTGGTCCGGAACGTCGCCGGACTAAAGCCAGGTATGTATCACTACGACTCCTTCGATCATGCGTTGTTCCCAGTAGCCAGTGCGGATTCGCCCGCGGTGTCGCAATTGATGAGGGTTGCCTCGGCGACGCTCGCCGCAGGCGCCGAGCCGCAAGTGCTCATCGTTATGGCTGCGCGGTGCGGTCGGATGATGTGGACTTATGAGCAAGTCGCTTACACGGTAATTCTGAAGGATGTCGGAGTGCTGATGCAAACGATCTACTTAGCTGCGACTGCAATGGGTCTCGGCGCTTGTGCGCAAGGGTTCGGCGACACCGCGGCGTTCGTCACCGCCACCGGTGTTGACGAAATGCAGGAATGCAGTGTGGGAAGCATTGTCATCGGCTCGACCGCCTTGCATTAGGGGGTCACCGCGTACTGAAAAGCATCGCTCATTAGCAATAGCTCAGTTCCCGATAGCGGGGACTGATCACGGCGATGCGTGCGCCGCCCGAGCGACTCGCTCACGGTCCGGTGGGACGGTAAATCTCCTGGCTGACGACGACGCCAACCCTCGGTGCCGCGTCACGATCGTCGGCAACTGCGAGCCGCTGCAGGTCGTCTGCCAAAATCAGCGCCAGTTCAACAGGTGGGTCCGGGTCCAATGCTGCGATCCGACCCAGTGCTGCGACCCCTCGTACAGACCCAAAAAATCCGAAATTTGGTGGTGCTGGCAAGCGTTAGCATCTCAAACAGCTCGGCGAAAGTTTCCAAGCCGCCCCGGCAACACCCGCGAACGCCGACCCGGGACCAAACACCAGCTTATGGACGACGGCTGCGGCCCGCCAAATTGGCGCTGTCTCACCGCAGGCACCGCCGGCGGCGGCGCTACGGCTGCCAACGTCACCAGGCCCTTGACGCCGATCCGGTGTCAACACAACCCCTGCAGCCAACGGCGCCAAGGGAGCAGTCAGCAGCGGCACCAGAACCTTGATCAGCACGATCGTCTGCTCTAGCAGAGCCTTCAGCAAGGCAATGGTGTCGGTGATGATCTGCCGACGGCGTCGACGTGACGAAGAGAACGGCGAAACCGATGGTCGTAGGGTTACCCGACGCGAATGCCGCGGTGAGATCCGGGGAGATGTCAAAGAACGTCTGCGCCAAGAATGCGGCGTACTGACCGATGTCCATCGGGTAACCGAGCGCGAACGCGATGTTGAGCTGTCGACGCTGGCCTGCGCCAGCCACGCCAGGTAAGCCGCATGGGCGGCCACGAAGGCAGCTGCCGGGCCGTCTCAGGCCCCGGCCTGTCAGAAGTAGGCTGTTCTGTATCGGGTTTACACTGATGATGTTGTAGATGAGCTACGGAATCTGGTGAAACTCCAGAACGGTCGCGCCACTGTCTAAAGTCAGACCCGCGGCTCGTCATCAGCCCGAGCGGGACGCGAGATTCCCAGAAGGAGCACACGATGGTGAGTTCGCAAACGATCCAGGTCAAAACGCGTGATCTGTCGGCGGAGCGTTCGGCGCTTTGGTTAGCGGCAACTGCGTTGTTGGCGCTGATGGCCCTCTACGTAGTCGGCATAGACCAAGGCGCGGTATCGCTGGTCAGCAACGACACGCACGTGCACGAGTTCCTGCATGACTCAAGGCATCTGATCGGATTTCCCTGCCACTAAGCCGTGCAGATGGAAAAGCGTCTGATAGCGCGCGGTGTCCTGGCGGGCGCGGTTGGTGCTGTGCTGGCGTTCGTCTTCGCCCGGCTATTGGCTGAGCGGGTTATTGCACGCGCAATAGAGTATGAGGAGGGCCGCGTCGACGCAGCGCAACCTCTGCGCGTTCACGAACACGGCGCCGAACTGTTCACCCGCAGCACGCAGGGCAACGCCGGATTGGGTTTCGGTTTGCTGATTTTCGGCATCGCGATAGGTGCCTTGTTCGCTGTCGCCTTCTGCGCTGCTCATGGACGATCGAAAGATGTTGGCCCACGAGCTCTTTCGGTCCGCCTGGCGAGCGGAATCTTCACCGCGGTATACCTGGTGCCGTTCGTGAAATACCCGTCAAATCCGCCGGCCGTCGGTCAATCGGACACGATTGGCGCGCGCACCCGATGGTATCTGGTGATGCTGCTGGTGTCGGTTGCGCTGGCGATCGGCGCGCTGTTGCTGGCCAGGCTGCTCGCAGCCCGACTTGGTGCGTGGAACGCGGGGCTGGCCGCAGCCGGAGGCTACGTCGTCGTGATCGCGATAGTCATGCTGCTATTGCCGACTGTTGACGAGACCCCGAAGCCTCTGCGCGACTCCGCGGGGACGATCACATATCCTGGCTTCCCCGCCGATGTTCTCTATCAATTCAGGTTGGTGTCGCTGGGTACGCAGCTGGTGCTGTGGGTTACCATGGGACTGGTCTTCTCGACCTTTGCAGACCGGCTGTTGGGCGAGCGGGCCAAGAACGCGACGGATGCGGGGAGCCTTGTCGCGTAACCAATGCATGACCGCTGTTGTCCTGCGTGACCCTCCGAACGCGGCCGCATTGAGTCCGCATTTACATGAGCCACGGCCCTCCGTGCAGAATCGCCGCCCCCGACCAAACTTGCGATAGCTAGGAAGTCTTGGCGGTAGGCCTTCGTGGTGTGTGCCGCGGGGTTGCGGGTCTGGCGGTCGTGCAGGAACGCGGTGAACCATTCCGGGATCGGATCGACCGCACGTGCGCCAGCACCGGCTGGGGCGGAGACGTGGCTGCCTGGCAATGCAGCCAAGTTACAGCCAAAGATGGAAACTGTTATCTGCCAGCCAGCATGCCGGGCGCCAACTCCCGACAATCACGTCGTGTACATCGCGGTGATAGGTGCCGATCGAGACCGCGATCTGGCAACTGTATTGCTCTCATTAATAAAATTGGGCAGTTGATAAATGCCGCTTTATAACCGCGTTGTAGAGTCGCACCCACAGTCCTGCGCGCGAGCCTCGGCGAGAGCCTAGGCGGGCGGCGGCATAATCTCCGGACGGCCGTCATACCTGGTCCTGGCAATTATTGCGGCATAAGAGCCCTGCGAGTCGCGGGCCTACCAACGCCGCTGGAGAGGGAGTGCAATGGAGCCGCTGCTAGATGTAGACGACCCCGCAGAGTGCATCAGCAAGGACGAGATCAAGGCGGCGATCGCTGCCCAACTGAGCTGCGCGGCCGCAGATGTCGCCAACCACGACAATCTTATCCAGCTAGGCCTGAACTCGATCCGCATGATGGCGCTGGCGGGTGGTTGGCGTAAACGAGGAGTTGACATCACCTTTGCCGAACTTGCGGCCAGTCCGACCGTCGATTCCTGGTATGGGTTGCTCTCGGGCGGCGTGAGCGAAACAGCAGCACAGCAGCTCTCAGCTGAGCCTGACGCACCGGCCAGCCACGCCGTTGTTGATTCCGCTGCCGAAGAAGCCCCGTTCCCACTGGCCGCGATGCAGCACGCCTATTGGATTGGCCGCTCCGATGAGCAAGAGTTGGGCGGTGTCGCAGCCCATCTCTATGTCGAATTTGATGGGAAGGGGCTAGATCCGCTGCGTTTGGAAGGGGCGGTGGCCAGTCTCGTCGAAGCGCATTCAATGCTGCGTACCAGATTCCTTCCAGATGGAACTCAGCAAACGATGTCCAAGTCAATCAGGCCGATGTTGGCTCTAGTTGACTTGCGTAGGCAGAGTTCGGCGCAGGTCGCATCGGAACTCAGGCGGTTGCGTGACCGCAAGACTCACCAACGTCTGGCAATTGAAGAAGGTCAGGTCATCGACGTGACCCTGACTCTGTACGATGAAGACCGTAGCCGACTGCACCTGGACATGGACATGCTGGCCGGTGATGCAATGAGCTACCGCGTGCTGCTTTCGGATCTGGCTGAGGTGTATCGCGGGGCGACACTGCAGCCGCCGGGTTGCAGCTACCGGCTCTATCGCTCCGAGCGCCGCGAGGACCGCGTTGCCCGCGAGCGAGACCGCCGGTGGTGGCAGCAGCGGCTTGCTGACATACCCCGCGCGCCAGAACTTCCGACCGTCCCGGTGCGAGAGCGTCGAGCACCGCATCGCACCGTTCGTTACGACCACTGGCTGCCTCCGGCAGCAAAACAGAAGCTGATAGCGGGGGCTCACGTGCGGGGCGTGACGCCGGCAATGGCGTTGGCTGGGATATTTGCCGACACCATCGGCGGCTGGTCAGCGCAGAGCAGGTTTCTGCTGAACGTGCCGTTGTTTCACCGTGAACCGATGCATGCGGACATCGACCGGGTAATCGGGGACTTCACCTCCTCCGTCATGCTCGAAGTCGATGTCACCGAGAATCTTACGGTGGCCGACCGAGCCCTCGCGATTCAGCGCAGCATGTACGAAAGTGGTTCACACGCAGCCTATTCCGGTCTTGAGGTACTGCGCGATCTCAGTAGATATCGCGGCGAGCCGGTGCTGGCACCGATCGTGTTCACCAGCGCTTTGGATCTAGGCGAATTATTCGCCGACAATGTCGTCCAGACCTTCGGCGAACCGGTGTGGATCGTCTCGCAGGGACCTCAAGTACTCCTGGATGCTCAGATAACCGAGCTGCGCGGCGGATTGTTGCTCAACTGGGATGTCCGCGAATCGGCGTTCCCCCAAGGGGTGATCGACACGATGTTCGCCCACTTCGCCGAGGCGGTCCAACGCCTAGCTGACGACGAAGCCGGCTGGGACACGCAGGCGACGGTGTGCTTGCCCAGCGCCCAGGCAAATGTTCGTGGCGTGATAAACGCGACCGACGGTCCGGTCAGCAAACGATGCTTGCATGAAGGATTCTTCGGCCATGCCGCGGCCAATCCGCAGGCAACAGCCGTGTTGTGGGATGTCGGTGACCGTGCGGGGGCATGGAGCTACCAGGAAGTCGCCGAGCGCTCGCTGGCGGTGGCGGGTGCGCTACGCGCCCATGGTGTGAGCCAAGGCGACGCGGTCGCCGTTCAACTGCCCAAGGGGCGCGATCAGATCGTTGCAGTCCTAGGGGTGCTTGCGGCCGGGGGCACGTATGTGCCGATCGGTTACGAGCAACCTGATGCCCGGCGCGCCAAAATTCTTCAGACCGCTGATGTCGTCGCGGCGTTGACGGTCGAGGGCACGGCTATCGGTGCATCGATACCGTGTCTGTCCATCGAAACGGCACGCAACTATTCAAAGCCGTTGCACCAGCCTGTCTTTCCCGATACCAGTCAGACTGCCTACGTGATCTTCACCTCGGGTTCCACTGGTGTACCCAAGGGGGTCGATGTACCGCACAGCGCCGCGATGAACACCATCGACGCCGTCAACGAACGGTTCGGGATTTCCAGCACCGATCGAGTGCTCGCGCTGTCAGCCCTCGAGTTCGACCTCTCTGTGTATGACATTTTCGGCATGTTCTCAGCAGGCGCGGCGGTGGTCGCCGTCGATGTCGCGCAAAAAGGTACGGCCACGCTATGGGTGGAATTGCTTCGCCACCACCGGGTATCGATCCTCAATTGTGTGCCGAGCATCCTGGACATGGTGTTGGAACTCGGCGGTGCTCGGCTCGGTGATTCGTTACGCGCGGTTCTTCTCGGTGGTGACTGGGTGGGCGCTGATCTGGCCCGTAGGCTGGCCCGGCAAGTGCCGGGATGCCGGTTTGCTGGTCTGGGCGGTGCTACGGAGACAGCCATCCATAGCACCGTCTGCGAAGTGGTCGGTGAACCCCCAGCGCACTGGGCGACGGTGCCGTTCGGGATCCCCTTACGCAATGTGCGGTGTCGGGTTGTGGCGCCCTCGGGCCGCGACTGCCCGGACTGGGTTTGCGGGGAATTGTGGGTCGGCGGAGCCAGTGTCGCTGCGGGCTACCGCAACGATCCCGTACGCACCGCAGAGCGTTTCGTCGAGTACGACGGTATCCGCTGGTACAAGACTGGTGACATGGCCAGATACTGGCCCGATGGCACGATCGAATTCGTAGGCCGCGCCGATAATCAAGTGCAGATCCGAGGATCGCGAATAGAACTGGGCGAAGTCGAAAGCGCGCTTCGTACGGTGCCAGGGGTTCGCCATGCCGTCGCGGCCGTCGTTGGCACTAGCGCGCCGAAGCTTGTTGCTGCCGTTGCCGGTGATGCAGAAAAAATTGGCGATGTGACCGCGGCGGTGGCAAACCTCTTGCCGGACTACATGATTCCTACTCGCACCGTAGTTATCGAACAGATTCCGTTGACCTCCAATGGCAAGCTGGACCGCCGCGCCGTGGCTGCGCTGCTCGAACCGGACGCTGATAATGGCTTGGGCCCGCAAGAGCATGCTCCGCGAAACGAGCTAGAAGCTGCTCTCGCCGAGATTGTCGCCGAAGTACTGAACGCAGACGCGGTCGGCGTCCACGATGATTTCTTCTCATTGGGCGGTGATTCGGTATTGGCCACAACCGTTATCGCGCGGGTACGCGATTGGTTGGATGTCGATCACGCTGGGGTAGCAGACCTGTTTGCTACGCGAACGGTGTCTGGTCTGGCTTTCCGGCTGGAAAAGCGGGAAGCTGCCCGTGGCACGCCGCAACGACTTGCGACAATCGCGCATCACTATCTCGAGGTTGCAGCGATGACCGATGAAGAGATCCTCGACCTGGAATGATGTAAGACCGCTCAGTTCGCCGCCCGAGAGCCGACGACGATGCCGCCCACGCTGCAATCCTGCGATTTTTCGACTCTCGCCGGGCCGTGATTGAGTGCAGGGGAGCGATCTGCTCGTGGGTCCACATCATTCGACCTTGATAGATGCGGCTCCTGCCGGCCGCATCCGGTGGCGAGGACCGAACCGACATGGCTTCGACTCCACGAAGTGATCCGTCGGACTGGGACCGGCTCCATGCGATTACTTGCCGCGGGCGCTGCGAGTCGGTCGCGTTCACGATCATCGGCAACGAATTTTACTTTTATCCGCGCATGCCGGTTGCGTCCGACTTGTTTAGACGCTTGTCCTGATCTCGCCTGCGCTCTACAAGGTCCGCCCAGGGCTTGAGATAATCGTTGTCGGTCACTGGCGCGCCCGCGGCCAGAGCGACCAACTGTGATGCGACGCTGCCGATGCCGATGCGTGCACGCTTTACAACATCGACCAATTCGGCAAAAGCCTCTTGCGGTGAACAACCCCGAAGGCCGACTAGCACACCCGTCGCAAGGTCGATGATTTTGCGCGAGGTGCCGCTCGGTAGTTCGCCACTTTGGCCCATTATTCGTCACCCCGTCCGATGGAGATCGGTTGACCCGAAGCCAGGCGGTGATCGCAGAACATCATTCGGGGGTGGTTGCCAGCAGTAGTAGAGGCAAAACATATACAGATGAAATCGCGGATGTTCGCTGTGAGCTCTGCTACTAGTATTCGAGACCGCACGCTTTGGTTATAGCGGATTAGCCGACTGCATCCTGTGACGTCCGAGGTATCGCGGCGTAGGTCGGCGCGCCAATACGGTTGACGTGGAATGCCTCCGCCGAGGCTTCGATAGCACGATCGCACGTACCGGCGCAAACATGCATAACTGATATTATGCATGTAACACGGACCACCGCTGAGCCTCCGTTGGGGCTACCGCTGCGTGGCGCCGGCGCCGACCCTCGCCGCAGTGGTTTGTTTACGTTTGGCCGACCAGGCAACTCATAGGACCTCACCGCGCACGGCTAAGGCGCATCGGCGTGACTTCGACGCGATCGCCACCGTTCTCGCCACCCACGCCCGGCCAACCGACAAAGATACCCGGGTCCGCTGCCGGTCCGGCCATCGTGTTGGACAGCGATACGTCACTGTGACGCTTCTTAAGCTAATCACGCTGCGGCTCAGTATATCTCGTGTGCGTCCAGTAGATAATCGTCATTATCCATGAAACACGTCAACTAACCTGTGCGTGTCTTGTGTCAGGTTGCACGGACATGCTCTCCTCCCGCCGCCTCCTGCTGCTACCGCCGCTGACCCCACCCGGTGCCATCGACTAAGTTGAACTCGCAGTATGCGAGATTTGGACGATGGCACTACCGTAGCGGGCGCACCGGTCGAGCGGAGAACGGTGGTCGATGCCCTCGGCGGTCTTGGCGTGCCGGAGGACATCACCGCGGACTTACCTCCACTCGGCCCGCATGTGTCGGCGCTCCTTGTGTACGGCAGTCGTGCACGAGGAGATGCCGTGGCCGACTCAGACCTCGACCTTCTTGCGCTCGTGGACGAGGCCAGGCCGAGTGAGTCCTCGGGCGCGGTTAACGTTAGCTTCTACACACGTGAGCAATTGAAGACTGGGATCGGTACCCTCTTCGGCGCTCACCTGCGTCGCGATGCGAAGGTGCTGTGGGATCCGCGGGACGAATTAGCCGACACCCAGCGGATCTCGGAGATGTCGATACCGCGCGCCTTTTCGCGCGAGTGGAGGCGATGTCTGAGGTATTCGGCTCCCCCCAGCCTGATTTGCCGAAGTACCTCCCGGGACTCTTGCGCGAGGCGCGCTATCTGCTGAGAAGCTCCCTGTACGCGCAAGCGATCTCGATAGGGGCGCCGTGTTTCTCGGTGCGGGAGCTCGCACACCGGCATGCCGACTCGACGCTCGTCGAGTTACTGGCTTCGCGCAGATCTGGAGAACCGTCGCAGAACGACTACGACGAATGCGTCAAACGGCTCGAGGCGTTTTTCGGCCGGCCGGTGCGGAGAAACCGTCACGGATCTCTGGAGGCGTTGATCGTGAACGAATGGGAGAACCGGGGAGACCTACTGTCCATCGCGTTCATGGCCCTGGGTGTCGTCGGCAGCGGCGGCGACTACGCCGAGATCGAAAAGATCCTGCTGTGACGACTGCAGAGACCGCGTTCGTCGGTGATATTCACGGGAACGTCGCTGCGTTGGACGGGCTCGCTCGCTTGATCCTGAACGACCCCACCGTGAAACATACAGTGTTCCTTGGTGATTACGTGAACAAGGGCGCCGACTCGGCTGGGGTTCTTGACAGGCTGCTTCGAATCTCCCAGACGCACGCAGTGACGGTACTTCGCGGCAATCACGAAGCGGAGATGCTCAGGGCTCTCGATACTGGTGACCTCGCTGCTTTCCTCAAGTTGGGCGGAGCCACCACGGTCAGATCGTATGTGCGTCGGGCCGTGGGCGCTGACGTCATCGCCGATTTCCGTTCGAGTGTGCCAGCGGACCACGTTCGGTTCCTGCGGGCCATGCCCGACGTCTATCAGACGGAACAGGTGGTGGCGTCACATCGTTCAGAGACGGACGGTGGGACACGGTTTCGGATCTCCGCCCACGTGCCTGTAGGTGCCTATCCAGTCGTAGGTGCGGATTTCGCGCACCTTGATACGGGATGCAGTTCGTTCTCCGGACGCCTGACGGCATTGCGCTGGCCGTCGCGAACATTCACGCAGGTCGATTCGACAGGGCGACCGGTCGGACGGGACGCATCGTAGCCGTAGTCATGCACGCATGTGGTCGATCTGCCACCGGCAATTCGCCATGCCGAGCTCGTCGCCTATTTTTTCGTTGATCGCCAGCGCCTTCTCTGCAGCCTCCATGGCGGGTCCCACTTCTCCCAGGGATTTATGACATTGTGCCGAGACCAACAGCGATATGGCTTCTCCGCGTGCATAACCGATCTGCCGATTGATAGCGATCGCCCTGGCCACGTTGCCGGTAGCGTCCGCTGCCCGGCCCAGACGCAGAAGCACCTGCGCCCGCAGAACCTCCGCGTTGGCGTGGAGAGCCCTGGGTGGGAATCCGGCAAGGCCGAGTAGTGCGTCCTCCGCGTAGCTAACTGCGGTATCGAGATCCTTCTCGGCCACGCACAGGCGTGCGAAGTTCACAAGCGATTGACATATCCCGAATTCGTCACCGACGCTGGTGCGCTCGTTCTGCGAGTATTCGAATCTCTCACGCGCTTTTGTTAATTCGCCGATCTTCTGATGGGCCAAACCGAGTTCGTCCGAGATTCGGCACCGCACGGCCGAGGTGTACGGGTCGTCCCCGTAGAGCAGAGTCAGCGCTTGCTGCAACCGGCCGATGGCGTCGACGTCGGAGCCTTTGCGACGGAAAATGCCCGCCAGAGCGGCGAACGCCTCTGCGGCGGCCGGAGTCTGCAAGGTTCCCAGCTCCTTCGCGAAATAGTCCACCACGCGCTCGATCTCGGCCTGTGCGGCATCCAACTCGCCGGCGTGCTCGAGGAACTTCGCATATGCCAGCTGTTCCGGTGGTCCACCCAAAACCGCCGCCTCGCAGAGGTTTTGGCGACCAGCGGCGGGTTGTCCAAGCTCGACGAGCTTCTCACCGTCTCGGCGCAGGCGCGAGGCGCGTAGGAGGTCCTTTCCAGACGACGGAATCAGACTGATGTAGCGGGTTGCCTTCGGACCAATCTTCGACGCCCAAGTATCCAGCCTCGCCGTGAGCTTTCGCTTCAATTCGGCCGTATCGGAGGCGGATTCGTAGATCATCGCATGGGTACTCTTCATCTGCTCCTGCAGTTGAGTAATTTTCGGATCCGGCGCACCATCTTGGAGAAAGCCGACCCACACGTCACGCAAGGGTCGGTCGTCCTCGCCCAACTGAAGCAGCCCCGTGAAGAGTTCCTCTTCGGTCCCGGACGTGTAACCCCATGGACTGCCGGGTTCACTGCCCCATGATTTGCGGAACATGACGATCATGAAGTGGCACTCACCAATGAGCTCGTTTATCGCCTCCTGCGGTCGACGAGCGGTGCCGCGCACACTCTCCCACCCGGCCATCTCAAATCGCGCAGAGTCATTGGTCTGCCGTCGGTTGTGTTCGTCAATCGCGGTTCGTACCACTGTGCGTTCACTGGTCAGGTCACCCGGGGTTGCCACGAAAACGCGCAGAGGAAGGGCGTCATTCATGACGTGCACCATACTCGGACCTTTACAAGCATCGGCTCGGGTGTTTCGACTCCGTGAAGACTCGTGCAAAGTGGAATCTGATGTGAGTACGGAACTCGCGGGCGACATTTCTTCATCCCTGGCGACACTCAAGGGACGTGAGTCTCGGGCGTGGGGGTCCGCCAATGATATTGGCCGCTCTCCCGCCGCGGGACTAGCTCAGGCTTCGACGGGTCCGCGCAATCTCGACACATGGCGGATATGTCACAGTGACAACTCCGCAGCTGAATTATCTTCCGCCCCAGTAGTTTCGAAGAAATTCATGAATACTCGTTATTACATGAACGGTGCCTTTGCGTTCTCATACCGGGGATATGGGACCACTCCGCGGGCACGAACGGGGTCCCATGCACTGTCACCGGAGCGTAGGGCAATAATGCGCGAGCAGTACCCGGGTCAGTTGCTCTCCACGCACTGTGATCGCCTGGATATCCGGCCAGGACATCTTGGCGAAGTTCGTCGGGTACCGTTCCACCTGTTCTCGAGTCACCAGATCATGCACCGGCACAGGCAATTTGGCGTCTGACATCCCCAGGTAGGTGTGAGCGAACCCTTTGATTTGTCCACTCTCGCCGGCCAGATGGATCCGCGCGCGGGCGGCGTCCTGGGTCTTGCCGTAGGTGATGTCGAAAGTCTGCTTCATCCGCAACGGCCAATACCGTGCCGCGCGTCGGGTGGCACGGCCGCGGCCGGCGTCAACGGCAACGAGGTAGTCCAGGTCGTAGACGTGGTCACTGTGGTTGGCTGAGCGGCCTGGCAGCAGCGGTGCGAGGCCCAGATTGTCGTAGACACCGCCGTCGGTCATCACAAGCTGGCGACGGCTGATCTCACCGCGGCGATCACGAAACTCGTAGCTCCGTGTCAACGGGGGCAACAGCACCGGAAACGCCGCGGAGGCCGCGACCGCTTCGGCAACCGGTACGGCGGTGCTGATCAAGCCATAGGCGGAACACGAGCTGACGAGGCTGCCGAACCGCACCGCAATACCCGAGGCCAGATCGGTGGCTGACAACACCGTTGCCAGGTCCGGGTAGGTCACATCCCCCAGCAGCCGCTGCCCGAACGGGCGGGCGCTCAGAGCATTGACCAGACTGTCGGTGCGGCTGTGCGAACGCGCCCGACTGGACACCAGCGTTCGCGCGACGCTGCCCACGTTGCGCATCGTGGCCGCGGGGGTGAAGGTGCGCCGCGTCAACTCGACCTGCAGCCCTGAGCGCAACAGGGCGATAACAGAGGCCTCGAACTCCGCGAAATCCCGCGGCCCGTAGGCCCACATCGCGGCGAGCAGGCTGCCGCCGCTGATCCCCGAGACCACCCGCACATGGCGCAGGAGGTCAAGATCGGCCAACGCGCGCAGGCACCCGAGCCCGAACGCGGTGGCCCGAAACCCGCCACCTGACAACGCCAATCCGATCCTGGGCGCCGCACTCACAACCTCAGGCCCAATGCTCGCCGCCACCACGGCCGTCCAGGATCCTCCGGGGATACGGGTTGATAAAACCCCCCGGGCAGGCCCCCGTTGATCACCAACGGCCTGACCTGGCCGATGGTCGCCAGTCGATTCACCTGGTCAACTCGTTCGACTACCCGCACGTACATGTTGGGCATCTGGCCGTCCTCACGCCAGCGATCCCAGATCAGCTTGTCGCCGCCTAGGATCAGCATCAACGCGCGTCGACCCGTCCCCGACGGCGATACCATCCAACCCATGCCCTTTTCATCGGTGGGGCTGGGCCGGGCCGGGCCATAGGGGTGGGTGTGCCACATTCCCACGAACCCAACACGATTGATCGAGCGCTTACGGTGGTGCTCCACGAACTCCTGAGTTCCCTGGGTGCCATGGGCGAAGAACAGCGCCGACAACGCGCTGTCAGGGGACGGGCCCGCCGCGGTGTCGATGTACACGCAGCCCACTGCCTCATCGAAAGAGCCCAATAGCATCCCGCCGGTCTCGATCGTTTCCCCTCGAGTACGCGCCCCACGGCGCGTCTCAGCCCGCATCTCGGTCAACGCGGCCGCAGCGATACGCAACTCGTAGCCACCGTCGGTAATCACGTGATCGTTGGGCCAGCGCCACCAATGCTCCCCTGCCGCGGCAGTGCCGATGCCTGGCAACGTGATCGCGACCGCAGCCATCGGGTCCTCACGCTGCGGATCGGCCAGCTCGGTCATCGCCGCCCAGAACACGCTCGATGCCAGTGCGGTGGTTTGCATCGCCGAGCCGGTGAACGTCGGCGAGGAACACCCGGGCTCAGGCACGAACATCTCGGTGCGCGGCGGATCAGGGAAGAAGTCCTCGGCGGCGTCGCCGACCAACCCCGAGTCCTTATTCGCGTGGGCGTCGATGGCGATACGCCGCAAGATGTCGTGCGCGCTGCCGGTGGCGCCCGGGCGCGACACGATGCCCAGGGCACGCACCGCGTCGTGGCCGAACAGTCCGGCGATCACCGGTGGCCACAGCTCTCGCGTGCCGGCACGCGCAGTCTCGATCGCCGCCCGCACACCAACGTCGGCGGTCGCGTCGATCACCAGGTCATACTCGGGTACCTGGGCTTGATCACCGACGAACATGCCGATCACGTCGCAAATCCGATATTTCACTTTCAGGTCCGACCGCAGGGCGTCCAATCGGCCGGCCAACTGCTGCGCCTTTGAGTAGCCAATGTCGAAGTCACGGTAGGGCTGGCGAATCAGGATGCCGGGTTTGACCACGCTGTTGTCGACCACAGTCAAAGCAGCCACGCCGGCGCGCACGCAGTGCTCAGCGATCGGCGCGCCCAGCGCGCCGCATCCCAGTACCAGAACCTTCTTATCGCGCAGCCATGCCGCCGAGGTGTTGGCGTCGCGACGGTTGGTTACCTCGGGCCGATCTTCATGGATCACCATCCAGCGGACCTCGGCGTCGTCGATCCACGAATTGGCCAGCTTCGTGGCCCTCTCGATCAGTGATTCATTTTCGAGATCCTCGAACTCGCGAAGCAGATCCATGATCTCCGCGCCGAAGTCGTCGAATTTCCAGGCCGTGACGTGTGCCAGGCGGCGCGACCCCTCGGCGCGCCGGGCCGGAGTTCCGAGCATCACCACCACGGGCGCGGTGTTGTCGAGACCGGCCTTCCTGGCGATCGCCGTATTAAATGTGCCCGCTGTGGTGATCGACCACAGCAGTTCCTCACGTGGATAACCAAACTCGTGCAAGCTGGCCACCAGATCGGCGCCCTTGTCCGGGTATTCCATCGACAGTTCATCACTGGCCAGCACCAGCGGAGCCACGATGAACGGCAGTCCTGTGTCGGCGGTGGGCACGAAACCGTCGCGAAGCACCCGGGCGCCCATTTCCTGAAGTGTCATCCACTCCGCGACATCCACCCGGTCCCCGGATCTGGTGCACCAAGCGAACAATTGGGCGGTCTGCCCCGGGGTGACCGAGTCACCCCACGGCACGCGGTCACCGACATCGGGGTGAACGACCACGAACCCGACCCACTCGTCGTGATAGGTGACCGGCGGGTGTAATGGCTGCCCGTCAGGATCGAGTGTGCCGGCAGCGGCGTTCTCCAACCAGCTGGTCAGCCGTTCGATGAATCCCCGCACCCCATCAGCGGGGTTCCATTCCACCGACGACGCCGCATACAGGCACAGGTAGCGGGCCCATTGCACGTGCGGGGTGCCTGCCCAGCGGCGGTGGCTCGCCCACACCGACGGCGGCCGAAACGGATACTTGTCGGAGACCCGGATTTCGAACCGCTCCCGCTGGCGCACCTTGATGCCGGCACCCACCGTACGAATCCCGTTGGTGTCCAACGAGATGTCAATGATCAGATAGTCGTTAGTGTCGCGTGAGCTGATGACCGTGACAGCGCCGCCGCTGGCCGCCGCCAGCTCTTCGAGCTGCTGAAGTGCCAGTTCCCTCAACGGCCAAAGCCCACGGGAGTATCCGGCGCTTTGGCGTCGCCGCGGTCCGCCTCGATCGCCTCACGCACCCGCTCGGGCCCGGACCGGGAATCGGCCGCGGCGGTGTACAGGCCCGGCATCGCGGTGACGACCTCGTCGGCGACCGTGGCCGCGGCCGCGGCCACGGCCGCCAGGCGCGAACGGCCACCGGCGGCGGCCAGTGCCGCGCTGCGCAGGGATTTGGTATCGGTGGCGATGCTGGCGTCCAACACAGTTGAACCGAGCGCGTCGACGCCGAACACCACCGGCGACGGCGCCGCCTCATCACCCCACGACATCGTGCAGATCAGCTGATCCTCCGCGGTCTCCTTGTACCGGTCGGCGGCCATCCGGTGCGGCGGGTTGGCCCCGTCGACGTCACTGGCGGGAATCACTGCACTGCTGGCCACGATCACCGAACCGGTCCGGGCGTGGCGCTCGAACGCGTTGAGCACGTCGACCTGCAGGTGCTCCTGCCCGTCCCCGTCGCGTTCGTACATCGCCCTTTTCGAGCAATGATGTGGCGCCAGAAGCACATTCCAATCCAGATACTGCTCGCGGTTGTGATACTCGCTGTAGTTGAAGATCTTCATCAAGGTGTCGTGGGCGAGGTCGCCGAAAAGCAGCACCTTCCCGTCGATGCCGGATTCATCGGTCAAGGTCACCTGCATCGCCAGCGACGTCTCATTGCGCGCCGCGGCGCAGTCATCCTTGAACGGCGCATGGACGAACGCCTCGAAGCGCCCGGCGCACTCATGCCCGTCGAGCACCGTCAACGCCTGCCCGGGCCAGGCCTTGTACTCGTCGGGCAGCTCATCGTAGGGGTGGGCCCCGTGCTCGTCGTCGTAGCCGATCACCACGATGCGATCCCCACTGGCCGGCGTGTGCCCCGTAGCCAGGGCGGCCCTGGTCGCCTCGATGCGGCGTTCGGACTCATCCCTGAAGGCGATCGCGTCCGCGCAGGGATCGGGGGCGTCAGGGTCGTTGAACTCGCGCCACAGCCGCGGCGTCGACCACAACTCCCCGATCTGCACCTGGTCCAGCAAATCAGCAAATCCTAGGCAATGGTCCTTGTCGGCATGGGTCAGCGCAAACACCGCCAGGTAGGGCTTTCCGTCGACTTGAGGCAAGGCATCGGCCAGCTTGTCGACCACCGGGACTTCCGGGTTGGTGTCGTCATCGGCCTTGGCCATATCGTGCAGATCGACCTGCAACACAACCTCGTCGTCAATGATGACGGTCGTGCTGTCCCCGGTGCCCACAGGCCAGAATACGACACCCCGCGACGGCAATTCGCGCACGCAACCTCCCACTTTCCCGGCCACTCCGGACCCGCGCCCAAAGCAGCGTCCCGCCCAAAGCTTGAGGCTAGCGGAGGGCACCGACAGTTCTCAGGCGAGAAACCCTGCCTTTCGCCGGTGTTCGCTGTCGGCCGAAATACGCATCCGCGCGCACCCGCGCTTCCATCCGATGTCAGCCGCGTCGACTATCCTGGAGGGACTCCATTGAAGGTGGTGTTCCGAGTGACCGAGCTGCAGAAGGCCAAGCGCCGGGTGAAGGTGGTGCGGGCGATCCGCCGTAGCACCGAACTTGAAGGTTCCCGCAGCACCAACGCCACGCGCGCCGACCAGGTCGCCTACGCCCGCGGAACCATCACCGCCGCTGAGCTGCGCGATCGCGTTCGGCGGCGGTACAACCTGACGTAGCCGAGCCTGGAGTGCCGCCTCCCTGGGATACCGGCGATCTCGAACGGAATTGGCGAGGTTATTTTATTCCTGGCACGGACGTTCTGAGGAATCGTGTCGATGCCGAGACAACGGAGGCGCTGCGGGACGCGGAGAACGATCTCGTCGAGGCTCGGGTTATCGAACTTCGTGAGGCCCCCGAAATTCTGGGTGACCGTACATATGATTTGCCATACCTGCGCGCGATCCACCGTCAGCTCTTTCAAGACGTCTACGTCTGGGCGGGTGATCTGCGGACAGTCGGCATCGAGAAGGGTGGCGAGTCATTCTGTCCCCCAGGCAGCATCGGCCAGCCGATGACTCATGTCGCCGCTGAGGTCCACCGGCTCGACCGGCTCAGGGATGTTCCCGAGGCTGAGCTCGCCCGCACCGTCGCCTACCTGTACGACTACGCGAACTTTGCCCATCCCTTCCGCGAGGGCAACGGCCGCTCCACCCGCGAGTTCTTCGACCTCCTCCTCTCAGAACGCGGCGCCGGCCTCGACTGGCAGAAGACCGACCTGACCGAGTTGCACAGCGCATGCCACGCCGCGCGAGCCGAATCCGACCTCGCAGGGCTGACAGCGATGTTCGCGAGAATCCTCGACGGTGACCCTGCATACGATTTCTGATCGGACAGGGCGGCTGCCTAGCGTTCTGACTCGACCGCCGCTCGTGGACCTCGGCAATCGCCACGGAGCCGGCCGACGCGGCGGCCGTCGCTGAACGGTGAAAAGTGTTGTCGCTGTTTGTGTCCCTTCAGCTTAAAGTCGAAGGGTGATGATCATTGGAGTGGCATCGAGATGCCTCTGATCCGCGCTCGGGGCAGTGTAGTCCTGGACGGCCTTGTGGTGATGCGCAGGCCCGAGGAATCGCGGGTCTTGGCCCCAGAACGCTCGGACACTCCCCTGCCCAGGCGACGCGCCATATTCATGGATAACCGCTATTATGCATGAACTATGTCACCCGCTGAATTACCCTCGCCAGGTCCGCCGGTCCGCACTGACGCCGACCGCCCGGAGTGGTTTCGTGCGTTTCTGGCTGACCGGAGCACCCGTAAGCCCTCGCCGCACACCGTGGCGGCGTATCGGCGTGATTTCGATGCGATCGCCGTCGTGTTGGCCGGCGGCCCCGAACACCTGGGCGCGCTGGACTGTGCCGCGATCACCAAAGACTCGATGCGCCAGGCCTTCGCGGTGTTCGCCGCCTCCCGTGAGGCGGCGTCTATCCGGCGCTGCTGGTCGACGTGGAACACGCTGTGCAGCTATCTGTTTACCGCCGAGCTCCTCGAGGCCAACCCGATGCAATTCGTGGGCAGACCCAAGGTCGCCAAAAATCTCCCGAAGTCACTTCCCGCCGCGGCCGCCAAGGCCCTCGTAGATGCCGTCGCCGACCACGGTGAGACGAAACTGCGCAACGAATGGCCCGAACGCGACCGCGCCCTCATTTTGACCACCCTGCTCACGGGTCTTCGCGCCGGCGAATTGCGCGCCGCCAACATCGGCGATGTCCGCCTCGCCGACCAGGGTGGGGTGATCCACGTGCGCGGCAAGGGTAATAAGGACCGCGCTATCCCGATCGAAGCAGCGCTGCTCGACGTCTTAGGTGACTACCTGGGCAGTCGCGGCGCTCGATTCCCCGCCACCACCCGCCGCCGGCAGGCCGGCGACGTTCCGGTTCTGCGCCGCTGGCCTGCCACAGCACCGCTGTTCGTCGGCGTCAACGGACAACGAATCACTCGCGGGGAACTGCAATACCGGATCCTGCGCGCATTCAAATTGGCCGGCCCGGACGCTCACCGCAATCCCGGCGCCCTCGTGCACGCCCTGCGCCACACCTACGCCACCGAGCTGGCCAACACCAACATCAGCGTCTACACCCTCATGCGGCTTCTCGGACACGAATCCATGGCCACATCCCAGCGCTACGTCAGCGCCGCAGGGGCCGAAACCCGTTCCGCTGCAGCAGTAAACCCGCTGTATCAGCTCGTCGACGCCGCTCCCCCATCCGGGGATGAGCGTTAGCTCGCCGAAGGACCGCAGCGCCCCACTGGTCAGTTGGGGAGATAGGCTGCGTTTCTGTGGGAGTCGTCCATGAATATTTCGTGCGCGATGATGATGAGCAGGGGGCGTTGCTGCTCGGCTCGGCTGAGCGCGGGGTCATCGGGATGTGTCCGATCACTGAGTTAGTCAGTCTTGAAGCCCTGCTGATGAATTCGTCTGGCCACGAGACAACGACCTCGCAGTTGATGGACCGTCCCGACCACGGCGTTGTCGTTGCCCACGACGACGAGCCGTGGAACGTGTTCGTCGACCGGATCGCCGATAACACCACCGCGTTGATCGCGGCCGCCGGCCCCGAGCAACTCGGCGCCGCACTGCAGCCTTGGTCGCAGATCGAAGAGTTCGCCGGACAAGTCACCGCCGGCGAGCTCGCGGAGGTGATGGCGCTGCTGCAGCCGCTGTTCCGCCAGGCCGTCCAGCACGGCCGGCACATTTACGTCCGCACTTCCTGCTGACCGGGTTTCAACGCCCATCGAGATTCAGTGATCGGCACTGGGGCCCGCGCGCCGGTGTGAAGACGGTGTGCTGGCACGCTACTGGCGGAGTGCGCGTATTCCGGACGTGCGCTATTCGTTGTGAAAGTTAGGACACGATTCCTCTACCGCGAACAT